>NZ_JBKEAA010000010.1:0-31681 GCF_047971665.1 Castellaniella sp. | reverse complement strand
GCCGAGCGGGCCTTTTGCAGCTGCTCGGCGGCTTCATTATCACTCATGGCCCGCGCCTCGATGAGCAGGCTCTGTAGGGTGATACCGGGCTTGAGCCCCCGGGCGCGCGCCGGCAGGCTGTGCAGCTTCTCCAGCGGAGTTCGCACGAGCGCTTGAGGGTAGGTGGTGCGGATCTTGCCTTTGGCATCGATCGTCTGCTCGGGAAACAGGCAGGGGCGGAGCAGGTTCAGGTAGGGCACGAGGTGCTGCTCGCGCAGAGCGTACGGCTTCAGGAACTTTGAGAATTACCGCATGAGAGTCTTGGCTCAATGCTGTTGGAGCGGTGTCATCAACCGTGTCTGATGAATGCCCATCCCCCGTTAATGGGGTAGAGCCTGCCGCTTGCTTTTCGATGTCGGAGGACATCGTACTGAATTGGACTTCCCGATAAAGAGAAGTGGTGCCCAGGAGAGGACTCGAACCTCCACACCTTGCGGCACATGGACCTGAACCATGCGCGTCTACCAATTCCGCCACCTGGGCACAGCATAACGTGTATGCTATTGTTTTCGCCGCTCACCGCGTTTCTGGCGCGTCGTTCAGCGAGAAAAGAACTATACAACACAATTTTTTTGGATGCAAACAGCCTTTGAAAAAGCGAACCAACAACGACAATAACCGCGACGCTTCCTCCCTGCCAGCGAATAGCCTCCCTTCCGACTTCGACCCCGACGTCCCCACCCGCGAACAGGTGCTGGACACCCTGCGCAAAGCCGGCAAACCCTTGTCCCCGGAGGCGCTGGCCGACGCCACCCATGCCGCCATCCCGCTGTCCGCGGGATTCATCCGTCGGATCAAAGCCATGGAACGCGACGGCCAGCTGCGCTACAACCCTCAAGGAAGGTTGCAAATCCGCAACAACACGTCCTTCATCAGCGGCGTCATTCAAGGACATCGGGACGGCTTTGGCTTCCTGATCCCCGATGAGGGCGGCCAGGACCTGTTCCTGTCGCCCCACGAAATGGCCAAGGTCCTGCATGGCGACCGGGTCCGCGTCAAAGAAACCGGCGAATTCCGCGGCCGCCCGGAAGGCGCCATCGTCGAGGTCATCGAACGGCGCACCCTCAAACTGGTCGGCCGGTTCCTCAAGGAACATGGCGCCTTCATCGTCGCGCCCGAAGACCAGCGGATCAAGCACGACATCCTGATCGCGCCCCAGGATACCGGGGGCGCCGAACCCGGCCAGGTGGTCACGGTGCAGATCCTGCGCCAGCCGGCCAGTCATATCCAACCGTTGGGCCGCGTCACCGAGGTGCTGGGCGAAATCGACGATCCCGGCATGGAAATCGAGATCGCCGTGCGCAAGTTCGACGTGCCGGTGGAATTTTCCGATGCCACGCGCCGCCAGCTCGCGTCCTTCCCCGATCATGTCCGCGCAGCCGATCGGGCCGGACGCGTGGACTTGCGCGATGTGCCCTTCATCACCATCGACGGCGAGGATGCCCGCGACTTCGACGATGCCGTCTTTTGCATGCCGGCCGATCTGGGGACGGCCAAGCGCGCGCGGCCCGGCTGGCGGCTGCTGGTCGCCATTGCCGACGTCAGCCACTATGTACGGCCCGACTCGGCGCTGGACGAGGATGCCCTCGACCGGGGCACCAGCGTATATTTCCCGCGCCGCGTCATCCCCATGCTGCCCGAGGCCCTGTCCAACGGCCTCTGCTCGCTGAATCCGGACGTGGACCGTCTGGTGATGGTGTGCGACATGATGATCCCGGCCGGCGGCGCCAAGGCCGGCACCGTCACCGCCTATCAATTCTACGAAGCCGTCATTCATTCCCACGCCCGCACCACCTACACCGACATCTGGGCGGCGCTGCAACAACCCACCGGGCCCGCCGCCCAGAATCTGGGCGACCTGCTGTCTCATGTCCAGACGGCCTACGATCTGTTCCAGGCCTTTGCGCAAGCGCGACGCAAGCGAGGCGCCATCGACTTCGACACGGTCGAGACCCGCATCGTCTGCAATCCCCTGGGCCGCATCGAACGCATCGAGCCCTACGCGCGCAACGACGCCCATCGCCTGATCGAGGAATGCATGCTGGCGGCCAACACCTGTGCCGCAGACTTCATCGTGCGCAACAAGGCGCAGACGCTGTTCCGCGTGCATGACGGCCCGACCCCGGAAAAACTGCAGACCCTGCGTGAATTCCTGCGCCACCTGAGCCTGACGCTGGAGGGCGGCGACGACCCCACGACTGCGGACTATGCCCGCCTGATCCAGGCCAGCCGGGCGCGACCCGATTTCGCCGCGATCCAGACGATGTGCCTGCGCTCGATGCAACAGGCCATCTACAGCCCGGAACAGACAGGCCACTTTGGCCTGGCTTACGCCCACTACGCGCATTTCACCTCGCCCATCCGGCGCTATCCCGATCTGCTGGTGCATCGGGTGATCCGGGGCCTCCTGCACAAGCGCCGCTATCAACCGCCAGTGCTGCCGGGCCAGCCGGCCGATCCCGGCCTGCCCGCCAAAATCCGCGAACACGACGCCTGGGAAGCCCTGGGCGCGTTGCTGTCCTCACGCGAGCGCCGCGCCGACGAAGCCTCGCGCGACGTCGAAGCCTGGCTCAAATGCTGGTTCGTGCGCGAACACGTGGGCGAGGTCTTCAGCGGCAGGATCAGCAGCGTCACCAGTTTCGGCGTGTTCGTCACGCTGGACACACTCTACGTCGAAGGACTGGTGCACATCTCCGAACTCGGCGGCGACTATTTCCAGTACAACGAGGCCCAGAACGAATTGCGCGGCGAGCGCACCGGCCTGCGGTACCAGCTGGGCGATACCTTGCAGGTGCAGGTCTCCCGCGTGGACCTGGAGGCCCGTCGCATCGACTTCCGGCCAGTCAAGGGCGAGAACTTCAAATCGTTGCAGGCCGAAATCGAAGGCGAGCCTCGCCCTGCCGCACGCTCACACAAAAAGGCGGCAAGCGCCAAGCCGGCTGCCCTGCGTGGCACCACAGCCCGGCAGCGGCGAGCCGACGCCAAGCGCGCTGCGCGCAAGGAAACCCCGCGCAAGCGGCGGTCCTGAGCCGGCCGGCAGCGACGCAACTGCCACCCGCACTACAATGCCAGACAGGTCCGCCGTTGCAGGCGGCGGACCCTGACACTCACCCCTGACAACTGCTTCATACCATGTCATCTCAACAAATCCTGGCCGGTTTCCACGCCGTGCAGGCGCGCCTGCGCCACGCCCCGGACTCCATCCGCGACGTCTATCTGGACACGACGCGCCAGGACGCGCGGATGCAGCGCTGCATCGAACAACTGGAAGCCGTGAACGTGCGCTGGCACGCAGCCGACGCTCAGCGCCTGGAAGGCCTGGCACGCGGCGTGCGTCATCAAGGCATCGTGGCGCTGGCGCGCCCCCGGCCACTGGCCGTTTCGGTCGATGAGGTTCTGGATGCCCTCGAGGACCGCAACGAACCGGCGCTGCTGCTGGTGCTCGACGGCGTCACCGACCCGCACAATCTGGGCGCCTGCCTGCGCACGGCCGACGCTGCGGGTGTGCATGCCGTCATCTCCCCCAAGGATCGCGCCGTCGGGCTGAACGCAACCGCCCAGCGCGTGGCCTGCGGCGCGGCCGACACCGTCCCCTATCTGACGATCACGAACCTGGCGCGCACTCTGCGCGCCCTGCGCGAACGCGACGTCTGGCTGGTGGGCACCGACGATGCCGCCACACACAGTCTGCATCAGGTCGACGCGAGACGGCCCATGGCCTGGGTCATGGGCGCCGAGGGCGAAGGCATGCGGCGTCTGACCCGCGAGACCTGCGACGAACTCGTGTCCATCCCCATGCGGGGCTCGGTCGAAAGCCTGAACGTCAGCGTCGCCAGCGCCGTCTGCCTGTACGAAACCGTGCGCCAGCGGCTGGCGCCCGCCTGAGTGCCCCGGCCCGGCGGCAAAAAAGCGCATAATGTCCGGTCCGGCCGCATCATGTCCTGGCGGACTCACCCGCCTGGGCCGTGTCCTTGGCCTTTTCTCCATCACGTCACCAACCACACTGCTTTCCCATGTCCGATCAAGGCTTCACCACCCGGCTCATCCATGCCGATCATCGCGCCCAGCTGGAACACGGCGCCATCCACCAGCCCATCCACCCGTCCACTGAATACGCCTACACCGACGCCCGCGAACTGGCCGCCGTATTCCAGGGCAAGGCCGGCTACACCTATGCCCGCCAGGGCACGCCGACCACGGCCTCGCTGGAAGCCAAGATCACGGACATGGAGCGCGCGCAGGCCACGGTCGCCTTTGCCACAGGCATGGCCGCATTGAACGCCACGTTTTTCGCCCTGCTGCGTCAGGGCGACCATCTGATCGCCAGCAAGTACATTTTCGGCAACACCAACAGTCTGCTGATGACGCTGGAGAACTTCGGCGTGGAACTGAGCCTGGTGGATGCGACCGATGCCGCCCAGGTCGAAGCGGCGCTGCGGCCGAACACCCGCATGGTCTTCGTCGAGACCATCGCCAACCCCGGCACCCAGATTGCCGACCTGAAAGCCATCGGCGACCTGTGTCAAGCGCACAAACTGGTCTATGTGGTCGACAGCACACTATCCTCGCCCTATCTGGCGCCCAGCCTGGACTTTGGCGCCTCCCTGGTGATCAATTCCCTGTCCAAGCATATCGGCGGACATGGCAACGCCCTGGGCGGCGCCGTCACCCAGACCGGGCTGTACGACTGGACTGATTTTCCTCATATCCATGAGCAGTACCGCAAGGGCGATCCCCGTACCTGGGGTCTGCTTCAAATCAAGAAAAAGGGACTGCGCGATATGGGCGGCACGCTGTCTTCGGACGTGGCCCACCGCCTTGCCGCCGGCGCCGAGACCATGGCGCTGCGCATGGACCGCATCTGCGCCAACGCCCTGGCGCTGGCGCGCTTCCTGGAGACGCACCCGCTGGTGAGCCGGGTCCACTATCCCGGCTTGGCCAGCCACCCTCAGCACACACGCGCTGCGCAATGGTTCGGCAACCGCTTCGGCGGCCTGCTGGGTGTGGAGCTGCACGACCATGTGGATGTCTTCGACTGCCTGAACCGCCTGCGCGTGGTCGCCCTGGCCACCCACTTGGGGGACAATCGCACGCTCGTGCTGCCCGCCGCGCACACCATTTACTATGAAATGGGGCCTGAACGCCGCGCACTGATGGGAATTCCGGATGGATTCCTGCGCATCTCGGTCGGGATCGAGGACGAAGCCGATCTGATCGGCGATTTCTCCCGGGCGCTCGACATTACAGCGGGCTGATTTCAGGTATGGGGTATACCCGTATACAGTCCTCGGATTTTCAACAAAAGTCAGGAAACACGCGGCTTTCCAGTGACTTGTTCTTGACACTCCAGACTTTCGAAGGCTTAATACGGCTTAGCCTTCGAACCGTCTGGAATCCTGCTGTCACACAGTCACGAACACCGGATCGATCGGGCTGAGACAGACCATTTCCATCAAACGCCTGACGGATCGTCCGCCAGGCCAAAATAAACCTCAGGGGTATTTCATCAATGAATAAGACCGAGCTGATCGAGCATATTTCCTCCAAGACCGATCTCTCCAAGGCTGACGTAGGTCGCGCCCTGGAAGCCTTCGTGGGCGCCGTGAAGACCACCCTCAAGAAAAAGGGCTCGGTCACCCTGGTCGGCTTTGGCACCTTTGCCGTGTCCGAACGCGCTGCCCGCACCGGCCGCAACCCGCGCACCGGCGCAGAAATCAAGATCAAGAAAGCCCGCGTGCCGAAATTCCGCCCCGGCAAGGCCCTGAAGGATGCCGTGAACGCCAAGTAATCTTGTGCTTCACCCAAAAGGCCACCGCATCACCGGTGGCCTTTTTTGTTTGACCCGCACAGACCGGTCTTCATCACAAAGGAGCAAGACGATGGCAACGGAAGGAGATCCGGGCCAGCTGATCGGCATGGTGACACTGCTGGGGGCCGCGGTCGTCGCCGTGCCGCTGTTCAAGCGCATCGGCCTGGGATCGGTCCTGGGCTATCTGGCGGCCGGACTGGCCATCGGCCCCTACGGCCTGACCCTGGTCACCGATGCTTCGACCATTCTCCACGTGGCCGAACTCGGCGTGGTGATGTTCCTGTTCATCATCGGGCTCGAGATGAAGCCGTCACACCTGTGGAACCTGCGCGGGCAGATCTTCGGCCTCGGCAGCCTGCAGGTCGTGGTGTGCGCCCTTTTGCTGACGGTCGTGGGGATGGCCTTTGGTTTTTCGTGGCAAGTGTCGTTCGTCAGCGGCGCGGGGTTCGTGCTCACCTCCACCGCCATCGTCATGCAGGTGCTCGCCGAACGCAGCGACATCCAGACACCGCACGGCCAGCGCATCGTCTCGATCCTGCTGTTCGAAGACCTGCTGATCGTGCCGCTGCTGGCGGTGGTCGCCTTTCTCGCGCCGCCCGATGCCGTGTCGGCCACCACGGCCGCCCCCCTCTGGCAACGCGCAGGCACTGCCCTGCTCTCTCTGGGCGCACTGGTGGTGGCGGGGCTGTGGCTGCTCAACCCCATGTTCCGCATCCTGGCCAAATCCAAGGCGCGCGAAGTCATGACGGCGGCCGCCCTGCTGGTCGTGCTGGGGGCCGCCCTGCTGATGGAACTCGGCGGCCTGTCCATGGCCATGGGCGCGTTCGTCGCCGGCGTGCTGCTGTCGGAATCCTCCTTCCGCCACCAGTTGGAGGCCGATATCGAGCCCTTCCGCGGACTGCTGCTGGGATTGTTCTTCCTGGGCGTGGGCATGACGCTCGACCTGGACGTCGTGGCGCACAACTGGCTACTGATCGGTCTCGGGGTGGTTGCATTGATGCTCGCGAAAGCGCTGTGCATCTATCTGGTGGCGCGACTGGCCGGCAGCAGCCACGGTGACGCCATCGATCGCGCCACGCTGATGGCCCAGGGCGGAGAATTCGCATTCGTGCTGTTTGCCGAAGCACTCAGGCTCACGGTCATCAGTCCGGAGGTCAACGCCAACATGACGGCGATCATCGTGCTCTCGATGGCCATCACCCCGCTCGTGGTGATGACCCGCAAGCGCTTCGCGCGCGCCGAAGCCGCATCGCTCGACGGCGTGGAGACGGCGCACGATCTGCGGGGCAACGCGCTCATCATCGGCTTTGGCCGCATGGGACAGATTGCCAGCCAGGGACCGCTGGCCCGGGGCGCCGAGCTGTCCATCATCGACAACGATCCCGATGTGATCCGCAATGCCGCACGCTACGGTTTCAAGGTCTATTTCGGCGACGGCGCGCGCACTGACGTGCTGCAGGCCGCCGGCGCCAGGCATGCCCGCGTCATCCTGGTCTGTGTGAACGATCAGGCCGCCGCCACGCGCATCGTCGAAAACATAAAGCGAGAATGTCCCCAGAGCCAGCTGATCGTCCGCGCCTTCGACCGCGAGCATGCGCTGGAGCTCGTCCGGCGGGATGCCGACCACGTGGTGCGCGAGACATTCGAGTCGGCCCTGGCGATGGGACGCCAGGCGGTCCGGGTCCTGGGCGCCACAGACCAGGAAGCCGACGCCCTGATCAGCGAAGTCCGCAGCCGGGACACCGAGCGCTTCGCGCTGGAGACAGCCGGCGGCACCTTTGCAGGCCGCGCGCTGCTGCTGGGCAACATCGAACGCATCGACCCGCCGCGTCACGATCCGGAACCCGGCGCGCCGGCCTCCGCGCAAACCGGCGCAAGCTGAATGCCCGCCCCCACGCGCCGAATTGCCGCTCCCCACGCCCCCCGATATAATGCGCCTCTGCCCCCGGCGACCCGCCGGGGACGTCCAGACCGGCATCCGGGTGCTTAGCTCAGGTGGTAGAGCGGCGCCTTTACACGGCGTAGGTCGGGGGTTCGAACCCCTCAGCACCCACCACGGATCCGGCCGGCCGGCACGGCCATTCTCCCCCTGGCGGATTTACAATCCCCGCCATGAATCCCACATCGCATCCCAACGGATCTCAGCGCTGCGGCCTGGACGCCCTGGACCAGTTCGACGACATCATCGACGTGCGTACGCCGGCCGAGTACGAGGACGACCATCTCCCCGGCGCGCTGAATGCGCCCGTGCTCAGCAACGAGGAACGTGTCCTGATCGGAACGATGTACGCCCAGGAATCGCCGTTCAAGGCGACGCGGCTGGGCGCCGCGCTCGTCGCCCGCCACATCGCCGACTATCTCGAGACGATCTTCGCCGACCGGCCGCGCAACTGGCGGCCGCTGATCTACTGCTGGCGCGGCGGCAAGCGCTCGGGTTCCATGACCACCTGGTTCAACCTGATCGGCTGGCGCGCGCGCCAGCTCGACGGCGGCTACAAGACCTGGCGCCGTCATGTGATGGACGGGCTGGCCGCGCGGCCAGCCCGTCTGAACTGCATCATACTGACCGGCCCGACGGGGTCGGGCAAGACCCGCCTGCTGCAATCGCTGGGTGCCGCCGGCGCCCAGATTCTGGACCTGGAGGGCCTGGCCCGCCATCGAGGCTCGCTGCTGGGCTCGCTGCCGGATACGCCGCAGCCCAGCCAGCGCGGTTTCGAATCCGCCCTGCTCCAGGCCATCGAGACGCTGGATCCGGCCCGGCCCGTCTTCGTCGAAGCCGAAAGCCGGCGCATCGGCCAGGTGGGCCTGCCCGATGCCTTGTTGCGCGCCATGCACACAGGCCACTGCGTCCGTGTGCAGGCGGCGCTGCCGCAGCGAATCGCGTTCCTGCTGCAAGACTATGCGCATCTGTTCGATGCGCCGGACGACTTTGGCCAAACGCTGGAACGGCTGATCGGCCTGCACAGCCGCCAGACGATCCGCGACTGGCAGGCCCTGATCGCCGCCGACCGGCGCGCCGACCTGTTTCAGGCCCTCGTGGAAACTCATTACGATCCCGCCTACCGGCGCAGCAGCAATTCCCATTACACCGACCTGGCTCAGGCCACAACATTCCACTACGATCCTACCGCCGCCGACGGCCATGCGCAGGCCCGCGCCCTGATCGAACAACTGCGCATGCCAGCCCCGGCGTCAGGCATACTGACCGATTCCCCGGACCTTTCCGCATGATGAACACCCAGGCTCCCTCCATGGCCCCGCCCCCCCGCCTGACCGCCCTGTCCCACGGCGGCGGGTGCGGCTGCAAGATCGCCCCGGACGTGCTCGCGCGCCTGATGCGCGACGCCCTGCCTGCCGACGCCTTTCCCGACCTGCTGGTGGGCACGCAATCGTCCGACGATGCGGCCGTCTACCGGATCAACGACAAGCAGGCGCTGATCGCCACGACCGATTTTTTCATGCCCATCGTGGACGATCCGCGCGACTTCGGCCGCATCGCCGCGACCAACGCACTGTCGGATGTCTACGCCATGGGAGGACGCCCGATCCTGGCACTGGCCCTGGTCGGCATGCCGATCAACGTGCTGCCGCACGACACCATTGCCGCCATCCTGGCGGGTGGCGCCTCGGTCTGCCAGCAGGCGGGCATCCCGATCGCGGGCGGCCACTCGATCGACTCCGTGGAGCCGATCTACGGCCTGGCTGTCATCGGCCTGGCCCATCCCGACAGGATCAAGCGCAATGACCGCGCCCGGGCGGGCGATGCGCTGATCCTGAGCAAACCGCTGGGGGTGGGCATCCTGTCGGCCGCCCTGAAAAAAGACCGTCTCGATACCCGGGGTTACCAGGCCATGATCGACAGCACCACCCGGCTGAATACGCCGGGTGCGCAGCTGGCCGAGCTCGACGCCGTGCACGCCCTGACCGACGTGACCGGCTTTGGTCTGCTGGGCCACACGCTGGAAATGTGCCGGGGCGCGGGCCTGCGCGCCGAGGTCGCCTATGCCGACCTGCCCTGGCTCGCGCCCGCCCTGGATCTGGCCCGCGCAGGCATCCGCACCGGCGCGTCCGCGCGCAATTGGGCCGCCTGCCAGGCCGAAACCACCCTGGATGCGCACCTGCCCGACGAGGCTCAGGCGCTGTTGACCGATCCGCAGACCTCGGGGGGCCTGCTGGCCGCCTGCGCGCCCGAGGCCGTGGACGAGGTCCTCGCCCGGCTGCATGCCGACGGCTTTGCCCAGGCGGCCTGCATCGGCCATCTGCAGCCCGGCCCCGCCCATATTCGAGTATTCTGATTCCGTTCCCTTCTCCGGAGCCTCCATGGCAGACCCTCTGATCATCGCCCGCAACGCCAATGCCCAGGTGGCCCTGCTGCCACAGCTGGCCAATCGTCACGGCTGTATCACCGGCGCCACCGGCACCGGCAAGACCATCACCCTGCAGATCCTGGCCGAATCGTTCTCCCGCATCGGCACGCCGGTCTTCATGGCCGACGTCAAGGGCGATCTCACCGGCATCTCGCAAGCGGGCGCTCCATCCCCCAAGCTGACCAAGCGGCTGGCCGATCTGGGCCTGCCCGAACCCGCCTGGGGCGGCAGCCCGACCACGCTCTGGGATATTTTCGGTGAGCAGGGCCACCCGATCCGCGCCACGGTGTCCGACCTGGGGCCGCTGCTGCTGGCGCGCATGCTGGACCTGAACGATACCCAGGAAGGCGTGCTGACCCTGGCGTTCCGCGTCGCCGACGACGAGGGCCTTCTGATCCTGGACCTGAAGGACCTGCGCTCCATGCTGCAATACGTGGCCGACCACGCCGCAGACCTGCGCACCCGCTATGGCCAGGTGTCCTCGGCCTCCATCGGCGCCATTCAGCGCAGCCTCCTGCGCCTGGAATCCGAGGGCGCCGACATTTTCTTCGGCGAGCCCATGCTGGACGTCTTCGACTGGATGCGCACCGACACGCAGGGGCGCGGCATGGTCAACATCCTGGCGGCCGACCGGCTGATGCAGTCGCCGCGCCTGTATGCCGTCTTCCTGCTGTGGATGCTGGCCGATCTCTACGAGCGCCTGCCCGAGGTCGGCGACCCGGAAAAGCCCAAGCTCGTTTTCTTCTTCGACGAAGCCCATCTGCTGTTCAAGGATGCGCCCGACGCTCTGCTCGAGAAAATCGAACAGGTCGTGCGCCTGATCCGCTCCAAGGGGGTGGGGGTCTATTTCGTCAGCCAGAATCCGACCGATATCCCCGATACCGTGCTGGGCCAGCTGGGCCATCGCGTGCAGCATGCCTTGCGCGCTTTCACGCCTCGCGACCAGAAAGCCGTCAAGACTGCAGCCCAGACCATGCGCTCCAACATCGGGCTGGACATCGAAGCGGCCATCACCGAGCTCGCCGTGGGCGAGGCCCTGGTGTCCATGCTCGACCCCAAGGGTCAGCCATCCCCCACGCAACGCGTCTGGATGTATGCGCCCGGCAGCCGCATCGGTCCCGCGACAGAGGCCGAGCGCCAGGCCATCAAGACGGCCTCCCCGCTGGTCGGCAAATACGAACAGACGGTCGACCGCGAGTCCGCCTACGAGATCCTGCTGCAGCGGGTGCAATCGGGCGCTGCCGAATCCGCGGGCAATGCGGGCGCTGCCGGCGCGACGGCCGGCGCGGCCAGAACCGCTGGGACATCGGCGACCCAGGACGATGGCATCACCGGCGCCCTGAGCGACTTCCTGTTCGGCTCTGTCGGACCGCGCGGTGGACACCGCGAGGGGATGGTGCAGTCGGTCGCCAAGAGCATGGTGCGCAACGCCGCCAATCAACTGGTGCGCGGCCTGCTGGGTTCCCTGGTTGGCGGCCGGCGGCGCTGATCGGCACGCAGATCCGGCATGATCCGCCCCCCGCAAGCGCACCGTGCCCGAACGCCCATGCCGACCTCCGCGCCTGATTCCCGCTCCGCGTCCATTTCCGGCCCCGCACGCACGACAGCGGATGTCGTGCGCTGCAGCTGGTGCTCCGATGATCCGTTGTACGTGCGCTATCACGACACCGAATGGGGCGTCCCCTCGCGCGATCCCGGGCACCTGTTCGAGATGCTGATCCTGGAGGGCTTCCAGGCGGGCCTGTCCTGGCTCACCATCCTGCGCCGCCGGGAGGCTCTGCGCGCCGCCCTGCTGGATTTCGATCCCGAGGCGCTGTCCCGCACCGACGAGGCCTGGGTTCAGGACCGCATGCAGGACGCCTCCATCATCCGCAACCGGCTCAAACTGCGCGCTGCGGGCGCCAATGCCCGCGCCTGGCTGGCGCTGCCGGACCCGGTCGGCCTGGTCTGGTCGGTCGTCGGTGATCGCCCCCTGATCCACCGCTACGCCGTCTCCCAGGACGTCCCCGTGACCGGTCCCGAGGCCGAGGCGCTGAGCCGCCTCTTGAAACAACGCGGTTTCACCTTTGTCGGCCCGACCATCTGCCAGTCCTACCTGCAGGCGATTGGCTGTCTGATGGACCACACCACGGATTGCCACCGCCACCGGGTGCTGGCGGGCTGATCCGGCATGGCACCGGACAGCCGTCCCCTGGACGTCGCCTATCGAACCGCGCGCTACCGCATCGACACGGATCCACCCATCGTTCTGCAGATCGGACGGTCGCATCCGGCACTGTCCACGCGGTTCCCGCAAGGCGGCGTGTTCCTGACCGCCTGCAACCCGCGCAGCCGCCGTCTGCGGCCCGCCGCCAACGTCCGCCGCATGCGCGCGCTGCGCAGGGCCATCGAACGAACAGGCCTGACCTGGCTGACGGGCCTGGGACTCGATCCACTGGGCCAGTGGCCCGACGAACCCAGCCTGTGGATTCCAGGGCTGTCGCTGCGCGAGGGACTCGGGCTGGCGCGCCGCTTCGGGCAGAACGCCCTGGTCTGGTGCGGACCGGACTCGGTGGCGCGGCTGGCCTGGAGCGGACGGCCCGAAGCGACGACCGCCTCCAGGGCCTGTTGCGCCTAATGGATCGAAGCGTACATGATTTCTTCCTCGGTGACGTCCTGGTTCGTGAATTCCTCCACGATCCGCCCCTGGCGGGACACCAGAATCCGGTCCGACAGCATCATGATCTCAGGCAGATAGGATGAAATCACGACCACGGCAAGCCCCTGGTCGGCCAGATTGCGGATGAGCGCATGAATCTCCGCCACAGCCCCGACATCCACACCGCGAGTCGGTTCATCGAAAATGATCAGCTCGGGACTCTGGATCAGCGATTTGGCGATCACCACTTTCTGCTGATTGCCCCCCGACAGCTCGATCACGCGCGCCCCTTCCGTCACGGCCCGGATATTGAGCCGCTGCTTCCAGTCGGCGCCGATGGCCTTTTCCTCGGCGACATGCGTCAGTTGCTGCCGGCCCTGCCGCTTTGCCAGGAGCCCTGTATAGATATTGCGGGAAATCGCCATGGTCTCGAAAAAACCATCGACCTTGCGGTCCTCCGTGATATAGGCGATCCCCGCGGCGATCGCCGGCGCGGGCACCCGGTACCGAACCGGTCGGTCCTTGAAAATCACCTTGCCGCCATGGGTGTAGTCCCGCTTGAGCACACCGGCCACCACCTTGAACGTCTCGGTCCGGCCGGAACCGATCAAACCGAATACGCCCGTGATCTGTCCGGCGAACACCGAAAAGGACGTATTCCGGACCAGCGTGCCCATGCGCAGGTTCTGCACGCTCAGGACACGCTTGCCGGCACGCCTGAGCGTTGTCTTCTTGCCATACAGCGTGCTCGTCAGATCGCGCCCGACCATGGCCCGCACGATCTGGTCGCGGTCGAAATGGGCGGTGTCGTCCGTGACGATATGTTTGCCATCGCGCATGACCGTGATCCGGTCGGACAGCTCCAGCGCCTCTTCGAGCGCATGAGAGATGAAGATGATGGACACGCCCCTGGATTTCAGGTTGCGGACCAGATCGAAGAAATACCGCTTCTCCTCCGGGGTCAGCGTGGCCGTGGGCTCATCGAAGATGATGACACGGGCGTCATGCAGCACGGCGCGCGCGATCTCGACCATCTGCTTCTGGGCCGCGCCCAGATTGGCCACCATGTGCGTCGGATCCACATTGAAATTGAGCGACTGCAGAAGCTGCTGGGCGGCGATGTAGATCGCGCGCAGGCGATTGACGAATTTTTCTTTGCCCAGAAACAGGTTCTGTCCAACCGTCATGGTCGGCACCAGACTGGTTTCCTGGAAGACCATCGCCACGCCCGCGGACAAGGCATCGACGGGATTGCGGAACGAGACGCGCTGGCCATCCAACCACATTTCGCCCGCGCTCAGATCGACCACGCCGGCCATGACCTTGGTCAGAGTGGACTTGCCGGCGCCATTCTCGCCGCACAAGGCATGGATTTCTCCCTTCATCAGGGTGAAATCAACACCATCGATGGCCGGGACCCCCCCATAGCGCTTGGTCGCCTGCCGTAGTTCCAGTATCGGTGCCATATCGTCAGTCCTGTTCGTCAAACGCAGAAAGCGGAACCCGCAGAATGCGGCCTGAGCCCTTGGAAAGCGCCAGCAAATGACCCTCGAATTCCAGGGCGGCCGTGATGCCGTGATGTCGGCCACCGACGCGACTGTGCAAGGAATACAGCGGGTCCAGGTCGGCGGACAGGCGCAGGACCAGGCCATATGACCTGGGCGGTGCCCAGGGCTTGAGAATCCCCATCTGGCGCACGCTGCCCTGTTGCAAGGGTTCGAGGAAATCGGCCCCGGAACTGAGCGCCGGCGCGACCCAATAGCAGGGCTCGATCGTGCGCATCATCTCCATCCTGAATGCATCCTCGCGCAGGACGAATTCCAGCAACTGGGTTCTGGGCGCGAAGACCGTCAGCCAGAATCCCCCATCCGAGGCTGGCGCCATCCGGGACGGATAACCGGGGATCTCACTCAGACCGTGGTGCGCCTCCTCCCCGTCGATGCCGCGCACCCGGTGCGCCCAGCTTTCGGAGACGAGAATGCCCCGAGCGCCTTGGCAGACGCCATAGCAATAGGCCAGTCCCCGGGCGCGCACGCGACAGTCCCCGGACTCGGGCCAGTATTCGAGGACACGACCTGTCCGGCCGTGGGACAGCAGATCCTCCGACCAGTGCTCATACGCCGTGGCGCGCGAACCCTCGCTGATCAGCAGGCTGCCGTCGGCCCCTTCGCACAACGCATTGACGCAACGCATCGGCGCATTCTCCGGCGGCGGGACGTGTTGCCCGTCCAGTCCGCCGGACACGAACGTCACCCCCGCCTCCGTCGCCACCGCCAGGCCGTCCCGGAAGGCCGCCAGCGCCTGCACGGGTGAAGGCATCCGGGCGATCGTCTCGACCGCCGCGCCGGGACCGAGCCGCAGCACCTCGGTGCCGCACGCCAGCGCCAGCCGCCCGTCGGCGGCGACCGCCATGTCCTCCAGCCCGGGACGCTCCAGAAAGACCGGGGCCGACTCCAGGAGGCCGTTGGGCTTGAGCGCCCCGTCGAAAACAGGCACGGAGGTGTCCGCCTCCCCCTCCCCAAAAAACCGGTCATGTGCACGCTTCAGTTTCTTAAACATGTCTTCAGGCCCGTTCGATGCCATGTTGCATGAAATTCGGATCCGCATTCTCCAGCTTGTACCGGCCGATCCGGTTGTTGGAGATGCCGCCCAGGTACAGATAACCGCGATGCTCGCGCATGGAAGTGATCATGGGATGGTTTTCCCCTCTGCGATCCCAATAGGATTCAAGGATCCGGCCGTTTTCATCGACCTTGATCACGCACCCCACGTTGATATTGGGCGCCAGCCATTCGTCCTGCCCCAGCTGTTTGACCATGCGGCGGCGGAAGGCGGGCGAGCGCATGGCCAGATCGAACACGGGACTGCGCATCCCCATGATGGCGACCCAGTAATTCCCGTCGGAGGCACGATTGATATTGTCCGGATAACCCGGCAAATCCGGGATGAGCACTTCGACTGCGCCCTTTTTGGGCCCGTCAAACCAGTAGCGGCTGATACGGCACGCCCAGCTTTCGGCAAACAGCAGGGATTGTCCGTCCGCCGCTATGCATACGCCATTCGGGAACACCAGATTCTTCACCGCTGTGTGCGTGCGCCCCGTGCTCGGGTCATAACAGATGATCCGGCCATTGCCCCGGCCTTCCAGACTGTCGATTGGCCATTCATGCATCTCATACCGCACGGTCGCCTCGGAAAAGAAGATCCGTCCGTCGGGAGCGATGTCCAGGTCGTCGGCCAAGCGCAGGCGACTGTCATCGACCACCGATAGCAGCGACCGGCCGGTTTCGTCCGTGGCCTTCTCGACGGACCGGTCGCTGCGGTTGACGCGGTACAGCCCCATGCCGCCGACACAGACATACAGATTGCCCCCCTTGTCGAATGCCATACCCAGAGGCTGTCCGCCGATATGGGCGTACAGTTCCATGCGCTGATAGTCCGGCGCAAAGAACCGCATGATGTCTCCATGACGCGTCCCGCAGTACAGATGATCGTTCTCGTCCAGGATCACGTCCTCGGGGGACTCCACTCTCTTCAGGCCGATCAGCTCGATATCGCCGAACTTGTCATTGATGGCATAGGGCGAGGCAGACTGCGCGTCGGTGCCGGGCGCCGGCGGCAGCGCCAGGTAGCCGGGGCTGACATACAGCTCGCGCAACGCCTTGCCCCGGTTCTTGAACCAGCGGATGTCCAGGGTCACCGCCGCAATCATGATGCACGCCAGCGTGATCCGGATGTAGCCGGCCGGCACCGACAGGCCACGCAGGCTGTTGGTCACGATCAGGACGATCAGGGTCCCCAGGACCGCCTTCGCGACAGAGCCTTTGCCGCCTCCCAGGCGAATGCCGCCCAGCAGGGCCGCGGCAAGCACGACAATCTCAAGGGCCAGCCCCGTATCCGCGCTGCTGCTGTCCACCCGGGCTCCGAACAGCACGGCGGCGATCGCGGTAAAGATGCCCGAGGCCACATACGCCGAAGCGGCGATCCGGTTCACGGGCAACCCTGAGTTGTAGGCTGAACGCCGCGACCCGCCCACTGCTATCATGTGCCACCCGCCCCGCATCCGCGTCAGAAAGACATGGAACAGGAGGGCCACGCCGATGAAGATCCAGGTCGCGACCGGCAATCCCAGAAACACGCCATTGCCCAGCATATCCCAGAGATCAGATTCTGGGATGGTGGAGGCGATTTCCACGGCCCAGTTGAACTGGATCAGATTGAAGATGGCCCGAAAGACGATCAGCGTCACCAGGGTGGTCAGGAAAGCACGCAGTTTCAGGTAGCCGATCAGCACCCCATTGACCGCGCCCATCATCGCACCGCACAGCAAGGTGGCTCCGATCGCCAGGTAAGCGGGCCATTCCTGCACATGCACCAGGTACAGCACCAGCACATTGCAGATCGCATACATCGATCCGACGCTCAGATCGATGCCGCCCACGATCAGCACCAGGGTCATGCCGAATACGATAAAGCCGATCTCGCTGGCTTCCCGCAACAGCACCGAAATGGAACTGAGGGTCAGGAAGTTGTCGACCACGGAGGCAAATGCGGCCAGCACGGCCAACAGCACGATCAATGGAACGGCGGTCTCCATCCACTGCTTCGCCAGGAGTTCGCCGATCGCCCTGTCCGGCCAGTATCGGTATCGGAGTTTTTTTATCGTATCCATGCTTCTTCGGTCATCCCCATGAGGTTCGAAGGTCGTGCTTGCTCGCGGGCACCTGCGGCACGCTTACTGATGCACCGAATCCAGCGTCCAGCAGGCGCTCTGGTCCACATTCGCCTTGGTGATTTCAGTCAGAGGGGAATACAGCGCCACCTTGAGCTTGCCGGGCCTGTCGGGGTTCTGCAGCGCCATCTGGATCAGGTTGTTCACGTCCCGCCCCTGGCCGGGCACATCAAAGCTGATGTAGTTGTCGAACCGTCCGTCCCGGATGGCCTTGCAGGCGTAATCGCTGAAACCTCCGTTGGACGACAGGAACACCTTGCCGGTCTTGCCTTCCTGGGCAATTGCCGCAGCCGTCCCCAGGTCCGGGATATCCCACACGCCGATGACGGCGCACAGGTCCGGGTACTGCTTCAAGGTCACTTCGGTGATCGATTTCGCCTTGGACGATTCATAATTGCCGACCGACTGGCGAGCCACGATCTTGATGTCGGGATTCTTGCTGAACACATTGTTGTAGCCAGTCTGCAAATAGACCGTCCACGGCGCGGTGGTGGGGCCATTGAGGATCAGCACCTCGCGCGAAGTATCGGGCCCGCAGTGCTTGACAACCGCCTGCGCCTGCATCTCGCCGATGATGGTGGCATCGCCGCCTGCGAACCCCGTCGTCATTGTCAGGCTCTTCATGTTCAGCTGCACGACGGACACGCCGGCCTCTTCGAGTTTTTTCTCGATCTTGGCATAGGACGTGACGTCGGGGTTATGCACCACGACGACATCAGGCTTGGGGTTTTCGTTGAGCAGCTGCGTGAGGATCTGCACTCCGGCCGACGTGTCGAAATTGGCGTTGCGGACCTCATACTGGTAACCGAGCCGCTTGGCCTGCAGGCTCATGATCTTGGACCAGGCCTCGGTCAGATCCAGGCCCATGAAAACGGGCACGAACACTACGCGCTTGCCTTTGTACAGCTCGTAGTAGCGGGTCCGCTCGGGGTCCTTGATAGCGCCATCGCCCTGTGCGTACACCTGGCCTGCGACGCCGAGACCCAGTGCCGCTAGGGCCAGAGAAATCACCATCGCGGGGAGCGAACGGCGGGCGCGCTTCATATGATCGAATAAAAAAATATTCATGTCATTTCCCTCATGTATCCTGCTATTGACGCAACGTATCCACGGACCAGCACTGGTGCTTGTCCGCATCTTCCTGAGTGAATACGGAAAGTGGCGTATACAGCGCGACCTTGAGCTTGCCGGGTTTCTCGGGGCTCTGGAGCGCCATCTGGATCAGGTCATTGACGTCGCGGCTTTGACCCGGCACGTCGTAGCTGACGTAGTGGTCGAAGCCCTTGGTTTTCAGGCCCTTGCACGCCACCTCGCCGCCACCGCCGCTGGTCGAGACCAGGACCCGGCCCGTCTTGCCCGCATCCTTGACCGCCGCTGCGGTGGCTAGGTCGGGGATATCCCATACGCCCATGATGGCGCACAGGTCGGGGTGCTGCTTGAGGGTCACCTCAGTAATCGATTTGGCTTTCGAGGATTCATAGTTGCCGATCGATTGGCGCGCGACGACCTTGATGTCCGGATGCTTGGACAGGATGCTGTTGTAGCCGGCCTGCATGTACACGGTCCAGGGCGCGGTCGTCGGTCCATTGAGAATCATGATTTTTTGCGACGTCCCTGCCCCGCACTGCTTGACCACCCATTCCGCCTGTATCTCACCGATCACCGTGGCATCCGCGCCGGCAAAGCCCGTCGTCATGGTGAGGCTCTTCATATTGAGCTGAATCACATAGATCCCCGCATCCTCGAGCTTTTTTTCGATCTTTGCGTACGAGGTGACATCCGGATTCTGGATCACCACGACGTCGGGCTTGGGATTCTCGTTGAGCAGTTGCGTCAGGATCTGCACCCCCGCCGATGTGTCGAAATTGGCGTTGCGGACTTCATACTGATAGCCCAGCCGCTGGGCCTGCAAGCTCATGACCCTGGACCAGCCCTCGGTCAGGTCCAGCCCCATGAACACGGGCACGAACACCACCCGCTTACCTTGGTAGATCTCGTAATAGTGGCTGCGTTCGGGATCCTTGATGGCGCCATCGCCCTGCGCCTGGGCCACCCGGGCGCTGATGGCCATGACCGTCAGGGTCAATATTCCCAGAACGGTGGCGGCGACCCGTCTGCCGACCAGCCTGCGATGCAAATATTCAAATCCTGCCATGACTGTCTCCTCTGTGAATCATGATTGTTCGAGTAATGGGCACTGCATGTCGGTTGGATTGGCTAGATGTCTCCTTGCTGGGCGGTTTCTTCGTTGCGAGGATTCAAGATGCTGTCGAGCGCGATCGCGATCAGCAGCACCACGCCTTTGAACAGGTTCTGGACATCCAGGGTCAGATTCAGGATCGTCATGCCGTTGATGATCGTGCCGACCAGCAGGGTGCCGACGACGACGCTCATCACTCCGCCGCGACCGCCGGAAAGCCCCACTCCACCCATGACCACCACGAGAATCACGTCATAGATGAGGGACAGGTTATAGATCCGGGTGTCCATCAGGCTGTTGGACGAGGCCATCACTAGGCCGGCGAGCACCGCGATCAGTGCGGCCAGCACATACTGAAGCACCATGATGGGCCTGACGGGCATCCCGGTCGTCCTAGCCCCGTAGGGGTTGTCGCCAATCGTATAGATGAACAGGCCCAGCTTGGTATGCCTCAGGAACAGCCACGCGCTGACCACCACCACCGCGAACACGATGATGCTGCTGGGCACGCCGGCGACATCGCCACCGCCCAGCCACAGGAGCGGATCCAGCGCGTCGGGCCAGGGAACCATGTCGGATTTGAGGATGCCCACCTGGCCCAGCCCGGCCAGACCCAGGCCCACTGCCAGGGTCACGAACAAAGCGGGGATTTCCGCATATGCGACGCAGATGCCATTGAGCAGGCCGATCGCGACCGCGAACAGCAGGCCCAGGATCAACGCGAACCACAACCCAAAACCGGAATCGGCCAGGGTCATGATCAAGGCCGTCGGCACCGCCATCAGCGCCACCATCGACAGGTCGATGCCCCGCCCGATGACGACAATGGCCATGCCGAGCCCCAGAATGCCCAGGACGGAAATGGACCGCAGCATAGCCACAACATTGCCGATCGACATGAAGCCCGGCAACAAGGCCGAAAAGACGATAAAGACCACCACAAACAGAAAAAAGACGATCGTCTGCTGATCGAGCCTGACGCCCCTTCTCTTGTGTGAAGTCTGGGGTAACAGCTGATTGGCTGAATCCACACGCACTCCTTCAGGTTTGAGTTCTCATCTCCGGCACGGGCGCAAGTGACCGTGATCCGGTCGGATGCAGGTCAGTCGCCGAAAACAATGCAGTCGCGCAAGCTCGTGCCCGAGGCCAGGTGATCGAACCCGGCATTGATCTGATCCAGCGTAAATGCCTGTCCCAAAAGCCGGTTGACCGGCAACCGGCCCTTCAGATACAGATCGACATAGCGAGTGATGTCCGTCGAGGGCACCCCCGAGCCCAGATAGCTGCCCCGGATATCGCGCTCCTCTCCCACCATCTGCGCCAAAGGCAGGGCAAAGCGGGCGTTGGGATGCGGCAGCCCGGAGGTGATCGTCGTCCCGCCCCGGCGAGTCAGCTTGTAGGCCGTCTCGAAGGCGGCAACCGCGCCAGCCATGTCGAACCCGAAATCCACCGGTCCGCCCGCGGCTGCGAGCAGATCGGCATCCGAGCCGATCTCTTTCGGATTGACCGCATGCGTCGCCCCCAGCGACTTCGCCAATTCCAGCTTTTCCTTGCTGAGATCGACCGCGACGATCCGCCGCGCACCGGCTGCGGCGGCGGCCAGCAGCGCGCTCAGGCCCACTCCGCCCAAACCCACGACCGCCGCCGTCTGTCCCAGCCGGATGTTCGCCCGGTTGATCACCGCTCCCGCGCCGGTCAGCACCGCGCACCCGAACAGCGCAGCCTCCCGGTGCGAGATTTCCCGCATGATCTTTGTGCAGGAGCGTTGCGACACCACCGCGTATTCGGCGAAGCACGAGACGCCGACATGATGATTCAGCGCCTCTTGGCCCGCATGCAGCCGGCGCGCGCCACCCAGCAGGGACCCCTGACCGTTAGCCTGGGCCCCCGGCTCGCACAGCGCAGGCCGTCCTTCCCGACAAGACACGCAGTGACCGCAGGTCGGGACGAAATCCGTGACAATATGGTCGCCAGGCGCAAAGTCCACGACCCCCTGACCGACCTCCACGACATTGCCCGAAGACTCATGTCCCAGCACCAGAGGCAGTCCCCGTGGCCGATCGCCATTGATCACGGACAGATCGGAATGGCAGAGTCCCGCCACTTTGATCTTGACCAGGATTTCCCCCTCTCCTGGGGGATCCAGTTCGATTTGCTCGATCTTGATGGGCTTGCTCTGCGCATACGGCGCGGGCAGCCCCATTTCTCGCAATACAGCAGCACGGATTTTCATTCAGGCCTCCAGTTTGACGATGACTTGCGCGCGGCACACCTCAGATCGTTCGCCCGCCATCGACAGGGAATTCCACCCCCGTGATGAACTCGGCCGCATCGCTGGCCAGAAATGTGGCCACGGCGGCCACATCCGAGGGCTGGCAGAACCGACCCAATGGAATCGTGGAAACAAATTTCGCCCGGTTTTCCGGGGTGTCGGGCAGCCCCATGAAAGACTCGAACAGCCCCGTCACGCCCATCACCGGGCAAATGGCATTGACCCGGATATGATCAGGCGCCAGTTCGACGGCCATGGACCGGGAAAGGAGATTCACCGCGCCTTTCGAGGCGTTGTACCAGGTCAACCCGGGGCGGGGACGAATCCCGGCCGTGGAGCCGACATTGAGAATGACGCCGCCGCCTTGCGCGCGCATGACCGGCACGACCTCCTTGGTGATCAGGAAGATCGACTTGACGTTGACTTCGAACACCCGGTCGAAGGTCTTCTCATCCACCTCCAGCATGGGCTGGTTCTTGTGGGTGGTGCCGGCATTGTTGACGACGATGTCGAGCCGGCCGAATTTTTCCCGGCACCGGGCAACCATGGCCCCGACCTCGGCAGCCGAGGTGATGTCCACCCGGACCGGCAGCGCCTGCTCACCGATCTCGCCGGCCACGCGCCGGGCACCCGCCTCGTTGATGTCCGCGACTACGACCCGGGCGCCCGCGAGGGCATAGGCCCTGGCCACCCCCTCGCCAAACCCGCCGCCGGCACCGGTCACGATCGCCACTTTGCCGTTCAACACATCTGCAGACATAAAAATACTCCTCTCATTGACGCTGAAAACTCAAGCCGGGCATCCCGCCATCAGGGCGGGCTCCAGGGGCCTAATCGAAGCTTTTGAGCTTGTCGCTCTTGAGCATCTCCGGGCCGACGTTCCTCTCGATCCATTCGAACGAATCCTGTCCGTCGGGCGGCGTGACCATTTCGCCCGGAACGATCATCATGTCCTTGAGCACCTTGAACGGATAATCACCGCTGGATGTCGTGATGCCGAACAACTGAGCCTCTATGCCCTGGCCGTCCGCACGATCGACCGACACCGCCCGGCCAAAGCCCTTGAACGTCACGTGATGCATGGCCCTGGCCAATTGCTCGGCATTGGGCCAGGCGCCATTGTTGTCCTTGATAGCCTTTTCGTAGCCCGCCTTGTAGCCTTCGAGCGCCTGGATCATGTGATAGACGGAGTAGATCGGGTAATGCCCCGTTTTTTCGCGGAATTTCTTCACGAAATCCTTGTGCCGCGAATCGTCCCTGGTCTCCGGATGCAGAAAATAGTGATCACCGCGCGCGCCGATGATGACGCCTTCGGGCAGTGAGTCACCCAGTCTTTCGAGCGAGCTTTCCGCCAGCGACAAGACAAAGGTCGAGTTCCTGAACAGATTGCGCTGCGAGGCCTGGCGCACAAAATTGTCCAGGTCGCCTCCCCAGGAAGTGCTCAGGATCACATCCGGGCGCAATGCCTGCAGCCGGCTGATTTCAGTCGAAAAGTCCGAGGAACCGAACTTCGGGAACATCGTGGCGACGACCTTGACGTCCGGTTTGAATTTCTTCAGCGCTGCCAGAAAGATGTCATGCGAATCATGCCCCCAGGCATAATCCTGGTTGACAATGGCCAAGGTCTTGAAGTCGGGATGCTTCTTGATCAGATAGATGACCTGAGCGACCATCTCTGCCGTCGCGTTGGCCTGCGTCCGGACCACATAGGAAAGCGTCTTTTTTTCCAATGCCTTTTGCGTGCCGCAATCCCACAGATCGTTGACGACCTTCAGATCCTCGGCGACCGGCGCCACCACCAGGCAATTTCCGCTGGAAATGCTGGCCAGCATGCCATCGACGCCGCCTTCGGCCAGCCGACGATATTCGGACAGCAGCTTGTCGCTGCCCCCGCCCTCGTCGATGAACTCGAGCTTGACCGGGACCCCGCCTATGCCGCCATTCTTGTTCATCTCATCGACATAGATCTGCACGCCATCATGGGCGGGCACCCCGAACACGGAAGCCGAGCCCGACAGATAGGTCGTCATGCCCAGCCGGATCTCGGCGGGTCTGTCGGCGGCCACCACGGGTAGGCTCAATGTGCCAGCCAGGGTTGCCGCCAGCATCGCGCACACCGTTTTGGTGAGTTTCATGATAAATACCCCCCGGTATCAACCGTGATAATGGATGATGGTCTTTACAGTGGACATTTCCTCCATTGCGATGAAGCCCTTCTCACGCCCGTGTCCACTGCGCTTGACGCCGCCGAACGGCAGTTCGACCCCACCACCGGCCCCAAAACTGTTGATGTACACCTGGCCCGCCTCCATCGCCCTGGCCACCCGCTGTTGCCGGCCGCCATTCTCGGACCAGACCGCGGCCATCAGGCCGTAGTGGGTCGCATTGGCCAGCTCGATCGCCTCGGCCTCGGTCTCGAAAGGAACAGTCACCAGCACCGGCCCGAAGATTTCCTCGGTGAGCAACCGACTCTCGTGCCGGGGCGCACTGAAGATCATCGGCCGGACAAAATAGCCGCCGGGCGGTACGCCATCGGCCACCTGGCCCTCGACCACCACGGACAGGCCCTCTTTGCGTCCAGTCTCGACATAGCCATTGACCCGCTCGAATTGCGTCTTGTTGATCAGCGGACCGCAGTCCAGATCCATGTCCGGCGTGCCCGCCGTTTTCTTTGAAAACTCCGCCACCAGAACCTTCATGAAACGATCCTGGGCGCTTTTCTGCACCAGCACCCGGCTGCCGGCCGTGCATGTCTGCCCGGTATTCTGAACGATCCCCCGGCATATGGCGGCCGCCGCGCGCTCGAAGTCTGCATCTTCGAACACGACATGCGCCGACTTGCCTCCCAGCTCGAGCGTGCATTTGACCGCGTTGAGCGCCGCGGCCTGCTGCACCATGACGCCTACCTCGTTGGAGCCGGTAAAGCTGATGAAATTGATCCCCGGATGCCTGGCCAGCGCCGCGCCGGCCTCCTCTCCCAGCCCCGTCACGATGTTCAGTGCGCCTGCCGGGAAGCCGACCTCCAGCGCCAGTTCCGCCACGCGGATGACCGACAGGCAGGCATCTTCGGCTGGCTTGACCACGATCGCATTGCCCATGGCCAGCGCCGGCGCGACGCTGCG
The DNA here is from genome assembly GCF_047971665.1 of Castellaniella sp. Taxonomy (GTDB): domain Bacteria; phylum Pseudomonadota; class Gammaproteobacteria; order Burkholderiales; family Burkholderiaceae_B; genus Castellaniella. The sequence goes on along the minus strand of NZ_JBKEAA010000010.1, from coordinate 6,502 downwards.
TCCGAACATCTGCGCCGGATAGTTCCAGGGCAGAATGTGCGCAGTCACTCCCAGCGGCTCGCGCACGACCTGGACGGAGTAGCCGTTCAGGAAAGGCAGGGTCTGGCCGTGCACCTTGTCGGCTCCGCCGCCGTAAAACTCGAAATAACGGGCCAGCACCGTCACATCCGTGCGCGCGGTCGTCAGCGGCTTGCCGGTATCTCGCGCCTCGATTTCGGCCAGCTCATCATGATGCGCCAGGATTTTCTGACTCAATTTCATCAGCAGCCGGCCGCGTTCGAATGCCGGCAATGCGCCCCACTCGCCCTTGAGGGCAGCGCGCGCCGCCTTGACCGCGCGATCCACGTCCTGCGCCGCGCCCCTGGGGATCGTGGTAAAGACCTGACCATCACTCGGGCAGACCACATCGATTTCCCGCCCGCTGGCCGCGTCCGTGCTTTTTCCCTCAATGATCATTTGTGTCATGGTTTTTCCTCGAGATTAAGCCACATCGCGCCTCGTTCGATCGTCCAGACGTGATCGGGGATGGCCCCCAGCAGCTTGGTATTTGATTCAGTGATAATGACGCTGAGCTCAGGACGCACGCCTTTCAGGCGCGACAGGGCCTCTGTGTAGAGATTGCTCAGCTTGGGCGCCAGCCCTTGAAAAGGCTCGTCGAGCAACAGCAGGCGGGTACCCACCATCAGCGCACGCCCCAGAGCCACCATCTTGCCCTGCCCCCCCGAGAGCGCCGCGCCCGAACGCTGGAGCATGGGCTCGATTTCAGGGACGACACCCAGCGTCACTTCGAGACGCTGGTCGATCGCCTGACGGGACAGTTTTTGCGCCTTGCACGGCAGCCGCAGATTTTCCTCGACGGTCATGGACGGGAAGATGACGCGATTCTCGGGCGCGTACCCGACGTGATGCTGCGCCCGGAGATGTCCGGGCAAGCGGCTCAGATCGATGTCATCGAGCCAGATCTCGCCGGTCCGCAGCCGGCACAACCCCATGATGCTGCGCAACAGCGTCGTCTTGCCCGCACCATTCCGGCCCACGACCCCCACCGTCGTCGCCCGCTCGAACACGCAACTGATGTCGCGCAGAATGGGACCGTCCGCAATATCGACATTCAGGTTCACCAGTTTCAACATCGCTCACGCCCCCAGGATTTCACTGCGGATCCGGGGATCCTGAAGCACACCGTCCGGCATGCCGTCGGCAACGATGGCGCCGGAGATCCAGGCGGCGACACGGGTCGCGTATCGGGCGACGATATCGACATCGTGCTCCACGAACCAGCTGGTGACGTGCCGCTGGTCCAGGGCGCTCATGATGATGCGCATCAGGTCATGCTTGTCCTCGGAGGCCACGCCGCTGGTGGGTTCGTCCATGATCAGCAGCTGCGGATGCAACACCAGCGCCATGGCGATATCGAGCAGCTTGCGCTTGCCTTCTGGCAGATCGCTGGACATCCGGCGGGCATCCTCTCGCAGTCCGACCAGTTCGAGTGTGCTTTCGACCTCGGACCGATCGACCACGGAATCCATCGCCCGCAGAAAGCTCAGCCGACGGTCCTGAGAGGCTGCGGCGATCTGCACGCATTCACGCACGGTATGTTCCGTAAACAACTGCGGCAGTTGAAACGACCGCCCCATGCCCAGACGCACGATCCTCCGGGGAGGCATAGCGGTAATGCGACGATCGCCAAACCAGACATCGCCGGACTGCGGCTTCAGGTAACCCGTGCAAATATTGATGAACGTGGTCTTGCCGGCACCGTTCTGGCCGATGACGGCCAGCCGTTCTCCGCGATGCAGCTGAAAGTCGATATGATCCGCAACCACCAGCCCGCCGAAGGCAAGATACAGGTCTCTGGTTTCAAGCAATGGTTTCACGATGCCCCCCCGCCTCATTGCCTGGCCCGTCGTGTCAGCTGACCGACCATGCCAGCAGGGAAAATGAAGATCGTGGAGACCAGCGTCAGACCCAGCACGAACTGCCAGAGGCTGGCGAAATACGATGCGGAGAACAACCGCACCAGCTCGAAGACCAGCGCGCCCAGAAAAGCGCCGATCACATGTCCCGTTCCGCCCAGGATGGCGATGAAGACGTATTCGGCCGACTTGAGCCAGAAACCGATCTCGGGGGTGACCAGCCCCTGGATCAGCGCGAGAAATGCGCCGGCGAATCCCACCACCAGCGCCGACAGGACATAACCGCGCCACAGGATCGAATAGGCCGAGAACCCGAGATACTCGAGACGGTTCTCATTGGTCTTGATGGCGGCCAGGGCCTGGCCGCAGCCCGACGCGTAGAACCGCTGAAGCATCCACCCCAGACCGCCCGCGATCAGCGCCGAGATGATCAGCAACCCCCATTCATAGGGCTTGCGCTCCAGCGCCATGCCCAGCACCGGGGGCCGGGTGAAGCTCAGACCATCCGTGCCCCCCGTGATGTGATAGAGCTTGCCGAGAATGGCAAACAGAACCATGCTCAGGGCCAGATTGAGCATACCGAAAAAAATGCCGCGATAACGCACGATGAACAGCCCGATGATCATGCCCGCCACAGTGCTGACGACCACACCGGCCAGAATCAGCACCAGCACGTCGAGCCCCGGAAAGGCGCGCGCCAGGCAGGCCACGGTATAGGCTGAAAAACAGGCGAACATGGCGTGACCGAAAGAAATCTGTCCCGCCCGCATCAGGGGAGAGACACCCAGCGCGGCAATCGCATACGACAACCCGACCACGATCGCCGTGGTCGTCCAGGGCTTGGCAAATCCCAGGACCAGCAGGAGCAACAGGCCGAGAATGCTGATCGCCCGGATCATCAGATCGTCCTCGCCTGAACGGCTGCGAACAAACCTTGGGGCCGCACGATCAGGATCAGCACCATGATGATGTAGGGCGTGGCGACCTCGAGATCGGGCGCCATGTAGACGGCGATCGAGCGCACGATGCCGATCAGCAGCGCGGCAATCAGGGCTCCCGTGATCTGCTCCATCCCCGCTGTCGCGATGACCGCGAACGAGAGCACGATCATATCGGCGCTGGAACCCGGCACCATCGAAGTGGTCGGCACCGACAGGGCGCCGCCCGCCCCCCCCAGCACCGCCCCGATGATGAACGTGACCAGGCCGATCCTGCTGGCGTTGATCCCCTGGGAAATGGCAACCTCACGGTGATGCGTGATGGCGACGGTCTGCATGCCAAGATCGGTGCGGCGCAGGAAATACTCAAGCCCCAGGTAGGCCAGCAACGCGATGGAGGGCACCACGATCAGTTGATAATTGGTATACGTGATGTCGCCCAACTGCATGTTGCCCAGCCGGTTGACGACCTCGCTGGCGCTGTAGGGCTGCGCGCCCCAGATCAGGCCCCGCACATCCTCGAGCATCAGGAACACACCGAACGTGATCAGGAGCTTCAGAGAGGGATCATAGGCATGGGATCGCCGGATGAACAACATCTCGAGCAATCCGCCCATCGCAATGCCCACGATGAGCGCAACCACGAACAACAGCGCCAGCAGCGCGCAGGACGAATCGGTCCAGTTGGCGGCCCATGACACGGCCGAGGCCGCGGCGTAGCCTCCAAACGCATAGAACGAGCCATGGGCCACATTGAGAATTCCCATGACACCGAAAATCAGCGTCAGTCCCATCGACACGAGAAACAACAGGCTTGCATACGCAACCCCATCGACCACCGCTAACGGAAGGATATCCAAAAACACAGGCTTGTCTCTTTTATAAGAAATGATTCCGGCTCAACACGGCCCTTCCTGAATACCGCCACGACGCCACCGAAAACGGCATTTGCATGAATCTGTCTGGCGGATCGTGCCGGCCACCGTTGCCAATCATGGTAGGCATGCACCGAATCGACCGTCTATTTACTTTTGCTGAAGAACGGCTTCATCAAAAGGATATTCAGGGATTACCCGGAATTCTTTTGGGCTCGGCTGGCCAGCTGCCCATGACGGCACCCATCTGCTAAGGTAATCGGGTCGCCTGAACCCAGGGAATTCACCCATGCCGCCGATTTTCAACCGCTATACCGCCTTTTACGCCGCCATCGCACTCACGATATTGTGCGCCATGCTGGCCCTGTCGTTCAGCGCCGGCTGGTGGCTGCCCTGTCTGCTGTTCCTGGGCCTGAGCCTGCTGGGGATTTACGACCTGCGCCAGACCCGGCACGCCATTCGCCGCAACTATCCTGTGATCGGCAACCTGCGTTTTTTGTTCGAATTCATCCGCCCGGAGGTCCGTCAGTATTTCTTCGAGGATGACACGCTGAAGCTGCCCTTTTCGCGTGTGGACCGTTCTCTGGTATATCAACGCGCCAAGCGGCAGATGGATCAGCGCCCCTTTGGCACACAAGGCGACGTCTACGGCAATGACTATGAGTGGATCAACCACGCCATGGTGCCGACCCACATCCAGAACAACGATTTCCGCATCACCGTCGGCGGACCGGACTGTACCCAGCCCGTGGAGCTGTCGGTCTTCAATATCTCCGCCATGAGTTTCGGCGCCCTGTCGGCCAATGCCGTCATGGCCTTGAACAAAGGCGCCGCGATCGGCCGCTTCGCCCACGACACCGGCGAAGGCGGTGTCAGCCGCTACCACCTGGAACACGGCGGCGACCTGATCTGGAACATCGGCTCGGGCTACTTTGGCTGCCGTAACGAGGATGGCAGTTTTTCCGAAGAGCGGTTCTCGGACATGGCCCGGCGGGACAACGTCCGCATGATCGAGCTCAAGCTGTCCCAGGGGGCCAAGCCTGGTCATGGCGGCATCCTGCCGGCGCCCAAGGTTACCCCGGAGATTGCCGCCGCGCGCGGCGTGCCGGTCGGCCAGGACTGTATCTCTCCGTCCAGCCACAGCGCCTTTGGCACCCCCATCGAAATGATGCATTTCATCGCCCGCGTGCGTGAACTGTCCGGCGGCAAGCCGGTCGGCTTCAAGCTGTGCATCGGACATCCCTGGGAATGGTTCGCCATCGCCAAAGCCATGCTCGCCACCGGCATCACCCCCGATTTCATCGTGATCGACGGCGCCGAGGGCGGCACCGGGGCGGCGCCCATCGAATTCGTCGACCATGTCGGCACACCGCTGCGCGAAGGCCTGCGCCTGGTTCACAACACGCTGGTGGGGATCGGCCTGCGCGAGCAGATCCGGCTGGGCGCCTCGGGCAAAGTCATCAGCGCGTTCGACATGGCGCGCCTGATGGCCCTGGGCGCGGACTGGTGCAACAGCGCCCGCGCCTATATGTTCGCCATCGGCTGCATCCAGGCCCAGACCTGTCATACCGGCCGCTGCCCCACCGGCGTGACGACACAGGACCCCAAGCGCCAGCAGGCCCTGGTGGTGGCCGACAAATCAGTCCGCGTCGCCAACTATCACGCCAACACGCTCAAGGCGCTGGGAGAACTGCTGGGCGCAGCCGGCCTGACCCATCCCAACCAGCTGCGCCCGCACCATATCGCACGACGGATCGCCAATGGCGAGGTGCGCGTCCTGTCCGCCTTGTTCCCCGATCTGGAAAATGGCGAACTGCTCGAAGGCCGGTTCCGCAACACGATCTTCCGCACGGCCTGGCCCATGGCGCGGGCCGAGTCGTTCGAGCCCCTGTTCAGCCTGAGCGCCGCCCTGTCGGGGCACGCAGACACCGCTGCCGCGCCCGATCAGGCACCGGCTGACAGCAACATCTAGGGAATCCACCAATGGCCTGCCTCGCCGCCTGATCTATACTGAAACTGCTACCTGATGGTAGCCGTTCACGCCTCAGGGCGTTGACACGGCACCGCTCCCATGCGGTGCTGCTGCCCTTCGGGCAGCAGGGCCCCGCCAGAAGGCGGGGCCCTCACGTTTCTGCCCCCCTCTTGCGATCGGTGAATCACTGTCTGACGCATAGCTCAGATCAGCTGTCCGGAGGTATCATGACGACGCGTCTGACCGCAAGAGCGCAGGGCCAGATCATGATTGCATCGCGGCGCTCCGCTGCGACAGTCTTTTCCAAAACACAGATGAGTCTGAACTTGCGGAGAACTGGCGGTTCAGGCGGCCTTGTCGGCGGATCGTCGATGGATGGTTGCAAACAGCGCCGAGCGGACCTTTTGCAGCTGCTCGGCGGCTTCATTATCACTCATGGCCCGCGCCTCGATGAGCAGGCTCTGTAGGGTGATACCGGGCTTGAGCCCCCGGGCGCGCGCCGGCAGGCTGTGCAGCTTCTCCAGCGGAGTTCGCACGAGCGCTTGAGGGTAGGTGGTGCGGATCTTGCCTTTGGCATCGATCGTCTGCTCGGGAAACAGGCAGGGGCGGTGCAGGTTCAGGTAGGGCACGAGGTGCTGCTCACAGAACGCGTTGATGGACCGGGCATGCTTTTGCGGGATGTGGGCGTAGCCGAAGGTGCGCCGGATGACCACGCCGTTCTTGGCCTCGACCAGAGCATTGTCGTTACTGTGGCGGGGCCTGGACCTGGTGAACTCGGCGTTGAGCTTGTCGAGCAGGGCG
>NZ_JBKEAA010000009.1:0-33399 GCF_047971665.1 Castellaniella sp. | reverse complement strand
CAGCCCGTGCGTGGTGTGCTTCTTCCAAATTGGCGATTCAGTCTTCTTGCAAGAGGGCTGGATTGCAACCAGTTATGCTTGACGACCATAGCAAGGTGGACCCACTCCTTCCCATCCCGAACAGGACAGTGAAACGCCTTTGCGCCGATGATAGTGGGTGGACACCTGTGAAAGTAGGTCATCGTCAGGCTCTTATACCGCAAAGCCCCTGCAGAGTATTCTGCAGGGGCTTTGTCTTTGGGCCGCCAGCGTTTTTCCGGGTCGGATTTTCTGGGCTAGAATGAATGCTTTGAATACCTGTGCATGGACGACCCCCACAGGAGCGTCCCCGCGCAGCAGACCGCCCTGGCACGGACGATTGCAGGAGACCTCATGACTCAAGGCGATGACATTTCTCCCGACATGGACAAAGGCCTGAACCAGCGGCAGCTCGTTCACTTGATGTATGGCCTGTTCGCCATCGGCATTCTGTCTGCCGGGCTCTTTGGCGTGGCCGTTCTGGCGGCCGTGGTGCTGGCCTACCTCAAACGCGGCGACATGGTCGGCACCGTCTATGCGGGTCATGTCGACTGGATCATCCGGACGTTCTGGTGGGGCTTGCTCTGGCTGGTGCTCAGCGTCCTGGCCAGCATGATTTTCGTCGGTTTCATCACGGGCCTGGTGGCCGTGATCTGGATCGTCTATCGCATCGCCAAGGGCTGGCTGGCGCATTGCGCCGGAGAAACCCCGCTGCCGGGCCTGTGAGGGCCCATGACGCGGAGCGGGAGCCTGTGCCGGGGGCGTCGTTTGCCCGCAGGCGATAGCGGGCTGTGAGCGCGCGATAGAGACGGAGCATTCCGGCCGGAGGCCGGCCAGGAACCCGGGCGGGCGGGACTGTCGCGACAGCCCGCTGCAACCTTGCTTATTTCAGGTGCTGGCTGACCAGCTTGGTCAGTTCGAACATGGAAACCTGGTCCTTGCCGAACAGCGGACGCAGTTTGGCGTCTGCATTGATGTTGCGACGGTTTGCCGGATCTTGAAGATTGTTCTTCTTGATATAGTCCCAGATACGCTTGGTGACTTCGGTGCGGGGCACGGCTTCGCTGCCGATCACGGCGGCCAGCGTGGGGCTGGGGGTCAGGGGCTTCATGAATGCCGCGTTGGGTTTGCGACCAGTGTTTGCGGTGGTTGCCATGTAGCAGGCTCCTACAGTGTTGAGTGAATAGCCCTCGCAGCATACCGCGTGTTTCCCCGAAAGACAAAACAGGATTGTCAGACCGTGTCACAGACTTCTCCGCATGCTTCATCCGATCAGCTGGCCACCGAGAGCCATGCGGCCTCTTCACCGGCGCGAATCCGCCTGATCCAGCCTGACGATTGGCACTTGCACCTGCGCGATGGCTCCGTCCTGCGTCATGTCGTGCTGGACTCCGCGCGGCAGTTCGGCCGGGCCATCATCATGCCCAACCTGAAGCCTCCGGTGCTGACGCTCGAAGACGCGCGGGCCTACCGGGATCGTATTCGGAACGCCTTGCGGCTGGCCTGTGAGCAGGCCGGCGCGGACGCGATGCCGTCTTTCGAGCCACTGATGACCTTGTACCTGACCGACAGGACGACACCGGACGAGATCCGGCGCGCGCGCGACAGCGGTTTCGTGCATGGCGTCAAGCTTTACCCGGCCGGCGCGACGACGCACTCGGATGCCGGGGTGACGGACTTGCTGGGACAATGCCGGACGACGCTGGCGGCCATGCAGGCATGCGGCATGCCGTTGCTGGTGCATGGCGAGGTCACCGATCCGGCGGTCGACCTGTTCGACCGGGAGGCTGTGTTCATCGAGCGGGTGATGCAGCCCTTGCGCCGGGCCTTCCCCGAGTTGAAGGTCGTGTTCGAGCACTTGACCACTGCGGATGGCGCGGCCTACGTCATGCAGGCCGAAGGCCCCATCGGCGCCACGCTGACGCCCCAGCACCTGCTGTACAACCGCAATGCCCTGTTCAAGGGCGGATTGCGGCCGCACTGGTATTGCCTGCCGGTCCTGAAGCGCGAAACTCACCGTCTGGCGCTGCTCGAGGCGGCCACCAGCGGCAATCCGCGATTCTTCCTGGGAACAGACAGCGCGCCGCACCCGCGCGGCGCCAAAGAACAGGATTGCGGCTGCGCGGGCTGCTATACCGCCCGTTATGCGATGGCGCTGTATGCGACGGCCTTCGAATCTGTCGGCCGCCTGGATCGGCTCGAGGCCTTTGCCAGCAAGCATGGTCCGGCATTTTATGGCCTGCCGCCCAACCCCGGCGCCCTGATCCTGGAGCGGGGGGGAAATCCCATCCCGCGAGACCTGCCATTGGGCGAGGACGTGGTTGTGCCGTTGGCGGCGGGAGAATCCTTGCCCTGGCGGGTGAGCCAGGACGCGGAACAGGCCTGAGGCGGCTGACGCGCGCGCACGATAGCCGGTGCGGCCTGCGGGCTGCGTCGCCGCGAACGGCGCCGGTCGGAGACCTTCGCCTGCGTCGGCCTCAGTCGCCGCGCTTGTCCTCGAGCAGTGTCCAGCGTTCGAACAGGGTGTCGAGCTTGCCTTCCAGGTCGCTCAGAGCCTGCTGGATGCGCTGCGCCTCGTCAGGGCCCTCGCGGTACAGGTCTGGATCGGACAGGCGGGCGGCCAGGGCGGTCTGCTCCGTCTCCAGGGCCGAGATGCGGTCGGGCAGTTCCGCCAGTTCCTGTGTTTCCCAGGGCGCCAGGCGGTTCTTGCGCGGCTTGTCGGCGACTTCGGTTGCGGATTGCGGGCCGGCCGTCTGCGGCCTGGCCGGATCGGCTGCGGGCGGTTGTGGCGCGCGTGCCGGTGAAGCCTGTGGCGCAGCGGGACGCGGGCGCTGAACCTCCCAGTCGTCGTAGCCACCCACATATTCCCGCCACACGCCATCGGCCTCGGCGGCGATGGTCTGCGTGACCACGTTGTCCAGGAAATGGCGATCGTGGCTGACCAGCAGGACGGTGCCCTGGTAGTCCTGCAGCAGGTTCTCGAGCAATTCCAGCGTGTCGATGTCCAGATCGTTGGTCGGTTCGTCCAGCACCAGCACGTTATGCGGCTGCGCAAACATGCGCGCCAGCGCCAGGCGCGCCCGCTCGCCGCCGGACAGGCTGGATACGGGGGAGTGCGCGCGCGCGGCGGGAAACAGGAAATCCTCCAGGTAGCTCATGATGTGCTTGCGCTGGCCACCGATCTCCACCCATTCGCTGCCCGGACTGATGGTGTCGGCCAGCGTTGCGGTTTCGTCGAGATGGTCGCGCATCTGGTCGAAATAGCCGATCGACAGGTTGGTGCCCAGCCGCACCTGGCCGTGCAGCGGCTGCAGTTCGCCCAGCAGGATGCGCAGCAGCGTCGTCTTGCCGGCGCCATTGGGGCCGATCAGGCCGATGCGGTCGCCGCGCTGGATCAGGGTGCTGAAATCGTGGATCAGGGTGCGTTCGCCATAGCCGTGCGTGACGTTCAGCAACTCGGCGACGAGCTTGCCCGAGCGCTGGCCGTCCGCCAGAGAAAAGCGAACCTGGCCTTGCTGGTCGCGCCGGGCGGCGCGTTCACGGCGCAGGGCTTCCAGGCGTCTGACCCGGCCTTCGTTGCGGGTGCGGCGCGCCTCGATGCCTTTGCGGATCCAGACTTCCTCTTGGGAGAGCAGCTTGTCGAAACGGGCGTTGGCCTGTTGCTCGGCGTCCAGCCACTGGGCCTTGCGGGCCTGCCAGGCAGAAAAATTGCCGGGAAAGCTGAGCAACTGTCCACGGTCGAGTTCGACGATGCGGGTCGCGACTGCGTCCAGGAAGCGGCGGTCGTGGGTGATCAGCACCACGGCCGCGCGCGTGCTGCGCAGCAGATCTTCCAGCCAGGCAATGCCGGTGAAGTCCAGGTGGTTGGTCGGCTCGTCGAGCAGCAGCAGGTCGGGCTCCTGGACCAGGGCATGCGCCAGCGCCACGCGTTTGCGGGTGCCGCCGGACAGGCCGCGGATCGGCAGGTCGGGGCTGAGCCCCAGGGCGTCGATCAGTGCGCCGGCGCGAGCCGAGCGCTGCCAGTCCTCCGTGGCCAGCAGGTCGCCGGTCAGGTAGCCGAGAATGGTCTCGTCCTCGGGCAGTTCGGGTTCCTGCGCAACCGTGGCGATGCGCAGGCCGCCGCGTCGCCGGATCTCGCCATCGTCGAGGAGGGTGCGGCCGTCCAGGACGCGCAGCAGGGAGGACTTGCCGGCGCCGTTGCGGCCGATCAGGCCGATGCGCTCTCCGGCCAGCAGGGTCAGGTCGGCATGATCGAGCAGGGGATGGTGGCCATAGGCGAGTTGAGCCTGGGTCAGGGCGAGCAGGGTATCGGACATGATGCGGGCGGCAGTGAAGCGGTCGCGGAGACGAGGGTCCCGGCGTCAAAACGTATTGTCGCAGTTTGGGCGCGGGAGTGCCGGCAGGGCCGGATGGAATGGGCGCGTCGCGGGCCTGCGCCGGTGCGGGCCGGTGCTGTCGTACAATGCCGTCGCGGGGCAGATCGGGCGATCGCGGTGCCGACAGGCATCGAGGAAGGTCCGGACTCCATCGGGCGCGATAGCGGCTAACGGCCGTCCGGCGATCCTCTCGGGGAAAGCCGAGGACCAGGGCCACAGAGACGAGTCTGCCGCGGGGGTACGTCGCAAGACGCACACCGGTACGGCCATCTCCGTACCGTTCGTCCGGCTGGTCCGGGCGATCCGCGGCAGGGTGAAACGCGGCAACCTCTATCGGGAGCAACATCAAATAGGCATGCGCCGGCTTCGTGCCGACAGGGCGGCCCGCCCGAGCATGCGGGTAGATGGCTAGAGCGGTCCAGCAATGGCCCGCCCAGAGGAATGATCGTCCGCCGGGGCAACCCGGCGTACAGAATCCGGCCTATAGATCTGTTCCGCTTTCTGGCTGCCTGCGGGTGGCCGCGTCCCCGGCCGGCCCCCGCGCACCGGATTGCCGCGCCCCTCCTTGGCCATAGGGAATTGTGCTCATTCGGTCGCCGCCGAGGCTGTGATATTCTCAGTCATCTCTCCGAACCGACGGCCCGTTGCGTGGATACGCAGGGATGCGCCGGCCGGACTCCCGTTGTAGAAATCCAGCTGGAGATAACGGTGACGAATACGGCGGCATCATCCCGATCGGATGCAGGACAGGGGCAGCAGCGTCCTCTGCTCGAGGTCCGTGATCTGACCAAGAGCTTCGGCGGCCTGCGGGCCGTCGATCATTGTTCGTTCCAGGTTCAACGCGGCACCATCACCGGGCTGATCGGCCCCAACGGCGCCGGCAAGACCACGGTGTTCAATCTGATCACCGGCTTCATTCCCCCCGATTCGGGCCGCATCGTGCTGGACGGCCAGGACATCGGCCATCTGCGGCCGGAACAGGTGTTCGCCCGCGGCCTGTGCCGGACCTTCCAGATTCCCCGCGAACACGGTTCCATGAGCGTCCTGGAAAACCTCATGCTGGTTCCGCCCGGACAGTCGGGCGAGTCCTGGTGGAATGCCCTGTTGCGTCCGGGACGGGTCCGGCTCGAGGAAACCCGGCATCTGCACAAGGCGCAAGAGGTGCTGGAATACCTGCAGCTCACCCATGTCCAGCATGAATACGCGGCCAATCTGTCGGGCGGCCAGAAAAAACTGCTGGAAATGGGTCGCATGCTGATGGCGGACCCCCGGATCATCCTGCTCGACGAGCCGGCCGCCGGGGTCAATCGCACGCTGCTGCAGAGCATCGTCCAGAACATCCAGACCCTGTTGCGCGAACGCGGGATCACGTTCCTGCTGATCGAGCACGACATGAACATGGTCATGAACCTCTGCGATCCGGTCATCGTCATGAGCGAGGGCCGCAAGCTGGCCGAAGGCGCGCCCGATGCCGTGCGCAACGATCAGGCCGTTCTGGAGGCCTACTTGGGAGGGCAATATGCCGCTGCTGCAGGTTGATGCCGCCACGGCGGGCTATGGCGATACCGAGATCCTTCGCGCAGTGTCCCTTCATGTCGAGGCTGACGAGGTCGTCGCCATCATCGGTCCCAACGGGGCCGGCAAATCCACCCTGATGAAAACGATCTTCGGCCTGCTGCATCCACGCCAGGGCGCGATCGCGTTCGACGGTCACGACATCACGCATCAGGCGCCGCACCGCATCGTGCGGCTGGGCATGTGCTATGTGCCGCAGGTGGCCAACGTCTTCACGACGCTGACGGTCGAGGAAAACCTGGAAATGGGCGCCTTTCCGCTGGGCAAGGTCGATCTGTCGGACAACAAGGAACGGGTCTACACGATGTTCCCCAAGCTGCGCCAGCGTCGCCGCCAACTGGCCGGCAAGATGTCGGGCGGCGAGCGGCAGATGGTCGCGATGGGCAGCGCGCTGATGATGAACCCCAGGCTGTTGCTGCTCGACGAGCCCACGGCCGCACTCTCGCCCAAGCTCGTGGACGAGATCTTCGAGCGGATCGCCCGGATCAACGAAAGCGGCGTGGGCATTCTGATGGTCGAACAGAACGCCCGGCAGTCGCTGGGGATGGCGCATCGGGGCTATGTGCTGGCCAATGGTGAAAACCGTCACGAGGGCACGGGACAGGATCTGCTCGATGATCCGAATGTCGGGCGCCTCTACCTGGGAGGATGATGCGATGATCGATTCGGCACAGCCCGTGGCGGATGCCGCGCCGGCGCAGGCGCCGGGCGACGAGGCGGTCGACGCGCGGGATTCGGGCGGCGCGCGCAGCAGCCGCTTCGTCGGCGGGGTCTTGCTGCTGGTGCTGGTCGCGATGTGGGTCGCGGGCTGGCTCTCGGGCACGAGCGCCGAGGAAATGCTGTCCCTGACGGCATGGGGCGTGATGCTGGGCGGCATCATCGCGCTGGGCGGCATCGGCCTGACGTTGTGCTACGGCGTTCTCAAGTTCCCGAATTTCGCCCATGGGGAATTCCTGACCCTGGGGGCGTATGTCACGTACGGCATGGTGCTCGTCCTGCCGCAATCCAACCCGATCTGGCGGTTCTCCTTCGGCTGGGAGCTCCTGGTCGGCCTGTTGGTCGCGGCGGCGGTGACCTCCGTCGTGGCGATCGTGATCGACCGGCTGCTGTACCGGCCACTGCGCAGGCACCAGTCGCCGCTGGTGCTGCTGGCCATGGCCTCGCTGGGCATGGAGTTCCTGCTGCGGGGCATCGTCTACCTCATCTGGGGATCGGATTTCCATTTCTATTATTCGGGCCGCTCCAATCCCGCGCTGTCCCTGCCTTTCGGGCTGCGCCTGCAAGCCGATCAGCTGTTCGTCTTTGCGCTGGCCCTGGTCCTGGTGGTGCTTCTGTACTGGATGCTCACCCGCACGCGCATCGGCAAAGCCATGCGGGCCACGGCCGACAACCCGGATCTGGCCCAGGTGCGCGGGATCGACACCGAGCAGGTCGTCGCCTGGACGTGGGCCATCGGCGCAAGCCTGGCCGCCATCGGCGGCGTGATGTACGGCCTGGCGTCGCAGATGCGGCCCGATATGGGCTTTGTGCTGCTGCTGCCCCTGTTCGCGGCGGTGATCATGGGCGGGATCGGCAGCGCCTGGGGCGCGCTGGTCGGGGCGATCATCATCGGGATCGCCATGCAGCTGACGTCCGCCTTTCTGAACCCGGCCTATGGTCCGGCGGTCGCCTTCGTCCTGATGGTGCTGGTGTTGCTGATGCGGCCTCAGGGGCTGTTCGCCCAACGCTAGTGCCTGTTCACACGAGTCGAGGAATCAGATCATGGATACCCTGCACCTGCTCAAAGCCTGCTTCCTGCTGGTTCCGATCTTCCTGTTGGGATGTCTGCTGTTTTCGCGTCTGCGCTGGCCGGCGCGTCTGCTGGCCGCCCTCGTCTTCGGCGGGGGGCTGGCGTTCGGCATCGCGGCCCTGCTGCCCGGGATCATGGATTACCTGGTGTCTTTCAGCATCATGGCGATCATCTACTCGATCCTGTCGCTGGGCCTGAACGCGCAATGGGGCTACAACGGCCATCTGAATTTCGGCGTGGCCGGCTTTTTCGCCGTGGGCGCCTTCACCATGGCGCTGTTCGTCACCTCGCCGCCTTCGGGCGCGATGGCGGCCTACGCCCAGCAATGGTTCGGCCTGAGTGCGCCCTATCTGGTCGGCGTCGTGGCCGCCGGCGTCATGGCCGGCGTCGTGGCCTACCTGATCGCCCAGCCCGTCCTGCATCTGCGCACGGATTTTCTGGCGATCGCCACCCTGGGGATCGCCGAGATCATCAGGCTCATTTTCCAGAACGAGCGCTGGCTGGCCAATGGCCCCCAGCCCATGTCCGGCATTCCCCAGCCGCTGTCCTGCGTTTTCGACCGCGCCGGCTGCGGCTGGCTGCCGGATGCCCTGCAATCCGCGCTGTCCGCCATGTCGCCCCGAGACTACAGCTATCTGTACCTGGTGATCGTCACGCTCGGTCTGGCGCTGGTGTATGTCGTGCTGGAGGCCATGGTGCGCTCGCCCTGGGGCCGCGCGCTGCGCGCCGTCCGGGACGAGGAGGATTCGGCCGCCATGAGCGGCAAGCACGTCAAGTCTCTGCGCGTGCAGTCCTTTGTGCTGGGCGCCGTCGTGATCGGCGTGGCGGGCGCCCTGTATGCCCCCTACATGGTCACGATCGACTACAGCCACTTCAAGCCTTTGTTCGCCACATTCCTGGTCTGGGTGATGCTGATGCTGGGGGGCAGCGGCAACAACAAAGGCGCCATTCTCGGGGCTTTCGTGATCTGGATCGTCTGGAGCGGCACGGGCTTTGTCACCGATTATCTGCAGGTCGCCCTGCAGGGGGTCGCGCCTGATGTGGCGTCCCGCATGTCCTTCCTGCGCTGGGCCTTCGTGGGGCTGTTGCTGGCCCTCATCGTGCTGTATCGCCCGCAGGGCATTCTGCCCGAGAAAAAGCGCGTCTCCCGGTTTCTGGACGGACAGCCCGAGGATTGAGGCGTCCGTCCCCTGCTGTCATCGCCCGCAAAAAAGGCCACGCAAGTGGCCTTTTTTGCGGTGGGAACGACCCGATCAACTGGCCGGGATGTCCTTGGCGGCAACCATCTTGACGGTCTCGATCTTGTCGCCGTTGTATTTCCAGATGTTGACCGGTGTGATGACGTCGCCGTTCTTGTCGAAGTCACACGGGCCGGCCACCCCGTTGTAATTGATTTTCTTTTTGTCCTTGAGCGCCTTGAGCATGGCCGTGATCCGGCCCTGATCGCCGCCGTCGATCATTTCTCCCGGGGGATTGGCGATCTCGCGCAAATGATCGCGCAGGACCGTCCCCGTGATCTTGGCGGCGTCCGTCGCGCCGGCCGCGACCGCGGCTGCCATGGCCAGCCCCGCCACCATCCCGGCATCGTAAGAGCAGGTGGTGAACGGCGGGAAGTGGTCGTATTTGTAGGTCTCCATGTAGGTCTTGGCGAAGTCCTTGTAGGACTGCGTGGTGGTGTCCTCGCCGGGCGCGGTGCCGTAGCGTCCGCCCATGTCCTTGGCGCCGACTTCCTTGATGATGTCGATACTGGCGTTGCCATCGGTGAACTGCCAGTTGGTGAAGCTGAACGTGTCGCGGGATTCCTTGCAGATCGCGATGGTGTGCGCGGGGTAGCTGACGATGAGCAGAAGGTCGGGCTTGTCCTTCAGTGCCTGGGAGAGCATGGACTTGTAGGTCGGCTGGACTTCCTCGGGGTGTGGGACCTCGGCCAGCACGGTGCCCCCCCGCTTTTTGAATGCGGCGGTAAAGGCGTTGGACAGGCCTTGTCCATAGGGATTGTTGATGTAGATGGTGGAGACCCGCTTGAACTTGTAGCTCGGGTCGATTTCGCCGTTCACGAACTGGGCGGCGACCACCCCCTGCATGGCATCGGAGGCGCTGGTGCGGAACAGCATGTCGGCCTTGGCGTCGGCGGGCAGCACGCTGACCAGTGGCGATGTGGTGCCATTGCCGATTTGCAGCACTCCGGACGGGATGGTGACCGATGTGGCGACAGCCACCGTGACGCCGCTGGACCAGCCGTTGATGATGACCGGCGTATGTTGGGTATCGACCATCTGGCGGGCCGCCTGGACGCCCACTGTCGGCAAGGTCGCGCTGTCGGCCGTGACGTGGCCGGCGATGATGGGGCCGCCGAAGACTTCCTTGGCCGACATGTTGATCTGATCGATCGCCAGCCGCACGGCATCGCGATAGTAGGGGCCGAACTCAGCCGCGGAGCCCGTCATGGGCAGGACCTGGCCGAGGTTGATGGCGGGCGGCGCGCCCGCAGCCAGGGCACGGTGCAGCGGCAGGATGCTGCCGAGCATCATGACGCCACCCGTGGCCCCGACGGACTGCAGGAAATGACGGCGCGATTGAGTGGATTGGGTCTGATCCGACATAGGAAGGTCTCCTTTCTGGTGACTGACGGGACGACAGGCAAACGCAAAAAAGGCTCGGATGCTTTCGAGTCTGGCACCCGGGCGTGCCGGTGCTTCAGCCCCGGATGATGAAAGCACATTACATCCACTGCGGTCGGGTGTGTCAATCAGGGATTGACGCAGGTCAGGTGCGGGCGCCCGGGGCCCTTCGGATCCCCGGCGGGCGCCTGGGAGCGGACGGGCACGGCGCTGTGGAGATTTTTATCTAACAATCCACCTTCAAAGTATTTTCCAATGCATTGATTTTTCAGGAATTTATTTATAGGGAAATTCTAAAATTCAGTTGTAAGTGCTTGTTGTCATTGAATAAATTTCAATTTTTGCCTTGACCGGCACCGATCCATCCCGTAGAGTGGGGCAAAGTAGATTTTTGTGTGATCAAGTGGGAGGGAGTCCCTCGTGTTTCAAGGAAGCAGTGCGCTCACGCTCGACGCCAAGGGCCGGATGTCCATTCCGGCCCGGCATCGTGACGTCCTGCAGGCCGGGGAACAGGGACGCCTGACACTGACGCGGCATCCGGATGGCTGCCTGATGCTCTACCCCCGTTCCATCTGGGAAGACAAACGCAAGCAGATCGCGGCGCTGCCGGCCTCTGCGCGTCCCTTGCAGCGGCTGTTGCTGGGCAATGCCCAGGATGTGGACATGGACGGGGCGGGCCGCATCCTGGTCGCGCCTGAACTGCGCTCGGCCGCCGGCCTGAGCCGGGAAGTCATGCTGCTGGGTCTGGGGTCGAACTTCGAACTGTGGGATCGTGCCCAGTGGGAGGCGCGTTGCATGGCGGATGTGGGCAATCTCGATCCAGCCATCCTTGAACAGATCTCTTTCTAAACCTGCACATGGCGTATTCCCATCGCACCGTTCTGTTGGAACCGGCCATCGACGCGTTGTTGAGTCCCGCGTTCGGACGCCGGACGGCGGTGTCGGCGGCGGATGCGCCGCGACTGGATGGCGTCTATGTGGACGGGACGTTCGGGCGGGGCGGGCATAGCCGCCTGCTGTTGAGCCGGCTGGCGCCGGGCGCCCGGCTGCTGGTGTTCGACAAGGATCCCACCGCGATTGCCGCGGCGCAGGCGCTGCGCGCCGATGATGCGCGCGTCGAGATCGCCCATGAGGGCTTCGCCTCCCTGGATGCGCAGCTCGACCGCCTGGGAATCGATCAGGTGGATGGTGTGCTCCTGGATCTGGGGGTGTCTTCCCCCCAGATCGACGAAGCGGATCGCGGATTTTCGTTCATGCGGGATGGCCCGCTGGACATGCGGATGGATACCAGCCGTGGACAGACGGCGGCCCAATGGCTGGCCGATGCCGACCAGGAACAGATCAAGGAGGTCATCGCAGATTATGGCGAAGAACGGTTTGCTTTCCAGATTGCAAAGGCGATTGTTGCGCGCCGCCAATCCGGGCCGCTGCGCACCACGGGCGAACTTGCCCAGCTCGTCGCCGGTGCCGTCCGTACGCGCGAAAAGGGTCAACACCCCGCCACACGCACCTTTCAAGCTGTACGGATTCACATCAATGAAGAGCTCACGCAGCTCGCGCACGCCCTCCCGGCAGCGCTGACCCGCCTGCGCGCGCGTGGACGCATGGCCGTGATCAGCTTCCACTCGCTGGAAGACCGCATGGTCAAGCAGTGTTTCGCCGCCGCCGCGCAGCCAGGCCGGGACCGGGCCCGGCTGCCGATTCCCGAACGGGACATGCCGCAACCCTACGTCACCTTGCTGGGCCGCATCCAGGCGGACGCGGACGAGGTGGCGGACAATGCGCGCGCGCGTTCCGCCGTGCTGCGGGTAGCCGAACGCACACAGACCCCGCTTTCACGGGATGAGGCGGCCCGTTTCATCCGCCTGCCGGGCCGGGCCCCTGCGCCTCGCCGGACAGGGAGGCGCGCACGATGATCCGGCTGACGCTGTTCCTGGCGGTGTTGCTGATGGGGTCGGCCATTTCACTGGTCACGGTGCGGTTCCAGACGCGCGAACTGTTCGTGGCGTCCGAGCGGCTGAAATCCCATGCCCGCGAACTGGATGTGGAGTGGCGCCGCCTGCAGCTCGAGCGGGCGGAACTGGCTCGAAATGCCCGCATCGATTCGTTGGCCCGGACCGATCTGCACCTGATTTCTGTGACGCCCGACCGCACGATTTACCTGCGTCAGCCGGCCCCCGCCACGCAGGAGGGGCAGCCATGAAACGCTTCTGCTTTCACGAGAGTCCCGTGCTGGCAGGCCGTCCGGCCTTCTGGCGCGCGCGGCTGGTGGTGATCGTGATCATGCTGGGGTTCGTGGCCCTGGCGGCCAAGGCGCTGAATCTGCAGGTCCTGTCCAACGAGTTCCTGCAGCGGCAGGGAGAGCGTCGCTATGAGCGCACCCTGGTCCTGCCGGCCTCGCGCGGCAAGATTCTGGATCGCAGCGGGGCGGTGGTGCTGGCCTCCAGCGTGCCGGCCAGGGCCATCTGGGCGATCCCCGAGGATTTCCACAAGGCCTCGGACACCCAGGTCGTCGAACTGGCGCGGCTGCTGAATCTCAAGCCCGCCGAGCTGCGGCGGCGCACCCAGGACGAGGACAAGAACTTCGTCTATCTGCAGCGGCAGGTGGACATCGACACGGCCAAAGCCATCCAGCAGTTGAAGATCCCGGGCGTTCAGCAATTGGCAGAGACCCGCCGTTTCTATCCGGAAGGCGAGGTCATGGCGCATATCGTCGGCTTCACCAACATCGAAGACCGCGGGATCGAAGGCATCGAACTGGCGTTCAACGACGGGCTGTCCGGTCAGCCGGGTTCGCGGCGCGTAATCCGCGACCGGCTCGGGCGCGTGGTCGAGGACGTGCAGGCCGTGGTGCCGCCCGTCGATGGCCAGAACCTGCAACTGTCCATCGATGCCGGCATCCAATTCGATACGTACGCGGCCCTCAAGGCGGCGATGAAGGAACATCAGGCGCGCGCGGCGGCGGCCATCGTGCTCGATGCCCGCTCGGGCGAGATCCTGGCGATGGTCAATCTGCCGTCCTACGATCCGAACGACACTTCGGCGCGCACAGGGGCGGTGCTGCGCAACCGCGTGGTCACCGACACCTTCGAGCCCGGTTCCATCATGAAGCCGTTCACGGCGTCATTGGCGCTCGACGACGGCAAGATCACGACCCACACGCAGTTCGACACGGGCAACGGTCACTACAGCTACCAGGGGGCCGTGATTTCGGACGTCAGCCGCAACGGCGTGCTGGACGTGGCCGGGATCATCAGGCGTTCCAGCAACATCGGCATGACCATGATCTCCGAGCGCCTGTCGTCCCAGTCGATGTGGGAAAAATTCTCGGCGTTGGGATTCGGGCGGGCGCTCCAGACGAATTTCCCCGGCATCGCCTCGGGCCGTCTGCGGCCCTGGCAACGCTGGCGTCCGATCGAGCGGGCCACGATGGCCTACGGCTACGGCCTGTCCGTTTCCCTGCTCCAGGTGGCGCATGCCTATACCGTCTTCGCCCGCAATGGCGACATGGTGTCGCTGTCCCTGTTGCGCCGCGAGGGCAAGCCCACCAGCGTCCAGGTCTATTCGCCCCAGGTGGCCTTGTTGATGCGCAGCATGCTGGAGGCGGCCGCCGGCCCCGACGGCGCCAAGCTGGCCCGGGTGCAGGGCTACCGCGTGGCGGGCAAGAGCGGCACAGCGCGCAAGATCGTCAACGGCCAGTACAGCAAGACCAAATACCGGGGTTCCTTCGTCGGTCTGGCGCCCGTCTCCGATCCTCGCATCGTCGTGGCCGTGTCCATCGATGAGCCCAGCGCGGGTGGCTATTATGGCGGCCGCGTGGCGGCCCCGGTTTTTTCAGACATCGTTTCAAGCACCCTGCGCCGTCTTGGCGTGCAGCCGGATGCGCCCGTGGATTCCCTGGTGGCCACGGCGGAGCAGGGGGGGCGTACTCAATGATCATGTCAGACATCATGGCCTGGCTGGACGAGCGGGTCGAACGCAAGGCGGATCTCTGCCTGGATTCGCGCCAGCTGCGGTCGGGCGACGTATTTTTTGCCTGCCCGGGGATCGCCTCGGATGGTCGCGCCTACATGGATGCGGCAATCGCGGCGGGCGCGGCGGCCATTGTCCGGCAGGCGGGGGGCGACCATCCGTCGCCTCGGAATGTGCCTGTCCTGGAGGTCGAGAACCTGGCTTCGCTGCTGGGTGAGGTGGCGCATCTGTGGTATGGCCGTCCGTCCGACGCGCTGACCGTGATTGCCGTGACCGGCACCAATGGCAAGACCTCCTCCACGCAGTGGATCGCGGCGGCGTTGAATGCCGAGGACATGCCTTGCGGGACCGTTGGGACCCTGGGCGTGACGCTGGCCGATGGCCGCAACCTGGGCGGCGCGCTGACCACGCCGGACGTCCTGACGCTGCATCGCAGTCTGGCGGCCATCGTGCGCGCCGGCGGCGTGGCGGCGGCCATCGAGGCGTCCTCGATCGGGATCGAGCAGGGCCGTCTGGATGGCGTCACCATCCAGGTCGCGGGCTTCACCAACCTGACTCGCGATCACCTGGATTATCACGGCACCGAGGCACGCTACAAGCAGGCGAAATTCGCCCTGTTCGAGCGCCCGGGCCTGCGCGGTGCAGTCATCAATGCCGATGATCCGGCCGGCCGGGAATTGCTGACGGGCGGGACGCCGTGCGGCCATCGGGTGGGTTACAGCCTCGCGCATGACGAGCAGGCCGCCTTCCGGGCCGAAGACATCCAGCATGGCGCCAATGGGCTGGTCTTCAATCTGGTGACGCCTGGCGGCAGCGCCCAGATCCTGACCTATCTGGTCGGGGAACACAATATTTCCAATCTGCTGCTGGTGGCCGGGGTGCTGCGCGAGCTGGGCTGGGGGCTGAGCCGCATCGCCCGGGCGTTGGCCGTGCTGCAACCGGTCCCGGGCCGGTTGCAGGTCGTCTCGGCCCTGGACGGCGGGCGCTCGGCCCGGCCGCAGCCCCTGGTCGTGGTGGATTACGCGCATACGCCGGATGCGTTGGAGCGGGCGTTGACCGCCCTGCGGCCCCTGGCCCTGGACCGTGGCGGTCGTCTGCGCTGCGTGTTCGGCTGCGGGGGCGACCGAGATGCCGGCAAGCGGCCTTTGATGGGCGCCGTGGCGGCGCGTTTGGCCGACGATGTTGTGGTCACCACCGACAATCCGCGCACTGAATCTCCCGAGGCCATCATCGAGCAGATCGTGGCCGGCATGCCGTGTCGCCCCGAGGTGCGGGTGGACCGGGCCGATGCGATCCTGGAGAGCATCTGGAGCGCGGGCGAGCGGGATGTCGTGCTGCTGGCCGGCAAGGGGCATGAGACCTATCAGGAAATCCAGCATGTGCGCAGCGCATTCGATGATCGGGAGTGGGCGCGGTTTGCCTTGACCTGGCAACAGGAGGCGCCCCTGTCCACCGACACCCGCACGCTGCAGCCGGGCACGCTGTTTCTGGCGCTTGCGGGCGAACAGTTTGACGGTCACGATTATCTGGAGGCAGCGGCCCGGGCCGGCGCCTGCGTGGCCATCGTGGCCCGCCGGGTTCCCGATGCCGGTCTGCCCCAGATCGTGCTGGGCGATACCCGTCTGGCGTTGCAGCACGCGGCCACGGCCTGGCGGCGCCAGTTCAGCCTGCCGGTCATTGCCGTGACCGGCAGCAACGGCAAGACCACGACCAAAGAAATGATCGCGTCGATCCTGGCGGCCTGGTGCGGCGAGGCGGGACGGCTGGCGACCCGGGGCAATCTGAACAATGACATCGGTCTGCCGCTGACGGTGTTGCGGCTGATGCCCGCGCATCGTGTCGCTGTCCTGGAATTGGGCATGAATCATCCGGGAGAGATCTCCGTGCTTGCCGCCGTTGCCCGACCCACCGTGGCGCTGGTCAACAATGCGCAGCGCGAACATCAGGAATTCATGAATACCGTCGAGGCCGTGGCGCGCGAGAATGGCGCCGTGTTGCAGGCGCTGCCGGCCGATGGCGTGGCGGTGTTCCCCGCTGATGACGAGTACAGCGGACTCTGGCGTGAACTGGCGGGCGACCGGCGGGTGCGCTGTTTCGGCTTTTCGGACGCGGCCGATGTGCACGCCTCGCAGATCCGGGCCGGGACGGCGCAGACGGAATTCCTGCTGCATCTGGGGGCGGAAACCGTCCCTGTCGTCTTGTATGCGCCTGGGCGTCACAACCTGCGCAATGCCCTGGCGGCAGCGGCCTGCGCCTGGGCGGCCGGCGCGCCGGCGGCGGCCATCGCGTCCGGATTGGCGGGGTTCGCGCCGGTCGGCGGGAGAATGCAGCCCCGGCCGCTGTCCGATGGGTTCCAGCTGATCGATGACAGTTACAACGCCAATCCGGATTCCGTCCGGGCCGCCATCGATGTGTTGGCCGGACTGGATGGCCGGCGCATCCTGGTGCTGGGTGACATGGCCGAAGTCGGCGATCAGGGACCGGCCATGCATGCCGAGGTCGGCGACTATGCCCGCCAGTGCGGTGTGGACGCGCTGTTGACGCTGGGGCCCGCGGCCCGTGGCGCCGCGCAGGCTTTCGGGCCGCAGGCCCAGGCCTTCGATGCTTTTGATGAACTGTTGCCGCATCTGCTGGCCGCGCGCCCGGGTCACATCCTGGTCAAGGGCTCGCGCAGCATGCGCATGGAGCGCGTGGTTCAGGCGCTCGACACGACCGCGTCCGCGCGAGGGAGCGATCATGCTGCTTGAACTGGCCAGCTGGCTGTCCGACGAACATTTCCGCGCCTTTGGCGTGGTGGAATACATCACTTTCCGCGCCTTGCTGGCCTGCGCCACGGCACTGGCCATCGGCCTGCTGGCGGGGCCCTGGCTGATCCGTCGGCTGACGGCGCTCAAGATCGGCCAGGCGGTGCGCAGCTACGGCCCGCAGACACACCTGCAAAAGAGCGGTACGCCCACCATGGGCGGCGCGTTGATCCTGATCGGCATCGGCATCAGCACCCTGTTGTGGGCAGACTGGACCAACCGCTTCGTCTGGGTGGTGCTGTTGGTGACGTTCGGTTTTGGCTGGATCGGCTGGGCCGATGACTACCGCAAGGTCGTGCATCACGACCCCGAAGGCATGCCGGCGCGGCAGAAATTTTTCTGGCAGGCACTGATCGGCGCCGTGGCGGCCGTGTATCTCAGCTTTGCCGTGTCTGTGCCGGCAAACACGGAGCTTTGGCCGTTGTTCCGGGCGTGGATGCTGAGCGGATTTTCCATGCCGCTGCCCGCGCGTGCCGACCTGATCGTGCCGTTCTTCAAGACCGTCAGCTATCCGCTGGGCGTGTTCGGGTTCGGCGCGCTGACCTGGCTGGTGATCGTCGGTACCAGCAATGCTGTCAATCTGACCGACGGGCTGGACGGGCTGGCGATCATGCCCACCGTGATGATCGGTTCGGCCCTGGGCATCTTTGCCTATGTGGTCGGGCGGGTGGACTATTCCAAATACCTGCTGTTCCCCTATATTCCGGGTGCTTCCGAACTGATGGTGATCTGCGCGGCCATCGCGGGCGCGGGGCTGGCCTTCCTCTGGTTCAACACCTATCCCGCCCAGGTCTTCATGGGCGATGTGGGCGCGCTGGCGCTGGGCGGCGCGCTGGGCACCATCGCCGTCATCGTGCGACAGGAAATCGTCCTGTTCATCATGGGCGGCGTGTTCGTGGTCGAGACGCTGTCGGTGATGCTGCAGGTCACCTGGTTCAAGTACACCAAGAAACGCTATGGGGAAGGCCGCCGGATCTTCCGCATGGCGCCGCTGCATCACCATTTCGAGGTGAGCGGCTGGAAGGAAACCCAGGTGGTGGTCCGGTTCTGGATCATCACCATGATGCTGGTCATGATCGGCCTTGCGAGCCTGAAACTGCGATGACGAGCGCCTACGACTTCCCCTCCATCCGGCGCGACGGCCTGACCCTGATCCTGGGATTGGGAGAAACCGGCGTCGCCGCGGCGCGCTGGTGCGCCGCCCGGGGTGCCCGTCTGCGGGTGCTGGACACACGCGAGCAGCCGGGCGGACTGGATGATCTGCGGACCGACGGCATCGACGTCGATCTGCGCCTCGGGGCCGGAGCCATGACGGCCGGGGCGCTCGACGAGGTCCACACGCTGGTGCTCAGCCCCGGCCTGAATCCTCACGAGGCGCCCGTGGCCGGTCTGCTGGCCGAGGCGCGGGAACGGAAGATCGAGATTCTGGGCGAAATCGAGCTGTTCGCCCGCGCATTGGCCGATTTGCGCGCGCAGGGCTATGCGCCCGCGCTGCTGGCGGTGACGGGCACCAACGGCAAGACCACGGTCACGGCGCTGACGCGTCATCTGGTCGCGGCCAGCGGCCGTCGGGTGCGCGCGGCAGGCAATATCAGTCCGGCTGCGCTGGCCAGCCTGAAGGACGCGCTGGATCAGGGCGAACTGCCCGATGTCTGGGTGCTGGAGCTGTCCAGTTTTCAGCTGGAGGCCACTTCCACCCTGGCGCCCGATGCGGCAACCGTGCTCAACGTCACGCAGGATCACCTGGATTGGCATGGTTCGATGCAGGCCTATGCGGCGGCCAAGGCCCGGTTGCTGGACATGGCGCGAATCGCTGTCGTCAACCGCGATGATCCGCTGGTGCGGGAAATGGTCTCCGATCTGGCTGACGAGCGCGTGCGCGGATTCGGCGTGGACGCGCCAGCGTTGGCGGGGGATGGCGGATTGTTGACGCAGCAGGGCCTCGTCTGGCTGGCCGCCGCGCCCGAGGTTGAGGCCGATCCGGCTGTCCAGCCCCCTGTCCGCCGTCGCCGTGCGGTGCGGGAGGAGGCCCCCACCCGGCGTCCGGCTGCGACCGCCCAGGCGCTGATGCCAGTCGAGGCCTTGCGCATCCGGGGCACCCACAATGCGCTCAATGCGCTGGCCGCGCTGATCCTGGGCCGGGCCATTGGCCTGGACTGGGCACCGATGCTGCATGCCCTGCGCAGCTACCGGGGCGAGGCGCATCGCACGGAGTTTGTGCGCGCGATCGCGGGCGTCGATTTCATCGACGACAGCAAGGGGACCAATGTAGGCGCCACGCTGGCCGCGCTGAAAGGATTGGGCCGGCCGGTGGTGCTGATCGCTGGCGGGTTGGGCAAGGGGCAGGACTTTTCTCCGTTGGCGCCGGCCGTGCGCGCTCATGCGCGCACGGTGCTGCTGATCGGCCAGGATGGTCCATTGATCGGCCAGGCGCTGGCGGATTGCGGCGTGCCGTTGCAGTCCTGCGCGACGCTTGAGGATGCCGTGGGCCGGGGCCTGACGCTGGCTCAGCCGGGCGATGCCGTGCTGCTGTCGCCCGCCTGCGCCAGCATGGACATGTTCCGCAATTATGCGCACCGCAGCGCCTGCTTCGTCGAAGCGGTGCGCGCATTGAATGCGCCCGGAGGCGGGGCAGCCTCTGCGGATTGCGCGACGTCTGATGTGTCCGGACGGCATGCCGGCCATGAGGTGGGCGCGTCGGGAGAGATGGCATGAGTGTGCTGGGCACCCTGAGCGAAGGACTGAACACGGTGCGCCCGGGCCGCACGTCCATGCCCAGCGTGGACGTGGGGCTGATCATCGCGGTCAGCGCCCTGGTCCTGTTCGGCCTGCTCATGGTGTATTCGGCTTCGATCGCCCTGGCCGACGGGCCGCGCTATGAAAGCTACGGTCGTTTCTATTTCGTCGGCCGCCACGCCGCATTCATCGTCATCGGTCTGCTGGCTGCGCTGTTCACCGCCAGCATTCCGGTGCGGATCTGGCAGAAGGTCACTGTGCCGTTGTTCGTGCTGGCGTTGCTGCTGCTGATGGTCGTGCTGATCCCCGGGATCGGTCGCGAGGTCAACGGCGCCCGGCGCTGGCTGCCGCTGGGACCGGTGAATTTTCAGCCATCGGAGCTGATGAAGGCCGCCATCCTGCTGTATTCGGCGGACTATGTGGTGCGCAAGCAGGATCATCTGCGCGGTTTCGTGCGTGGTTTCGTGCGTGGTTTCCTGCCCATGGCCGTGGCGCTGGTGCTGGTCGGCATGCTGCTCTTGATGGAGCCCGACCTGGGGGCCTTCATCGTCATCGGCGCCATCGTCGTGGGCATTCTCTTCATCGGCGGGATCAATCTCAGGCTGTTCACCCTGCTGTTGGGCGGGATGATGTTCTGCTTTCTGATGCTGATCTGGCTGTCGCCCTGGCGCCGCGAGCGGCTGTTTGTCTATCTGGACCCCTGGAATCCGGACAATGCCTATGGCAGCGCCTATCAGTTGTCCCATTCCCTGATCGCCCTGGGACGGGGCGAATGGTTCGGTGTCGGCCTCGGCGCGAGCATCGAAAAACTGCATTACCTGCCCGAGGCGCATACCGACTTCATCGTCGCCGTCATCGGAGAGGAACTCGGTCTGGTCGGCGTGCTGTGCCTGATTGCCGTGTTCGCCTATGTCGTGATGCGCGGTTTCGATATCGCCCGTCAGGCCATGGTGCTGGAACGGGTGTTCGATGCACTGGTCGCGCAGGGCGTGGCGCTGTGGATGGGGGTGCAGGCCTTCATCAATGTGGGCGTCTGCGTGGGCCTGCTGCCCACCAAGGGGCTTACGCTGCCGCTGGTGAGCTACGGGGGATCGGGCATCGTCATGAATCTGGCCGCCATCGCCCTGCTGCTGCGGGTGGATTACGAAACCCGGTGCATGATGCGGGGGAAACGGCGATGAACGCGCGCACGATCCTGATCATGGCGGGCGGCACGGGCGGGCACATCATGCCGGGGCTGGCCGTGGCCGAGGTCATGCGCGCCGATGGCTGGCAGGTCTTGTGGCTGGGCGATCCCGACCGCATGGAAGGGCGGCTGGTGCCGGCGCGTGGCATCGATTTGCTGCCGCTGCGTTTTGGCGGTGTGCGCGGCAAGGGTTATGCCGCGCTCCTGAAGCTGCCGTTCACGCTGGGCGCTGCTTGCCTGCGGGTACGCAAACTGCTGCGCGCGCATCGTCCGCAGGTCGTGCTGGGCATGGGCGGCTATGCGGCCTTCCCGGGTGGGCTGATGGCGCGCCTGACGGGCATTCCATTGGTCGTGCATGAGCAGAACGCCGTGGCCGGGACGGCGAATCGCGTTCTGGCGCGTTTTGCCAACCGGGTGCTGTGCGGTTTCCCCGGCGCGCTGCCCAATGCCCTGATGGTCGGCAATCCCGTGCGCGCTGCGGTGGAGTCGATGGCACCAGCGGGCGAGCGCTACGCCGGCCGCCAGGGGCCGTTGCGCCTGCTGGTGGTGGGCGGCAGTCTGGGGGCCGCCCGGCTGAACGAACTGGTGCCCGAGGCGCTGGCGCGGTTGCCGGCCGCAGAACGGCCCCAGGTGCGCCACCAGGCCGGCGAGCGTCATGCCGAGAATGTGCGCCGGGATTATGAGCGGCTGGAGGTGGACGGCGAGGTCACCGCGTTCATCGACGACATGGCCGACGCCCTGAGCTGGGCCGATCTGGTGGTCTGCCGGGCCGGTGCGATGACCGTGGCCGAGGTGGCCGCAGCCGGTGTGGCGGCGCTGTTCATCCCGCTGCCTCATGCCATTGACGATCATCAGACGGCCAATGCCCGTTATCTGTCGGAGTGCGGGGGCGGCTGGATGATGCGGCAGACGGATCTGGACGCCGCCGGGCTATCGGCCTGGCTGGCGGCCCGCCAGCGCCCTGAGCTGGCCGCTGTGGCCGCGCATGCCCGCGAACACGCACATTTGAACGCCGCGCAGTTGATTGCCGATGCCTGCGTCCATAGCCTGGAGGAGTCGGCATGAAGCATCGCATCCGCAACATCCACTTCGTCGGCATCGGTGGCTCGGGCATGAGCGGGATCGCCGAGGTCCTGCTGAATCTGGGCTATTCGATCAGCGGCTCCGATGTCCAGGAAACCGCCGTGACGAGGCGGCTGGCCTCGCTGGGCGCGCGCATCCTGATCGGTCATGCCGCTGAAAACATCCAGGGCGCTGGCGCCCTGGTCACGTCCACCGCCATCCATGGGGACAATCCGGAAGTGCTGGCGGCCCGTGCCGCGCGCATTCCGGTGGTGCCCCGGGCGCTGATGCTGGCCGAGCTGATGCGCCTGAAGCGCGGCATCGCCATTGCCGGCACGCATGGCAAGACCACCACCACCAGTCTCGTGGCGAGCGTGCTGGCGGCGGGCGGTCTGGACCCCACGTTCGTCATTGGAGGCCGGCTGAACGCGGCCGACGCCAATGCGCGGCTGGGGCAGGGCGACTACATCGTGGTCGAGGCGGACGAGTCCGACGCTTCATTCCTGAATCTGCTGCCGGTGATGGCCATCATCACCAACATCGATCTCGATCACATGGATACCTACGGGCACGACGTGGCGCGTCTGAAGAGCGCCTTTGTCGAGTTCACGCAGCGCCTGCCATTCTACGGCAGCGCGGTGCTGTGCGTCGACGATGCCAATGTGCGCGAGATCATCCCGTTCGTGTCGCGACCGGTGACCACCTACGGCATCGACATGCCCGCCCAGGTGCGCGCCCGCGATCTGCGCGCCGACGGCACCTTCATGTGTTTCGAGGTCGAGCGTCAGGGGGTTCAGGGTGCGCTGGAGCCGCTGTCCGTGCGCCTGAATCTGCCGGGCCGGCACAATGTGCTCAATGCCCTGGCGACCATCGCCGTGGCCATGGAGCTGGGCGTGCCCGATGAGGCCATCACCGAGGCGCTGGCGCAGTTCCGGGGCGTGGGTCGCCGCTTCACCCTGGTCGGCCATTTCCCGGTGACGCAAAAGAATGGCGGCGGTTCGTATACCGTGGTGGACGACTACGGCCACCATCCGGTCGAGATGGAGGCGACGCTGGAGGCTGCGCGAGGCGCCTGGCCGGAGAACCGGATCGTGCTCGCCTTCCAGCCGCATCGCTACACGCGCACCAGGGATTGCTTCGAGGACTTTGTCCGTGTCTTGGGCCAGGCCGACGCGGTGCTGCTGACCGAGGTTTATCCGGCCGGCGAAGCGCCCCTGGTCGCCGCCGACGGCCGCGCCCTGGCGCGCGGTCTGCGGGTGGCCGGCAAGGTCGAGCCGGTGTTCGTCGAGGATGTGGCCGACATGGCCGGATCGATCGGTGATTTTGCCCGCGACGGCGACATTGTGATCATCATGGGCGCGGGCTCCATCAGCCGCGTCCCTGCGCAACTTGGGAGTCCATCATGAGTCAGTCATTCGGTCGCGTGGGCGTCCTGTACGGCGGCAATTCGGCGGAGCGGGAAGTCTCGCTGAATTCAGGTGCCGGGGTATGCGCCGCGCTGCGTGAAGAGGGGGTCGACGCACATCTGTTCGACACCGGCGCGCGCAGTCTGGCGGAACTGGCCGCCGAGGGGTTCGACCGCGTGTTCATCGCCCTGCACGGACGCTATGGCGAGGACGGGACGCTGCAAGGGGCCCTGGAACTGCTGCATATCCCCTATACCGGCAGCGGCCCGCTGGCCTCTTGCCTGGCGATGGACAAGATCGCCACCAAGCGGCTGTGGCTGCAGCATGGCCTGCCCACCCCGCGCTTCGAAGAGCTCGCCTGCGATGCCGATCCGTCCGGACTGGCCGAGGCGCTGGGCCTGCCGCTGATCGTCAAGCCGCCCCATGAGGGTTCGACCCTGGGCCTGACCCGGGTCGATTCGGCCAGCCAGTTGCGCAATGCACAGACGCTGGCCTGCCGCTTCGATGAGCTGGCGCTGGTCGAGCAATTCATCCAGGGGCGCGAATTGACGGTGCCGGTCCTGGGAACGGGGGCGGCGACGCGGCCCTTGCCGATCATCGAGATCTTTGCGCCCGAGGGCAACTACGACTACCAGCACAAATATGTGTCCGACGACACCCGCTATGACTGCCCCGCCGACCTGCCGGCCGAGCTGACGCAGCATATCCAGGGACTGGTCGTGCGCGCCTACCGGGCGCTGGGTTGCGAGGGCTGGGGCCGGGCCGACGTGATGCTCGATGAGCAGAACCGGCCCTGGCTGCTGGAAATGAATACATCGCCGGGCATGACGAGCCATTCGCTCGTGCCCATGGGCGCGCGGGCGGCTGGCATGAGCTACGGTCAGCTGTGCGTCGAAATCCTGTCGACGGCGCGCTGCAAGATGCGCCAGACGGCCTGAGGGGAGACCGGACGTGTTCGCCGAAGCCCGCCTGACCAATCTGATTGCCAACCTGCTGGCGTTGCTGGCGGTGTTGTCGATCGTGGTCGGCGCGGTGCTCTGGACTATCCGGCGACCCTATTTTTCCATCAACCGGATCGAACTGTCCTCGGCGACCAGTTCGGCCCTGCAGTACGTCACGCCGTTGAGCCTGCAGACCGCCCTGGCGGGTCAGGTCCAGGGCAATTTCTTTCTGATGGACCTTGATACGGCCCGCAACCGCATCGAAGCCGCGCCCTGGGTGCGGCACGCCATCATCCGGCGTGTGTGGCCGTCCACGCTGCAGGTGCGGATCGAGGAGCAGCAGCCGCTGGCTTTCTGGAACGAGAATCAGATGATCAATACCTGGGGCGAAGCCTTTACGGCCAACCAGGGGGAACTGCCGGATGATCTGGATCTGCCCCAGTTGAATGGTCCGGCGAATTCCGAGCGGTTGGTGGTGCAGCGGTATGCCGAGATCGCCCGCTGGTTCGCGCCGCTGGGCCTGAGCGTGCGCGAGGCCACCCTGACGCCGCGCTATGCCTGGGAAGTCGCCCTGTCCGATGATGTGCGGCTGACCCTGGGTCGCGATCCGGCCGCCGATGCCGCCGATCCTCACGGGCGCTCCGGCGCCCTGCCGTTTGCCGCCCGTATCGAACGCTTTGTCCAGGCCTGGCCGGAACTGACCCGGCGCCTGGGCGGGCGCATGATTTCCAGCGCCGATCTGCGCTATCCGAATGGATTCGCGATCTCCTTGTCTCCTGAACCCTCAGCATCCTCCCAATCGACCAGACCATGACACGTGACATCAAAGACCTGATCGTTGCACTCGATATCGGCACCAGCAAGGTGGCCGCCGTCGTTGCTGAAATCCTGCCCGACGGCGGGTTCGAGGTGCTGGGCCTGGGACAGCACGAATCCGAAGGCATGCGCAAGGGCGTGGTGGTCAATATCGAGTCCACCGTGAACTCGATCCAGCGCGCGCTCGAGGAAGCCGAGCTGATGGCCGACTGCAAGATCCGCGAGGTCTATACAGGCATCGCCGGCAGTCACATCACCAGCTTCAATTCCAGCGGCATGGTCGCGGTCAAGGACAAGGAGGTCACCGCCACCGATGTCGCGCGCGTGGTCGAGACGGCCAAGGCAGTCAACATCCCGACCGATCAGCAGGTGCTGCATGTGCTGACGCAGGAATTCATCGTCGATGCGCAGGAAGACATCCGCGAGCCGATCGGCATGAGCGGCATGCGTCTCGAAGTGCGGGTGCACATTGTCACCGGCGCAGTCAGCGCGGCCCAGAACATCGTCAAGTGCGTGCGCCGCTGTGGCCTGGAGGTCCAGGATCTGATCCTGCAGCCGCTCGCGTCCAGCCTGTCCTGCCTGACGGCCGATGAAAAGGAGTTGGGCGTGGTGCTGGTGGACATCGGCGGCGGCACCAGCGACATCGCCATCTATACCGGCGGCGCGATCCGCCATACTTCGGTGATTCCGATCGCCGGCGACCAGGTCACCAGCGACATCGCTGCCATGCTGCGCACGCCGACGCCGGATGCCGAGGAAATCAAGCTGCGTCATGGCATTGCCAAGCAGGCGCTGGTCGATGCCGAGGAAATGATCGAGGTGCCGGGGCTGGGAGATCGCCCCAACCGCAACGTCAAGCGCCAGGCGCTGGGCGCGGTGATCGAGCCGCGCATGGAAGAACTGTTCGGATTCGTGCAGCAGGTAGTGCGCGAATCCGGCTATGAAGAATTGCTGTCGTCCGGCGTCGTGCTGACGGGCGGGACGGCGCTCATGCCGGGCATGGTGGAGCTGGCCGAGGATGTGTTCCTCAAGCCGGTTCGTGTCGCTGTGCCCATGTACGAGGGCAGTCTGGCCGACGTGATGCGCAATCCGCGCTTCTCGACGGTGATGGGCTTGTTGACCGAGGCGCGCTTGCAGCGCGCCCGCGGCCGCAAGGTGGCGCAACAGAAGGGAACCGTTAAATCCATTCTGGCGCGCATGAAGGAGTGGTTCATGAACTGAGTGGCGTCAAAGCTGCCATGTGCATGAGCTTTTCAGGGGAAGTTATTCGTTTCATCGTATGTGAGGGAGTCAACCATGATGAATTTTGAAATGCTGGACACCAGCAGAAATGGCACCGTGATCAAGGTCGTCGGTGTCGGTGGCGCGGGCGGCAATGCCGTTTCGCATATGATTCATTCGGGCGTGCAGGGCGTGGATTTCGTCTGCGCGAATACGGATGCCCAGGCGCTGATCACCAGCGAGGCGCCGGTCCAGATCCGTCTGGGACGCACAGGTCTGGGCGCGGGCGCCAAACCCGAGCAGGGCAGGGCAGCTGCCGAGACCGCCCGCGAGGAAATCCGCGCGGCGCTCAATGGCGCCCACATGGTGTTCATCACCGCCGGCATGGGCGGGGGCACCGGTACGGGGGCGGGTCCCGTGGTGGCCGAGGTCGCCAAGGAACTGGGCATCCTGACGGTCGGCGTGGTCACCAAGCCCTTCGTTTTCGAGGGCAGCAAGCGCATGCGCATGGCCGAAGAAGGCATCCGCGAACTGTCCCGCCACGTGCATTCGCTGGTGGTCGTCCTCAATGAGAATCTCTATGAGTTGATGGACGAAGACGCCACGCAGGAAGATTGTTTCCGGGCTGCCGACGATGTGTTGCACAACGCCTGCGCCGGGATCGCCGAGATCATCAACGTCGAGGGCAACGTCAACGTCGACTTCGAGGATGTCAAGACGATCATGGGCGAGCAGGGCCAGGCCATGATGGGGACCGCCGTGGCTGCCGGTGAAGACCGGGCCCGCGTCGCGGCCGAGCAGGCGATCGCCTGCCCGCTGCTGGAAGGCGTGGATCTGCACGGCGCGCGCGGCGTGCTGGTGAACATCACGGCCAGCCGTTCCCTGAAAATGCGCGAGACCCGCGAGATCATGGACACGATCGGCAGCTATGCCTCGGCCGACGCCACGGTGATCTTCGGAACGGCGTACGACGAGTCCATGGGCGAGAACCTGCGTGTCACGGTGGTGGCTACCGGTCTGGGCGCGGCCGCCACTCGTCCGCAGCTGGTGCCGAACAATGTCGAGGCGCAGCGCACCGGGACGGACAACATGCCGGTGGGCGTGGGTCACGATTTTTCCGGGACGGAGGTGCCTTCCGTGATTCGTAATCCGCGCAGCCACGCCTCGGCCCAGGTCCGGGCGCTGGAGACGGCGGGCATGGATCATTTCGACATCCCCGCGTTCCTGCGCAAGCAGGCTGACTGATCGGCCCGCTTCGGCGCCATTACCTCACATCGCGGCTGTCGTGGCGCAGTTCGCGGCGCCTGGCGCATCTTCCCCTGCCCCTGGGGGAGGATGCGTCTTCGCTCTTTGATTCCGCTTGTCAGTATTCGCGTCCGACGATCGGTCACATTCGGGCATAGTGGAAAACCCGAATATTGATTACAATGCAAGTGTTTTGGCCATGTGGATGAAATCCGCAGGGCCGTCTTTCCTTGGTCTGGATTCTCATGCTCCTGCAGCGCACCATCAAACAGTCCGTGTCCACCACTGGGGTTGGCCTGCATTCCGGCCGCCGGGTGGTTCTCACGCTGCGTCCGGCTGAGCCCAATACCGGGATCGTCTTTCATCGCGTGGACCTGCCCGAAGTCGTGGATCTGCCCGCGCGCGCGGATGCCGTGGGCGATACCCGCATGGCCTCCGTGTTGCAGCAGGGCAATGTGCGCGTGTCCACCGTCGAGCATCTGATGTCGGCACTGGCGGGGTTGGGCGTGGACAACTTGCATGTCGATCTGGATGCCGAGGAAGTCCCCATCATGGATGGCAGCGCGGGCACGTTCGTCTACCTGCTGCGCAGCGCGGGCCTGCTGGAGCAGGCCGCCCCCAAGCGCTTCCTGCGTGTGCTCAAGTCCGTCGAGGTCCGCGAGGGCGAAGGCCCCTCCGCCAAATGGGCGCGGCTGGACCCGCACGATGGTTTTGCGCTGTCTTTCTCGATTGATTTCCAGCATCCCGCGATCGATTCGACGGCCAACTCGGCCGACATCGATTTTGCCCGGGATTCCTACGTCAAGACCATTGCGCGTGCGCGCACCTTCGGGTTCGCCAGCGAGGTCGAGGCCCTGCGTTCCATGGGGCTGGCGCGGGGCGGCAGCCTGGACAACGCCATCGTCATGGACGAGTACCGCGTCTTGAACGCCGACGGGTTGCGCTATGACGATGAGTTCGTCAAGCACAAGATCCTCGACGCCATCGGGGATTTGTATCTGGCCGGCAAGCCCCTGGTGGCGCGCTATGTCGCCTGCAAGTCCGGCCATGGCATGAACAACCAACTGGTGCGCGCGTTGCTGGCCCGGCAGGATTGCTGGGAACTGGTCAGCTACGAGTCGCGCGACACCGCGCCCGCCGCCTTCACCCGCGACTGGCAATTCGCCTGATTCCAGGCGTTTTCAGTGCCTTGTGCCAGGGCGCACGGCCTGATCCCTTTACGAACGATGGTGGCGCAGCAGTCGGCCAATGGCATCCGCCAACGGGCCAGGCGCCACCTGACGCTCGAGATCCTTGAAGGATCGCAGGGCGTTTTCTCCCAGGGGCTCGGCTTCCCGCCGGGACTTTTCCGTCTCGGTTCGGCCCATGGCGGCATCGATTCGGACGACAATCCGTTCGACAGGCCAGCCTGCGTCGCGGATGCGGCGGGCCGCGGCTTCGGTCAGCTGACGCAGCCGGGCGGCATGCGCGGGGCCGGGAACCATGACGGTGATCTGTGGTCCATCCTTTTTGGCGACCCGGGTCTGATGTGCCAGCGCAGGCGGGAGCGCGCCGGCCAGCACGGCCTGAATGGCCAGCAGTTCGCGCACGGTCCGCATCATGTGCGCACCCTGGGGGTGGCACTCCAGCCATTCCAGGGCCGGAGTGCCGGATGATCGGTTCCGCCGACGCGGTATCGCCATGGACATGAGGAATTTTTGAGTGACGAAATCTACACACACGGGACGAGCGGCGCTCTGGCTGCATTCTAACTCGCGGCTGCTGCGCGGGTTGGGAGGCGTATGCGCCCTGATGCTCGCGGCCTGGGGCGGGGCCCAATGGCAGGCCTGGCGCACGCCGGACCTGGATGCCGGTCATCGCGAGGCGATCGATGCCCGCCTGCGGCAGGATTCGGCGGCGTTGCAAGGCAGCATCGCCGGTCTGGCGGACAAACTGGGCGAGTTGCAGGGCCGTGTACTGGCCATGGAGGCTGTGCGCGCCCGCGTCGCCCAGGCCGCCGGCCTGAACTATACGGCGCCCGAACTCGCTCCCGCCCGCCTGGTTGCCGCATCGGCCGGACAACGCGCCGACCAGCCGGCCGACGGCGATGATGTGCAGGTGCTGGATGATATTCCCGCGCAATCGCTGCCGGCGCCCGTGATCGGTTCGGCGGAACTGTTGGGGCGATCCATCGATGCCCTGGGTCAGCGCCTGGAAACCCAGGAGGATGCCTACACCCTGATGGATGCGGCGCTGTCCCGCCAGACCGGATTCCAGGCCAGCTTGCCGACCCTGGCGCCGGTCGATTATCCCGCGCTCAGTTCCTCGTTCGGCTGGCGGCGCAACCCGGTCAGCGGTCGCCGCTCCATGCACGAAGGCCTGGATTTCGTCGCACCACGCGGCACGCCGATCCGGGCCGCGTCCGGCGGGCTGGTGACGCGGGCGGGCACCTTGCGCGGTTACGGCAAGATGGTGGAGATCGACCACGGAAACGGCCTGCACACCCGCTACGCCCATGCCTCCAGTCTGCTGGTCAAGGCGGGCGACATCGTGCGCCAGGGCCAACAGATCGCCCGCGTGGGCAGCACCGGCCGGTCCACCGGCCCGCACCTGCATTTCGAGGTCCGGATGGCGGACTACCCTCTGGACCCGACGCTGTTCATCCAGGAGGATGCCCGCGCGCGTCTGGCGCTTGGCGCGGAGCGGGTGGCACAGGCCGGGATCCCCGGCGATGCGGGGGGGGCCGCGCTGCGTTAAACTGCAGCGTTTACCTGCGGCCGCCGTCTGGCAGCCGCGCCTCACAATCTTCCGGCGTCCGATCCCCGTTCGGGCCCGCAGCGACGACACGATATGGTTTCTCTGCTCAAAAAAATCATCGGCAGCCGCAATGACCGGCTGTTGAAGCAGTATCGCAAGCAGGTCACGCAGATCAATGCGCTTGAACCTTCCATGCAGGCCCTGTCCGACGACGAGCTGAAGGCCAAGACCGACGAATTCCGTCAGCGGATCGCGGACGGCCAATCAGTGAATTCCCTGCTGCCCGAGGCCTTCGCCGTAGTGCGCGAGGCCAGCCGCCGCGTGTTCGGCATGCGCCACTTCGATGTCCAGATGCTGGGGGCCATCGCTCTGCACAACGGCAAGATCGCCGAAATGCGGACCGGCGAGGGCAAGACCCTGATGGCGACGCTGGCGGTCTACCTGAACGCCTTGAACGGCCGCGGGGTCCACGTGGTGACGGTCAACGATTATCTGGCCCGCCGGGATGCCGAATGGATGGGCCGTCTCTACGGCTTTCTGGGCATGACGGTCGGCGTGGTGGTGCCGCAGCAGGAAAACGAGGAGAAACGCGCCGCCTACCAGGCCGACATCACCTACGGCACGAACAACGAATACGGCTTCGACTACCTGCGCGACAACATGGAATTCCGTCCGGAAGACCGTCGCCAGCGCAGCCTGGCCTATGCCATCGTCGACGAGGTGGATTCGATCCTGATCGACGAGGCGCGCACGCCGCTGATCATTTCGGGGCAGGCCGAGGACAACACCGAGCTCTACATCCGAATGAATGCGGTGCCGCCCCTGCTGACGCGCATGACGCAAGAGCCCAAACCCCAGGAACCCGAGCCCGAGGGCGATTTCTGGGTCGACGAGAAGGCCCAGCAGGTCCACCTGTCCGAGGCCGGCCAGATCAAGGCCGAGCAGATCATGATGCGCCAGGGCATTCTGCCCGAAGGCGAATCCCTGTACGATCCGCGCCACATCTCGCTGATGCACCATTTGCTGGTGGCGCTGCGGGCGCACAACCTGTTCCATCTCGATCAGCAGTACGTCGTCCAGGAGGGCGAGGTCATCATCGTCGACGAGTTCACGGGCCGCCTGATGGCGGGCCGCCGCTGGTCCGATGGCCTGCATCAGGCGGTCGAGGCCAAGGAAGGCGTGCGCATCCAGAACGAGAATCAGACGTTGGCGTCGATCACCTTCCAGAATTATTTCCGCATGTACGACAAATTGTCGGGCATGACGGGGACGGCCGACACCGAGGCCTACGAATTCCAGGAAATCTACGGCCTGGAAACCGTCATCATCCCGACGAACCGGCCGATGGTGCGTCAGGACCAGAACGATCAGGTCTTCAAGACCAACGCGGAAAAATACGGTGCCATCCTGGCGGACATCATCGACTGCCACAAGCGCGGTCAGCCGGTGCTGGTGGGCACGACCAGCATCGAGAATTCCGAACTGCTGTCCAATGCGCTGAAAAAAGAGGGACTGCCCCACGAGGTGCTGAACGCCAAGCAGCACGCCCGCGAGGCCGAGATCGTCGCCGAAGCCGGCAAGCCCGGCCACATCACCATCGCCACCAACATGGCTGGCCGGGGCACGGACATCGTGCTGGGCGGCAGCGTGGACAAGCAGATCGACCTGATGCATGCCAACGCCGGTCTGTCTGCGGACGAAAAAGAGGCACGCATCGAGGCTATCCGCACCGAATGGGTGCCGACCAACGAGGCCGTGAAGCAGGCCGGCGGCCTGCGCATCATCGGCACGGAGCGGCATGAGTCGCGGCGTATCGACAATCAGTTGCGTGGCCGCGCCGGCCGTCAGGGCGATCCGGGCTCCTCGCGCTTTTATCTGTCTCTGGACGATTCGCTGATGCGGATTTTTGCCGGCGACCGGGTGCGTGCCATCATGGACCGCCTGCGCCTGCCGGAAGGCGAACCGATCGAGGCGCGCATGGTGTCGCGTTCGATCGAGTCCGCGCAGCGCAAGGTCGAGAGCCGCAACTTCGACATCCGCAAGCAGCTGCTGGAATACGATGACGTGGCCAACGACCAGCGCAAGGTGCTGTATGCCCAGCGCAACGAGGTCCTGGAAGCGGAATCGGTGGCCGACACGATCACCAACCTGCGCGACGCGGAGATCACGGCGGTGTTCCGCCGCTGCGTGCCCGAAGAAACCATGGAAGAGCAGTGGGACATCCCGGGTCTGCAATCGACGCTGGAATCCGACTGGTCGATCACCCTGCCGCTGGCCAACATGCTGGAGCAGGAACCCAACCTGACTGATGACGACCTGCTGGAGCGGGTGCTGGCCGAGGCCAAGCGCCTGTACGACGACAAGGTCGCGCTGGTCAGCGAGGAGGGCTGGCGGCCTTTCGAGCGCTCTGTGCTGTTGCAGTCGCTGGACACGAACTGGCGCGCCCACCTGGCGTCCCTGGACCATCTGCGCCAGGGAATCCATCTGCGCGGCTATGCACAGGTCGATCCGAAGCAGGCCTACAAGCGCGAGGCGTTCACGCTGTTCTCGGACATGCTGGACCGTGTGCGCAACGAGACGATCAGGGTGCTGATGACGGTGCGCATCCAGTCGCGCGAACAGGTCGAGGTCGAGGAACCGGCATCGCCCGCGCTGGAAAATGTGCGCTACCACCATGCCGACTACGACGCGGCGTTGCGTGGCGAGGATCCGGGGCTGGACGAGCCGCCCGCGCCGGGCCGGAAGGCCGCGACGCCGGCCGGCGCGGTGCCGCGCGTGGGCCGCAATGATCCCTGCCCGTGCGGCAGCGGGAAGAAGTACAAGCACTGCCACGGGCAACTGAAGTAAGGCTTCCTGGGGTGGGTGGAAAGGCCGGGCATTGCGTCCCGGCCTTTT
>NZ_JBKEAA010000008.1:0-99475 GCF_047971665.1 Castellaniella sp. | reverse complement strand
GAGGTCATGGCCGAGACGGTGGCCTGGCAGAACCGGCCCCTGGAGCGCATGTACCCGGTCGTGTTCTTCGATGCCCTGCGCGTGAAGATCCGCACCGACGGGCTGGTGGTCAACAAGGCGGTCTACCTGGCCCTGGGGATCGACGCTGATGGGGAGCGTGACGTGCTGGGGCTGTGGATTGAGCAGACCGAAGGTTCGAAGTTCTGGCTCAAGGTCTTCAACGAGCTCAAGAACCGGGGCTGCCAGGACATCCTGATTGCCGTGGTCGATGGCTTGAAGGGCCTGCCCGATGCCATCAACGCGGTCTTCCCGAAGACGACGGTACAGACCTGCATCGTGCATTTGATCCGTAATAGCCTGGATTATGCGGGCTGGAAGGATCGTAAGCCGGTCGCCGCCGCACTCAAGCCCATCTACGCAGCGGCCAACGAGCAGCAGGCCACAGAGGCGCTGACGGCCTTTGCTGCTGGCCCTTGGGGCACGAAATATCCGACCATCGTGGCCGCCTGGGAACGGGCCTGGGAACATGTGGTGCCGTTCTTCATCTTCCCACCCGACATCCGGCGCGTGATCTACACCACCAACGCCATCGAGAACATGAACCGGCAACTGCGTAAAATCATTAAGAACCGGGGTCAGTTCCCCAATGATGAGGCGGCCGTGAAGCTCTTGTGGCTGGCGCTGCGAAACGTGCTGGCCAAGCCGTCACGATCGGTTCATACGTGGAAAGCAGCCATGAATCAGTTCGCCATCTTGTTCGGTGAACGGTTCACTGAGGCCAGGGATTGAACGATGTCAAACCGCCCCGCCCACAAAAAATCTGACACTCCCCTGCCAATCAGTATTTGCAGCAGCACTATCTGCCCCGACACAACCAGGAGTTCACTGTGTCCGCAGCCTAATCCGGTAGTGGCTTCGTACCCTATATCGGCACGGCACTGCCGGACATTCTATGCGAGCAGTTCGAGCGCACGGTGGGCAACGATAACTGCGTGAGCTTCGAAGGCCTGAGCTTGCAGATTCCGCCAGATGCGTTGCGCTATCACTACGTCAAGCGCCGGGTGCGGGTGCATCGCTACGTGGATGGGACGCTGGCCGTGTTTTATGGACCGCGCTGCCTGGCGCACTATGATGAACATGGTGCATGGTTCGGACCCTTGCGCCAGCGGGCCGCCTGACCCGTCCAACGGGCGGCCGCGCCCGGTGTTCAGGCCGCTTCGGGCTACGCCCTACACGGCCTGAACACCGGGCAAGCAAGCGGACATTTCATGAGCTATAAAACCGGACAAGTCTATTTGCTCCCAACAGTCGCCCTGTCGGAGGTGCCCTGTCGGAGGATTCCGGATCGCAGGCGGCAGGGCCGGGCTGTCATGCAATGCGGTCGGTTTTCTGGCGGGATGGCCTGGGCGCCCGGCTGACGGCCGGATGGCCCGATATGAAAAAACGCAAGGGCTTTACGGCCCACTCGCCCGCGTAGTCGACGCCGAT
Source organism: Castellaniella sp. (assembly GCF_047971665.1). Taxonomy (GTDB): domain Bacteria; phylum Pseudomonadota; class Gammaproteobacteria; order Burkholderiales; family Burkholderiaceae_B; genus Castellaniella. The sequence continues at coordinate 97,987 of NZ_JBKEAA010000008.1, read as the reverse complement.
GCGGGGGCCGGCAACGATGTCGGTGGGCGAGGGGGCGTCGTCACGGGCGAGCCAGAGCGTGTCGCCGCACAGATCGATGCCATAGTGATCGCGGGTCACCCCCATGGCGCGGCACAGCCGGCCCGGGCCGCTGGTGGAGGCGTCCAGTCCCTGGACGGGCGCCAGCGCCCGTAAGAGAACAGCCGTGCCGCTGCCCTCGGGGCCGGTGACGACGTTCAGGCAGTGGTGCATGCCGTAGATCAGGTAGACGTAGGCATGACCGGGCGGTCCGAACATGGCTTTGGTGCGCGCCGTGCGTCCGCGCGAAGTATGGGCCGCGAGATCCCCTGGCCCCAGGTAGGCCTCGACTTCGACGATGCGTCCGATGCGCTGGCCGTCGGGTGTTGTGTGCACCAGCAGGCGCCCCAGCAGATCTCGCGCGACGGTTTCGGCGGGCCGATCATAGAAGGCGCGGTCGAGCCGCCGGCAATCCCCCCGGATCGGGTCGGCGGTCGTGACGAGCCTGGATTGCGGCGAAGCACCGGGCATTGTCAGCCCCGGCCCGCCGCCGCCGACAGTTGATCCAGCAAACGGGTCTGTTCGGCGGGTGGCAGGAACGAGGATTTCAGGCTGTTGGCCGCCAGCGTGACCAGCTCATCGCGGGTCAGGTCCAGAGCCTCGGCGCTGGCGATGTAGTTGTCCAGCACATAGCCGCCGAAATAGGCCGGGTCGTCCGAATTCAATGTCACGACGGCGCCGGCCCGCAGCAGCTTGGCCAGATTGTGATCGCGCAGGTCGTGGACCACGCCCAGTTTCAGGTTCGACAAGGGACAGACGGTCAGGGGCACACGGCGCTGGATCAGCGCTTGCAGCAGTTCGGGGTCCTCGCTGCTGCGCACACCGTGATCGATACGGGCCACCTTGAGGATGTCCAGTGCGTTGCGTACATATTCGGCCGGGCCTTCCTCGCCCGCGTGGGCGACCAGGCGGAAGCCGAGTTTCGCGCAGCGGGCATAGACGCGGGCGAATTTCTCGGGGGGATTGCCGCGTTCGGATGAGTCCAGGCCGATGCCGATCCACAGGTCCGCGTAGGCCTCGCGCAGCGGTAGCGCGGCCTCGAGCGTGGCAAAGGCTTCTTCCTCGGACAGGTGACGCAGGAAACTGAGCAGCAGGTAGCTGCTGATGCCCAGCGTGTCGCGCGCCTCGCGCAGGGCGCGGGCCAGTCCGGCAAAGACGGTCTCCAGCGCGATGCCGCGCTGGGTATGGGTCTGAGGGTCGAACATCAGTTCAGCGTGAACGACCCCGTCGGCATGAGCGCGATGCAGGTAGGCCATGGCCAGGTCGTAAAAATCCTGTTCGGTGATCAGGACCCCCGCGCCGGCGTAGTACAGATCCAGGAAGGATTGCAGGTCCGTGAACCGGTAGGCGTCGTGGACGGCCTGAACGTCGGCATAGGGCAGGGTGACATGGTTGCGGCGGGCCAGCTCGAACATCATTTCCGGTTCGAGCGTGCCTTCAATGTGCAGGTGCAGTTCGGCTTTGGGCAGGTCGCGCAGCCAGTCGCGCCATTCATAATCGGGAGAGGCGGCCATATGAGACTCCAATCGGGCCTGTCAGACTTTCATTATAGGCAGGGGACTGCGGTGTTGCGTGTCCCCGTTGTGTGTCCCCGTCGTGTGTCCCCGCCGTGTGTCCACGTTGTGCGTCCCCGTCGTGTGTCCCCGTCGCGCCTTGCAAGGCGCTCCGATTCGGCAGGTATACAAGGGTCCGCAGAGGACCCTTGTATGTCCGGCCTCATCCACGCCAGGCGGCCCAGGCGAGCGTCAGCCAGGAAAAGATCATCAGCAGCCCGCCGACGGGCGTGATGGCGCCCAGCGCCCGTACGCCTGTCAGCACCAGCGCATACAGGCTGCCGCTGAAAATGACCAGTCCGGCCAGCATCAGGCCGCCCGCCAAGGCCCCCGGCGCGGCTGCCAGACGGGGCCAGAGGGCAGCGATCAGCAGCAGGCCGATGCCGTGGATCATCTGGTAGTGGGCCGCTGTGCGCCAGACCTCCAGCTGATCCGGGGTGACCAGGCGTTTCAGACCGTGCGCCCCGAAGGCGCCGGCCGCCACACCCAGCGCCAGGATCAGGGCGCCGCACAGCATCAGAAAACGGGATGTCACGACAGTCTCCACAATAAACGACCGCTCGATTGTATCCGTGCTGCCTGTCCGTCGTCGGAGATCGCGGGTAGACTGAGATGATCCGATCAGGCAGGCGCCCCGGCGGATGCGTTCCGCCCGGCTTGTGCAGGGGGCTCTGTCATCGCGGTCATGGCGGGAGGACTTCGAATGCAACTCGAACACACGACGCAGGGCATGCCCGGGTCCGACAATCAGGTGCCGGATCTGCCCGATTGCAATCTGTACCTGACCGATGCGGCGCTGATCGAAGGCGTCCGTCGTGAGCATGCGGGCGACCGTGAGGCCGAACTGGAAACCTGGGGCGAACGGCTCGGCCGCGCTGATCTGACGCGGCTGGCGGCGGAGGTCAATCGTCAGGGGCCCGTACTGCGGGCGTTCGACCGCCGGGGCATGCGTATCGACGTGGTCGAGTTCCATCCCGGCTGGTCGGAATTCCTGTCGCTGGCGTTCGCCCAAGGCATGCACGGCAGCGCCTGGGTCGATCCGGGACCGGGAGCCCAGGTCGCCCGGGCGGCGCACTATCTGATGCACGGCCAGGTCGAGGCAGGCTCTTTGTGCCCCGTGACCATGACCAGCGCCGCCATCCCGCTGCTGGCGCGGGAGCCCTGGTTTGCCGGGATCCAGCCGTTGCTGGCCAGCCGTCAGTACGATGACCGCGACCTGCCGCTGGCCGAAAAGCACGCCATGATGATCGGCATGGGCATGACCGAACGGCAGGGCGGATCGGACCTGCGCGCCAACCTGAGCCGGGCTGAGCCGCAGGGCGAGGGTTGGTTCCGCCTGTCGGGTCACAAATGGTTCTTTTCCTCGCCCATGTCGGACGCCCATCTGGTGCTGGCGCGCGACGGCGATGGTCATTCCTGCTTCTACATGCCGCGCTGGCTGGATGATGGCAGCCGCAACCCGGTGTACATCCAGCGGCTCAAGGACAAGCTGGGCAACCGCTCCAATGCCAGCTCCGAGGTCGAATTCGAGGGGGCGATGGGGCGCCGGATCGGCGAGCCCGGCCGGGGCATCGCTACGCTGGTCGAAATGGCGTCCTACACGCGCCTGGACTGTGTACTGGGCAGTGCGGCCCTGATGCGTCAGGCGCTAGTTCAGGGCATTCATCATGCGCGCCATCGCAGGGCCTTTGGCCGTTTGCTGATCGATCAGCCATTGATGCGGCAGGTGCTGGCGGATCTGGCTCTGGAGAGCGAGGCCGCCACGGCGCTGGCCCTGCGCCTGGCGGGCGCCTTCGACCACCCTGAGCAGCCTGTCGAGCAGGCGTTGCGACGTCTGCTGACGCCCGCGGCAAAATTCTGGGTCTGCAAACGGGCCATTGATGTCACGGCCGAATGCATGGAAATCTGGGGTGGCAACGGCTACGTCGAAGACGGCCCCATGGCCCGTCTGTACCGAGAGGCTCCGGTCAACTCCATCTGGGAAGGTTCCGGCAACGTCATGTGCCTGGATGTGCTCCGGGCTGCTCGCCAGGAATCCCAGCATCTGGCGCAGATGATCGATGGACTGGCCAGAACGCATGCTGGTGAACCCGCGTTGCGGGCCGTGGCCGATCGCTTGCTGGCCGCTCTGGCGCTGGATGCGCAGGGGCAGCAGTCGCTGGCGCGGATGATCTCTCGGGATCTGGTGCTGCTGGTCCAGGCGGATCTGCTGTTGCGTCAGGCGCCGGATGCGGTTTCGCGGACTTTCGTCGACAGTCGCCTGGGCGCTGCCGGTGGCGATGTGTTTGGCGCCCGGCCATCGGCGCTGGCTTCGGATGCGCTGCTGCGACGGGCCTGGCCGGGGTGAGGGATCTCGTGCCCCGGCGCTCCATTACAATGGCCGGAACGGTTGCGCATTCCGGCGCGGCCTGTCTGTCTCCGGTCATGCCGATGTCTTCCTTTTTCAATTCCTTCCGATCCGGCCGTGTCGTGTCGAAGGCCGCCCTGGCTCGGCGCGCGGGTCTGCTGCTGGCTGCCGGACTGGGCCTGGCCTGGTCCATGCTGGGGGCGCGCGCGAACGATACGTACGAGCTTTCCGGCCGGGTCGTGGATGTGGCCGATGGCGATACCCTGACGCTTCTGGTAGGTCGGGAGCGTCATCGGATACGGTTGTCGAGCATCGATGCGCCGGAGACCGGGCACGGTCGCCAGCGGCCCGGCCAGCCATTCGGTCAGGCGGCCCGCAAGGCGCTTGCCGATCTGGTCGCCGGCCGTACGCTGACGCTGCGGTGTTTCGAGCAGGATCGCTACGAGCGCGATGTGTGCGATGCGCCGCTGTCTGGCGCACGCACCGCCAACCGCGCCATGGTCGAGGCCGGCATGGCCTGGGCCAATCGGCAAGGGGGCGGCAAATATCTGCGGGACGAGGCCGTGGCCGGACTGGAGCGGCAGGCGCGTGACCGGCAGCTGGGCCTGTGGCGCCAGCCGGGGGCCATCGCGCCCTGGGACTGGCGCTGGCAGTGCTGGGATGCGCTTGAAAACGGACGATCCACCCCCATCTGCTGATCATGGCACTCAAAGTATTCGACCTCTCGTGCGAGCATGACCATGTCTTCGAAGGCTGGTTCTCGTCTCGGGACAGCTACCAGGATCAGCTGTCCCGGGGGCTGGTGCGCTGTCCCGTTTGCCACAGCGACCGGATCACGCGCCGGGTGTCGGCGCCGCACCTGAATGTCAGTCACCTGCGCGCCGAACCGGCACCCCGTGTCGAGGTTTCGCCTCAGACCCGGGCGGCGGTTGCCGCGCCGTCCAGCGATCAGATGGCGCGCCTGCAGGCCGAGGTCCTGCGCCAGGTCCGTCGCATCGTGCGTCAGAGCGACGATGTCGGCGACCGGTTCGCCGGCGAGGCCCGCCGCATGCACAGCGGCGAGATTGAGGAACGCCCCATTCGCGGCACGGCTTCCGCAGAGGAATGCCGTGAGTTGGTCGACGATGGTATTTCGATCATGCCGATTCCCGAAATCCTGGACGACGACCGGCTGCAATGACGTGATGGCGTCCATAAAAAAACCGGGCCCTGGCCCGGTCTTTTTATACGCTGCGGGAGATTACATCACCCGGCTGCGGTATTCGTTGGTGCGGGTATCGATTTCGATCTTGTCACCGATGTTGCAGAACAGCGGCACGGACAGTTCGTAGCCGGTGTTGATCTTGGCGGGCTTCAGGACCTTGCCGGACGTGTCGCCCTTGACGGCGGGTTCGGTGTAGGTGATTTCGCGCACGATGATGGTGGGCAGTTCCACCGAGATCGCACGGCCGTCGTAGAACACGACGCCGACGGTCATGCCTTCTTCGAGGTAGTTCAGCGCGTCGCCCATGCTGTCGGCTTCGACTTCGTGCTGGTTGTATTCCTCGTCCATGAAGACATACATCGGATCGGCGAAGTAGGAATAGGTGCATTCCTTGTTCTCAAGCACGACCTGTTCGAATTTCTCGTCGGCCTTGTAGACGGATTCGCTGGCGCTGCCGGTCAGCAGGTTCTTGAATTTGAGCTTGACGACGGCGGCGTTGCGGCCGGATTTGTTGTATTCGGCCTTCTGGACGACGAGAGGATCGCTGCCGACCATGACGACGTTGCCTACGCGCAGTTCCTGTGCGATTTTCATGGGGAAAACTCCGGGGATGAGTGCCCCGAGCCAAAACGCATTCCGAGGCAGTACTGAAAAAATAACTGTACATTCTAGCGCGTTTGGCGCTTTCGCAGGCAAAAATCCAGTAAATCTTGACCCAGATCGGGCCGGACGCTCAGCGCCGTGCGCCAGGCCAGGCTGCGCGCGCGCCAGTCCGACCAGACCGGTTCTCGCAGCGCGGCGGGCAGAGTCCGGGCCACCGCGTCGTTGTCCAGCTGATTCCAGGCGTGGATCAGATCGGCGGCGGTCCCGGGCCAGCGGGCCTGATCCAGCCAGGCCTCCAGTTTTTCCAGGTGCGCCTCCTGCGCCTGGCGGTAGATTTGCCAGACCAGGGGCGTGCCTGCCCAGAGCGCCCGGACCAGGGAGTCTTCGCCGCGCACGAAGTTCAGGTCGCAGCACCACAGCAGTTCGTCGAATCGTGCCTGAGGCACGAAGGGGATGGATATGACCTGCAGGCCGTTCTGGTGATGCAGCGGGCCTGATGGTCGGGGGCCGGGTGTCAGCAGCCAGACGGGACGGTCCAGACTCGCCAGCGCCGATTGCAGGCCCGCCAGTGGGGCATCGGGATAGCAGAACAGCAGTATGCACAGCGCGTCGGCGGGTGGCGCCGACAGCAGTCCGGTCAGTGCCTGCAGGCGCTGGCCACGATCCCGGGCCTGATCGGTCTTGCAACGCGTCAGCAGGTCCGGTTCGCGCAGCAGCCCGCCGGTGGCCCGGGTGAAGCCGGGAAAGAAAAAGAATTTCGGTACGCCGTTGGCCTGGAGCGAAGGCAGGCCGTGGCAGTCTTCCACCCAGGGTTCCGCGCTGAGGTATTCCAGGTTGATCCACAGGCAGTCGCGCCCGGCCATGGCGGCCTCGTAGGCCGTGGGCAGCGCGCAGGCGAAAGCCTCGATCACCACGCCGCCCCGAGGTGGCATGGCCTGCTCCGCCTGATTCCAGGGCGCGACCCGGACGCCTTCAAGGGTCTGTCCGGTTGGCCGCAGGATCAGCGAGGGCAGCAGTTGCGCCAGCACGTCGGGCCGATCGATCCACAGTCGCACCGGTTGGCCCAGTGAGGCCAGCCGCCGGGCGAGCCGCCAGCAGACGCCCGCGTCGCCGAAATTATCGACGACGCGGCAGAACAGATCGAATGACAGCGGCCCGGACACGGATCAGTCCGCTGGAACGGTGCCGGGCCGGTCGGCTCCGGGCTGTTTGCCATCAGCGAGACGGGGGACGGTCACGACTCGATCGGGCTCAGTGGAACTGGACGGGCTCCGGATCGATTTCCTCCGGCAATTCGGGATGCTGCATTTCGCCCAGCATGTTGGGAAAGTACGGTGTGCCGCAGTCCTCGCAGAATTCCACAGGGTGCAGGCCGGGCAGACGGCGGATGTCCTGGACTCCGCATTCGCGCAGCAGGGCGGCAATGGTGTCCCAGGTATCGGCCTGGTCTTCGGTGTCCGGATCGGGCTGGGATTCCTCGCGGCTGAGCGCGGGCCAGACGCAGCCATAGATCACATCGTTGCTCTGGCGGGTGCAGAAGCCGATACGGTATTCCTCGATGGACTGGTCTCCGCAGGCGACCATGGCGGCGCGCAGGTCCGTGCCCGGGATCCGGGCGGCGGTCTGCAGCCAGGTGGCCGCGGCTTTCAGGACCAGGGGGCGAATGCCCTGGTCCGCCTGACGGGTGCCGGTGTAATAGGACTGGGGACGCAAGTATTCCAGCTGGCAGCCGGTGAAGGAGGATTCCAGGATGGGGGCGCAGCCCTGCGCCCATTGCTCGGTGATGGCTTCCTGAGAGGGCGCCTCGGAGGGCGGGGGGGATTGCCATTGGAAGACCGGCGCGCCACGTGGGACGACCACCGCGCCGATCAGGAAGAACACATCGGCCAGCAGATCATCCGGCGCCTCGGCGTCGCGCAGGGCCGGACCGTCCCGGCGCTGTCCCAGGATGCGCTGCGCCAGCGCCTGGGTCCAGGTGCGGGTTTCCTGGAATGATTGCGGCAGGCGGTCGAAGCGGATCAACGCAGGCAGGAGTGTGACCTGGGCCTGCGGCCCCAGGACGGTTTTCGCCATCAGCGCTTCGAGCGCGCGCAGTTGGGCAGCGTCCAGTTGTCCGGGCGGCAGGCGGTAGCGGGTCCAGGCCAGAATCGGCGCCGAGATCAGCAGCGTGTCGTGGTCAGGCGCGTCGGGTGCCGGCGTCAGTGATTCTGAGCGGGCCTCGGCTAGTTCCACCAGCAGCTCGTACGCGGCCGAGCGTTGTTCCAGCAGAACGTCCAAGGCGGTCTCCACGGCACGGCCATGGCGTGCGCTCAGCGCCTTGTCCAGGGCTTCGCTGAGGCAGCTTTCCCAGTAGCGGTCTTCCAGGAAACTGCCCGAGCGCGACAGCGCTTCGGCCAGGGCGATCAAGGTTTGCGAGGTCCGCGACAGGGACGAGGAACGGGAACGAGGGGGCATGGTGTAGCAGAAAACAGAGTAAGCCTTAGTGTACCGCGAGCGGTGCGGGTGCCAGCGGCGGCCAGCCTTCGTGTCATGTCTGCTTTCAAGTTGTTCCCTCAGCCTGCGTTCGTCAAAGAAAATATTGTGAATCAATGGGTTGAATGAGGTCTCGCGCGATACACTCGTAAGACCGGGCGGCGGCGGGCTCGCCCTCGTCCGGCGTCATGCCTGAGTCCCCCGCCTTGCCCGGAAGGCTTCGGACCCACCCTTGGGAGCGTCAGGATGGCCAGCATGGATGACAGGATCATCGACATTTGGGGCGCGCGCGCCGTATGCGTCAGGGGCCTCATGGCCGCAACGGGTCGACGGGTTTTTGCAGAACGGTCTTGCGCAACAGCGCATCGAGCGCTGGGTGCGCAGTGCCTGTCTGATGTGCTCGAACGGCTGTGGCCTGGAAATTGCCGTGGCCGACGGTCGGATCGTGGGTGTGAGAGGCCGGGCCGAAGACCGCATCAATCATGGACGGCTTGGACCGAAAGGCCTCTACGGCTGGCAGGGCGAACAGCATGATCGCCTGACGGTCCCGCTCATCCGGGAAAATGGCCGGCTGGTGGAAACCAGCTGGGACACCGCGATGGAACGGATCGTCCGCCGGTCCCGGAAGCTACTCGACGAGACCGGACCGCTCTCGCATGCGTTCTACACGTCCGGGCAACTGACGATCGAGGAATACTACACCCTGGCCGTGATCGGCAAGGGAGGTATCGGGACGCCGCATATGGATGGCAATAGGCGCCTGTGCACGGCCACCGCCGCCGCCGTTTTTGGCGAAAGCTTCGGCTGTGACGGTCAGCCCGGTTCCTACACCGACATCGATCATTGCGATGCGCTCTTTCTGTTCGGCCACAACGTGGCCGAGACGCAGACGGTGCTGTGGGCGCGCATGCTGGATCGACTGGCGGGCACTCGGCCGCCGCGGCTGGTCTGTGTCGATCCGCGCCGTACCAAGGTCGCCGAGCAGGCGACGGTGCATCTGCCGATCCGCAATGGCACCAATCTGGCGCTGATGAATGCGCTGGTGCACGAGTTGACCGCCCGGGGGTATGTGGATTCCGATTACATCGCGGCGCATACCATCGGATTCGAGCAGCTCGAAGCTCTGACGCGGGAGACCACCGCCCAATGGGCGGCCGGGATTTGCGGCGTGCCGGCCGAGGATATCATCCGGGCGGCGGAGATCTTCGGGACCAGCGAGCGGGTCCTCTCGACCGTCTCGATGGGCTTTTATCAGTCGCATCAGGCGACGGCGGCTTCCTGTCAGGTCAGTAACCTGCATCTGCTGCGCGGCCTGCTGGGCCGCCCGGGCGCGGGCATCTTGCAGATGAATGGCCAGCCTTCGGCGCAGAACAATCGCGAGGCGGGCTGTGGGCCGGTGTTGTCGGGCTTTCGCAATTGGCATAATCCCGACCATGTGCGCGAACTGGCCGCGCTCTGGAACGTCGATCCCATGATCATCCCGCATTGGGCGCCGCCGACCGATGCGCTGTCGATCTTTCGTCATGTCGAGGCGGGTTCCATCGGGTTCCTGTGGATTTCCGGCACCAATCCGGTGGTCTCGATGCCGGACACGGAGCGCATCCGCCGCGCGCTGTGCAGCGAGTCGTGTTTTGTCGTGGTCTCGGATGGCTACCGTACCGAAACCACAGGGCTGGCCGATGTGGTGCTGCCGGTGGCGCTGTGGGGGGAGAAAACCGGGACGGCGTTCAATGGCCGTGCAATGCGCAGGCCCTGAGGGGACCGAGCGTCTCTACCCGGACGGTCGGTTCCCCACGACGATCGCGGCGTGCGAGACCTTTGGTCATGACCTTGACACGGGCACCGGCGCGAGCGAGGCGGAATTCCGCTCCCTGGGCGCCGACGGGCGCGCCGTGCTCAAGTCCACGGCCTATGAACCGGCGTTCGAGATTCCCGACGCCACGTATCCGTTGCGGCTCACGACCGGCCGCACGGTCTATCACTGGCATACACGCACCAAGACCCGTCGCGCCGTCCAGTTGCAGCAGGCCGCCCCGGCCATGTGGGTGGAGATCTCCGAACCGGATGCGGCACGCTTGCACATCGCGGAGGGCGATATCGTGCGGGTCACGTCGCGGCGCGGCAGCATCGAGGCGCCGGCCCGCGTCTCGCATGTGCGCGAAGGCGTCGTGTTCGCTCCCTGGCATTATGGCGATACGCCAGCCAATGCGTTGACCCTGTTCGCTTGGGATCCGGTGTCCAAGCAGCCCGAGTTCAAGGTCTCGGCGGTGTTCGTCGAACGTCTGCGCGCCGGAGAGGGGCCCGCGCCGGCGCCGATGCATACCGCCTCGGCGCCGGTATGGCCAACCGGCCTCCATGCGGCGGCCACCGCAGGCCGGTGGCCGGGCGAGCAGCAAGATGGGTCGCCATAAAAAAACCGGGGGACGGGCTTGCGCCCGCCTCCCGGTCTGATGCGGTCTGGCGTCGCGGGGGCGACGCCAGGCGACCAGGTCAGGCGTCGACCGTGTTGGCAACCGCCGTGAAGTCCTCGATCTGATCGAAGTTCATGTAGCGGTAGATCCGGGTGCCGTCCTTGGCCAGCACCCCCATGTCGACCAGGTATTCCTCGCGCGTGGGGATGCGGCCCAGGCGCGAGCAGATGGCGGCCAGTTCCGCCGAACCCAGGAACACGTTGGAGTTCTTGCCCAGACGGTTGGGGAAGTTGCGGGTGCTGGTGGAGAACACTGTCGCGCCTTCACGGACCTGGGCCTGATTGCCCATGCACAGCGAGCAGCCCGGCATTTCCATGCGCGCGCCTGCCGTGCCAAAGGTGCCGTAGTGGCCTTCCTTGGTCAGTTCGCTGGCGTCCATCTTGGTCGGCGGCGCGACCCAGAGCTTGGAAGGCAGGTCGCGCTTGCCTTCCAGCAGCTTGGCGGCGGCGCGGAAATGGCCGATGTTGGTCATGCAGCTGCCGATGAAGACTTCATCGATGGCGGTGCCGGCGACATCGGACAGCGTCTTGACGTCGTCCGGGTCGTTCGGGCAGGCCACGATCGGCTCGTGGATGTCGGCCAGGTCGATGTCGATCACCGCCGCGTAGTCGGCATCGGCATCGGGCTCGACCAGTTGCGGGTCGGCCAGCCAGGCCTCCATGTTCTTGATGCGGCGCGCCAACGTGCGGGCGTCCTGGTAGCCATTGGCGATCATCCATTTCAGCAGCGTGATGTTGCTGTTCAGGTATTCGATGATCGGTTCCTTGTTCAGGCGCACGGTGCAGGCGGCGGCGGAGCGCTCGGCCGAGGCGTCGGACAGTTCGAAAGCCTGTTCGATCTTCAGGTTCGGCAGCCCCTCGATTTCCAGGATGCGGCCGGAGAAGATGTTCTTTTTGCCTTTCTTTTCGACGGTCAGCAGGCCTTGCCTGATCGCGTACAGCGGAATCGCGTTGACCAGGTCGCGCAGGGTGACGCCGGGCTGCATTTCGCCCTTGAAGCGCACCAAGACGGACTCGGGCATGTCCAGCGGCATGACGCCGGTGGCGGCCGCGAACGCGACCAGGCCGGAGCCGGCCGGGAAGCTGATGCCGATCGGGAAGCGGGTGTGCGAGTCGCCGCCGGTGCCGACCGTGTCGGGCAGCAGCATGCGGTTGAGCCATGAGTGGATGATGCCGTCGCCCGGACGCAGCGCCACGCCGCCGCGCGTGCTGATGAAGGCGGGCAGCTCGTGGTGGGTCTTGACGTCCACGGGCTTGGGATAGGCGGCGGTGTGGCAGAAGGACTGCATCACCAGGTCGGCCGAGAAGCCCACGCAGGCCAGATCCTTGAGTTCGTCGCGGGTCATGGGGCCCGTGGTGTCCTGGCTGCCGACCGAGGTCATGCGCGGTTCGCAATAGGTGCCCGGCCGCACGCCCTGGCCCTCTGGCAGGCCGCAGGCGCGGCCGACGAGTTTTTGCGCCAGGGAATAGCCCTTGCCGCTGTCGACGGGCGCCTCGGGCAGGCGGAACAGGGTGGTGGGCGGCAGGCCCAGGGAAGCGCGGGCCTTGGCTGTCAGGCCACGGCCGATGATCAGCGGAATGCGACCGCCGGCGCGGACCTCGTCGAGCAGCACGTCGGATTTCAGCTGGAACTCGGAAATGACCTGGCCGTCCTTGAGCGCCTTGCCTTCGTAGGGGCGCAGTTCGATGACGTCGCCCATGTTCATGGCGGACACGTCCAGTTCGATCGGCAGAGCGCCGGAGTCTTCCATGGTGTTGTAGAAGATCGGGGCGATCTTGCCCCCCAGACAGACGCCGCCGAAGCGTTTGTTGGGCACGAAGGGAATGTCTTCGCCGGTGTGCCAGATGACGGAGTTGGTTGCCGATTTGCGTGAGGAACCCGTGCCGACCACATCACCGACATAGGCGACCAGATGGCCCTTGGCCTTGAGCTCGTCGAGCAGCTTGATCGGGCCGACCTGGCCGGGGGCGTCGGGCACGATGCCGTCACGCGGATTCTTGAGCATGGCGAGCGCGTGCAGAGGGATGTCCGGGCGGCTCCAGGCGTCGGGCGCGGGCGACAGGTCGTCGGTGTTGGTTTCGCCGGTGACCTTGAAGACGGTCAGCGTCATGCTTTGCGGGACTTCGGCGCGGCTGGTGAACCATTCGGCATCGGCCCAGCTTTGCAGGACAGCCTGGGCGTGAGGATTGCCCGCCTTGGCTTTTTCTTCGATGTCGTGGAAAGCGTCAAAGACCAGCAGGGTCTTTTTCAGGCCCTCGGCCGCGACGGGCGCCAGGTCGTCATGGTCGAGCAATTCGATCAGGGCGCCGATGTTGAAGCCACCCAGCATGGTGCCCAGCAGCTCGGTGGCGCGGCGGGCGTCGATCAGCGGGCAGGATTCCTTGCCCAGTGCGATGGCGGCCAGGTAGGAAGCCTTGACCTGGGCGGCGTCGTCCACGCCAGCGGGAACGCGGTGCGTGAACAGATCCAGCAGAAATTCGGCCTCGCCCTTGGGCGGGTTTTTCAGCAGCTCGATCAGATCGGCTGTCTGTTGGGCCGTCAGGGGAAGTGGCGGGATGCCGATCGCCTCGCGGGCGGCGGCTTCGGTGCGGTAGGAGTCCAGCATGGCGTGATGCCTCAGGAAAGAGGGTTGGAAAACGCCATTATTTTACTGGCAAGCCCGATGATCAGGCAATAGTCTTATATAAGATATAAGACTTAAACCCTACAGGACCGGGCCGGATGCCTCTTTTCCGTGCGGAAACCGGACGAGGACGGGCGGCTCGGCATCCTCAGGGAGGCATCCCCGAGGAGGTGCGAATCCAGCCCGAGGGCTTCACCGGGCCGTTTCGCCCAGGCAGATCAGTCGGACGGATCAGTCGAGCAGATCCTGGTATTCCGGATGTCGCTGCACGAAAGCCGCCACATACGAGCACAGCGCCCGCACGCGCCAGCCGCGCGCGCGGGCCGTGTCCAGCCCCGTGCGCACCAGATCGCCGGCGATGCCGCGTCGGCCCACGGCAGCCGGGACCCCCGTGTGGGTGAACGTCGCAACGGGGCCGTCCAGGGCATAGTCCAGCACGCTGAGGAAGCCGTCCTCCGTCCATTCGAAACGATGGGCGGCCTCATTGTGGCGGATGGCCCGGGCCGTGGGCGCTTGAGCGTCAGATGACATACAGATCCACGTATTCATGCACCGGCATGGCTTCGAGCTTTTCCTGGTCCAGCGACACATCCAGGATGCGCTGCTGCTGGCGGGCGGGGAACTGGCGGGCCAGATTCCGACGGAACTTGGCTTCCAGCAGCGGGATGCCATCCTTGCGGCGACGCTTGTGACCGATCGGGTATTCGCAGACGATCTCGTCGAGCCTGGTGCCGTCCGTGAATTCGACCGTCAGCGCGTTGGCGATGGAGCGCTTGTCCGGGTCGTGATAGTCGGTGGTGAACGCCGGGTCTTCGACGCAGATGGTCCTGTCGCGCAAGGCGTCGATGCGCGGATCGGCGGCCACGCCGTCCTCGTAATCCGCCGCAGTCAGGCGGCCGAACAGGATGGGCACGGCCACCATGTACTGGATGCAGTGATCGCGGTCGGCGGGGTTGTTCAGCGGGCCTTTCTTGTCGATGATGCGGATGCAGGCCTCGTGCGTGCGGATCGTGATTTTCTTGATGTCGGCATCGGTCTTGCCCAGGGCCTGCAGCCTGTCGTGGATCTGCATGGCGCACTCGACAGCGGTCTGCGAGTGGAATTCGGCCGGGAAGGAGATCTTGAACAGCACGTTTTCCATCACGTAGCTGCCGTAGGGGCGCTGGAACTTGAAAGGCTGTCCCTTGAACAGCACATCATAGAAGCCCCAGACCGGCGCGGTCAGCACCGAGGGATAGCCCATTTCGCCCGTGCGGGCCATCAGGGCCAGACGCACGGCGCGGCTGGTTGCGTCGCCCGCCGCCCAGGACTTGCGGCTCCCGGTGTTGGGGGCATGGCGGTAGGTGCGCAGGCTCTGGCCGTCCACCCAGGCCAGGGACACGGCGTTGATGGCTTCTTCCCGGGACAGGCCCAGCATCTGGGAGACCACGGCGGTGGAGGCGACCTTGACCAGCACCACGTGATCCAGGCCGACCTTGTTGAAGGAGTTTTCCAGTGCGATGCAGCCCTGGATTTCGTGCGCCTTGATGATGCCTTCGAGCACGGCGCGCATGGTCAGCGGCGCCTTGCCGGCGGCCACCGCGTTGCGCGACAGCCAGTCGGCCACGGCCAGGACACCTCCCAGGTTGTCGGACGGGTGGCCCCATTCGGCGGCCAGCCAGGTGTCGTTGAAATCCAGCCAGCGAATCATGCAGCCGATGTTGAAGGCGGCCTGCACCGGATCCAGCTGGAACTGCGTGCCGGGGACCTTGGCGCCGTTGGGGACCACGGTGCCAGGCACGATGGGGCCCATGAGCTTGCGGCAGGCCGGGTATTCCAGGCCTTCCAGGCCGCAGCCCAGGGTGTCGATCAGGCAGTTGCGGGCGGTTTCGAGCGCCAGCGCGCTGTCGATCTTGTAGTCGAAGACGTAGTCGACGATATCCACCAGCACCTGATCGGGCTGGGGGCGAACGTTGGAAATGGGTGCGGACATGGAATTTCCTGAAGAGAGGTTCGACTTACTTGCGCTTGGACAGGGGAACGAACTTGCGATCCTCCGGGCCGACGTAGTTGGCCGTCGGGCGGATGATCTTGTTGTCGATGCGCTGTTCGATGATGTGCGCCGACCAGCCGGCCGTGCGGGCGATCACGAACAAGGGGGTGAACATGGCGGTGGGCACGCCCATCATGTGATAGGACACGGCGGAGAACCAGTCCAGGTTGGGGAACATTTTCTTGGCGTCCCACATCACGGATTCCAGGCGCTCGGCGATGTCGAACATTTTCATCGAGCCGGCGGTTTTCGACAGGCGCCGCGCGGTGGCCTTGATCACCTGATTACGCGGATCCGAAACAGTGTAGACCGGATGGCCAAAGCCGATCACGACTTCCTTGGCTTCGACGCGACGGCGGATGTCGGCCTCGGCCTCGTCCGGGGTGTCGTAGCGTTTCTGGATCTCGAAAGCGACCTCGTTGGCGCCGCCGTGTTTCGGCCCGCGCAGCGCGCCGATGGCGCCGGTGATGGCCGAATACATGTCCGAGCCCGTGCCGGCGATCACGCGACCGGTGAAGGTCGAGGCGTTGAATTCGTGCTCTGCATACAGGATCAGCGAGGTGTGCATCGCGCGGACCCATTCCTTGGACGGGGTCTCGCCGTGGAGCAGATGCAGAAAATGGCCGCCGATGCTGTCATCGTCCGTTTCGACATTGACGGCGCGACCATTGTGGCTGTAATGATACCAGTACAGCAGCGCGGAACCCAGGCTGGCCATCAGGCGGTCGGCGATGTCGCGGGCGTCCGGCAGATTGTGGTCGTCCTTTTCGGGCAGCACGCAGCCCAGCGCCGAGGCGGCGGTGCGCATCACGTCCATGGGATGGCTGGCGGCGGGCAGGGACTCCAGGACTTCCTGGACATGGACGGGCAGGCCGCGCAGGCGGCGCAGCTTTTCCTTGTAGGCTTTCAGCTCGGCGGCGGTCGGCAGCTTGCCATGGATCAGCAGGTGAGCGACTTCCTCGAATTCGCAAGTGTCGGCGATGTCCAGGATGTCGTAGCCGCGGTAGTGCAGATCGTTGCCGCTGCGGCCGACCGTGCATAGTGCGGTATTGCCTGCGACGATGCCCGACAGCGCCACGGATTTCTTGGGCTTGGGGGTCACGGGCGCGGCGGCGGGCGCCTTGGATGCGGCGGTCTTGCGGGCTGCGGCTTTTTTGGGAGCAGCAGCTTTCTTGGGAGCGGAGGTGTTCTTGGTTGCCATCAGCGGTCTCCTTGAATGAGGAAGGAATCGGAGTAGGGGCGTTCTGGAGAAAAAAATTCCGGTCAGGACGCTTTGTTCTTGCCTTGCTTGAACAGGGCGTCCAGCTGTTCTTCGTAACGGTGGTAGCCGATCCGGTCGTAGAGTTCTTCGCGCGTCTGCATCAGGTCGAGCACCTGGTGTTGATGGCCGTCGCGGCGGATGGCCTCGTAGACGGTCTCGGCGGCCTTGTTCATGGCCCGGAATGCCGACAGGGGATAGAGCACGATGCCCACCCCCGCGCCTGCGAGTTCCTTGACCGTGAACAATGGCGTCTTGCCGAATTCGGTGATGTTGGCCAGCACCGGGACGTTCAGGCTGTCGGAAAATTTCTTGTAGGTATCCAGATCGTAGGATGCTTCTGCGAAGATCGCATCGGCGCCCGCTTCGACGCACGCATGCGCGCGCGCCAGGGCGGCATCCACGCCGTCGACGGCGATCGCGTCGGTACGCGCAATGATGTAGAAATCGCTGTCGTTGCGGGCATCGACGGCGGCTTTCACGCGATCGGCCATTTCTCCGGTGCTGACGATTTCCTTGCCGGGCCGGTGACCGCAGCGTTTGGCGCCGACCTGATCCTCGATGTGGCAGCCGGCCGCACCGAACTTGATCAGGGATTTGATGGTGCGGGCAATGTTGAAAGCCGAGGGGCCGAAGCCGGTATCGATGTCCACCAGCAGGGGAACATCGCAGACATCGGTGATCCGGCGCACGTCGGTCAGGACGTCGTCGAGCGTATTGATGCCCAGATCGGGCAGGCCGAGCGACCCGGCGGCCACACCGCCTCCGGAAAGATAGATGGCCCGGTAGCCGGCGCGCTGCGCCAGCAAGGCGTGATTGGCATTGATGGCCCCGATGATCTGCAGGGGGGATTCTTCGATCAGGGCCTGGCGCAACAGGGCGCCGGGAGAGGCGGGACGAGTCATGATGGACGCTCCGATGAGCCGCCGGCTCCTGGCGTACCCCAGATATGCGGCAGCGTTCGCCCCGGGCGGGGCGTGATTCCAGCCGGTAACAGTGGCATTCTGGGATCAGATTGCCGCGCTGTCTGTCATCGGCTGGACATTCGGCGGCGCGTGGCGAGTGGATGTCGCACGCGCGCGTCGTGGCGGACTTACTTCAGCAGATCGGCAATGCCGTCGCGTTCCTCGAGCAGTTCCTTCAGGGTGAAGTCCATGCGCTCGCGGGAGAAGTCGTCGATTTCCAGGTCCGGGACCCGGGTGTATTCGCCGTTGGCCGTCGTGACCGGCACGCCGTAAATGATGTCTTCGGGGATGCCGTACGAGCCGTCCGAAGGAATGCCCATGGTGACCCATTTTCCGTCGGATCCCAGCACCCAGTCGTGGATGTGGTCGATGGCGGCATTGGCGGCCGAGGCGGCCGAGGACAGGCCGCGCGCGGCGATGATGGCCGCGCCACGCTTGCCCACGGTGGGGATGAATTCGTCGCGGATCCAGGCCTGGTCGTTGATCAGATCCTGGGCGGGCTTGCCGCCGATGGTGGCAAAGCGCGTGTCCGGATACATGGTGGGCGAGTGGTTGCCCCAGACGATCAGTTTTTCGATGTCGGCCACGGCTTCGCCGGTCTTGGCCGCAATCTGCGACAGGGCGCGATTGTGATCCAGGCGCAGCATGGCGGTGAAGTTCTTGGCCGGCAGGTCTGGCGCGGACTTCATGGCGATGTAGGCGTTGGTGTTGGCCGGATTGCCAACCACCAGGACCTTGACGTCGCGGCTGGCGACTTCGTTCAGGGCCTTGCCCTGGGCGGTGAAGATCTGGGCATTGACCTGCAGCAGGTCCTTGCGCTCCATGCCGGGGCCGCGCGGGCGGGCGCCGACCAGCAGGGCCACGTCCGCGTCCTTGAAGGCGGTGCGCGGATCGCTGTGGGCGCTCATGCCGGCCAGTAGCGGGAAAGCGCAGTCGTCCAGTTCCATCATGACGCCTTGCAGCGCCTTCTGGGCCTTCTCGTCGGGGATTTCGAGCAACTGCAGGATGACGGGCTGGTCTTTGCCGAGCATTTCTCCTGAAGCGATGCGAAACAGCAGGGCATAGCCGATCTGGCCGGCGGCGCCGGTGACCGCGACGCGCATGGCAGGTTTGGACATGGTGGTTCTCCGATAGCGATAGAGTGAGAGAGGGTATCCGGAGGGGATGCAAATTGCTGGTAAGAATAGTGTATTTGATTGGCAGGCGTCAAGGGTCTTATATCTTATATAAGACATAAGAGTATTAGACATCCGGGCCTGGAAATGCGAAAATGCGTCGTCTCATTCTGTAGCATGGCCCAACGGCAGCATTTCCTGACCGACATGTCCGAATCTCCTCTGATTGATCGCCCGCAGACGCCGAGTCGCGCGACGTCCAGCGCTGCGTTCAGCCCCCTGTATCAGCAGATCAAGGGGCTGATCCTGCAGGGGCTCGACCGGGGTGAATGGAAACCCGGCGAGTCGATACCCAGCGAGCTCGAGCTGGCCGCCCGTTTTCAGGTCAGTCAGGGCACCGTGCGCAAGGCCATTGATGAGCTGGCGGCCGAGAACCTGCTGATCCGCCGTCAGGGCAAGGGCACTTTCGTGGCGACGCACAATGAGGCCAAGGTTCGTTACCGATTTTTACGACTGACTCCCGACGAAGGGCGCCCCGGCGTGTCCAGCAGCCAGATTCTCGACTGCCGCCGCACCAAGGCGTCGGCCGAAATCGCCGCCGCCCTGGACCTGCGCGCCGGGGATGCGGTCGTGAACATGCGCCGCGTCCTGTCTTTTGACGACGTGCCCACCATTCTCGACGATATCTGGCTGCCGGGCAGTGTCTTCAAGGGGCTGACCCTGGAATCGCTGCTGCGTTACCGGGGGCCGGTGTATGCCCTGTTCGAAACCGAATTCGGTGTCAGCCTGGTGCGCGCCGAGGAAAAAATCCGCGCGGTGGCTGCCACCGACGTGCAGGCGAAACCGCTGCAAGTCCAGCTTGGCAGCCCGCTGCTGCAGGTCGAGCGCATCGCCTATACCTATGGCGATCGTCCCATGGAGTTGCGCCGTGGTCATTATGTGTCGGAGCGCTATCATTACCGCAACAGTTTGAATTGACTCACGGATGGGCGAAAATACCAAGTGAGCCCAGAATTCCTTCCATTTTCCAACTACGAGGCCATCATGTCTGAATCAGCCGCAAAGCCGCGCCCGCAGTTCCGTAACCTGGGGTTGAGCGACCTCATGAGTTACCGTCTGCCTCCGGCGGCCAAAGCATCCATTCTGCACCGGGTGAGCGGCGCACTTCTTTTTCTGGCGCTGCCGCTGGTGATCGTGCCGCTGTTCGCGCAAAGCGTCGAATCGCCCGAATCCTTCGCGGTCATGCGCGAATGGGTCTCCAGCCCCGTCTGTAAGATCGTGCTGCTGGTCCTGATGTGGGGCTATTTCCACCACTTCTGCGCCGGCATCCGTTACCTGACGCTGGATCTGCATATCGGCAATGAGCGCGCGCCTTCGCAGCGCTCCGGCGCCCTGGTGATGGGCGTGGCCCTGGCATTGACCGTGGTCTTCGGTCTGAAACTCTTTGGAGCATGGTAATGGCTCAAGAACGTATCGGTCGCAAGCGCCTGGTCGTGGGCGCGCACTACGGCACCCGCGATTTCATCGTCCAGCGCGTCACCGCCGTCATCATGGCGGTCTACACCCTGATCCTGGTCCTGTACGCCATCCTGGTGCCCAGCCTGGACTACGCGTCCTGGCGTGCTTTCTTCGCCTTTTCTGTCGGCACGCTGCCGGTCGGGCAGCTGCTGGCGACGCTGGCTTTCCTGTCGCTCGCCTGGCACGCCTGGATCGGCGTGCGCGACATCTGGATGGATTATGTTCATTCCGCCGGCCTGCGTCTGTTCATGCAGGTCATGACTGTCCTGTGGCTGGTCGCCGCGGTGGTCTTCTTCGGTCAAATTCTCTGGAGTCTCTAACGTGGCTGCTGTCAACAAATCCCTTCCGCGCCGCCAGTTCGATGTGGTGGTCGTCGGCGCCGGCGGAGCCGGCCTGCGTTGTTCGCTGCAGCTGGCCCAGGCGGGCCTGTCCGTGGCCGTGCTGACCAAGGTCTTTCCGACCCGCTCACATACCGTGGCCGCCCAGGGCGGCGTCAGTGCCTCGCTGGGCAACATGAGCGAGGATCACTGGCAGTGGCACATGTATGACACCGTCAAGGGTTCCGACTGGCTCGGCGACCAGGACGCGATCGAATTCATGGTCCGCGAGGCACCCAATGCCGTGTACGAACTCGAGCACTTCGGCATGCCCTTCGACCGCAACCCGGACGGCACTATCTATCAGCGTCCGTTCGGAGGGCATACGTCCCATTTCGGCGAAAAACCCGTCCAGCGCGCCTGTGCCGCTGCCGACCGGACCGGCCATGCGATGCTGCATACGCTCTATCAGCGCAACGTCGCCGCCCGCACCCAGTTCTTCGTCGAGTGGATGGCGCTGGATCTGCTGCGCAACAACGACGGCGACGTGCTGGGCGTGACCGCGATGGAAATGGAAACCGGTGAGATCTACGTCCTCGAGGCCAAGCACACGGTGCTGGCCACCGGCGGCGCGGGCCGGATCTGGGCCGCGACCACCAATGCCTTCATCAACACCGGCGACGGCCTGGGCATGGCGGCGCGCGCGGGCATCCCGCTGCAGGACATGGAATTCTGGCAGTTCCACCCCACCGGCGTGGCCGGCGCGGGCGTGCTGATCACCGAGGGGGTGCGCGGCGAGGGCGGATTCCTGCTGAACAAGGATGGCGAGCGTTTCATGGAACGCTACGCGCCGCAGCTCAAGGATCTGGCGCCACGCGACTTCGTGTCGCGGTCGATGGACCAGGAAATCAAAGAGGGTCGCGGCTGCGGCGACGGCAGCTACGTGCTGCTCAAGCTCGATCACCTGGGAGCCGAGACCATCACCAAGCGGTTGCCCTCGATTCGTGAAATCGCCATCAAGTTCGCCAATATCGATCCGGTCAAGGACCCGATTCCCGTGGTGCCGACGATCCACTACCAGATGGGCGGCATCCCCGCCAACTATCATGGCCAGGTCGTCACCCACGCCAATGGCGAGGAAAAAATCGTCAACGGTCTGTATGCGATCGGCGAGTGCGCCGCGACGTCGGTGCATGGCGCCAACCGCCTGGGCACCAACTCCCTGCTGGACCTGATCGTGTTCGGCCGTTCGGCCGGCAACTTCATCGTGGGGCAGCATCCGGAACGCCAGCACAGCCACAAGCCGCTGCCGGATACCGACATTCAGGCTTCTCTGGATCGCGTCAACCATCTGGAGACCCGCACCTCCGGCCAGAAGGCCCAGGATGTGGCCAACAAGATCCGCGTGGCCATGCAGAGCCACTGCGGCGTGTTCCGCAAGCTCGATGTCCTGCAAGAGGGCGCCGAGGTCATCGCCGATCTGGTGCCCGAGGTCCAGGACATCTATTTCTCGGACAAGTCCAAGGTCTTCAACACCGCGCGTATCGAGGCCCTGGAAGTCGCCAACATGATCGAGGTCGCCCGCGCTACCACGAAATCCGCCGCCAACCGCCTGGAATCCCGCGGGGCCCACGCCCTCGAGGATCATCCGGAACGCGATGATGTCAATTGGCTCAAGCACACCCTGTGGTTCGCCGAGGATAACCGCCTCGAGTACACGCCGGTGCGCATGAAGCCCCTGACCATGGACAGCATCCCGCCCAAGCCGCGCACTTTCTAATCTGGATATCGTCATGAGTGAAAAACGTATCGTGAAATTCGAGATCTACCGCTACGATCCGGACAAGGATGAGCGCCCCTACATGCAGAAATTCGAGGTCGAACTGCAACCGACCGACAAGATGCTGCTGGACGCGATTCTGCGCATCAAGAACGAGCTCGACGACAGCCTGGCCCTGCGCCGGTCCTGCCGCGAAGGCGTGTGCGGCTCAGATGCCATGAACATCAATGGCAAGAACGGCCTGGCCTGCACGACCAATCTGATGGAACTCAAGGAGCCCATCGTCCTCAAGCCGCTGCCCGGCCTGCCCGTGGTGCGCGACCTGATCGTGGACATGACCTTCTTCTTCGATCAGTACCATTCGATCAAGCCTTACCTGATCAACGACACGCCGCCTCCCGAAAAAGAGCGGTTGCAGTCGCCCGAGCAACGCGAGGAACTCAATGGCCTGTACGAGTGCATTCTGTGCGGTTCCTGCTCGACCTCCTGTCCGTCTTTCTGGTGGAATCCGGACAAATTCGTCGGCCCGGCCGGATTGCTCCAGGCTTACCGTTTCATCGCGGATTCCCGCGACGAAGCAACCGGCGAGCGTCTGGACAACCTGGAGGATCCCTACCGTCTGTTCCGTTGTCATACGATCATGAACTGCACGGATGTCTGCCCCAAGGGACTGAATCCGTCGGCTGCGATCGGCAAGATCAAGGAAATGCTCGTGCGACGCACGGTCTGAGGAAAGAAAATGCCCGGTGACCTGTCCGTTCTGGACCGGGCCCGTCTACGTTGGCGGGCGCGGCGAGGCCTGCTCGAGAACGATCTCATCATCACGCGTTTCCTGGATGCCCGGGAAACGCAGTTGACCGAGACCGATGTCCGGGCACTGACGCAGCTTTTCGACATGGGCGATAACGAACTGCTCGATATCCTGCTGGGACGAACCGATCTGTCGGGCACGTATGACACGCCCGACATCCGCAGGCTCGTCGAACAGATGAAAGCGCTGTAACTTTAAGGAAGATTCACATGCAGCTATCCGATAAAAAAGCGACGCTGTCGTTCTCCGACGGCAGCCCCTCGGTCGAGTTCCCCGTTTATCAGGGCACGATAGGACCGGACGTGATTGACATCCGCAACCTGTACGGCCAGACGGGGATGTTCACCTATGATCCCGGGTTCATGGCGACGGCCTCCTGCGAATCCGCCATCACCTATATCGACGGCGACAAGGGCCAGCTGCTGTATCGCGGCCACCCGATCGACCAGCTGGCGAAGAACTGCGATTTCCTGTCCGTGGCCTATCTGATCATGAACGGCGAGTTGCCTTCTCCGGACCAGAAACAGGAATTCAACCATATCGTCACGCACCACACGCTGGTGCATGAGCAGATGCATAATTTCCTGCAGGGCTTCCGCCGCGATGCGCACCCGATGGCGGTGCTGACGGGGCTGGTCGGCGCGCTGTCGGCCTTCTATCACGACTCCACCGACATCACCGATCCGCGCCATCGCGAGGTGTCGGCGATCCGCCTGATCGCCAAGATGCCGACGCTGGTCTCCATGGCGTACAAGCATTCCGTGGGTCAGCCCTTCATCTACCCGAAGAACGACCTGTCCTACACGGGCAACTTCCTGCGCATGATGTTCGCCACCCCTTGCGATGACTACGTGGTCAATGATGTGGTGGAACGTGCGCTGGATCGCATCTTCATCCTGCACGCCGATCACGAACAGAATGCCTCCACCTCCACGGTGCGTCTGTGCGGTTCCTCCGGCACCAATCCATTCGCGGCCATCGCGGCCGGCGTGGCCTGCCTGTGGGGCCCGGCGCACGGCGGCGCCAACGAGGCCTGCCTGAACATGCTGGAAGACATCCAGGCCCAGGGCGGCGTGGCCAAGGTCGGCGAGTTCATGGAAAAGGTCAAGGACAAGAATTCCGGCGTCCGTCTGATGGGCTTTGGCCACCGGGTCTACAAGAACTACGATCCGCGCGCCAAGATGATGCAGGAAACCTGCCGCGAAGTGCTCGATGCGCTGGGCCTGCACAGCGACCCGCTGTTCAAGCTGGCCATGGAACTGGAACGCATCGCCCTGGAAGACCCGTATTTCGTCGAGCGCAAGCTCTACCCGAACGTGGACTTCTACTCGGGCATCGTCCAGCGCGCCATAGGCATCCCCACCTCGCTGTTCACGGCCATCTTCGCCCTGGCCCGCACGGTGGGCTGGATCGCTCAGTGGAACGAGATGCTCTCCGATCCCAGCTACAAGATCGGTCGTCCGCGCCAGCTGTACACCGGGGCTTCGCTGCGCGACGTGAAATGATCACGCGCTTTGCCGCCACATGAAAAACGGGCCGCGAGGCCCGTTTTTCATGTTTGTCCGCCGAGCGATACGGTC
The DNA here is from genome assembly GCF_047971665.1 of Castellaniella sp. Taxonomy (GTDB): domain Bacteria; phylum Pseudomonadota; class Gammaproteobacteria; order Burkholderiales; family Burkholderiaceae_B; genus Castellaniella. The sequence goes on along the minus strand of NZ_JBKEAA010000008.1, from coordinate 73,281 downwards.
TCGACGGATGCGCGCGAACCGGTCAGTCCGCCTGGCCCGCCTCCTGCTGGGCGTCCACCACGGCCAGGGCCGTCATGTTGACGATCCGGCGAACCGTGGAACTGGTGGTCAGGATGTGCACCGGGCGTGCGGTTCCCAGCAGGATCGGACCCATCGCCACGCCATGGCTGCCGGTCATCTTCAGCATGTTGTAGGTGATGTTGCCGGCGTCCAGGTTGGGCATGATCAGCAGGTTGGCCGGCCCCGTCAGCGTCGTATCGGGGAAGGCCTTGACGCGGATCGTCTCGGACAGGGCCGAGTCGGCGTGCATTTCCCCATCGACCTCGATCTCGGGCGCACGCTCGGCGAGCAGGCGCCGGGCCTCGGCCATCTTGCGGGAGGACGCCGACGGGCGGCTGCCGAAGTTGGAATGCGAGAGCAGGGCGACCTTGGGCACGATGCCAAAGCGGCGGATTTCTTCGGCGGCCAGGATCGTCATGTCGGCGATCTGTTCGGCGGAGGGATCCTCGTTGACGTGCGTGTCGCAGATGAACAGTGTCTGGGTCGGCAGCATCAGCACGTTCATCGCCGCGTAGGTGCGGGCGGTGGGTTTGAGGCCGATGACTTCCTCGACGTATTTCAGCTGGTTGTCGAAACGACTGGCCACTCCGCAGATCATGGCATCGACGTCGCCGCGTTGCAGCAGCATCACGCCGATCAGGGAATTGTGCTTGCGCACCATGGCCTTGGCGATGTCGGGGGTGACGCCGTCGCGGCCGCGCTGCTTGAAGTAGGCGTTCCAGGTTTCGTTGAAGCGCGAGTCGTCTTCGGGATTGACGATTTCCACGTTCTGTCCGGGCACCAGGCGCAGGCCGAATTTCTGGATGCGCATGTCGATCACGGCCGGACGGCCGATCAGGACGGGTCGGGCGAAGCCCTCGTCGAGCACGGTCTGGGCGGCGCGCAGCACGCGCTCGTCCTCGCCGTCGGCGTAGACCACGCGTTTGGGCGCGGATTTGGCCTGGCGGAACATCGGCCGCATCAACTGGCCGGAGTGGTAGACGATGCTCATCAGGGACTGGCGGTAGGCGTCCAGGTCCTCGATGGGGCGACGGGCCACGCCGGAGGCGGCGGCGGCCTCGGCGATCGCCGGGGAGATCTTGACGATCAGGCGCGGATCGAAGGGTTTGGGAATGATGTATTCCGGCCCGAAGGACAGATCCTGGTCGGCATAGGCGCCGGCGACCTCGGCGCTGCTCTCGGCCTGGGCCAGTTCCGCGATGGCGTGCACGCAGGCCAGTTTCATTTCCTCATTGATGACGGTGGCGCCGCAGTCCATCGCACCCCGGAAAATGAAGGGGAAGCACAGTACGTTGTTGACCTGGTTCGGGTAGTCCGAACGGCCGGTGGCGATGATGCAGTCGGGCCGCGCGGCCTTGGCGTCCTCCGGGCGGATCTCGGGGTCGGGGTTGGCCAGGGCCAGGATCAGCGGCCGGTCGGCCATGGAGCGCACCATGTCCTGGGTCAGCACGCCGGGGGCCGAGCAGCCCAGGAACACATCGGCGCCCTTGCAGACGTCGGCCAGGGTCCGGGCGCCGGTCTTCTGGGCGTAGCGGGCCTTGTTGGCCTCCATTTTCTCGTCGCGCCCCTGCCAGATCACGCCGCGTGAATCGACCACGTAGATGTTCTGCTGCGAGACGCCGAGCTTGACCATCAGGTCCAGGCAGGCGATGGCGGCGGCGCCGGCCCCCGAGCACACCAGCTTGACCTTGCCGATGTCCTTGTTCACGACCTTCAGGCCGTTGAGGACGGCAGCCGACGAGATGATGGCGGTCCCGTGCTGGTCGTCGTGGAAGACCGGGATCTTCATGCGCTCGCGCAGCTTCTTCTCGATGTAGAAGCATTCCGGCGCCTTGATGTCCTCGAGGTTGATCCCGCCCAGCGTCGGCTCGAGCGCGGTGATGATGTCGACCAGTTTGTCCGGATCGTGCTCGTTGAGCTCGATGTCGAAGACGTCGATCCCGGCGAATTTCTTGAACAGGCAGCCCTTGCCCTCCATGACGGGCTTGGCCGCCAGCGGGCCGATGTTGCCCAGGCCGAGCACGGCGGTGCCGTTGGTCACCACGCCCACCAGGTTGGCCCGCGAGGTGTACCGGGCGGCGGCCGCCTCGCCATCGGCATGAATGGCCATGCTGGCTGTGGCCACACCTGGCGAATAGGCCAGGGTCAGATCGTCCTGGTTGGCCAGGGGTTTGGTCGGGACGACGGAGATTTTCCCGGGGGTGGGGAATTCGTGGTAATCGAGCGCCATTTTGGCGCGTTCTTCTTTCAGGTCCATGGATCCTGTGCTCCTGCTGTTTCGTATCGTACGTGTCGTCGCGGTGAAAGAACCCGCCCGATTGTGTGTTTATTCGCGTGTTTGTTTATGACCGGGTCTCTGTTTTTTCCGAGTATTTGCCGAGTGTTTGTTAATACCAACGCCCACCGGGTGAAAATCAGTCCCGATTGGGTGTTTTCGGCAGATCAGTTTAAACCTATGCCGCGAGGCGGGTATACTTTGGCCTTAATACGGCTTATGCAAGGCGTCGTACCGTTGCCTTCTGCCCCTGCTATCCGCTCATCGGTCTGGCCGAGCCGCGGAAGGTTTTTCAATCTGCATCGTTCGGGTGAAGCACCCGTCAGGTGAAGCGCACAATGTCCTCGGAACAAGAACTCCAGTCCAAGTCCTATTTATTCGGCGCCAACGCGCCCTACGTAGAAGACCTCTACGAAGCCTATCTGAACAATCCGGGAGCCATTCCTGATCAGTGGCGCGCCTACTTCGATCAATTGCAGCATCAGCCCGCAGTCGATGGCCGGGAAGGCACCCGTGATCAGGCGCATGCCCCGATCGTCGCCTCCTTCGCCCAGCGCGCTCGCGAAAACGCCTTCCAGGTCCGCCCCGCCCAAGCCTCCGACCAGTCCCTGGCCATCGCCGGCAAACAGGTCTATGTCCAGTCCATCATCGCCGCCTATCGCACGCTGGGTTCCCATATTGCCCAGCTCGATCCCCTCAAGCGCCGCGACCGGCTGGACATTCCGGAACTCGATCCCGCGTTCTACGGCCTGACCGAGGCCGACCTCGACCAGATCTATTCGGCCACGAACACCTACTTCACCAAGGCCGATACGATGACCATGAGGGACATCCTCAAGGCCCTGCGTGATACGTATTGCCACAACGTCGGCGCTGAATTCATGCACGTCTCGGATCCGGCGATCAAGCGCTGGATCCAGGAACGCCTGGAGTCCACGCTGAGCGTGCCGGAATTCACCGTCGAAGAAAAGCGCAACATTCTGCGCCAGGTGACCGAGGCCGAAGGCCTGGAACGGTTTCTGCATACCAAGTACGTCGGCCAGAAGCGCTTTTCCCTCGAAGGCGGCGAGAGCTTCATCGCCGCCATGGACGAGGTCGTGAACCATGCCGGCGAGAACGGCGTTCAGGAAATCGTCGTGGGCATGGCGCACCGCGGCCGTCTGAACATGCTGGTCAACATCATGGGCAAGATGCCCGGCGACCTGTTCGCCGAGTTCGAGGGCAAGCACAGTCAGGCCCTGAGCGACGGTGACGTCAAGTACCACAACGGCTTTTCCAGCGATCTGTCCACGCGCGGCGGTCCGGTCCACCTGTCGCTGGCCTTCAATCCCTCGCACCTCGAGATCGTCGACCCGGTGGTCGAAGGCAGTGTGCGCGCCCGCCAGGACCGTCGCGAGGACGAGGCCGGCGAGCAGGTTCTGCCGGTGCTGGTGCACGGGGACGCCGCATTTGCCGGGCAGGGCGTGGTGATGGAGACCCTGAACCTTGCCCAGACGCGCGGGTACGGCACGGGCGGCACGCTGCACATCGTCATCAACAACCAGATCGGCTTCACGACCTCGGATCCGCGCGACTCGCGCTCCACGCTGTATTGCACGGACGTGGTCAAGATGATCGAGGCGCCGGTCTTCCACGTCAACGGCGACGATCCCGAGGCCGTGGTGTTCATCACGCGCCTGGCGCTGGACTATCGTCAGCGGTTCAAGCATGACGTGGTCGTGGATATCGTCTGCTTCCGCAAGCTCGGCCACAACGAACAGGACACGCCGTCCCTGACCCAGCCGCTGATGTACAAGAGCATCGGCACCCATCCCGGCACGCGCAAGCTCTACGGCGACCGGCTGGTGGCCCAGGGCATCCTCAACGCGGGCGAGCCCGACCAGATGGTCAAGGACTACCGTCAGCTGATGGAGGACGGCCAGCACACGGTCGAGCCGGTCCTGACCGACTACAAGAACAAGTATTCCACCGACTGGTCGCCGTTCCTGGGCGCCAAGTGGACGGATCATGCCGATACCGGCATTCCTCTGGCCGAGTTGACCCGCATCGGCGAAAGACTCACCCAGGTGCCGGACAATTTCACCGTGCATCCGCTGGTCAAGAAGCTCCTGGCCGACCGCCTGGCGATGGCGCGCGGCGAGCATCCCGTGGACTGGGGCATGGGCGAGCATCTGGCCTTTGCCTCCCTGGTGAACAATGGCTATGCCATCCGCTTCACGGGCCAGGATTCCGGCCGCGGCACCTTCACTCACCGTCATGCCGTGCTGCACGACCAGAAGCGCGAGCGCTGGGACGACGGGACCTATGTGCCCCTGCAGAACGTGTCCGAGGGACAGGCGCCGTTCGTGGTCATCGACTCCGTGCTGTCCGAGGCCGCCGTGCTGGGTTTCGAGTACGGTTACTCCACCGCCGAGCCCAATGTGCTGACCATCTGGGAGGCCCAGTTCGGCGATTTCGCCAATGGCGCCCAGGTCGTGATCGACCAGTTCATCTCCTCGGGCGAGGCCAAGTGGGGACGCCAGTGCGGCCTGACGCTGATGCTGCCGCACGGCTACGAGGGGCAGGGGCCGGAGCACTCCTCGGCGCGCATCGAACGCTTCCTGCAACTGTGCGCGGACAACAACATGCAGGTCGTGCAGCCGACCAACGGCGCGCAGATTTTCCATGTGCTGCGCCGGCAGATGATCCGTCCCTTCCGCAAGCCGCTGGTGATCTTCACGCCCAAGTCGCTGCTGCGCAACAAGAATGCCGCTTCGCCCCTCGAAGACCTGGCCGAGGGCGGCTTCAAGCCCGTGATCGGCGAAGCCGACGCGAACATCGCGCCGGACGGCGTCAAGCGCGTGCTGCTGTGCTCCGGCAAGGTCTACTACGATCTGGTGCATGCGCGCGATGAGCAGGATCGCAAGGACGTGGTCATCCTGCGGATCGAGCAGCTTTACCCGTTCGCGCACAAGTCCTTCCAGGCCGAATTGCAGAAATACCCCAACGCCAAGGAACTGATCTGGGTTCAGGACGAACCCCAGAACCAGGGCCCGTGGTTCTACGTGCAGCATCATCTGTTCGAGAACATGGGAGACGGCCAGAAACTCGGCTACGCCGGTCGCCCGGCATCGGCTTCGCCCGCCGTCGGCTACATGGCCAAGCACCAGGAACAACAGCGCGCCCTGATCGAGCAGGCCTTTTCGCCCAAGTTCAAGAGCTTCACGCTGAGCAAATAATCCGACCTCCTTTAAATACAGACAACACGGAAGAATCATCATGGCCATTACCGAAGTCCTCGTTCCGCAGCTTTCCGAATCAATATCGGAAGCCACCCTGCTCAACTGGAAAAAGCAGCCCGGAGAAGCCGTTGAGGCCGACGAGATCCTGATCGAGGTCGAAACCGACAAGGTCGTCCTGGAAGTCCCGGCCCCGACCGCCGGCGTGCTCTCCGAGATCGTCAAGGGCGACGGCAGCACCGTCACCTCGGGTGAAGTCCTCGCCCGCATCGACTCCGATGCCAAGGCTGCCGCTACGCCGGCCGCCGCGCCTGCCGAGGCGGCTGCGCCGGCGCAGGCTTCCGCGCCGGCCGCCGCCGAGACGACCAGGCCGGCCGCCAAGTCTTCGGTGGCGTCCCCGTCCGCCGGCAAGATCCTGTCCGAAAAGGGCATCGATCCCGCCACCGTCGAAGGCACGGGCCGTGGCGGCCGCGTGACCAAGGGCGACGCCCTGAGCGCATCGCAGGCACCCGCCGCCCCCGCCACGCCGTCGGCCCCCGTGCCGGTCGGCCTGGATGGTCGTCCCGAGCAGCGCGTGCCCATGAGCCGCCTGCGCGCCCGCGTTGCCGAGCGCCTGATCCAGTCCCAGACCGAGAACGCCATCCTGACGACCTTCAACGAGGTCAACATGCAGGCGGTGATCGATCTGCGCAAGAAATACAAGGACGTCTTCGAAAAGGAACACGGTGTCAAACTGGGCTTCATGTCCTTCTTCGTCAAGGCCGCCGTCGCCGCGCTCAAGCGCTATCCGATCGTCAACGCCTCGGTGGACGGCAAGGACATCATCTACCACGGCTACTTCGATATCGGGATCGCCGTGGGCAGCCCGCGCGGCCTGGTGGTGCCCATCCTGCGCAATGTCGACCAGCTCAGCATCGCTGAAATCGAAAAGCAGATCGCCGACTTCGGTCAGCGTGCCCAAGCGGGTAAACTGGGTCTGGAAGAACTGACCGGCGGGACCTTCTCGATCTCCAATGGCGGCGTGTTCGGCTCGATGCTCTCGACCCCGATCATCAATCCGCCGCAATCGGCCATCCTCGGCGTGCATGCCACCAAGGAACGGCCGGTCGTGGAAAACGGCCAGATCGTGATCCGTCCGATCAACTTCCTGGCGCTGTCCTACGACCACCGGATCATCGACGGACGCGAAGCCGTCCTGGCCCTGGTGGCCATGAAAGAAGCCCTGGAAGACCCTCAGCGTCTGATGCTGGGCGTCTGATTCCGGATACGGCGTCATTGCGCGCGCGCCCACCCCGGGCGCGCCCGGCGGGCATGCGCATGGCGCATGCCCGCTAACCTCTTCGAGAATTCATCATGGCAAAACAATTCGATGTGATCGTGATCGGCGCCGGTCCTGGCGGCTATATTGCCGCCATCCGCGCCGCCCAGCTGGGCCTGTCCGTGGCCTGCGTGGATGCCTGGACCAGCCCGGCGGGCAAGCCGGCGCCCGGCGGCACCTGCACCAATGTCGGCTGCATTCCGTCCAAGGCGCTGCTGCAATCGTCCGAGCACTACGAGCAACTGAACCATCATTTCGCCGAGCACGGCATCACCGCCAAGGGCGTGAGCCTGGATCTGGCCAAGCTGATCGGCCGCAAGGACACGGTGGTCAAGCAGAACAACGAAGGCATTCTGTTCCTGTTCAAGAAGAACAAGGTGTCCTTCTTCCACGGAACCGGTTCGCTGACCGCCAAGACGGACTTCGGCTGGGCCGTCAAGGTCGCCGGCAAGACCGATGAGGAACTCGAAGGCCGCCACGTGATCGTGGCCACCGGCTCCAGCGCACGCGCGCTGCCCGACGTGCCCTTCGACGAGGAGCAGATCCTCTCGAACGACGGCGCGCTGCGGATTCCCGCCGTGCCCAAAAAGCTCGGCATCATCGGCGCGGGCGTCATCGGCCTGGAAATGGGCAGCGTCTGGCGCCGCCTGGGGGCCGATGTCACCATCCTGGAAGCCATGCCCGATTTTCTCGGTGCTGTCGACCGCGATGTGGCCAAAGAGGCCCAGAAGGCGCTCGTCAAGCAAGGTCTCGACATCCGGACCGGCGTGCGCATCACCGAGGTCAAGACCACGGCCAAGAGTGTCAATGTACAGTACACCGACGCGGCCGGCGCCGAGCAGAAGCTGTCGGTCAACCATCTGATCGTGTCCATCGGCCGCGTGCCCAACACGCAGGGCCTGGGCGCCGATGTGGTGGGCCTCAAGCTGGACGAGCGCGGGTTCGTGGTCGTCGATCAGGATTGCCGCAGCAACCTGACCAACGTCTGGGCGGTCGGCGACGTGGTGCGCGGGCCGATGCTGGCGCACAAGGCCGAGGAAGAAGGCGTGGCCGTGGCCGAGCGTATCGCCGGCCAGCATGGTCACGTCAATTTCGACACCATCCCCTGGGTCATCTATACCTCGCCCGAAGTCGCCTGGGTGGGCAAGACCGAGCAGGCACTGAAATCCGAAGGTCGTGACTACAAGGTCGGCAGCTTCCCCTTTATGGCCAACGGCCGTGCCCGCGCGCTGGGGGACACCACCGGTTTCGTCAAGATTCTGGCCGATGCCAAGACCGATGAGGTGCTGGGTGTGCATATCGTCGGCCCGATGGCCTCCGAGCTCATCTCCGAGGCCGTGACCATCATGGAATTCCGCGGCGCCGCCGAGGACATCGCGCGCATCTGCCATGCGCACCCGACGCTGTCCGAAGCCGTCAAGGAAGCCGCCCTGGCGGTCGACAAGCGCACGCTGAACCTGTAGCTCGTCCGAGTCCTGTTTGGTGAGTTCGTCCTCTCAGACGCGGATGGATGTCAGCGCGTACTACGCGCAGGCGCTCAACGAGCGGGGCTTCGTCGCGGACGAGGCCCAGCGCGTGGCGGTCGAGCGCCTGCAGCGATACTACGACGACTGGATCGAGTTCAAGCGCCAGCGCTCCAACGGCCTGAAAAGGCTGTTTTTCCACCCGGTCGTGCCCCGCGGGGTCTATCTGTGGGGCGGTGTCGGGCGTGGCAAGAGCTTTCTGATGGATGCGTTCTATCTGACCGTACCCGTCAAGCGCAAGGTCCGCCTGCATTTCCATGAGTTCATGCGGGGCGTGCATCGGGAGATCCGCGAAGTCAGCGGCGAGTCCGATCCGCTGGATCATGTGGCGCGCAAGATCGCCGCGCGCTACCGTCTGATCTGTTTTGACGAGTTCCATGTGTCGGATGTGGCTGATGCCATGATCCTGTACCGGCTGTTGCTGCGGCTGTTCGAATACGGCACGTCGTTTGTCATGACCTCGAACTACGAGCCATCCACCCTCTACCCGGACGGTCTGCACCGCGACCGCATTCTGCCGGCCATCGCGCTGATCCAGGAAAAGATGGATGTGCTCAACGTCGATGCGGGGGTGGATTACCGGCGCCGCACCCTGGCGCAACTGCGCATGTACATCACCCCGATCGTGGCGGCGACCCATGACGAACTGCGTTCGGCCTTCGATCGTCTGGCCGATACCGCCGAGCAGAAGCCTGTGCTGAACATCGAGAACCGCGAGATTCAGGCGGTGGCGCTGGCCGGAACCGTGGTCTGGTTCGACTTCATGGCGCTGTGCGGCACACCCCGTTCACAGAATGATTATCTGGATCTGGCGGACCGCTTTCAAACCGTGATTGTCTCCGATGTGCCCCGGATGGCGCCTCGTCAGGCCTCCGAAGCGCGTCGCTTCACCTGGCTGGTCGATGTGCTGTATGACCACAAGGTCAAACTGATCCTGTCGGCCCAGTGTCCGGCCGACGAGCTTTATACTGAAGGCCCGATGTCGAACGAGTTCTCCCGCACTGTGTCGCGCCTGATGGAAATGCAATCGCGCGAATACCTGGCCGAAACACGCCGGGCCTCGGTCGTCCTTTAGCGGCGTGAGATGCCGCGTCTGTCCGGAAATTCCCTGGAAACCCCATGAGCACACCCGTCACCCGCGTCCTGACTGGCATCACCACGTCGGGCACGCCCCATCTGGGCAATTACGCAGGCGCGATCCGCCCGGCGATTCAGGCCAGCGTCGAGCCCGGCGTGGATGCGTTTTTCTTCCTGGCTGATTATCACGCGCTCATCAAGTGCGACGATCCGGCCCGCATCGCGCGCTCGCGGCTCGAGTTGGCCGCGACCTGGATTGCCGCGGGGCTGGATACGGAACGGACGACTTTCTACCGCCAGTCGGATGTTCCGGAGATTCCCGAGCTGTGCTGGATGCTGAGCTGCGTCACGGCCAAAGGGCTGATGAATCGCGCGCATGCCTACAAGGCGTCGGTGGACGCCAACACGGCCAAGGGCATCGAACCGGATGACGGGGTCACCATGGGGCTTTTTTCCTACCCGGTGCTGATGGCCGCCGACATCCTGTTGTTCAATGCGCATTGCGTGCCGGTGGGTCGCGATCAGATTCAGCACCTGGAAATGGCGCGCGATATCGCCCAGCGCTTCAACCATCTGTATGGCCAGGGCGAGGATCTGTTCGTGCTGCCGGAGGTCCAGGTCGACGAGGCTGTCGCCACGCTGCCGGGCCTGGACGGGCGCAAGATGTCCAAGAGCTACGACAACACCATCCCCCTGTTCGAGGGCGGAGCCAAAGCGCTGAAATCCGCCGTGGCGCGGATCGTCACCGATTCGCGCCAGCCCGGTGAACCCAAGGATGCCGAGAACTCGCATCTGTATACGCTGTATCAGGCCTTTGCCACGCCGGCGCAGGCGGCGGATTTCCGGACGGCGCTGGAAGGCGGCCTGGGCTGGGGCGAGGCCAAGCAGGCCCTGTGCGAGCTGATCGAGGCCCAGATCGGGCCGCGACGTGAATACTATGCGGAACTGATGGCCCATCCCGAACGGATCGAGACCATCCTGCTGGCGGGCGCGGCCAAGGCCAGGCGGACCGCCACCCCGCTGATGGCGCGTTTGCGCGAGGCGGTCGGCCTGCGGCTGTCCGCAGGCACGAGCGCCAGGTCTGCGGCGCAGGGAACGGCTGCGGCGCGCGCCGGTCGCGCCCGGATCGTGTCTTTCCGGGACGAGGAGGGGCGTTTCCGCCAGCGTCTGTTCGGGACCGATGGCGCCGAGCTGCTGCTGTCCGAGCCCTTTGACGATCCCAAGGCGCTGAATGGTTTGGGCCGTCTGTTCGTCGGTCGTGACCTGTCGGATCTGAAAGCCGCGGCTGACGGCTGCGTCAGCCTCGAAGCCGGCGGCCAGTGCTGGGCGCGGGTGCGCGCGGCCCTGGTGCCTCAGGTGCAGGACGCATTGTCGGCTCTCTGAGGACGGGGCGCTGAGCGCCCGGGCCTGGGGCGCCGGGCGCGTCGAGGGGCCTCCCTATTTCTTGTAGGGGACCATCTTGCCGTCCTTGATGATGACGGGCTGGTAGGATTCCGACTTCTGCATGCCGTCCTGATCGAACGCCTTGGCGCCGCTGACCCCGACATAATTTTGCGATACCGGAATCAGGGCATCGCGGATGGCGTCGGATGTCGCGGCGCCGGCCTTCTGGATGGCCAGCGCGACCAGCATGGTCGAGTCGTAGGCGTAACCGCCGAAAGCACTGGTCGGCGCCTCGCCGAAGGCCTGCTGATAGTCGGCCGCATACTTGTCGTAGGCCGGGCCCCCCGCGCCGGCTTCCAGTCCCTTGATGCCCTCCGCAATCTGCGGCGTCTTCTGGATGTCGGCCACCCATAATGAAGGATAGTCGGCATACCAGTTCTTGGCGGTCTGGAGGCCAAGCTGATAGGCCTCCTGCATCATCAGCCGGGCATCCGCGCCGAAGGCGGTGAACAGGACGGCGCCGGGGTCCTGGGACACGGTACGCCGCAGATCGGCGTTGTAGTCGGACTTGCCTTCTTCGTAACGGACCTTGGTCGTGCAGCTGATGCCCTCCTGCGCTTCGAGCTGCTTGCAGGCCTGGATCTCCATGCCGACGCCAAAGGGATTGTTGGCCACCAGACTGGCATAGCGCTTGGCGCCGGAGTCTTCGCGGGCGAAGTCGGCAAGCGCCTTGCCCATCAGGTCATCCAGGCCCATGGTGCTGAACAGGTAGGGGCCGATCTTGCGCAGTTCGGGCGAGGTCGATGAAGAGCAGATTTCCACGACTTTGGATTGTTGGGCAAACTGTCCCGTGGGCACGCAGACTCCGCTGGACAGAATGCCCAGCACGACCGGGACCTTGTCCACGTTGACCAGTTTGCGCATGGCGTCCAGCGCGGAGGCAGGGCGCGATTCAGTGTCCTCGATGATCAGCTGGATCTTGCCGCCGATCGCATCCGGACCGATCTTGACGGACGCGCCGCCTTGCATGGCGAGATCGTGCCCCTGGTTGACCTGCTGGACGGCGAGCTGGATGCCGCGTGAGATGTCCTTGCCCTGGATGGCGCTGGTGCCGGTCAGCGGAACCAGGACGCCGATCTTGATGTCTGCCGCCAGCGCGGGGCTGATCAGGCCCGCGCACAGCAATGCGGACGCTGCGGCGGTGGCGAGGGGAGTGAAGCGTTTTTTCATGATGTCGTCCTCCGGTTGGGTCTTCATGAAACAAACTGCCGCTGTTGCGGCGAGGTCCGCCATCCTGATGATTGCGTGCTGGCGGGAGCTTTGGAGCAAGGGTCTGGATGTTCAGCTTTTGGCGGTGCCAAGGTAGGCCTCACGGATTTTCTCGTCGCTCAGAATCGTATCGGCGGGGCCTTCGAAGGCGTTCTTGCCGTCGGCCAGCACGATGCCTGTCGTGGATGCGCGCAGGGACAGTTCGGCATTCTGTTCGACAATCAGGATGGTGCGGCCCTGTGTGTTGATTTCCTGGATCTTTTCGAAAACCTCGGCGGCGATGCGCGGAGACAACGCGGCCGTCGGCTCATCGAGCAGGAGCAGGCGCGGATCGGTCATCAGCGCGCGGGCCAGCGCGAGCATCTGCCGTTCGCCCCCGCTCATGGTGTGGACGCGCTGGCGCCGACGCTCGGCCAGTCTGGGGAACCGCTCGAACTGCGTCTGAACGCGGACCGACAGGACGGCGCTGTCCAGCGTGTACCCGCCCATCTTCAGGTTTTCTTCGACGGAGAGCGAAGGAAAGACGTTGTCCAGTTGAGGGACGAAGGCGATGCCGCGGGTCACCCTCAGGTGGGCGGGCAGCCTGGTGATGTCCTCGCCATCGAAGTGGACCCGTCCGCTGCTGGGTACGAGATAGCCCATCAGGGCTTTCAGGAAGGTGGATTTTCCGGCGCCGTTGGGGCCGATGATGGTTGTGATCTCGCCTTCCTGGACCCGCAGGCTGACGCCGTGCAGGATCTCCGTATCGCCATAGCCCGCGATCAGGCTTTCTGCGTGCAACAGGCTCATGCTGGGGCTTCCTGTGATGAAGACGCTGCATCCGGCGTCGTGGCCGGCCCTGTCTGTCCGCCTGCCGCGATGTAGGCGCGCAGCACATCCTCCCGGTCCAGCACATCGCCCACGGGGCCTTCGGCCAGCACCTGACCCATGTCCAGCACGCACAGGGTGTCGCACAGTTCCCGTATCACGGCCATGTTGTGCTCAATGATCAGAAAGGTCTCGCCTTGCTGGCGCAGGGTCTTGATGACGTCCACGATGTCGTCGATCAGCCGCGGATTGACGCCGGCGACCGGCTCGTCGAGCAGGATCAGGCGGGGGCGCGCCATCAGGACCTGCGCCAGGGCCAGCAGTTTTTTCTGTCCGCCCGAGAGTCCGCCCGCCAGCGCGTTTGCGTGATCCTGCAGCTTCACCATGCTCAGGAGATGCCAGGCGCGCTCGAGGTTCTCGTGCTCCTCGCGGTTCACCTGCCGACGGTAGAGCAGGGACGCCAGCACCGATTCGCCGCGCTGCTGGCGCGCGCCCAGCAGCATGTTCTCCATGACGGTCATGCGCTGCGGATTGAGCGTGATCTGAAAAGTACGACACAGCCCCAGCCGGGCAATCCGGAAGGGCGGCAGATTGTGGATGGGCCGGCCATCGAAGCGGATATTGCCCGCATGGGGTCTGAGGAAACCGGAAATAATGTGGACGAGCGTCGTTTTGCCTGATCCGTTGGGGCCGATCAGCCCTGTAATCCGGCCTTCCTCCGCCGTCAGGGAGACTTCGCGCAGCGCCTGCAGGCCGCCGAAATGGCGCGAGACCTTGTCGACTTCAAGCAGCATGGCGTTCTCCCGGTGACGACGGGGGTGGTGCGGCCGTGTTGGCAGGTTTGGGGTAGCGGCGCTTGCGTTCAGGTACCAGCCCCTGGGGCAGGTAGAGGATCACCAGGATGATCAGTACACCGATCAGCACCATGCGCAGGGCCGCCACGGTGGCCGAGTATTCAGAGGGGACGTCGATGAAGCGCGTGGAGTTGTAGATGGCTTCGATGACCAGCGTGCCGGTCAGGGCGCCCAGGTTGTTGCCCGGGCCGCCCATGATGACCATGGCCCAGACCAGGAAGGTTTCCAGGGGCATGAAAAAGCGCGGATCGATGAAACCGACGAAATGCGCGTAGAGACTGCCCCCGGCGCCGGCCAGGGCGCCGCCGATGATGAGCGCCTTGATGCGGGCGCGGCGCACGTCCTTGCCCAGCGAGCGGGCCACCTCGTCGCTTTCCCGGATGCCTTTCAGGAGGCGGCCGAACGGGGTCCGGTCCAGCCAGGTGACGAGCAGGTAGGCGGCCAGGACGCAGACGATGACCAGGGCAAGATAGACATAGCCGTACTGGCGGCTTGTGAATGCGTCCTGGAAGGGCGCTGGAATGTTGCTGATTCCGTAGGAGGCGCCGACGTAGTCACTGCGCAGATTGGTGTTGAGAAAGATGATGCGGATCAGCTCGGCGGCGGCCAGGGTGGCGATGGCCCAGTAGTCCTGCTTCAGATCACCGATCGGCAGGGCCATCAGTCCGCCCAGCACGCCACCGCCCAGGATGGCGAACAGGAATCCCAGCCAGATCGGCAAACCGAGGATCGAGGTGGCAATGCTCGAAAAATACGCGCCGACCATGAAAAAGGCCACCTGCCCGAAATTCACCAGTCCGGTCTGTCCGTACTGAAAGCTGAGGCTCAGACTGATCAGGCCATAGATGCCGACCACGGTAAAGAGATAGACCAGAAAATCGCTCATGAGGCTCGCCTCCCCAGCAGTCCGCGCGGTCGCACCAGCAGGATCAGGATCAGGATCACGAAGGTGATCCCGGTCTTGTATCCCACCGGGATGTAGAGTTCGGTTTCGGCGCTCAGGCGCAGGGCTTGCGCCAGGGGGCCCCAGTTGATGGTCAGGCCGATGTTCTCGGCAAAGGCGATGAGCATGGCGCCCAGGACGGCGCCATACACGTTGCCGATCCCGCCCACGATGGCTGCGGCAAAGACGGCGACCATGATCTCGAATCCCATGTTCGACTGGATCTGCGCGACCAGGCCGAGCATGATGCCGCCCAGCGCACCGAGCGCCGCGCCGATGAACCAGACCGTCCGGATGATGCGCTCTGTGTAGATGCCGCTGGCCTCGGAGAGCTGCGGATTGTCCGCCGTGGCGCGCATCGCCATGCCGAGTTTGGTGCGCGTCAGCAGCAGGTGAAAGCCGAGCATGGCGACCAGGGCCGTGGCGATCACGGCTGCGCCGACCGGCGAGATGCGTCCTCCCAGGATGAGCCATGGGCGGGACAGCGGGATCGGATATGAATGGGCGCTTGGCCCCCAGAGGGCCTGGGCACCATACTGCATCACCATTCCCAGACCGAACGAGGCGATCATGAGGATGGCGGCGGGCCGGTGGCGCAGTTGCGAGAAGATGAGCCGGTCGCTCAGGACGCCCAGGCCGCCCGTGAGGATGCAGGCCACCACGGCGCCGGTCAGGATGGCCCATGCCGGTGGCAGCGGCAGGTTCAGGCTGGCGGTCAGTGCGACAAATGCACCGATGGTGCCGAACTGGACATGCGCGAAGCTGGCAAAGCGCAGAATGTCGTAGACCATCGTCAGGCCGACGGCGATCAGGGCCAGCTCGGATGTCCGGACCAGGCTGTCAATGATGACCTGGAACATGACGCGTCTCCGTGCCGGTGTCGGAAAGAGGGGATTGAGGGTTCATTCGTCCAGGGCCGCCGGGATGGCATCGGCGGACATCGTGGGGGGGAGGGGGAAGACTCATGACGATGATCCTTGTCGTTCACGCTGTTGCGCCACCGCGCACCGCGCCGCGGCCAGATCCCAGGCGGCGCAGCCCACTGTCTTGAGGACGCAGGGTTCCCCGGGTGGCGCGGCGTCGAGCAGGTCGAGCAGGTCATGCACGCGCTCCCATGGCACCCCCGCTTGCAGATAGTCGCCGGCCTCGTGTCGTGCGCCTTCCCGTTCGTCCACATAGAGACGGCTGCCGAGCAGTGTGGCCGCGCCGATCTCCGCGAGATCCGCGCGATAGGCGCCCACAGCGATCAGCATGCGGCCAGGGCGGGCCGGCAGTCCATAGACCGGCACTGCGCTGGTCGTGGCCGTGATGACGACATCGGCTGAATCCGGGACGCTGCGGGTGGCCTGGATACGAGGACGGCCAAGCTGCGCGGTGAATGATTCGGTCTGCGCCGGCGTGCGGCCGATGATGCTGATCCGGACGTCGGGATACAGATCGCACAGGGCCAGGGCGTGTCCGCGCGCCTGGGTCCCGGTGCCGAAAATGACGGCATGGCGCGGGCCATCGGGCAGCAGGTGGCTGAGTCCCAGCATGGAAACGGCCACGGTGCGGCGCGTGGTGACCGTGGGGCCATCGAGCATCAGCCGCAGTTCGCCCGTGTGGCCGTCGTACACCGATACCATGCCGTGGATGGTGGGCAGGCCGCGCTCACGGTTGGTCGTGACGACATTGACCAGTTTGTGCACCCCCAGATCGGCTGCAGTGGCCGGCATCGACAGCAGCGTCCCGCCCTCCGGGAACGGCACCGCCTGCCGCGCGGGCGCCTGGATCAGGCCCTGACGCATTTCCCGTGCCGCCTGCCCGATGGCCTGCATCAGCGCGGGCCAGGGCAGCAGTGCCTGCGTCTGCTGGCCATTCTTCAGGGTGGGAGGAGATGTATTCATCTGCAGCTCATCCTTTGGGGCGGTGATCATTCATTGGGGGTTGCGGCTGAGGTCCGGCGTCGTGCTGACCCAGAGCACCATGGCGTCGGCCTGACTGACGCTGATGACGCGATGCCGCATCCGGCTGTCGATGTAGAAGCTCTCGCTTTCGTTGAGCATGACGGGCTGATAGAACTCGGTATGCAGCTCGATGGCGCCGCTCAGGACGTACACGAATTCCTCGCCTTCGTGCTGGCTCCAGCCCTCGTCATCGCGCACCTGGTGTTTTTTGATGCGCGAGACGAACGGCATCATCTGCTTGTTGGCCAGTTGCGAACACAGGAGCCGGTGATGGTAGAGCGGCGTGTTGTGGGTCTCACCACACCCCTGGCGTTCAATGCTGCGCCGGCCCGCGCCCATGTGGGATTGCGCATTGACGAACAGTTCCGCGATGTCGACACCGAGACCATGCGCCAGACGCAGCAGCACATCATAGGTGGGTGAAAGCTGGCCGGTTTCGATCTTGGAGAGTGTGGGCGTGGAGATGCCGGTGCTGGCCGTGAGCTGCCCCTGTGTCAGGCCTTTGCTCCGGCGCAGCCCCTTGAGCCGCTGGGCAAGCTCGGATTTTCGAGCCTGTGTGCGGGCTTCGGTCAGGTCCGGTTCTTTCATCAGGGTGACTTTTTCCATGTGTTGCTGATCTCGCGGTATGGCGCGTCCTGGCGGGCGCGCAGGGTGTTTTGCGCCGCCCGGTCCGGTCAGACGATGTTGTGTTCGATGATGGGCTGCTGCTGCAGGATGCGCTGCCAGCCCAGCCGCGATAGGTCCAGAGACTGGAACCGCCCGTGGATGATGAGTTCGGACAAGGCGCGGCCGATGGCCGGCGCCTGCTGCATGCCGTGGCCGCTCAGTCCGTTGGCAAAATACAGATTGTCGATGGCGGGATGCAGGCCGAGGATGAGGTTCTGATCGAACAGGTTCATGTCGTAATGGCCTGCCCAGCTCCGTGTGCAGCGCAGGGCCTCGAAGGTGGGGACCCGCGCCGCCAGTGTCGGCCACAGCACCTCTTCGAACAGCGGGTGCTGAACGTCGAAATCGCTGGCATCCGGGTCGTGGTCGGCATCTGGCGCAATGCCCATGATGAAGCCGCTGCCCTCCGGTCTGAAATAGGCGCCGCTGGGGTCGATGACCATGGGGCAGCCGGGCAGGGTTCCGGGGCATTGCACGTAGAACACGCTGCGCTTGCGGGGCCGCACGGGCAGATCGATGCCGGCGCAGGCCGCCAGCCGGGCCGCGCCCGTCCCGGCGGCATTCACGACCGCGTCGCAGGCGATCGTGTGTTCATCCCGCAATCGGACGTGCGTGAGGTGTCCGTCGTGCCGGATCAGATCGATGACCCGGTCTTTGAGGTAGCGGGCGCCCTGTTCGATGGCCTTGCGGCGCATGCCCTGCATCATGCCGTAGGCATCCAGCCAGCCTTCGCCGCTGAGCCCGAGCGCGCCCGCGGCCAGATCGTCGATCGCGAGCCAGGGAAAGCGCCGTGCGAGCTGCGCGCGGTCGAGCAGGGCGATATCGGCGCCCAGGCTGCTTTGCAGGGCCTGATTCCTGGTCAGGGTTTCCAGACCTTTTTCTGTGGCGAGGAAGAGATAGCCGCCTTCGTGGAACGCCGGGTCCGGACAGTCGCCATCGACGCCCATGCGGTTTTTGAACCCGCGCAGGAATTCCGTGCCGAAGAGCGACATCTGAATGTTCTCGGCGGTGGAAAACTGATGGCGGATCGAGGCGGCCGACAGTGCGGTGGCGCTGAATTGGTAGGTAGGGTCCGGTTCGATGACCGTGACCGTTCCACGAAAGCCGGGGTCGGCCGTCAGAAAGTAGGCGGTGGCGCTGCCGATGGCGGCGCCCCCTGCGATCACGACATTGAAATGCTGCTGCGTCATCCTGCGGGCTCCTGGGGACAAAAGGGCTGGCTGAGAGGCTGCAAGGCGGAGAATGAACTTATTGTGAGTTCAAAAATTTCTGATTTCTCTAGGTATTTTCCCGTGAGGAAAATAATTTTCTTTGATTTTCTCGCATGCTATCCTGACCCGGAATCATGAGCAATCACGGTACGGAGCCTGCGATGAACACTCAGGAACTGCTGCAGTCTTTGGGGCTTTCAGATGAATGCCTCGCAGGAGGCGATCTGGCGGTCGATTCTCCGATCGATGGCGCGCGCATCGCGGACGTCCATACGCAGGGCGTTCAGGCGGTCGACCCCATGGTCGCCCGGGCCCAGGAGGCTTTCCTGCAATGGCGGGCGGTTCCCGCGCCCCGGCGCGGCGAGCTGGTCCGATTGCTGGGCGAGGAACTACGCGCCCGCAAGCAGGCGCTGGGCCGTCTGGTCTCTCTCGAGGTCGGCAAGATCGCGGCCGAGGGCGAGGGCGAGGTCCAGGAGATGATCGACATCTGTGACTTCGCCGTCGGGCTGTCGCGCCAGCTCTACGGGCGGACCATCGCCTCCGAGCGGCCCGGGCATCACATGCTGGAAACCTGGCATCCACTGGGCGTGGTGGGGGTGATTTCCGCCTTCAATTTTCCTGTGGCGGTGTGGTCCTGGAACACGGCCATTGCGCTGGTGTGCGGCAACCCGGTCATCTGGAAGCCCTCCGAAAAATCCCCGCTGACCGCGCTGGCCTGCCAGGCGATCTTCAGACGGACGTGCCAACGCTTCGGAGCCGATGCGCCCGAAGCGCTGCTGCAGGTTCTGGTCGGTCATCGCGAGGTCGGCGAGGCCCTGGTCGACGATCCGCGCGTCGCGTTGGTCTCGGCGACCGGCTCGACCCGGATGGGCCGGCAGGTGGGACCTCGTGTGGCCCAGCGCTTCGGCCGTTGCCTGCTCGAACTGGGGGGCAACAACGCAATCGTGGTGACGCCCTCTGCCGATCTGGGCATGGCCGTGCGCGCCATCCTGTTCGGCGCGATCGGGACGGCTGGCCAGCGCTGCACGACCACGCGCCGCCTGATCGTGCATGAGTCCGTGGCCGACGAGTTGCTGGTGCGCCTGAAAAAGGCCTATGCCAGCGCCGTGGTCGGCAATCCCCTGGATACCGGGACGCTGGTCGGTCCGCTGATCGACCAGACGGCATTCGAGCGGATGCAGCAGGCGCTGGATCGTGCGCGCCAGGAAGGCGGCCAGGTGACAGGCGGGGAGCGGTTGCTGGCGGAGCGCTACCCGCATGCCTGGTATGTCCGTCCGGCGCTCGTCGAGATGCCGGAACAGACCGGGCTGGTCTGCACGGAAACCTTTGCCCCGATCCTGTACGTGATGCGCTATGCGGAGTTTTCTCAGGCGCTGGACATGCACAATGCCGTGCCTCAGGGGCTGTCTGCGGCGATCTTTACCACCGATCTGAGGGAATCGGAATATTTCATCAGCGCGCAGGGCTCGGACTGCGGCATCACGAACGTGAATATCGGGACGTCTGGCGCCGAAATCGGCGGAGCGTTTGGCGGCGAGAAAGAAACCGGCGGAGGCCGCGAGTCAGGTTCGGATGCCTGGAAAGCCTATATGCGGCGTGCAACCAACACGATCAACTACTCGCACGAGCTTCCCCTGGCACAGGGCATCCAGTTCGGAGGTTGAGGGGCGTCGGTTTTCCGGTCAGCGCCGTTTTACGCCGGGCAGAACGCACAGCATTTCAAAGGCCAGGTTGGCAGCCAGCAGCGAGGTATTGCCTTGTGGGTCGTAAGGGGGAGAGACCTCGACGAGGTCGGCACCGATGATCTCCAAGCCCCATGTGCCGCGGATGATTTCAAGCGCCTGGGGGACGGTCAGGCCACCGATTTCTGGCGTACCCGTGCCGGGCGCATAGGCCGGATCAATCCCGTCGATGTCAAAGCTGAGGTAAACCGGGCCTTCTCCAAGCTGGTTGCGAACTTGTTCCATAAGAGGTTGAAGTGATCGGTGCCAGCACTCTTCAGCCTGTACGACCCGGAATCCCTGCTGACGACACCAGTCGAAGTCTCCTGCGGTATAGCCGGTGCCGCGCAGGCCAATCTGGACGACTCGAGATCCATCGATCAGATTTTCTTCTACAGCCCGCCTGAAGGGGGTGCCGTGCGCGATCTTTTCGCCGAACATGACGTCGTTGACGTCTGCGTGTGCGTCGACATGCACCAAACCGACAGGACCGTGCTTTTTGCGCATGGCGCGCAAGATCGGCAGGGCGATGGTATGGTCGCCCCCCAGCGTGATGGGCCGGCAGTCTTGGGCGACGATGTGATCGTAGGCTTTTTCGATGCGCTCGATTGAATCAAGAAGATTGAATGTGTTGATCGCGACATCGCCGATGTCGGCAACCTGGAAGGAGTCGAACGGCGCGGCCCGGGTCGCCATGTTGTAGGGCCGCAGCAACGCGGATTCCGCACGGATCTGTCGTGGTCCGTAGCGGGTTCCGGATCGGTTCGATGTGCCGATATCGAGCGGTACGCCGACGAAACAGGCGCCCAGTCCGCAGGCGTCAGGTGCAGGAGGCAGTCGCATCATCGTGGCAATACCCCCGAATCGGGGCATCGCATTACCACCCAAAGGCTGGTTGTAGTCGTTGCTCATCTGCGTTCCTTCTGGGACCTGGTTGTATGGCTGTTGGGTTGCAAATGGAGGCATCGCCTCGTGATGACTCGCGATGCATTGGCAGTATGAATAGCCCTAGTCTTTTCTGACTGTTTTTGCCTCGACCCGCCCGCGCAGCCATTCCAGTACCAGCAGCAGCGCGGTCGAGAACAGGATCAGGATGGTCGCCACGGCGGCGATCACCGGGCTGATGTTTTCGCGGATGCCCGTGAACATCTGGCGCGGCAGGGTGACCTGTTCCGGGCCGGCGAGAAACAAGGTGATGACGATCTCATCGAATGCGGTGGCGAAGGCGAACAGGGCTCCTGCGATCACGCCTGGGGCGATGATGGGCAGCGTCACGCGAAAGAAGGTCCTGACCGGTCCCGCGCCCAGGCTGTAGCTGGCTCGCAGGAGATTGGGGTCGAAGCCCTGCAGTGTCGCGGATACGGTCGTGACCACAAAGGGGGCGCCGATCGCGGCCAGGGCCAGGATCAGGCCGCTGTAGCTGTTGACCAGGCCATAGGGGGCATAGAACAGATAAACGCCCAGACCGGTGACGACCAGGGGCACGATCATCGGCGAAATCAGGACAGCCATCAGCAATCCCTTGCCGCGGAACTGGGCCCGATGCAGGCCTGCGGCTGCAAGGGTGCCGAGGATCGTGGCCAGCAGAGTGGCCGCGGGGGCGACGATGAAGCTGTTGGAGGTGGCCCGGGCCCAGTCTGCTGAATGGAACAGGGTCTGATACCAGTGCATCGAGAACGACTCGATCGGGTAGAGCAGCATCGAGCTCTGGTTGAACGACAGTGGAATGATCACCAGAATCGGCAGCAGCAGGAACACCAGGATCAGAGCGGACAGAATGCGCAGCGTGTAATGCCAGGCGCGTTCGGTCAGAGAAAGGTAGGGCGGGAATTCGGTCTTGAACATACCTGTCCTTTCAGCTCAGGGTCAGTTCCCGTCCGGAGAGCCGGCGGTACAGGGTGTAGAGCAGCAGGGTGGCCGCCAGCAGAATCAGTCCCAGCGCGCTGGCCATGCCCCAGTTGATGGTCTGATTGGTGAAATATGCCACGTAGTAGCTGATCATCTGGTCGCCGGCGCCTCCCAGCAGGGCTGGTGTGATGTAGTAGCCGATGGCGATGATGAACACCAGCAGCGATCCGGCCGCGATGCCGGGATAGGTTTGCGGCACATAGACGCGCCAGAAAGCGGCAAAGGGATGACTGCCCAGGGAAATCGCGGCCCGCTGGTAGCTGGGGGGCACAGATTGCATGACGCTGTACAGGGGCAGCACCATGAAGGGCAGCAGGATGTGGACCATGGAGATATAGACGCCCAGCCGGTTGAACAGCAGGGGCAGGGGTTCGGAAATCAGGCCCATGCCGCCCAGCGCACTGTTGATGAGGCCTTCGCGTTGCAGCAACACCACCCAGGCGGCGATGCGGACCAGCACTGAAGTCCAGAAGGGAATCAGGATGCAGATCAGCACCAGATTGGCTTGCCGCTTGGTCAGGCGCGTGATCCAGTAGGCCAGGGGATAGCCCAGTACGAGAGTGATCAGGGTGACGACCAGGCTGATGATGAAGGTGCGCGAGAAAATTGCCTGGAAAGCCGATGTGTTGGGCGGTACGGCAACTACCCTGCCGTCGGCATCGAGCTTCAGGTCCAGCGAGGCCAGTAGGTAGTAAGGCGTCCAGGCCTTGTCGTTGCTGGCGATGACCGCCCAGTAGGCGGGTTCGGCCCAGCGCTTGTCCAGACGAGTCAGCTCTGTGCGGATGCTTGCGGCATCGTCCGCCTCAATGGGCAGGCGGCGCATGGTCTTGAAGATCAGCGAACGGTAGCCGGCGATCTCGTAGTTCAGACGCCGGGCGAGGGTGCCGGCCGCAGGAGAACTCTTGGCCTGCGTCAGGTCCTGGACGAGTGCCTGAAAGGCGGTGTCGGGAGGCTCGGATCGGCCATCCCAGCGGCCCAGCGCCTGCAGGGTGCGGGGCAGCGTCTGGATGACCTCCGGGTTGTCCGCAGCCCGGGTCAGCAGGGATGCGATCGGAAGGACGAAGATCGCCAGCAGGAACAGGGCCAGCGGCCCGACCAGCAGGAGCGCGCGCCAGGTGCGGCGTCGCTGCGAGATGCGCATCGCGCGCTGGATGGCATCAGGGTCGTCGAAGGTCGTATCCATGGCGGGAATCCTCGGGCGGTCGGAGAGGGCCCGCCACTGACGGGCCCCGGCCGGATCAGCGGGCGGCCCAGGCCGTGAAGCGCTGTTCGAGCTCTTCGCCGTGATCAGTCCAGAACTCCAGGTCGTTGAACAGGGCACTGCGGGCGTTTTCAGGCGAGTTGGGGACGTTGATCAGGACGTCCGGTTTGAGCATGCCGATGGCTTTTTTGCTGATGGGGCCATAGGCGATATGTTGCGTATAGGCCGCCTGCGCCTTGGGAGAGCTGGCGTAGCGGACGAACTCGATCGCCTGGTCCTTGTTGGACGAGCCGGCCGGAATGACCCAGTAGTCAAAGTCATAGACGCTCTGGTTCCAGACGATTTTCAAGGGCCGGCCCTCGCGCTGGGCCGCGTCGATGCGACCGTTGTAAACAGTGGACATGACGACGTCGCCAGCCGTGAGCATCTGCGGCGGCTGGGCGCCGGCCTCCCACCACTGGACGTAGGGCTTGATCTCGTCGAGTTTCTTGAAGGCGCGATCCACGCCTTCAGGGGTGGACAGGACTTTGTAGACGTCCTGCGGCGCCACGCCGTCGGCCATCAGTGCAAATTCGACGTTGTAGTGCGCAGTCTTGCGCATGCCGCGCTTGCCAGGGAATTTTTTCACGTCCCAGAAATCGGCCCAGCCCGTCGGCGGGGTTTTCAGGGTGTCGGCGTTGTAGGCCAGGACGGTGGACCAGACAAAGGTGCCTACACCGCAGAATTTCAGGGCGCCTTTGACCAGATCGTCCTTGTCCAGGATGGTGCTCCAGTCGACGTTTTCGTACAGGCCTTCGTCACAGCCCCGGCCCAATTCGCTGGTCTCTACCTCGACGACGTCCCAGACGACGTTGTTGGACTGGACCATAGCCTTGATCTTGGCCTGTTCGCCGTTGTAGGCGACGGGGATGACCTTTTTGCCGGTTTCTTTTTCAAAGGGCTGGATGAAGGCGGCGTTCTGTGCGTTGCCATTGGCGCCGCCGAAGTTCACGACTGTCAGGTCGCGCGCCTGGACTGAGGTCTGCGCCAGGGCCAGCGGCAGCGCGAGTGCCAGGGCCGTCAGCAGGGGGGTAGGTTTCATGACATGTCTCCTGTGTGTTTTTGCGTAGAAGTCAGGGAAGAAAAACGCGGACGTATCCGGGATCGATCCGCAGAGCGATGCGAGTTCCGGGGGCATGCGTCCCGGCGTCCGCGGCCAGGGGCATCTTGACGAAGAAAGTGTCGCCGCCATCCATCCGGCAACGCAGGCGGACATGGTCTCCGAAATAGACTTCGTCGACGGCGGTGGCCTGGAACGCGTTGAGGTCTGCGGCGGTGGCCGGCAGGACGCGCTCGGGGCGCATGGCGACGACGCAGGAGGCCCCGGCCGTCAGATTCTGGATGTTGAGTCCGCGCAATGAGACGCCGCCGGCCAGTTCGATCTGGCACTGGTCGCCCTCGACTGTGCGGATGGTGCCGGGAAACTGGCTGCTGTCGCCGACGAAACCGGCCACGAAACGGTTGCACGGCGCTTCGTACAGCATGTCGGCGGCACAGACCTGCTGAATGACACCCTGATCGAATACCGCGATGCGGTTGCTCATGGTCAGGGCCTCGCTTTGGTCGTGAGTGACATAGACGAAGGTGATGCCCAGTTGCCGGTGAAGCGCCTTGAGCTCGAGCTGCATGTGCTCGCGCAATTGCTTGTCCAGCGCGCCCAATGGCTCGTCCATGAGAACGATCTTGGGTTGGAAAACCAGGGCGCGCGCCAGCGCGATGCGCTGCTGCTGCCCGCCCGAGAGCTGTGCCGGATAGCGTTTGGCGAAATCCTGCATCTGCACCATGGCGAGGGCCTCACGGATGCGCTCCGTGCGCTGGCCGGCCGGCATCTTGCGGACCCTGAGGGGATAGTCCAGGTTGCGCTCCACCGTCATGTGGGGGAACAGCGCGTAATTCTGGAACACCATGCCCAGGTTGCGGTGGTGGGGCGGGACGTCGTTCAGGCGGCGGCCTTCCAGGAAAATATCGCCCCGGGTGGGCGACTCGAAGCCGGCAAGCATCATCAGGCAGGTGGTCTTGCCTGAACCGGAGGGGCCGAGCAGGGACAGGAACTCGCCGGGATGGATATCGAGATTGAGATCCCGGACGACCAGGTGACTGCCATCGTAGGATTTCTGGACGCCCTGAAAGCTGACCAGGGGTTCTGATGCGGGAGCAGCGGACATCGGGGGCAACCTCCGGAACGGATGGAAGGGGCAGCGGGTCCTTGGGCCTGAGCGTGTGCTGAACCCTCAGGCCATGGCTTCTTTGAGAATAGCCAGTCCTTCCTCCAGCAGGCCATCAGGGATTGTCAGAGGAAAAAGGAAACGCAGGACTTGACCGTAGGCGCCGCAGGACAGCAGAACCAGTCCGCGATCCAGTGCGCGACGCTGGATCGTGGTGACCGTCTCGGGGTCAGGCCGCCCGTCAGGGTGGCGGAATTCGGCTGCGACCATGGCGCCCAGTCCGCGGATTTCGGCCATGCGTGGATGGGCCAGACGGGTCAGCGCCTGTTTCAGCCGCTGGCCCAGGACGTCGGCGCGCGCGATCAGGTTTTCCTCATCGATCACGTCCAGGACGGCCAGCGCGGCCGCGATGGCCAGCGGATTGCCCGCGTAGGTGCCGCCCAATGCGCCGCGAGGCGCCGCATCCATCAGATCGGCCCGGCCGCAGACGCCGGACAGCGGCATGCCGCCGGCCAGGCTTTTGGCCATGGTGATCAGGTCGGGCGTCACGCCTGAATGCTCGATGGCAAACATTTTGCCGGTGCGGGCGAATCCGGTCTGAACCTCGTCGGCAACGAGCACGATGCCGTGGGCATCACAGCGCTCACGCAGCGCCTGCAGCAGTTCGGTTGGCGCGACGTTGAAGCCGCCTTCACCCTGGATCGGCTCAATGACGATGGCGGCGACTCGGGTCGGGCTGATATCGGCTTTGAACAGCAGGTCCAGCGCCCGCAGGGAATCTTGTGTGGTGATGCCTTCGAGCGGATTGGGGAAGGGGATGTGGTAGACCTCGGCGGGGAGCGGGCCGAAAGCCTGTTTGTAGGGGGTGACCTTGCCGGTCAGGGCCATGCCCATGAACGTGCGGCCGTGGAATGCCCCTGAAAAGGCCACCACGCCGGAGCGTCCGGTCGCGGCACGGGCGATTTTGACGGCATTTTCCAGCGCCTCGGCGCCCGTGGTGAAGAACGCGGTTTTCTTGGGCTGACCTCCGGGGGTCAGCCGGTTGATCCGTTCGGCCAGCTCGATATAGGAGCCATAGGGCGCCACCTGGAAAGCCGTGTGCGTAAAGGCATCCAGTTGTGCGCGGATCGCGGCCACGATGCGCGGGTGGCGGTGACCGGTGTTGGCGACGGCGATTCCGGCGGCGAAATCGATGAAACGCCGGCCTTCCACATCCCACATCTCGGCGTTCAGCGCGCGCTCGGCATAGAAATCGCAGGTGATGCCGATGCCGTCGGGGATGGCTGCGTTCTTGCGGGCCTGCAATTGCTGGTTCAGTCCGGTCATGAGTGTCTCCGCTAGGGCTCGAGTGGCCCCGTTTTTTGCGTCAATATACTTCTGTTTTGGTTCTTCAAATAGGTCCATTTAATTATTATTTGTAGAACCAATAAAGAAAAATGTTAATCATGATAAGAATTTTAGTTAAAGAATCTAAAATGACTGGATAAATTGAAATGATCGATTGGCTTTCGTGGCTTGCGATGACCGATCGACAAGATGACCCGCATCAATTCTGGGCGCCCACCCGGGCGCCACCCCGCCCGCGCGCGATTTCGACGCCTGGTGTGCTTCAGGCGCTCCGATCTCGAAGGGGGAAAGGAAGGCGGGCTAGGACGAGTGGCGCGCTTCGCTGGGCGTCATGCCAAAGCGGACCTTGAACTGGTTGCAGAACTTGGACTGGTCCGTGAAGCCCAGCTGATAGGCGATCGTGCCGATCTGGGTGCTGGAGGGCCGGTATTGCAGTTGTGTGAACGCCTCTTGAAGACGCAGCTCACGGATCCACTCCGATACGCTGCAGCCGGTCTCGCGGCAGAGCATGTGCAAGTAGCGTGTGGATAGATTGCACGACTGGGCGATCAGGTCGGGCTTGAGCGCGGGGTTGCCGAGATGCGCGCGAATGCAGGCTTCCACCTGCCGCAGATGCGCATTCCGGATGGCCGAGTTTTCGGAATGCAGGACCTTGGGGTTGTTTTCGAGTGTCGAGGCAAGCAGCTCGACCGTGTGCATGCCCATGAGCGCCTGTGTCGTGGTCGGCAGGTTCTGGTGATGCTGGATGAGCAGTTTCATATAGCTGACGAACAGCGAACCGGCGCCTTCGCGGGCATCGAGCAAGGTCGCGCAATAAGTCCGGGGATTGCGCAGCCGCGAGCGCAGCAGGTCTCCGGGGACCTTCAGCACCCACATGGTATTCGTCTTGGGATGCTGAAAAAGAAAGGGCTCGCGGCTGTCTTCCAGGATGAAGCCGCCCGGAGGGCACCAGGTGCCACGGCCCATCTGCTCGAAGTGGATTTCGCTGAGCTCGGGCACGGTGATCAGGAAGCTGTCGTTGTCGCTCGTGCAGTGATGATCCAGGCGCTGGTAGCGCAGCGCCTGGGAGCACAGACGTGACAGGGACAGGCGGCCGATTTGCCAGGAATCCAGCGTGGCGTCGAACGTGCGGGTCTCTTCGAAGGTGAGTTTCAGGTCGAAGTAGGTGTCGTTGACCGCTGCTCGCCAATAGCGGGATTTATCTTGAGCGGCAATTTCGCGAGTGGAATACTGGCTGTGCATGCCGATCCCCCGGAGGCTCGTCGTTCCCGTCATTCTAGACTGGACAGGCGATATCCGGAACCGCGGCGGGCGGCGGCCGCGTACACGACCGCCGCGACGAGGAATGTGGCGGGGGCGGAGAACGAGGCCAGGCCGGTATTGTGCATCAGGATCAGGCCGCAGGCTGTGCCGGTGAACCAGGCAAGCAGTCCCCTGGGATTGAACGACTGGTGCGAGGCTGCGCCGGTCGCGACGGACGCGGTGGCATCCATGCCGGACGGATTGAGCAGGATGTGCACCAGCGCGACGCCCACCCAGGCGACCACGAAGACGCCCTGGTACGCGAGGGCCTGCAGGATGTAGCTGAAGACGTCGGCCAGCATGATGACATAGGCCAGGACGCCCACCAGGACCGCCCAGATCCAGTGAGGCAGCCGCAGGTTCAGGATGCGCTCGAAGAAGGAGTGCATGTTGGTGGTGGCCAGATGGAAGTTGGCGGTGTTGATTCGCGTCTGGGTCACCCATGCGAACACCAGCCCCCCAAAGCCCATCAGCTGCACGAGGCTGATCACCACGCCCGCTTCGCTCGTGGTGCCGAGCGTGGAGGCCAGAAAGATGCCTGCCATGCCGCTCAGCAGAAAGGTCACCAGATAAAAGGGAACCCCGAAGTTGAAACGCGCATGGTAGGCCGTGTCCTCCTGGCGACCATAGCGCGCATAGTCGAAGGTATACATCATCAGGATCCACACGCCCATGTAGTAGGTGTAGCAGTCCCACCAGCCATATTCGACCGGGCCGTTCTCGGGTTGCAGGAACAGCCAGTCATTGCTGTAGCCGTGGCTGGAAATCGTGAGCAGGACGGCGATCGCCAGCCCGGCCAGGTAGATCGGCAGCAGCACGCCGTTGAGCTTGTCGAGCCAGGTCTGAATGCTGCCGAAGATGAGGACGATGCCGTAGATGATGACGACCAGGTAGGCCAGATTCAGCGGCACGGAGGGAAAATAGGCCTGCAGGGCCACGGCCATGACCGAGCTCTCGAACACGCCGTAGTACAGCGCGGTGGCAAAGAAGATCAGTGTGGCGAGCGAGGCGCCGAAGTCACCGAAGAGCACGCGGGAAAAGAGGGCCACCGACAGTCCGGTGCGGATGGCGTAACGGGAGATGACGCCGTTGATCGCGCCATAGGTCAGCACGGAAAGGCTCATGCCGATGATGGCGTTCAGGGTGCCGAACTGATGCGCCAGCGATGCGGCGACGACGATGTAGAACAGGGCGCTGCATACGCCCCACCAGGCCATGGTCAATCCCAGCTTTCCCATGCGGGAGTGAGGGGGGATCGCGCCGGTGATTTCTTCTGCGGCGGGGGCCTGAGCCTTGTCTTGTGCTTGTGTTGTCATGTTGTCTCCTCCTGTTCCGCTGGTTTTATGGTGTGTGGAATTTCTTTGGGGTGGTGGGGGGATTACGGGGCTTGTCGATCACGCATGACGTAGGTGCCGCTTGCATCCAGGCGGATATGCCAGCCTGGATCGACGACGATGGTGGTGGTGGTCTCCTCGATGACGGCAGGGCCTTCGAGTTCGTCGCCTTCTCCCAGCCTGCTGCCGTCGTACACCGGGGTATCGATGAGGGCGGCATCGACGCTGAAGATCATCGGACGGCGTGTGAGCAGCGCATCGGCGGCATGACCGCCAGGCGGGATTCTTTGCTGTAACTCATGGCCATTGCGCAGGAGCACGATGCTCTCGATATTGACGATCTCCACCTCGCTTTCGGGTTCCGAGTAGGTGAAAAGCTGTTCGTGCATGGCATCGAATGCACGGCGGATTTCATCGATCGTGTCGGCATTGACGGGCAGGTCGCCGATGCTGACGGAACATTCATGGATCTGGCCGACATAGCGCATGTCGATGTTGCGGCTGAAGGACACCCGACTGGTGTCGATGGTTTCTTCTTTTTCCAGCAGCGCCAGCGCCTGGGTCTGCAGCTCGTTGAAACGTTGTTCAATGCGCTCGAGATCGGCATGTCCGTTCAGGCGAAGCGGACAGGCGGCCATGAGGTTGTATTTGATGTCGGACAGGATCTGTCCAAAGGCGCACAGTCCCGAAGCCAGCTTCGGGATCAGCACGGTGCGGATGCCGATCTCGCGGGCCAGTGCCGCGATGTGCAGGCTGGTGGCGCCGCCCGCGCCGACCAGGACGAAGTCGCGCGGATCATAGCCCCGTTCGATGGTCACGCGGCGAATGCCGCTCACCATGTTGTGGTTGACGATGCTGTGGATACCGTAGGCGGCCTTTTCCGGCGAGATGCCAAGAGGCTGCGCAATGGCGTGGTTGATCGCGTCATGCGCGGCCTGGCGGTCGATTTTCAGGCGGCCGCCCAGAAGATGTTCCGGATTCAGGTAGCCCAGCACGACATTCGAGTCGGTGACGGTGGGATCGGTGCCTCCCCGTCCGTAGGCGGCCGGCCCGGGGTCGGCGCCTGCGCTGCCCGGGCCGACATTGAGGACGCCCATGCTGTCGATCCAGGCAATGGAGCCGCCGCCTGCGCCCAGCGTTTCAACCTGCACCATGGGGGTGCCGATACGATAGCGCAGGAAGTCGATGTCCTTGCTCACGTTCGTGATGCCGTCATGCGTGAGCGTCATGTCGAACGAGGTGCCTCCCATGTCGACGGTGATCAGGTTTTCGTAGCCGAAGGGCTTGCCGATATGCATCGCGGCCTGCGGTGCCGAGGCCGGGCCCGAGTTGATGGCGTTGACCGCGCGTGACGCCATGACACCGAGCGAGGCCATGCCGCCATTGGACTGGTAATAGCGCACCGGGGTGACTGCGCCCTGATCACGGAAATACGCATCGATGCGAGTGACATAGCGGCGCAGGACCGGGCCGAGATAGGCATTGGTGATGGCCGTGGAGGTGCGGGTGTACTCGCGCATCTGCGGGTAGACCTCGGTGCCGACTGAAACATAGACATCGGGCAGCATTTCGCGCACGATTTCGGCAGCGCGCCGCTCATGGCGGTCGTTCAGTACCGACCACAGAAATGAGATGGCGACGGCTTCGACGCCTTCGCTGCGGAAAAACTCGCAGGCCTCGCGGACGTCCTCTTCGTTCAGGGGGATGCGAACCGAGCCGTCGCTCAGCGTGCGTTCGCGGATAGGGCGGCGCAGGTAGCGTTCGACCAGCATCCTTGCGGGAGGGTACTGGCCGTCGTAGCGGTGGCCTTCCTCTTTGTGGCCCAGGCGGATTTCGATGGAGTCCTCGTGACCGGCGGTGCAGATGAGGCCGGTTTTCACGCCTTTGTGCTGGATAAGCGCGTTCAGGGCGACCGTCGTGCCGTGAACGCAGAGTTCTGTGTTGGCCAGGATGGCGGAGATGGGTTCTTTGAGGACCTCGGAGATCTGGTTCAGACCGTCCGAGATGGCGTGTGTGCCATCATCGGATGTGGACAGCGCCTTGAACAGGCGCACCGTGCCCGTCTGATCCGCCAGGATGAAATCCGTGAAGGTGCCGCCGGCATCCACGCCCAGTCGGTAGGTTGTCATGGTGTCTTCCTCTGTTGTGCTTGAATGGGGTGGTTCAGGCGGTCAGCGCCTCGTGTGGCGGGACGCCGGCCCGCAGGGCCCGGGTTTGCACGTCATCCAGGACCAGGGTGACCGGATCGATGATCACGCCGTATTCTTCCCGGGCGGCCTCGATGGAGACGAGGCCGTTGCGCACATCGTTGCGGACAGCCTCGGGGTCGCGTTCGAACGCAGCCCCCCAGCCGCCGCCGCCCGGGTTGTAGCTGGCGATCCGCTGGCCTTCCTTGAGGGTGAAGATGGCATTCTTCTTGACCGTTTGCGTGAGTTTGGCGCCGTCGCGGATCTCGATGCGGCCCACTTTGAGATCGGGGCGGGCACTGGCGGCGCCGCTCGCGCCCAGGGCGGGCTCGAAGCGGCCTTCGCCAAAGCTGACGGCGGTCATGGCGTGGTCCAGGGGCTCGACTTCCCAGACCGTGCCGCAGCCGCCGCGGAATTTTCCGGCGCCGCCACTGTCCGGAATGAGGCTGTAGCGGTGGATCTGGATCGGGTAGGCGTGTTCCAGCATCTCGATATCGCCGGAATACAGGGCGCCAAAGCAGCACTGCGGACCGCAGGCATTCCAGCCGTCCATATAGGCGGTGGCGCCCGCGCCCGAGATGAGGGACGCGAGCACCATGGTCACGTATTCCTCCTGGTTGCGCGTGTCGATGCCGGCGATGTTCAGACCGCTCGAGTGTCCCCACGAGCCCACAGCACGCGATGAGTCGGCCTGCTCAAGTGCGAGGCGCACGGCGTCGGCCAGGGTTTCCATGGGCGTGGTCGTGCAGTTCACGTGTGGCGCCGGTTCCGAGGCATTGCACAGTGTGCCTTCAGGGCCCAGATCTACGTGAATGCAGCGGTACAGGCCTTCGTTGTAGGGGGGATCCAGCTGGGCGAACATCATCAATCCCAGGTAGACGCCCGAGATCGAGTTGCCTGCGTAGGAGTTGATGAAATAGGGGATCTGGGGCGGGCTGGAGATGCGGATGTCGCAGCGGCCTCCCCGGATGTCGATCTGCGCGCCGATGGTCAGGTCGCCATAGCCGTGGCCCGCATCCTCGAGGACGGCTTCGGCCTTGTAGGTGCCGTCCGGCACTGAGCGGATGATCTCGCGCATGTGGCGGTCTGCCATGTCGAGCAACTCGTCGACACAGGCCTGGACTGTGTCGACACCGTATTTCTTCAGCAGTGTGGTCAGGTTGCGCGCGCCGACATTCACCGCGCCCAGCTGTGCTTTCAGGTCGCCCTCCTGATCGCGGCGTGAGCGCATATTGGTGAGCATGAAGTTGATGACGTCTTCTCTGGGCTTGCCTTTGTCCCAGAGCTTGACGGGAGGGATGCGCAGGCCCTCGGCGTAGATTTCCCGTGCGTCGGGGTTGTAGCCGGCAGGCACAGGGCCGCCGATGTCCGTGACATGTCCTTTGCAGACCGTCCAGAAAACCAGCTTGCCCTCGTAAAAGACGGGCTTGTACATGCAACAGTCGAGGATATGGCTGCCCATACAGGCTGGATCGTTGTGATAGATGATGTCGCCTTCGTGGATGTCATCGCCGAAATAGTCGGCGACCGCTTTCATCGCGGGGATCAGGCCGCCCAGGTGGATGGGGATGTCCTGGCCCTGCAGGATCATTTCCGGCCGATGATTGAAGAGGGCGTTGCTGTAGTCGTGGGCGACGTTGAACACACTGGATCTGGCTGTTTTCTCCAGCGTCATCGTCATTTCGCGTTGTGTCGTCTCGAGCGTGCCCCGTACGACGGCCAGCGTGATGGGGTCGAGCTGCTTGTTCATGTCTGTCTCCACGAGAGTCCTTGGTCTGCCGGCCGCGCAGTGCGGGCTTGCCGGATGCGCGGCTCGATGTACCGCTAGGTTAAAGACTCGATCCTGATGAGAATTGGCGTATGGAGAAGGACGAATTGCCGCTGGAGGAACAACCGTGCGAAGGCCGGTGCGGCTATTTCCACGCTGATCGGTTTCTTCTATACTGATCATATGGCTCTTTATTTAATCTGTTTTTCAATTTATTAATGGTGCCAATTTGGAATCGTTCGTTCTTTCAGAGTGGCTACAGCAACACTTCGATCCTTCCGGAGATAGTCCTGCTTATCAAAGACTGTATGTCTTGATCAGTAGGGCCATTCTCAAGGGACGCATGGCCGCAGGCGCGCGCCTGCCGTCGACCCGGGATCTGGCCGCCGACCTGGGGATCGCGCGCAATACGGTGCTTCAGGTCTATGACCAGTTGACCGAAGAGGGCTATGTGCATGCGGGCGTGGGGCGGGGCACTTATGTGCAGGACATCAGCCAGGATCTGATCGAGATTCCAGCCGACGACGAGGCGGCCGACAGTCTCGCGTCGTCGGAAACGGGGCAAGATCGGCACCTGTCCAGTCGCGGCAGTGAGTTGTTGTCTCATCTGGGCTTTTCCAACCGCCAGTCGGGCGCTTTCATGCCCGGCATTCCGGATGTGCGTGAATTTCCGCTGAAGGCCTGGGCGCGGATTCAGAACCGACAGTGGCGCGAGGCACCCTGGGAACTGATGCGTTATGCGCCGGCGGGCGGCTATGGTCCCCTGCGCCAGGCCCTGTCCGATTATCTCGGGAGTGTGCGGTCGGTGCACAGCACAGCCGCGCAGGTCATCATGACCACCGGGATCCATCAGGCCATCGACGTCACCATCCGCCTGCTGTGCGACCCGGGCGATACGGTCTGGATCGAGGAGCCTTCCTACTGGGGGATTCGCAACCTGCTGGCATCGGCGGGGATGAATGTCGTGCCGATTCCTGTGGATGGCGAGGGGTTGTGGCTCGGAGAGGCCGAGCATTCCCGTCCGCCGCGCCTGATCGTGGTGGCGCCTTCGCACCAGTACCCGCTGGGCATGGTGATGAGCCTGGCCCGCCGACGCATGCTGCTCGATTATGCGCGCCAGCACGCCTGCTGGATCCTCGAGGATGATTATGACAGCGAGTTCCGCTATGGCAGCCGTCCCCTGCCGTCCCTGCAGGGCATGGATGAAGCCGGACGGGTGCTGTATGTCGGCAGTTTCAGCAAGACGCTGTGTCCTGGCCTGAGGGTCGGATTCCTCGTGGTGCCCGATACGCTGGCCGGCGCCTTTGCCAATGCGGTGGCCGAACTCTATCGCGAAGGCAACATGATGACGCACGCTGTCCTGGCGGAGTTCATCCGCGAGGATCATCTCGCCTCGCACATTCGCCGGGTGCGGCGTCGTTATGCGGAGCGGCGCGCCTGTCTGATCGAGGCCGTGCTCCGGTATTTTGGCGACGGGCTCGAGATCATCGGCGATGACGCGGGCCTGCACCTGGTCCTGGCGCTGCCTGACAGTGTCGATGATGTGATGGTGGAACGGGACGCCTTGCAACAGGGCGTGGTGACCCGCCCGCTGAGCACGTATTACATGGACCGCTCGCGTGTCCGGCCCGGCCTGCTGCTGGGATATGCGGGGGCCACGCCCGATGAAATTCAGCCTGCTTTCGATACGCTGGCCCGTGTGATCAGCCGTTATGTCCGAGGCATCGCACGATCAATCGATTTTTACGGATGAACCCGAAGGAACCCTGACATGACGACGAACGACACCCTGGCGCAAAACGATGTGGCCTACCAATTGCATGCCTATACCAATGCCCAGCGGCACCGCGAGGAAGGCCCCTGCATCATGGCCCGAGGTCACGGAATCCACGTCTACGATACCGAAGGCAAGGAATACATCGAAGGCATGGCGGGACTGTGGAGCGCCGCCGTGGGATTCAGCGAGCCCCTGCTGGCCGAGGCCGCGCGCCGGCAGATGACGTGTCTGCCCTTCTATCACACCTTCAGTCACAAATCGAACATTCCTTCAATCGAGCTGGCGGAAAAGCTGATCGGCCTGACCGGGGGCCGCATGGCCCAGGCGTTCTTCACCAATTCCGGATCCGAGGCCAACGACACCATCGTCAAGATGGTCTGGTATTACAACAATGCGCTGGGCCGTCCGGATAAAAAGAAGATCATTGCGCGTCAGCGTGGTTACCATGGCGTGACAGTGGCTTCGGCCAGCCTGACCGGTTTGCCGGGCAATCACCGCAGTTTCGACCTGCCTTTGCCCCGGATGCTGCATGCGCGCTGTCCGCATTGGTATCACGAAAGCCTGCCTGACGAGACCGAAGCCGCGTTCTCCGACCGGCTGGCCGCCGAGCTGGAGGCGCTGATTCTGGCCGAAGGCCCTGAGACGGTGGCGGCTTTCATCGGTGAACCCGTCATGGGGGCGGGCGGCGTGATCGTGCCGCCCGAAACCTACTGGCCGAAAATGCAGGCGGTCTGCCGCAAGTACGATGTGCTGCTGATCGCTGACGAGGTCATCACCGGATTCGGGCGCACGGGACAGATGTTCGCCTCGACGCTGTTTGGTATCGAGCCGGATTTCATGACGTTGTCCAAGCAACTGACCTCGTCGTATCAGCCGCTGGCCGCAGTGCTGATGAACGAGCGCGTGGCCGACGTGATCGCGCGTCACAGCGGCGAGCTGGGCGCATTCGGTCATGGCTATACCGCCAGTGGTCATCCGGTGGCGGCCGCTGTGGCGCTGGAGAATATTCGCATCATCGAAGAACGTGGCCTGGTGGACAATGCGGCTGCGGCGGGGGCCGTGCTGCAACGTCGGCTGCGGGATCTGGCAGGCCATCCGCTGGTGGGCGAGGTCCGCGGCGTCGGGCTGATCGCCGCCGTCGAACTGGTGGCCGACAAGGCTTCGCGCGCATCCTTCGATCCCGTGGGCAAGGCCGGCACCCGGGTCGTGCGTCAAGCCCAGGACAATGGTCTGATCCTGCGCGGCATCCAGGATAGTGTGGCGTTCTGTCCGCCGTTGATCATCACCGAGGCTCAGGTCGGGACGCTGGTGGATCGTTTTGCGCAGTCTCTGGATGAGGCGGCCAGGACGCTGTAGGCGCGGACCGCGGGGCGATGGGGCCGACAATCGGACGGTTGTCCGCTGAGGGGCCGTGACGGCCGGATTCATCGTTCCGCGCCTGTCCGACGAGCCAATCGCGAAAATGCCTCAGGGCGGGCAGCGAGGCCTTGCGTTCGGGGATGATCAGGTGAAAGGCCCGCTGGCCGGGACCGCTGTGCGGATTCAGTACGCCCAGAACGCCCTGGGCGAGTTCACGCTGGATCAGGAAGGGCGGGATCAGCGCCACGCCCAGTCCGTCGCTGGCTGCCTGGGACAGCATGGAAAACAGCTCCAGTCGCGTGCCGGCCAGGGCGGCGGGCGCGGCAACGCTTGTGGAAGCGAACCACTCGCGCCAGGCGGTCGGCCGGGTGCTTTGCTGCAGCAGGGGCAGGGCAGCGATGCGGGCGGCGTCCAGCGGACCGGTGGCCAGGCGGGGACTGCAGACCGGGACAGGATTTTCCTTCAACAGGAAATGGGCCTGTGTGCCCGGCCAGCGCGGGTCACCCGAATAGATGGCCGCATCGAATTCCGTATCCTCG
Source organism: Castellaniella sp. (assembly GCF_047971665.1). Lineage (GTDB taxonomy): Bacteria > Pseudomonadota > Gammaproteobacteria > Burkholderiales > Burkholderiaceae_B > Castellaniella. The sequence goes on along the minus strand of NZ_JBKEAA010000008.1, from coordinate 36,085 downwards.
AACAGGAAAGGGTGGGTCCGGGTGGCCATGTTGATCTGCAGGCCCGGCCGGTCGGCGCGCAGCGACGCCAGACGGGGCAGCAGCCAGCGGGTGGCAAAGGTCGGCACCACGGCGAGTTCCAGTACGCCGCCGCCCTGGTGGGCCATGACGGCCTGCGTATCCCGTTCGAGGGCGTCCAGTTGCCGGCGGACCAGCCGGCTGTAGCGCTCGCCCGCGTCGGTCAGGCGCACCCCCCGGCGTGCACGCTGGAACAGCGGCACGCCGACCAGTGCCTCGAGCCCGGCGACCTGACGACAGATCGCGCCCTGGGTCAGTGACAGTTCCTGGGCGGCACGCGTGAAGCTCTCATGCCGCGCGGCGGCCTCGAAGGCTTGCAGGGCCTGGGTGCTGGGAAGACGTTTGCGCATTTACGGAGTGATGAAAAAACACAGATAGCGCAGTTTATATCGTTTGTATCCTGGAGGATATCTCGTTAGGATGCGTGGATATCACTAATGATCACGTTGATCCCATATTCGACTTTCCGGAGACCTCACGATGTCCGCTGCCCGTTCTCAGTTCCAATGGCTCGATCCCCTGCTGCTGGACCAACAGTTGATCGACACCGAGCGCATGGTGCGCGATGCTGCCCGCGCCTATGCCCAGGATCGGCTGCAGCCGCGCGTCCAGGAGGCTTTCCGCCACGAAAAGACCGATCCGTCCATCTTCCGCGAAATGGGTGAGCTGGGCCTGCTGGGCGCCACGATTCCGGAACAATACGGCGGCGCGGGCATGAACTATGTCTGCTATGGGCTGATCGCCCGCGAGGTCGAGCGGGTGGATTCGGGCTATCGCTCGATGATGAGCGTGCAGAGTTCCCTGGTCATGGTGCCCATCAACGCTTTCGGTACCGAGGCGCAAAAGGAAAAATACTTGCCGAAACTGGCCTCGGGCGAATGGATCGGCTGCTTCGGCCTGACCGAGCCCGACCATGGGTCGGACCCCGGCTCCATGGCCACGCGGGCGAAAAAGGTCCCGGGCGGCTACAGCCTGACGGGCGCCAAGACCTGGATCACCAACAGCCCGATCGCGGATGTGTTCGTGGTCTGGGCCAAGGACGAGGCCGGCGATATCCGTGGCTTCATCCTGGAAAAGGGCTGGAAGGGCCTGTCGGCGCCGGCGATCCACGGCAAGGTCGGCCTGCGCGCCTCGATCACGGGCGAGATCGTCCTGGACGAGGTCTTTGTACCGGAAGAAAACGCCTTCCCCGAGGTGCGGGGCCTCAAGGGGCCCTTCACCTGCCTGAATTCGGCGCGCTACGGCATTGCCTGGGGCGCGCTGGGCGCGGCCGAGGCCTGCTACGAGACGGCGCGTCAGTATGTGCTGGACCGCAAGCAATTCGGCCGCCCGCTGGCCGCCAATCAGCTGATTCAGAGAAAACTGGCCGACATGCTGACCGAGATCACCCTGGGCCTGCAGTCGGTGCTGCGGGTCGGGCACCTGAAAGACGAAGGCCAGGCACCGGTGGAGATCACCTCCATCATCAAGCGCAATTCCTGCGGCAAGGCCCTGGACATCGCCCGCACGGCACGCGACATGCTGGGTGGCAACGGTATTTCGGACGAATTCTGCATCGCCCGCCATCTGGTCAACCTCGAAGTCGTCAATACCTATGAAGGCACGCATGATGTGCATGCGCTGATCCTGGGGCGGGCCATCACCGGCATCGCCGCTTTCGCCAACTAGGGCCCGGCCATGGCGTATCCAACCGCCGGGTCGGATGCCGCGCCGCGTGGCGCGCTGTCGCATATCCGTGTTCTGGACCTGTCGCGCATCCTCGCCGGCCCCTGGGCCACGCAGATCCTGGGGGACCTGGGGGCGGACGTGATCAAGATCGAGCGTCCGGGCGAAGGTGACGACACGCGCGGCTGGGGGCCGCCCTGGATGCCCGATGACCAGGGAGGTGAATCGCGTGTTGCGGCCTATTATCTGTGCGCCAACCGCAACAAGCGCTCGGTGACCGTCGATATGGCCAGTGAGCAAGGACAGGCGCTGATCAGGCGTCTGGCCTGCGAGTCCGACGTGCTGGTCGAGAATTTCAAGGCGGGCGGGCTGGCACGCTACGGGCTGGACTATGACAGTCTGCATGCGCTCAATCCGCGGCTGGTGTATTGCTCCATCACGGGGTTCGGACAGACCGGACCGTACGCGGCGCGGGCGGGCTACGATTTTCTGATTCAAGGGCTGGGCGGGTTGATGAGCGTCACCGGCCGGCCCGATGGCGAGCCAGGTGAAGGGCCGATCAAGGCGGGCGTGGCGCTGACCGACATCCTGACGGGCCTGTATGCGGCCAACGCCATTCAGGCCGCCCTGGCGGCGCGCGAGCGGACGGGGGCGGGGCAGCATCTGGACATGGCGCTGCTGGACGTGCAGGTCGCCAGTCTGGCGAATCAGGCCATGAATTATCTGGCGACCGGCGTCAGTCCGGCGCGGTTGGGCAATGCCCATCCCAGTATCGTGCCGTATCAGGACTTTCCCACCGCCGATGGCTACATGATTCTGGCCATCGGCAATGATGGGCAATTCGCCCGTTTTTGCGAGGAAGCCGGCCGGCCGGATCTGGCGCGGGACGACCGCTATGCCACCAACCGGGCGCGCGTGGAGCATCGCGACACGCTGATTCCCATTCTGCGGCATCTGACCACGGCCCGCACCACTGCCGCCTGGGTGGCCGCGCTGGAAACCCGCGCCGTGCCCTGCGGTCCGATCAATGCGGTCGAGCAGGTCTTCGACGATGCCCAGGTGCGCGCGCGCGGCCTGCGTATCGAGATGCCGCATCCGGAAACCGGCAGAGTGCCGCTGGTGGCCAGTCCGATCCGCCTGTCGGAGACGCCGGTGGACTATCGTCTGCCACCGCCCTCGCTGGGGGCGCATACCGACGAGGTGCTGACGCAGGTCCTGGGGCTGGCGGCTGAGGACATCGAGGCCCTGCGGGTGGACGGCGTGATTTGAGTTTCATGCCGGACGCGCGCGCAGGACGGGGGCCGCGTGAGAGTCCGGCTGTCCGGGTGCGCGCGCCCCCGGTGCCTGATCCTCAGTTCTTTGATGACTTCAGTCGCGCAAAGGCCTCGGCCATGGCGCCCTGGGGAGCGGCCTGCCTGTCGGGCCGACCGCCGCGTTGACCGGCCCGGCCGCCCGGTCGCGCGGCGCCCGCTCCGGATGCCGGGCGCGGTTCCGGATCGTCCTTGCGCATGCTCAGCGCAATGCGCTTGCGCGCCACATCGACTTCCAGCACTCGCACCTGGACGGTCTGACCGACCCGCACTACGTCGCGCGGATCCTTGACGAACCGGTCGGCCAGGGCGGAAACATGCACCAGGCCGTCCTGATGCACGCCGATATCCACGAACGCGCCGAAATTGGCGACGTTGCTGACCACGCCCTCCAGGACCATGCCTGGCGTCAGGTCCTTGATGTCGTTGATGCCTTCCTTGAAGCGTGCCGTCTTGAATTCCGGGCGAGGGTCGCGGCCCGGTTTTTCCAGTTCCGCGAAGATGTCGCGCACCGTGGGCAGGCCGAAGCGCTCGTCGGTGAAGTCGGCCGGGGACAGTCCTTCGAGCGACCGGACGTTGCCCATCACCGCCGAGGCCGGCTGACCGGCTTTTTGCAGAATCCGTTCGACCACGGGGTAGGCCTCGGGATGCACCGCAGAGGCGTCCAGCGGGTTGTCGGACCCGGGGATGCGCAGGAATCCGGCGGCCTGTTCGAAGGCCTTGTTGCCAAAACGGGGCACATCGCGCAGCGCCTTGCGGTTGAGGAAAGCGCCGTGCGCCTCGCGCCACTGGACGATGTTGCGCGCCAGGGACTGGTTCAGGCCGGACACGCGTGTCAGCAGCGGCGCCGAGGCCGTGTTCACATCTACGCCGACGGCATTGACGCAGTCCTCGACCACCGCGTCCAGGGAACGGGCCAGTTCACGCTGGTTGACGTCATGCTGGTACTGGCCCACGCCGATGGCTTTGGGTTCGATCTTCACCAGCTCGGCCAGCGGATCCTGCAATCGGCGGGCGATGGAGACCGCGCCGCGCAGGCTGACATCCAGTTCGGGGAATTCCTGGGCAGCCAGTTCGGAGGCCGAATAGACCGAGGCGCCGGCCTCGGACACGACGACGCGCTCGAATGCCAGTTCGGGATGACGTTCGCGCAGCGTGGCGGCCAGGCGCTCGGTTTCGCGCGAGGCGGTGCCATTGCCGATGGCGACCAGATCGATCTTGTGGCGTGCGACCAGTGTGGCCAGGGTCCGCAGGCTGCCTTCCAGATCTCGGCGTGGTTCGAAGGGGTAGATCGTGGCGGTCTCGAGCAGCTTGCCAGTGGAGTCGATGGCGGCGACCTTGACCCCCGTGCGGATGCCGGGGTCCAGCCCCAGCACGGCTTTTGGGCCGGCCGGGGCGGCCAGCAGCAGGTCCTTGAGATTGGCGGTGAAGACGCGGATCGCCTCGGCTTCTGCGGTTTCCCGCAGCCGTCCGATCAGCTCCGTCTCGAAGCTGGTCAGCAGCTTGACCCGCCAGGTCCAGCGGCAGACCTCGGACAGCCAGTGCTGGCGAGGTGTGGCGCGGGCATCGAAGCGGGCATCCAGATCCAGGAGGTCGGCCACGCGCGCGACAAAGGGGTGAGGGGTCTCCTCCTCGCGTTCGGGGTCCAGTCCCAGGCGCAGATCCAGCACGCCTTGCTGCCGCCCCCGCAGCAGGGCCAGAATGCGATGCGAGGGCAGGGTGCGCAGGGCCTCACTGAAGTCGAACCAGTCGCGGAAATTCGCGCCTTCGGTTTCCTTGCCCGCCACGACCCGGGCATAAATCCGCCCGCTGTTCCAGAGTTCCGTGCGCAGTGTGTCCAGCAGCGTGGCGTCTTCGGCGAAGCGCTCGGCCAGAATGTCGCGCGCGCCGTTCAGGGCGGCGCGCGCGTCCCCGAAACCGGCTTCGGCATTGAGGTAGGCGGCCGCCAGCGTTTCGGGCTCGGCGGCCGGATCGGCCAGCAGGGCATCGGCCAGGGGCTCCAGCCCGGCCTCGCGGGCGATCTGGGCGCGTGTGCGCCGCTTTGGCTTGTAGGGAGCGTACAGATCCTCCAGTCGCTGCTTGCTGTCGGCTTCCAGGATTTGCGTCCGCAGGGTCTCGTCGAGCTTGCCCTGACCGGCGATGGAATCCAGGATCGCCACACGGCGGCCTTCCAGCTCGCGGATATAGAGCAGCCGGACTTCCAGCTGGCGCAGCACCGTGTCGTCCAGCCCGCCGGTGGCTTCCTTGCGATAACGGGCGATGAAGGGCACAGTGGCGCCGGAATCGAGCAGATCCACCGCGGCGGCAACCTGCGCGGGGCGGGCATCGAGTTCGGCCGTCAGCAGCCGCAGGATGCGGGCGGGATCAACAGCGTGGTTCAGTGCGTCGGGATGGGTCGTGGTCATGAGCATTACGGATTACCGGTACAAGCGGCGCATTTTGCCATATCTGTCCCGTCTGGCAGGGATGTCTGGCGTATCATCCTGTAGTTGATTCGCCTCCACGCCGTGCCCCGCCTCATGTTTTCCGACGATCTTGCCGACCTTTTCGGTCCCGATGGCCCGCTGGCCCGCCAATTGCCGGGTTATGTGCCGCGCGCGGCCCAGCTCGAGCTGTCCGAGGCCATCCGCGACGCGCTGGACGGCGGCAGTGTGCTGATCGCCGAAGCCGGTACGGGGACAGGCAAGACCTGGGCCTATCTGGCGCCCGCCTTCCTGTCGGGTGGCAAGGTGTTGGTTTCCACTGGCACCCGGACGCTGCAGGATCAGCTGTTCAGGCGCGACATCCCGCGGCTGCGCGCCGCGCTGGCGCTGCCGGTGGACGTTGCGCTGCTCAAGGGCCGCAGCAATTATGTCTGTCACTATCACCTGGAGCGCCTGGAGCAGGACGAGCGCGCCCTGAAATCGCGCGATGAAATCACCCAGTTGCGCGCCATTCGCCGCTTCACGCGGGAAAGCGGCAGCGGTGACCGGGCGGATCTGCCCGAAGTGCCGGAAACCGCCGATATCTGGAACCGGGTGACTTCGACCCGTGACAATTGTCTGGGTCAGGACTGTCCCTATGTACGTGACTGTTTTCTGCTGAAGGCCCGGCGTCATGCTCAGGAGGCCGACGTGGTGGTGGTCAACCATGCGCTGTTCATGGCGGATCTGGCGCTGCGCGAAGAGGGCATCACCGACCTGTTGCCGGAAACCCGACTGGTGGTTTTCGATGAGGCGCACCAGCTGCCCGATACGGCCACCCGTTTCCTGGGACAGAGCCTGTCGCTGCATCAGGTGCTGGACTGCGCCCGCCAGGCCGAGGCGGCCGGGCTGGCGCACGCCCGCGAGACCGTCCGCTGGAGTGAGTTGTGCCAGGCCCTGGATGCGGCGGCGCGCGACTTGCGTCTGGTCAGTGCGCCCGTCGGCCGGTTGCCGGGTGGCCGCGCAACCTTCGAACAGATCCCTGAGACGGAGGCCTTCGACCAATCTCTGGACCGGCTGGCGCAAGCCCTGGATGGCCTCGCCGAATCCCTGGGCACCCAGGAGGAGCGTCATCCGGATCTCGCCGCTGCGGCCCGCACGGCCCGCACCTTGCGCGCCCGGTTGTGGCAGTGGGCGCATCCTGGCCGGGGCGAACCGGTGGTGGAGGATGTCCCCGGTTTCGTCGGGCAGCCAGCGGATGTGGCACAGAGGGAGGCCGGTGCGGCAGAGGATCAGGCGGCCGTGCGCTGGATCGAGCACAGCGCGCATTCGGTCCGGCTGCAGCGGGCGCCTTTGTCGGTGGCGCGGATCTTTTCAGGATTCCGGCGGCCCGGACAATCCTGGGTGCTGACTTCGGCTACTTTGTCGGTGCGGGGCGATTTTCAGCATTTTCAGCGCCAGCTCGGGCTGGGCAGCGCCGCGACGCGCAGTTGGGTGTCGCCTTTCGATTATCCGGCGCAGGGTCTGCTGTATGTGCCCAGGTCCCTGCCATGGCCGAACGATCCTGGTTTCACGGACGCCTTTGCGTGCGCCCTGCTGCCGCTGGTGGATGCTTGTGAAGGCGGAGTGCTGGTACTGTGCACCACCCTGCGCGCGGTCGACCGGGTGGCCGACGCCTTGTTGCGCGGCATGCTGGCCTCGGACCGGCCTGTGATGCGCCAGGGGGAGGCTTCGCGCGGTGTGCTGTTGGAGCGTTTCCGCTCGGCCGGCAATGCGGTGCTGGTGGGCAGCACCAGTTTCTGGGAAGGCATCGATGTGCCAGGCGATGCGCTCACCCTGGTGGCGATCGACAAGCTGCCATTTGCGCCGCCCGATGATCCGGTCCTGGAGGCGCGCCTGAACGTCTGCCGGGCCGAAGGCGGCAATCCCTTCATGGAATACCAGTTGCCGCAGGCGGCGCTGCTGCTCAAGCAAGGCGCGGGACGCCTGATCCGGTCCGAGACCGACTGGGGTGTGCTGGTCGTGGGCGACGGGCGGCTGGTGGACAAGCCCTACGGGCGGCTGTTGTGGCAGGGGCTGCCGCCTTTTGCGCGCACCCGGGATGCCGAGGTGGCGCTGGATTTCATGAGAAATCCGCCCGCAAGACAAGCGCCGGCGGCAGAAGACGCCGCCGAGGCCTGACGCGGCGGGACGTCAGCGCCTGGCCTGATGGGGGCGGGGCCCCCGAAAAAACGCTAGAACCAGTTGATCGGATTCCAGGCGCTGGAGGGCTCATCCAGCCCTTGCTCGTAGTATTTGCTGTTGGGGAAATTGCTGTCGAGCACGCGCTTGGCGTCGTCACGCAGCTTGGGCAGATTCAACTTGTCGTAGCTGAGCATCATCAGGTAGAGGGCCTTTTCCGCGATGGGTGCGCCTTCGAAGTCGGTGACCACGGTCTGGGCGCGATTGGTGGCGGCCACGTAGGCGCCACGCTTATAGTAGTACTCGGCGATGTGGACCTCGTTCTCGGCGATCGTGTTCACCAGCCAGGCGGCGCGCAAGCGGGCATCGGGCGTGTAGCGGCTGTCGGGATAACGCCGGATCAGTTCGTTGAAGGCCTCGTAGGACTGACGCAGTCCCTTGGGGTCGCGTTCGCTGGGATCCTGGCGCGTGAATCCCGACAGGATGGCACTGGGGGGGGTGAAGGAGATCATGCCCTTCAGGTACAGCATATAGTCCGTGCCGGGATGGTTCGGATATTGCTGCATGAAGCGGTCGATCGTCGCCTGGGCCTGCTCGGGTTCCTCGTCCTTCCAGTTGATGTAGGCCTGGTCGATCAGGGACTGCTGCGCGTAGATGCCAAAGGGGTAGCGGGCTTCCAGCGCTTCCAGGTTCTTGCGGGCTTCGGACCAGTTGCCCGAGCTCATTTCCGAGCGGGCCTGGCTGTAGAGGCGCTCCGCGCTCCAGCCGGCTGTCGGGTCGACATTGCTCTTGGTCGAGCTGCAGCCTGCTACCAGCGTCAGGCACAGGCAGGCCAGGACCAGCCGGAGATGGGTTGACAGGATTTTGGAGGAAACGGAGGCATGCGCGGCCACGGGGCATCCTTGGTCAAGGTGTTAGCATTGTCGGCAGATTATATGATTTGTCGCCATGCCGTACACGGATATCGCCTCAGAAGACACCGAACCCGACGCGCCCGAGGTTTTTCAACTGCCGCTCGACGTCCTGCCGGATCGGCTGGATAAGGTTCTTGCCGGCCTGATGCCGCAGCATTCCCGCAGTCGTTTGCAGTCCTGGATCGAGGCGGGTCATGTCGAGGTCGATGGCGCGCCGGGCAAGGTGCGCACCCGGGTTGGACCCGGCGCCCTGATCCACGTCTGGCCCCAGCAGGCGCCCGAGGATCTGGCCTTTGTCCCTGAGGATGTTCCTTTCCGCGTCGTCGCCGATGCGGCGGACTGGATCGTGGTGGACAAGCCTGCCGGCCTGGTGACCCATCCGGGCGCGGGCAACTGGCATGGCACGTTGCTCAACGGCCTGCTGTTCCGCTATCCCGAACTGGCCCGCGTGGCGCGGGCAGGTATCGTCCACCGGCTGGACAAGGACACTTCCGGTCTGCTGGTCGTGGCCCGCACCGAAACCGCGCAAACGCAATTGGTACGTCAGCTCCAGGCGCGCACGGTACGGCGCGAGTATTGTGCGCTGGTGCATGGCGTCTTGCCGGGGCGCGGAACCGTGGACGCGCCCATCGGCCGCGATGCCCGGGTACCGGTGCGCATGAGCGCCGATCGACCAGTGGCGCCCAAGCCGGCGATCACCCATTACGAATCCTTGGGGGTCGGTCATGCCGGCAGGATTGCCGTGTCCCGTGTCCTGTGCCGTCTCGAGACCGGCCGCACACACCAGATCCGTGTCCACATGGCGCGTCTGCGGCATCCCCTGCTGGGCGATCCGCTGTACGGTGGCCGACTGGAGGCCGGCGCCGGGCGCCAGATGCTGCATGCCCGCGTGCTGGGTTTCGACGATCCCGTCACCGGACGACCCTGCGCGTTTACGGCGGAGCCGCCGGATGATTTCTGCCGTGTGCTTGACGGCATTCGATGGGAAAACGATGACAGCGATCACGCTTGAGCCTGCTCCGGGCATACAGGGGGTGACCGGCGCGCCCTGGACCGGGGTGCGTTATTTTTCGACTTGGCGCATCGGCGGCGTCAGCCTGCCGCCGCGCGACAGCCTGAATCTGGGCGCGCATGTCGGAGACGACCCCGCCGCGGTTCAGGAAAACCGGCGACGGCTGCGACAGGCCCTGCCAGGAGAGCCATTCTGGCTCGAACAGGTGCATGGTACGGAGGTGTTCGATGCGGATGGTGTGCCGGATGCCTGCGGGCAGTTCGCGGATGGCGAGGCCGGCGTCCCGCCTGCGCGCGCGGATGCCGCCGTGACGACCCGCCGCAGCCGTCCCCTGGTGATCATGACGGCCGATTGTCTGCCGGTGGTGCTGGCCGACGAGCATGGCACCGTCCTGGGGGTGGCCCATGCGGGCTGGCGGGGACTGGCATCCGGTGTGCTGGAAAACACGTTGGATGCCATGCGTCGGCGCGCGCCTGGCGTGCGACGTTGGCGTGCCTGGATCGGCCCGGGGATCGGGTCACGGGCCTTTCAGGTCGGGCCTGAAGTGCGCGCCGCATTCATCGATGCCGCCCCCGCAGGAGCGGGCCGCGCGCATTGGGCGTCATTTTTTGTGGCTGAGCCAGCCAGCGATCGCTGGCTGGCTGATCTGGCGGGTCTGGCGGGCGCCCGGTTGCGGCAGGCCGGTGTTTCGTACGTGGCGTCCAGCGGAGAGTGCACCTGGACGCAGGCGGACCGCTACTTTTCTCATCGGCGCGACCCCGGGTCCGGAAGACAGGCAACCCTGGCCTGGCTGCCGTGAATGGCGGCGGGCCTCGTGGGCGCTGGCGGGAAGTCCATGATTTTGACTTTTTTTGCTCTATCTTGATCCGTATCTATGGCAGTATTCGGCTTGTTCTGGGTAGCGACTTACCCGAATTGACGCAATTCACCAGAATGACAGAATAGACCCACAAATGGTTCCGGGCAGTTTCAGGATCTTGGCGCAACAGGGAAGGGTGGAATGGCTGATCGAAATTCTTCACAAAGGGTGACACCGTCCAGGGTCGCCTCCACCCAACTGGCTTCCATCCAGTCAGATTTCTTCAAGGCCTGGCAGTCGCTGCAGGACCAGTTTCATCAGGGGGCGCTGACGCCGCCCGCTGACCGCCGGTTTTCATCGGATGCCTGGGCCAGCAATCCCCATGCCTTGTTCTCTGCGCATGCCTACCTCATCATGGCCGGCGCCTTGCAGCGCATGGCGCAGGCAGCCGACCTCGATGCCGCCGCGCGCGAACGCCTGCGGTTCTCGGTCATGCAGTGGATCGAAGCCGCCGCGCCGTGCAATTTCCTGGCGTCCAATCCGGACGCGCTCAAGGCCTCGGTCGACAGCGGGGGAGAATCCCTGCAGCGGGGGCTGACGAATCTCTTGCGTGACCTGACGCGGGGGCGCATCTCGCAGACCGACGAATCGGCCTTCATGCCCGGTGAAAATCTGGCCATGACGCCGGGGACGGTGATCTACGAAAACCCGCTGATGCAGATCATCCAGTACCGGCCGCAGACCGCCAAGGTCCATCAGCGGCCCCTGCTGATGGTGCCGCCCTGCATCAACAAGTACTACATCCTTGACTTGCAACCGGCCAACTCCCTGGTGCAGCACACCGTGCAGGCCGGCTTCGAGGTCTTCATGGTGTCCTGGCGCAACCCGCTGCCCGAGGATCAGGACGGTATCGAGCGCAAGACCTGGGACGACTATGTCGAGGACGGCGTGCTGCAGGCCATCCAGGTCGTGCGCGACATCACCCGCCAATCGCAGATCAATGCGCTGGGCTTTTGCGTGGGAGGCACGCTGCTTTCCAGCGCCCTGGCCGTGGCCCGCGCCCGGGACGAGGACCCGGTGGCCGCGCTGACCCTGCTGACGACCTTTCTGGATTTCCGCGAAACCGGCATTCTCAATGTTTTCGTCGATGAGCAGCATGCCCGCGCGCGCGAGCAGCAGCTGGGCGCCGGCGGACTGATGACGGCGGGCGAGCTGTCCACGACCTTCTCGTTCCTGCGGCCGGCCGAGCTGGTATGGAACTATGTCGGCTCCAACTACCTCATGGGGGAGTCCCCGCGCGCCTTCGATCTGCTGGCCTGGAATGCCGATGGCACCAATCTGCCGGGGCCGTTCTTTACCTGGTATTTCCGCAATACCTACCTGGAAAACCGCCTCGAGACCGGTCAGTTGCGCATCTGCGACGTGGCCGCCGACCTGCGCGCCCTGGACATGCCGGCCTATCTCTATGCCTCGCGCGAGGACCACATCGTGCCCTGGACTTCGGCGTACGCCTCGACGCGGCTGCTGACGGGGCCGCTGCGCTTCGTGCTGGGCGAGTCCGGCCATATCGCCGGGGTCATCAATCCTCCGGAGCGAGGCCGTCGCGGCTACTGGTACCGGGATCATGACAGTGCCCTGCCGGGCGATCCGAACGCCTGGCTCGATCAGTCCGAGCATGCCCGGGGCAGCTGGTGGCCCGACTGGCTGGACTGGCTGGTCGGACATTCCGGAGAATTGCGCAACGCCCGGCGTACTCCGGGCAACCAAAAATATCCTGCCATAGAACCCGCACCCGGGCGCTATGTCAAAGTCAAAGCAGTCTGAAAAAAGGAGAGCACCATGAGTGGCAAACTGGCTTACGTGACGGGGGGTATGGGCGGCATCGGCACATCGATCTGTCAACGCCTCGCAAAGGATGGCTTCACAGTCGTGGCCGGTTGCGGTCCCAGCCGGGACCATGCCAAGTGGCTGGACGAGCAGGCCGCCCTGGGCTACAAGTTCAACGCCTCGGTCGGCAACGTGTCCGACTGGGATTCCACCGTCGAGGCCTTCATCAAGGTCAAGGAGCAGTTCGGCCCGGTCGACGTGCTGGTGAACAACGCGGGCATCACGCGCGACAGCGTCTTTCGCAAGATGAACCAGGATGACTGGCGCGCCGTCATGGACACCAACCTCAACAGCCTGTTCAACGTGACCAAGCAGGTCATCGACGACATGGTGGATCGCCAGTGGGGGCGGATCATCAACATCAGTTCGGTCAACGGCCAGAAAGGCCAGTTCGGCCAGACGAACTATTCCACCGCCAAGGCCGGGATCCATGGCTTCACCATGGCGCTGGCCCAGGAGGTCGCCAGCAAGGGCGTTACCGTCAACACCATCTCGCCGGGCTATATCGGCACCGACATGGTGCGGGCGATCCGTCCCGACGTCCTGGAAAAGATCGTCGCCACCATCCCGGTCAAACGCCTGGGCACGCCGGAAGAAATCGGCTCCATCGTCGCCTGGCTGGCGTCCGACGACTCCGGTTTCGCGACCGGAGCGGACTTCTCGCTGAACGGCGGCCTGCACATGGGATGATCATGACGCGGCAAAATCCATCACCCCAGGCTGAGCGGTTGATCAAGAAATACCCCAACCGCCGCCTCTATGACACCCAGTCCAGTGCCTACATCACACTGGCCGACATCAAGCAGCTCGTGCTGGACAATGCGGTATTCAAGGTCGTCGATGCCAAGTCGGGCGACGACCTGACCCGCAGCATCCTGCTGCAGATCATCCTCGAGGAGGAGTCCGGTGGTGTGCCCATGTTCTCGGCCGAGGCGCTGGCGCAGATCATCCGGTTCTATGGCCATGCCATGCAGGGGGTGATGGGCACGTTCCTGGAAAAGAACATCCAGGTGCTGATGGACATCCAGGACCGCATGGCCGAGCAGTCGCAAGGGCTGTATCAGCAGCATTTCGGTCCGGAGGCTTGGGCGCAGCTGATGAACATGCAGACTCCGGCCCTGCAGAACATGATGAATAATTACATCGAGCAAAGCCGCAGCCTGTTCGTGCAGATGCAGGATCAGATGCAGGACCAGACGCGCAACATGTTCTCGGCGTTCCCATTTCCTGGGCAGCCGCCCGAGAGCGGGAAGAAAAAGAAGTGATCACAGGCCGGGCGTTCCGCCCGGCCACGTCTCGTATTTCGTTGATTCATCTCAATTTCCGGGGCGGCATTTCGATGCTATAGTAACGAGAATCATTCTTCTTACTAGCACGGAGATCGTTCATGGTGAAAAAACTGTTCGTCGCGTTGGCCGCTGTCGGCCTAGCCTCTTCCGCTCTGGCGGCCGAATATCCAATCGGTGAACCGAGTGAGCTCAATGGGCTGGAAGTCGCGGCGGTCTATCTGCAGCCGATCGAAATGGCGCCCGAAGGCATGATGCGCCCGGCCAAGGATTCCGACATTCACCTCGAGGCCGACATCCACGCCACGGCGGACAACAAGAACGGTCTGCCCGAAGGCGCCTGGGCTCCGTATCTGAATATCCAGTTCGTGCTTCAAAAGCAGGGCAGCGACAAGGTCCTCAAGGGCAACCTGATGCCCATGGTGGCCAATGACGGCCCGCACTACGGCGACAACGTCAAACTCGAAGGCCCGGGCAAATACGACCTGACCTTCATCGTCGGCTCGCCCGAGACCGCGCCCAACAACCATTTCGGCCGTCACACCGACAAGGAAACCCGTGTCGACCCGTGGTTCAAGACGTTCGAGGTCAAGTACGAGTTCGTCTATGCCGGGACCGGCAAGAAGGGCGGCTACTGACATGCGGACCTGGATCGCCCTGGCAGCGCTGGTCTGGGCCGGCTGGCTGGCGCCGATGTCGGCAGCCAGCGCCGCCGGCCTGTCGGTCCATACGCTCACCTTCAAGGGGGACGGCACCTTTGAACCCGCCCGCCTCGAGGTTACGGCGGGTCGCTTCAAGATCGTCCTGGTCAACGAAAGCACCGAGGCCGTCGAATTCGAGAGTCTGCCGCTGCGCAAGGAAAAGGTCCTGGGGCCGGGGGTGACCTCGTTCGTGGTGCTGTCCCTGTCGCGGCCGGGTGAATATCCCTTCTTCGACGACTTCCATCCCCAGGTGAAGGGCGTCCTGGTGGTGCAACCCAAGCCCTGACCGTCGCATCCCATCATGGAACAAGTCGCCTTCATCGTCTGGCGTGAAAGTGTCGAGGCACTCCTGGTCGTCGGCATTCTGTACACCTGGCTGCGCGCCTCGCCGGAAGGCCGGCGCGGGCTGCCCTGGCTATGGGGCGGCGTGGGCGCCGGGTTGTTGCTGGCCGGCGCGCTGGCGCTGGTGTTGCTGGGGATTTCCTCCTGGCTGACCGATGAGGGCCAGGAATGGTTCCAGGCCTTGATGGCGCTTGCGGCTTGCGGCCTGGTGGTCCAGATGGTCGTCTGGATGCGCGTGCATGGACGCGGCCTCAAGCGTGAGCTGGAATCGGGCGCCTCCGAGCAGATCGGCGGTGATCACTGGTGGGGACTGCTCGTGCTGGTCATGATCGCCGTGGCGCGCGAAGGAAGCGAGACCGTGGTCTTCCTGTATGGCACCGTCCTGTCGTCTCAATCGTCGGGAGGGCTCGGCGCCATGGCGCTGGCCGGCCTGGGCGGGTTCGCGGCGGCACTGCTCACCTTCGGGGTGCTGCAATTGGGCGGGCGCATCATCACCTGGCGGCGATTCTTCAAACTCACCGAAATCCTCTTGCTGCTGCTGGCGGGCGCCTTGCTGGTGTCTGCGCTGGATCGCCTGATTTCCCTGGGTGTGTTGCCCACCCTGATGGATCCGGTGTGGGATTCCTCCTGGCTGTTGAGCACCGAAGGCGGACTGGGCAAGATCCTGGCTGATTTCGCCGGCTATCGTGACTATCCGGCGCTCTCTCAACTGCTGATCTGGCTGGCGTACTGGTGCGTCGTGGCGTGGCTGTTGCGCCGTGCATCGCGTGCTGCTGCCGCGCCGGCCGCAGCAGGCCGCAGCAAGGCGACCGCTGCTGTGTGACCAATGTGTGCGGTGCGCCACCTGCTGTTTTCGTGTCGCCGGCAATCGCCGGCGCCGTTGCTTCCAGGCATGATCGTGCTTCGGACAGGAACTTTGTCCGGCAACGGGGGTGCTGTCGGCGGACGACGCGGCCTCGATCCGGTGCCTGGTTCTCATCATGCAATGCGCGAGTGAGCTGTGGTTGGCAGCCGATGGCGCTCATGCGAGCACGCCGGTTTGCCTGAGGCAGGGGATGCGGGGAGAATACCGCCTTGGTTTCATGACCTGTAATGACATAGCTGCATGATTTCGTCGCATTCCTTCCGGTCCGGTGTCGCACGCGCAGGAAATTTCCTGCGTGATCATCAGCGCGCGATCCGATGGACGCAATGGGTCATCGTCGTCGTCTACATCGTCCTGCTGGCCGTGCCGGCGGTCATGCCGTTGCCGGATCGCACGGCCTCTGTCTTCAACAACCTCACCATCTTTGCCCAATTCGCCTTCTGGGGAATCTGGTGGCCGTTCGTGCTGGTGTCCATTCCGCTGTTCGGGCGCGTCTGGTGCGGTCTGTTCTGTCCCGAGGGCGCCCTGACCGAATGGGCCAGCAAGCACGGACAGGGCCGGGCCATCCCGCGCTGGATGCGCTGGGGTGGCTGGCCATTCGTGGCGTTCAGCCTGACCACCATCTACGGCCAGTTGGTCAGCGTGTATCAATATCCCTGGGCGGTTGCCGCCGTGCTGGGCGGATCGACCGTGGCGGCCATGATCATCGGCTGGCTCTACGGGCGTGAAAAACGCGTCTGGTGCAAATACCTCTGTCCGGTCAACGGAGTGTTCAACCTGCTGGCCAAGCTCGCGCCCTGGCACTACCGGGTGGACGCCGCCGCCTGGCGCGCCCCCGTCCGGCGGATCGAAACCATCAACTGCGCGCCCTTGCTGCCCCTGCGCAACATGCAGGGCGCGGCCGAATGTCACATGTGTGGGCGATGTAGTGACTACCGGGGCGCCATTACCCTGACGCCTCGGTCGCCGGAGGCTGAGATCGTCCATGTGGCTTCCGGCAGCGGCTGGCAGACGGCCCTGATCGTCTTTGGCCTGATGGGTCTGGCCGTGGGGGCCTTTCTGTGGAGCGCCAGTCCCTGGTTCGTGTCGATCAAGCAGTCCGCCGCCACCTGGCTGGTGACGCGAGACATCTACTGGCCGCTGGCGGACAATGCCCCCTGGTTCATCCTGACGCATTACCCGGATGTCAACGACAGCTTCAGCTGGCTGGACGGCGGCATCATTCTGCTCTTCATCGCAGGCGCGACCGTCGTGGTGGGCGGGGCCGTGTTCTGCGGCCTGTGGCTGGCAGATCGATCGCTGCCGGTCATCGAGGCGCCGGGCGTGCGGGATGCGGACGGCCAGTTGCTGCGCAGCCGCTTGGCGGGCGTTCACAAGCTCGCCCAGGGTCTGATCCCGGCAGCGGGGGCGGGGGTGTTTCTGGGGCTGTCGGCCACCACGCTGACGCTGTTGCAGAACGAAGGGGTTCCCACCGGCTGGGCCAATGCCGTGCGCTTTGTCCTGCTGGCGCTGGCGCTGTTCTGGAGCTTGCGATTCGAGTGGCGGCTGGCGGGGCTGCGCACGGCTCGGCCGATGCGCCGCTTGGGTGCGGTGGTCCTGGTGGCCGCGGGTCTGTTGCCGTTCTGCTGGGCCTGGGTGCTGTTCTTTGTGCGTTGGTGAGAGGCCGGTCGGGCCTGATGGTTGCGCCGCAAGTCCGTTCACGCAAGCCCGTTCAGCAAGCGCCCGCCGCCGGTTCTTCGCGGGTCAATGAGACACCCGACGATCGCACCCGTCAAGTTATGACCATCGTCGACACAGCAACATTCCGCCGTGAGCAGTCATTGGACCTCGGCAGTCTGAAAGCCAAGGTGGATGTGATTTCGTGAGGTGATCGAACAGTTGTCGCGGGTCATGTAAACTCGCGGAAAGCAGAAGCAGGGACGTGATGGCGGACGGCAGGAGAACTTCGGTCACCTATACAAGGGAAATGCTGGAAAGCGCCGTCAAGGCGTTCGTCTGGCGGCGGGGGATCACCGAACAGAAAGGACTATGGGTGGTCGAAGCCGTGATGATCGCCGCCTTGGCATGGCTGCTCTGGAGCGGCGAACGCGGTTGGCCGATTGGCGTCATCGGTGTCGCCGTACTGCTTCCGCCTTGCCTGATCGTCGGGGTGTGGGTCGCGCATTATCGAAATACTGTCGGAAAGTTTCTCCGTATGCCGTCCCGCCAGGCGGTATTCGTTTTCCGCGATGACGGCTTCGAGGTCATATCCGAGCTTGGGGAGGCTCGGCTCCCTTGGTCAACCATCACCGAGATTTGGGAACGTCCCGACTGCTGGATGCTGTTCACGGGGCCGAACCAGTTCATGACGCTGCCGATTGGAACAGTGATGGAAACAGATCGAGAGTTTCTGCGACCCAGGCTATCGCCTGCGGCACGGAGAGAATCGTGAAGAAAGGCTGTCGCAGGTTTTGGGATTCTTGGACAAGATATTTGGGAGGTTCGGCCAGCTTTGCGAATACCTGCAAGACGAGGACGGTCGCGCCCGCGCCGCCGAGACCTGCCGGTTCCTGGTCGATCAGGTGACCCTGATGCCCGACAACGGCGAACTGGCCATCGTCCTGCGCGGCGATCTCGGGGCGATCCTGCGCTTTGCCGCCGGCAAGAAAAACCCCGACTTCCTTTCGAAGGCCGAGGCTTTGGACAACCTGCTATCGCAGGGACCGCTGGTTGCGGGAGGGCGCAACAGACGATCTCTGCGGAATGGATCCGGGAATGCAAAAACCTCCGCGGCGGGGCCTACGGAGGTTTCGCAATTATCGTTGGTTGCGGGGACAGGATTTGAACCTGTGACCTTCGGGTTATGAGCCCGACGAGCTGCCAGACTGCTCCACCCCGCGTCTGAGAAGCAAGACTATAGCAAGTCTGCGAAAATAATGCAAGCAATCCATCGGAGTTCAAGCTAAAATGACGGAAGCGGAAATCCTGCGCGTATTGGAAACAGCCTTGTTGTGCGCCGATGCGCCTTTAACGGTCACTGATCTGCGCAGTCTCTTCGAGGACACGATTTCCGGGGACGACGTCCGCCGCCATCTTGCTGCCTTGCAGCTCGATTGGCAGGACAGGGGGCTCGAACTGGTGCAGCTTGCCAGTGGCTGGCGCTTCCAGAGCCGTCCCGACATGCAGCGCTACCTGGGGCGACTGAACCCCGAAAAACCGCCTCGCTACTCACGTGCCGTACTCGAAACGCTGGCCATCATCGCATGGCGGCAGCCCGTAACGCGCGGAGACATCGAGGACATTCGCGGTGTCACGGTCTCGGCTCAGATCATCCGCACCCTGGAGGACCGGGGCTGGATCGAAACCCTGGGTTATCGCGATGCGCCTGGGCGTCCTGCATTGCTGGGGACGACGCGTCGTTTCCTCGAGGATCTTGGCCTGCGGGCGCTGGATGAGTTGCCTGCCCTTGATGAGGAAGGCTCTGCGGATGCGCTGGGTGTGCTGGCGTTCGATGCGTCGGAAGACTCGGATGCTGCGCGCAGTCAGGTCGAGGCGCAAGAGACGGAAGTCCAGGTCGAGGCGCAACAGGTCACAAGCCAGGATGTGGCGCAGGAGGCGCAAGGCGGGCAGCGCACCGACGAGGAAACCCAGGCAGTTGAGCCTGGGATGGCGGCAGTGGATTCAGCCGTGTCTCCGGACATCGGTCCCGACGAGCCCGAGGCCTTGGTGTCGCGTGCCCCGGATGAATGAAAAACGGAATTTTGTGTAGGAGTCACCGAACCCCATGACAGCAGAAATTGAGACGAGGCCGGAAGGCGCCGCCACGAGCGCACCCGAAACGCCGTCTGCGACCGAGAATCGGCCGGAAAACGGCAAGCCACGCGGGCGCAAGCTGCGCACACCGTTTCGCCGCCGGCGTGGGGATGCGCAGCGGGCTGGCAGCCAGGGGGGGGCGGCTCGCGAGTCCGAGTCCGCCGAAGCCATTGACGCGGGCACGACCGAAGAGGCCGATCGCGCTCTGAGTTACCTGAACGATGCGCATCCGACCGCCCGGCGCCTGGACCGCTATCTGAACAGTGACGTCCTGATGCCCAAGCTGCACAAGGTCCTGGCCGACGCCGGGGTGGGCTCGCGCCGCGACATGGAGGACCTGATCGTCGCTGGTCGCGTCTCCGTCAACGGTGAACCCGCTCACGTGGGCCAGCGCATCGGGCCAGACGACAAGGTCCGTGTCAACGGCCGTCTGGTGACGCGTCCCAAGGCAGGCAAGCTGCCCCGCATCATCATCTACCACAAGCCTGCCGGTGAAATCGTCAGTCATGATGACCCCGAGGGGCGGGCATCCGTGTTCGCCCGCCTGCCGCGCATCCGCACGGGCAAATGGCTGTCCGTGGGTCGTCTGGACCTGAACACCGAGGGGCTGCTGATCCTGACGACTTCGGGAGAACTTGCCAACCGCTTGTCTCATCCGCGTTACGGCTCGGAACGCGAGTATGCGGTTCGCATCCTGGGCGAACTGGGCGAACAGGAAAAGGCGCGCCTGACCAGCGGCATCGAGCTGGAAGACGGGTCGGCGCAATTCAATTCTCTGGACTACATCGGCGGCGAGGGCAGCAACCGCTGGTACCGCGTCACGCTCAGCGAAGGCCGCAACCGCGAGGTGCGACGCATGTTCCAGGCGGCGGGGGTGACCGTCAGCCGTCTGATCCGCACGCGTTTCGGCGATGTCATGCTGCCGACCAATCTGCGCCGGGGGCGTTGGGATGAACTGAATTCCGACCTGGTCGGCGCCCTGATGGTTCAGCTGGGTCTGTTGCGCAGTGGCGATGAGGACGAAAGCCAATTCGAGTGTCAGCCGCTGTCCCATGCCAGTGCGCTGCCGCCGGGGTTTGGCTCGCCGGGACAGAACGGTCAGAATGGCGCGCGTCTGAATCGCCGGGGCAAGGTGTCCGGCGGTCGCAAAGGGGGTATTGACCCGTTCACGACCGGGCTGCTCATCAGTGGCGGGCTGGCCAACGGGCATCCGGATGGTGGCAAGCCTCGTCAGGCGGCGAAGTCCGGCCGCAAGCCGTCCAAATCCCAGTTTCATGGTCATGGCCAGGAAGCGCCGGACGGACAATCCGAGGACCGGTTTGCTGCTGGCCGGCCGTCCCGGCAGGGCAATGCGGGCAAGCCCGGCGGAAAACCTGCGGGCCGTCATGCGGGCAAGCCGGCCCGGCCAGGCAAGCCCGGCGCCGGGAAATCCGGCAAGCCCGGCAAGCATGCCCAGGGCGAGGCGGGGCCTGCTCAGGCCGATGTGGTGTCCGTGCCGGGCCGCGCGCCCAAGGGCGCGCAAAAACCCAGCCGCAAACCCGGGAACAAGTCAGGCAACAAGGCTTCGCGCAAACCGTCGGGCGGCGGCGGTGGCGAGCACCAGCCCCGGGGCGCGCACGCGCACGAGTCCCGTCTGGGGTTCCTGGGCCGGAACCGCTGATGCGTGTCTGGTGCCGGGATTTCGCAAAAGAGGTTCCGGAAACCGTCTTCAGGCAAAAGAATGCTGTTATAATGTAAGGCTTTACAGCACCTTTGTGCTGTGTCCACCGGGGGTTTGCCTTTCGCATCATGTCATGCGAGGCGCGGCGTTGCGGATGCCTTGATGCATGCGCGAGCCAGTGCAGGCGGGCCGTCGGCGGTTCCTGAATGGGCTTCGGGGTGACCGGGGCGAACAAAGGGCTGCGGGACAGCCCCTTTTTTTTGGATTTTATGGCGGATATCTTGACGGTCGCCCAGCAGGCGCTGCTGGGTTTCGATGTGGAACTGGTCGATGTGGAACGCATGCCCCTGGGGGGCCTGCGTGTGGTGATCGATCGTCCTGAAGGCGTACGCATCGAGGACTGTGAGCAGGTTTCCCGCCAGTTGTCGCACGTGTTCGAAGTCGAGAATATCGACTACAAGCGCCTGGAAGTCAGTTCTCCCGGTGTGGACCGACCCTTGCGCCGCCCGGCGGACTATGTCCGTTTTGCCGGCGAGCGCATCGAACTGCGCCTGCACGAACCGGTCGAATCCCGCAAGACCTTTACGGGCATCCTGCGGGTCAGCGGGGATGAGTCGCCCGTGTTCAGCCTGGACTGGGAAGACCCGTCCGGCCAGTCACGGACGCTGCCGTTTTCTTTTGACGATGTGGACCGGGCCCGATTGGACCCCGTTCTCGATTTCAAGGGTAAGAAGCGATGAGTCGCGAAATTCTGCTGTTGGTCGACGCCCTGGCGCGTGAAAAAAACGTCGAGCGCGATGTCGTGTTCGGCGCTCTGGAAAGCGCGCTGGCCTCGGCCATGAAAAAGCGGTTCAAGGAAGACGTGGACATTCGCGTGGCCATTGACCGACAGACCGGCGAGCACGAGGGCTTTCGCCGCTGGTTGATCGTGCCCGACGAGGCCGGCCTGCAGGAACCCGACGCCCAGGAACTCTATACCGACGCCCAGGACATCGTGCCGGGGATCGAGGTCGGTGAATACATCGAGGAACCTCTCGAACCGATCGAATTCGGTCGCATCGGCGCGCAGGCGGCCAAGCAGGCCATCCTGCAGAAAATCCGCGACGCCGAGCGCGAACAGGTGCTCAATGACTTCCTGGACCGGGGCGAGACCATCGTCGCCGGCACGGTCAAGCGCCTGGACAAGGGTGACGGCATCATCGAAATCGGCAAGGTCGAGGCCCGCCTGCCGCGCACTGAGATGATCCCCAAGGAAAACATCCGCGCTGGCGACCGCGTCCGCGCCTACGTCCTCAAGGTCGATCACGCCGCGCGCGGTCAGCAGGTCATCCTGTCGCGCACTTCGCCCGACTTCATCCGTGAACTGTTCGAGAACGAAGTTCCCGAGATCGAGCAGGGCCTGCTCGAAATCAAGGCGGCGGCGCGTGATCCGGGCGTGCGTGCCAAGATCGCCGTCGTGGCGTACGATAAGCGGATCGACCCGATCGGCACCTGCGTCGGGATGCGCGGTTCGCGTGTCACGGCCGTGCGCAACGAACTGGGTGGCGAACAGGTCGATATCGTCCTGTGGGCCGACGATCCGGCCGAATTCGTCATTGGCGCACTGGCGCCGGCGCATGTCGAATCCATTCTCGTAGACGAGGACAAGCACGCCATGGATGTGGTGGTCGATGAGGAAAACCTCCCCAAGGCCATCGGCGCGCGTGGTCAGAACGTCCGTCTGGCTTCCGAGCTGACCGGCTGGCAGATCAACATCATGACGCCCGAGGAAAGCCAGAACCGTCAGGATGCCGAACGCACCGAGTTGCGTCGTACTTTCATGACAAGGCTGGATGTGGACGAGGAAGTCGCCGACATCCTGATCGACGAGGGCTTCACCGGTCTCGAGGAAGTCGCCTATGTGCCCTTGCAGGAACTGCTGGACATCGAGGCTTTCGATGAGGATACCGTCAATGAACTGCGCACACGTGCGCGCAATGCGCTGCTGACCGAGGCCATCGCCCAGGAAGAACGCGTGCAGACCGCGCGCGACCTGCTGGAAATCCAGGGCATGGATTCAGTCCTGGTGGCAAAACTGGCCGAAAACGGCATCACCACGCTGGACGATCTGGCCGAGCTGGCCGCCGACGAGCTGGCCGATCTGACCGGGCTGCCCGCAGAAACCGCCAGCGACATGATCATGCAGGCGCGGGCCCACTGGTTCGAGGACGACGAAGCCTGATCGCTTCGTCGCATCGAACCGAGTCGCCCTTCAACGTAGTCAAAGAGAGAGTCGAATGTCGAGTAACACCGTCGCCCAATTCGCCGAAGAGCTGAACATGCCCGCCGACGTCCTGCTGGATCATTTCCGTTCGGCCGGCGTCGAGCTGGATTCGGTGAACGCTGACGTGACCGAAGCAGACAAGAGCGCACTGCTCGAGTCCCTGCGCCGTTCGCATGGCTCCGACATGGGCAAAAAGGTCGTGCTGACGCGCCGCAAGACGTCAGAAATCCACCAGGCCGACAGTACCGGCCGCTCGCGCACGATCCAGGTCGAGGTCCGCAAGAAACGCGTGCTGGTCAAGCGCGACCGCTCCGAGCTGGTCGAAGCCGCCCGTGCGGAGGCGGCCGCTCAGGCCGCCGCGACGGAGACGGCGACTCCGGCTGCCGAGGCGCCCGCGCCTCAGGTCGAGTCTGCCCAGGCTCCGATGACCCCGGCCCCGGTCGAGCCGGTTGCCGAAGTCCAGGCGGTCGAGCCCGTCGCGCCCGAAACAGCCGGGATCGAGCCTCCGGTGTCCGCACCCGAGACGCCGGCGCCTCAGGTTCCGGCGTCCGAGGCCCCGGCAGCCGCTTCCGCAGCGGACGGGACGCCGGCGCCGCAGGTCGCCGAGCTGGTTGAATCCTCGCAGAATGCCGAGTCCGCCTCTCCGGCGGCCAAGCCCGAGTCCGATGCGCCTCAGGCCGAGGCTTCCGCCGCTGAACCGGCTGCGGCCGTCGAGCCGGCGCCGCGCGCCGAGCCCGTGCCCGCGTCTTCTGCGCCGGTATCCGCGCCTTCGGCGACTCCGGGCAAGGCGCGCCGCGCGCCCGCCAATACGGATCGGGAACGCGCCCGCCGCGCCGCCGAGGCCGAGGCCGCCGCGCTGCGCGAGATGATGCGCCAGCCGCGCAAGGTCCTGCGCGCGCCCGAGCCCGAGGAATCGGCCACGACCGGCACGCTGCACAAGCCCGCCGGCACCAAGACCGGCACCAAGAAAGAATCCGAAGGCAAGAAGGTCATCAAGACCTCCGATGTGTCCTCGAGCTGGTCCAACGACGGCCGCAAAAAGCCCTCCAAGGCCGAGACCCTGTCAGCCGGTGCCGGGCGTGATGCCTGGCGCGCCGGTGGCAAGTCGGGTGGACGGGGCGGCAAGAGCGGACGCGGCAAGGGCCGCCGTCAGGCGGAGCATCAGGAACCGGTGCAGGCCGAATTCATCGCCCGTGAAATTCACGTGCCGGAGACGATCTCCGTAGCCGATCTGGCCCACAAGATGTCGATCAAGGCGGCCGAGGTCATCAAGCATCTGATGAAACTCGGCCAGATGGTCACGATCAATCAGATTCTTGACCAGGAAACCGCCATGATCGTGGTCGAGGAACTCGGTCACACCGCCATCGCCGCCAAGCTCGATGATCCGGAAGCCTTCCTGGCCGATACCGAGGCGGCCGACGAGGCCGAGGCGTTGCCGCGCGCGCCGGTCGTCACTGTCATGGGGCACGTCGATCACGGCAAGACCTCGCTGCTGGACTATATCCGCCGCACCAAGGTCGCCACTGGCGAGGCTGGCGGCATTACCCAGCACATCGGCGCCTACAGCGTCAAGACCGATCGCGGTGTGGTGGCCTTCCTGGATACCCCGGGCCACGAGGCCTTCACGGCCATGCGTGCCCGCGGCGCGCAGGCCACCGACATCGTCATCCTGGTGGTGGCGGCCGACGACGGCGTCATGCCCCAGACCAAGGAAGCCATCCATCATGCCCGCGCCGCCAATGTGCCGCTGGTGGTGGCGATCAACAAGATCGACAAACCGGAAGCCAACCCCGAACGCGTCAAGCAGGAACTCGTGGCCGAAGAGGTCGTGCCGGAAGAATACGGTGGCGACGTGCCTTTCATTCCTGTGTCCGCCAAGACCGGTCAGGGCATCGACGACCTGTTGGAAAACGTCCTGCTGCAGGCCGAAATCCTGGAGCTCAAGGCGCCTGTCGATGCGCCCGCCAAGGGGATTGTCATCGAGGCCCGGCTGGACAAGGGCCGCGGCCCGGTGGCGACCATCCTGGTGCAGAGCGGGACCCTGCGTCGTGGCGATGCCGTGCTGGCTGGCGTGGCATTCGGCAAGGTGCGCGCCATGCTGAACGACACCGGCAAGCCCACCGCCGAGGCGGGTCCGTCGACGCCGGTTGAGATTCAGGGTCTGGCCGAGGTTCCGGCTGCCGGCGACGAGGTTCTGGTCCTGAACGACGAGCGCAAGGCCCGCGAAATCGCCCTGTTCCGTCAGGGCAAGTTCCGCGACGTCAAGCTCGCCCGCCAGCAGGCCGCCAAGCTGGAATCGATGTTCGACAACCTGGGCGAGGGCGTGCGCACGCTGCCGTTGATCGTCAAGACCGACGTTCAGGGTTCCCAGGAGGCCCTGGTGCAGTCGCTGCTCAAACTGTCCACCGACGAGGTCCGTGTCCAGGTCGTGCATGCGGCCGTGGGCGGCATCTCCGAGAGCGATGTCAATCTGGCGATCGCGTCGGGCGCCGTGGTGATCGGCTTCAACGTGCGGGCGGACGCCTCGGCCAAGAAACTGGCCGAAAGCAACGAGATCGACCTGCGCTACTACAACATCATCTATGATGCGATCGACGATGTGCGCAACGCCATGTCGGGGATGCTGGCGCCGGAACGTCGTGAGGAGGTCATCGGTCTGGTCGAGATCCGCGAGATCTTCACCGTGTCCCGCGTGGGCAACATCGCAGGCTGCATGGTGCTCGAAGGTCTCGTGCGCCGCGATTCCCAGGTCCGCCTGCTGCGCAACAACGTGGTGCACTGGACAGGCTCCCTCGATTCCCTGCGCCGCTTCAAGGACGATGCCAAGGAAGTCAAATCCGGTTTCGATTGCGGGATCACGCTCAAGGGCAACAACGATATTCAGGTCGGGGATCAGCTCGAAGTCTTCGAAATCAAGGAAGTCGCCCGCACGCTCTGATCGCGCGGCATGAATCATGGGTCGTCATAAATCCAAGCCGAATCCCGGACGCAATACGCGCCTGGCCGACCAGATCCAGAAGGATCTGGCGGCCCTGGTGCAACGTGAGCTCGACGTCGCGCGCGCCGGTCTGATCACGCTGACAGGCGTCGATCTGTCGGCCGACTATGCGCACGCCAAAGTCTATTTCACGGTATTGGGTGCCGAGCCCGACACGGCGGCTCAGGCGCTGAATGACAAGGCGGGCTGGCTGCATTCGCAGTTATTCCGCATGCTGCACATCCATACGGTGCCCACCCTGCGCTTCGTGCATGACACGCAACTGGCGCGTGGCATCGAGCTCACGCAACTGATCGATCGGGCCAACCGCCCTCAGGCGGGCGCGTCGGATATCCCCGAACTCGAAGACCCGGACGGCCAGCCCTGACAGGGCGGTCGTCACTCACCCGGACGGATTGAACGATGGCTTCCCGACGCGGGCAGATGCTCGACGGAGTCCTGTTGCTGGACAAACCGGAGGGTCTGTCCAGCAACCATGCGCTGCAGCGCGCCAAACGCACAGTGGACGCCCGCAAGGCGGGTCACACCGGCACGCTGGACCCGTTCGCCACGGGTCTGCTGATCTGCTGCTTTGGCCGGGCGACAAAAATTTCCGCCGCCATGCTGGAAGCCGACAAGGTTTACGAGGCGACCGTGACGTTCGGCGAGGAAACCGACAGTGGCGATCTCACCGGCCATGTCACGGCGCGGGCGGAGGAGGATTTCACCGGCGTGGATGCGCCGGCGCTGGAGACCGCGCTGGCGGCATTCCGGGGCGAGATCGAGCAGATTCCGCCCATGGTGTCGGCGCTCAAGCGCGACGGCAAGCCACTGTACGAATATGCTCGCCAAGGCATCGAGCTGGAGCGCCCGCCGCGCCGGATCGTGATCCATGCGCTGGATCTGCTGGAATGCGATGGCCGCCACGCCCGGTTGCGTGTGCATTGCAGCAAGGGCACCTATGTGCGCACCCTGGCCCAGGACATCGGTCGCCTTCTGGGGTGCCTGGGGCATCTTTCGGCCCTGCGGCGCACCGCCGTCGGGCCTTTTGCGATCGAGCGTGCCGTGGGGCTGGATGCCCTGCAGGCCATGGCGGCGCCGGCGACGGCGCTGATTCCTTTACATGCCTTGCCGGACGGTCTGTGTCCGGCCAGTGTTTCCACCGAGGACAAAATTCTATGAAACGAGCTTTGCGCAACGTGGCCATCATCGCCCACGTGGACCATGGCAAGACCACACTTGTCGACCAGCTGCTGCGGCAGTCCGGCACCTTTCGCGACAACCAGCAGGTGTCCGAACGGGTCATGGATTCGGGCGACATCGAGCGCGAACGCGGTATCACGATTCTGGCCAAGAACTGTGCCGTCGAATATGAAGGCACGCACATCAATATCGTCGATACCCCGGGTCATGCCGACTTCGGTGGGGAAGTCGAGCGCGTGCTGTCCATGGTCGATGGCGTGCTGCTGCTGGTCGATGCGGTCGAAGGCCCGATGCCGCAGACCCGCTTTGTCACGCGCAAGGCATTGGCACTGGGCCTCAAGCCGATCGTGGTCGTCAACAAGGTCGATCGTCCGGGGGCGCGGCCGGATTTTGTCGTCAACGCGACCTTCGATCTGTTCGACAAGCTGGGAGCGACCGAGGAGCAGCTGGATTTTCCGGTGATCTATGCTTCGGGTCTGTCGGGTTACGCAGGGTTGACCGACGATGTGCGCTCGGGCGACATGCGTCCCCTGTTCGAGGCCATCCTGCAATACGTGCCGCAGCGCGATGACGATGCCGACGGTTCCCTGCAGCTGCAGATCATCTCGCTGGACTACAGCAGCTACGTGGGCAAGATCGGCGTCGGTCGCATCAACCGGGGCCGCCTGCGTGCCGCGCAGGATGTGGTGGTGAAATTCGGTCCTGAAGGCGAGCCCTTCAAGGGCCGGGTCAATCAGGTCTTGAAGTTCAAGGGCCTCGAGCGGGAACTGGTGAGCGAAGCCGAAGCCGGCGACATCGTGCTGATCAATGGCATCGAGGACATCGGTATCGGCTGCACCTTGATGGATCCGGCGGCGCCCGAGGCATTGCCGATGCTGCGCATCGACGAACCCACGCTGACCATGAATTTCATGGTGAACACCTCTCCTTTGGCGGGGCGCGAAGGCAAATTCGTCACCAGCCGCCAGTTGCGTGACCGCCTGGATCGCGAACTGAAATCCAATGTGGCGCTGCGCGTCAACGACACCGATGACGACACGGTGTTCGAGGTCTGCGGCCGGGGAGAACTGCACCTGACCATTCTGCTCGAAAACATGCGCCGCGAAGGCTACGAGCTGGCCGTGTCGCGTCCGCGCGTGATGTTCAAGGAGATCGACGCAGTGCGGTGCGAGCCCTACGAGCTGCTGACGGTGGACGTGGAAGACACGCACCAGGGCGGCGTGATGGAAGAACTGGGCCGGCGCAAGGGCGATCTGCAGGACATGCAGCCCGACGGGCGCGGCCGCACCCGCCTGGAATACCGCATCCCGGCACGCGGGCTGATCGGTTTCCAGGGAGAATTCCTGACGCTGACACGGGGCACCGGCCTGATCAGCCATATTTTCGACGACTACGCGCCGGTCCGCGAAGGCGGGGTGGGCGAGCGCCGCAACGGGGTGCTCATCAGCCAGGATGACGGCACTGCCGTGGCCTATGCCCTGTGGAAACTGCAGGAGCGTGGCCGCATGTTCGTCTCGCCCCAGGAGCCGGTCTACGAGGGCATGATCATCGGCATTCATTCGCGCGACAATGACCTGGTGGTCAATCCCATCAAGGAAAAGAAACTCACCAACGTCCGGGCTTCCGGCAAGGACGAGCACATCGACCTGGTGCCGCCCATCGCCCTGAGTCTGGAATATGCGGTGGAATTCATCGCCGATGACGAACTGGTCGAGGTCACGCCGAAGTCGATCCGTTTGCGCAAGCGCCATCTGCAAGAGCACGAACGACGCCGCAGTCTGCGCGAATCCGCCTGATCCCGCTGTGGAATCCCGCAATGACCCCCGCCTCATGGGGCGGGGGTCATTGCTTGTGCGTCAGGTCAGCGCGTCTCGGTCCGGATCACGATGGTCAGCCCGGCCAGCAGTGCCGCCAGGCCGGCGTAGGCCAGCGTGCCGGGTCGTTCTCCCACCACACCCAGGGCCAGCAAAAAGGCGGTGACAGGCTCCATCAGCGCCAGCGACACGCCAGTGGCAGCGCTGATGCCGCGCAGGCCGGAGGTGAACAGCAGGTAGGCGATGCCTGTCGAGGCGATGCCCAGGAAACTCACCACCAGCCAGCCCGAGGCCGTGATCTGCGCCGGCCCCGCCCAGCAACCGGCGGCCGGCAGCGCCAGCAGGGCGCCCACCATGAACACGCCCAGAGTGGTGACGGCCGGTGTCGCATGCTGCACCAGCCTCTTGTTCAGCAAGGCGTAGAGCGCATAGGTCAGGCCCGAGGCCAGGCACAGGGCGATGCCCAGCGGATCGGCCTGAATGTCGCCTCCGCGTCCAAGCACCAGCAGGACACCGCCGCCGACCGCCAGCAGCGTACCCGTCCACCAGCCCGGGCCGGGCCGGGCGCCACCAGCCAGTTGCAGC
This sequence comes from Castellaniella sp., assembly GCF_047971665.1. GTDB lineage: Bacteria > Pseudomonadota > Gammaproteobacteria > Burkholderiales > Burkholderiaceae_B > Castellaniella. The sequence goes on along the minus strand of NZ_JBKEAA010000008.1, from coordinate 6,367 downwards.
AGGCCGGCCCAGATCGGGCCACTACCGATGGCCAGTGCCGTGCCCACCGCGACTCCGGTGATCTTGACGCCCGCAAAGAATGCCAGGTTGTAGCCTGCCATGCAGGCGCCGGCAAGAATGGCCCGACGCCAGTCCAGTCCGGCCAACTGGCGGACCAGGTGAGACAGTCCGTTGATCGCGCCGGCGTAGGCCAGGAAAAAGAGGGCGGCAATCCCCAGACGCAAGGCGCCCACCCAGTAGGGAGACAATGTTCCGTCGGAAAAGCTCTGGGCCGTGCCTGTGGTGCCCCACAGCATCGCCGCGCACAGTACCAGCAGGATGCCGTGCAAAGGCTGGATGGTGGAGGAGGGCGCGGCAGGATTCGATCTCGTGCTCATTCCGTCATGATGGCAGGGTGGGCCGCAGCCGTTTGTCGAGAAACGCTCGTGGTTTCTGTGTCAGTCAGAGTCGTGCGTGTGAGCTGTGGGACTTCGGTTTCAGGCAACAGGCCGCCGCAGTGCGCGTGCGCCGACACCGCGGTCCCGTCGCAGCGCATACGCCAGGGCGCTGCCCGAGCGGTAGCCGACCCGGGCGGCAGCCGCTTCAAGTGTCGTGCCTCGTGCCAGCATCCGGCTGGCAGATTCCAGCCGCAGGGCGCGCAGGTAATCGCCCGGGGGGCGGCCGGACAGTTCCAGCAGGCGCGTGTGAAAGCGCTGCGAACTGAGATTGAACAGCCGCGCCATGCGCGCTGTGGACCAGGCCTCGTGCAGCGCCTCGGTCAGCGTCGCGTTCAGCTGCGCCAGGTCCAGGCCGCGGCGCGAGGACAGCACGGTAGGCAGGCCCAGCAACAGGGCCAGCTGCTTACCGGCATCGTCCTGGGCGCTCAGTGTGCGGCAGGCGGGTGTCAGGGCGAATCGGCGCAGTCGTTCCAGACCCGTGGATTCGGGGGCGTCGATCACCAGAATGCGGGTGCCAGGCCGGGCGCAGTAGGCGTGCCGGGCGCCGGCCGGGATCAGCATCCCGCAGGAAGAGTCGGTGAACAGGGCGTGCCCATCGATTTCCAGTTCCATGCGGCCCGACAGCGGGACCATGATCTGGGCATGATCATGCGCATGGGCGTGTGCCTGCCCATCGTAGGTACGCAGTGTGCTGACCGGTTTGAGGAGCGGCATGGCGGGGCATCAGGTCCGGATCGAGTTGATAGATCTTAACGCGGGTCGTGGTGCTTGTGGGTAGCTGCCGGCATTGCGCAGGCTGCTTACAATGAAGCCTGGGGTTCCGTCGTGCGCCGCCGGGTGCCCGGACAGCTTCCCGCCTGGATGTCATGATTCTCTATCTGCACGGATTCCGTTCCTCCCCCGACTCCTTCAAGGTGCGTCTGATGGCACGGGCAATGGCCGAGCGTGGCCTGGACGCCGATTGGCATTGTCCGCAACTGCCTGCCAGCCCGGCGGCGGCGTTGAGCCTGGCGCTGAGCCTGGCCCAGGCGGGCTTGAGTTCCGCGGCGGGTTTCCAGGGGGAGCGGCAGGAGGTAGCGTCGGCACGGGATGATGCCGCGGCACGCTTGACCGTCATCGGCTCTTCCCTGGGCGGGTTCTACGCTACCTGGCTGGCCGAGCGGCTGGGTTGCCGCGCAGTGCTGCTCAATCCCGTCGTCCATGCGGCCCGCGACCTGGCGACCCAGGTCGGCTCGCACCGGACCTTTCATGGCGATGAGCCCTTCGAGTTCCTGCCCGGCTACGTCGAGGAACTGGCGCGGGCCGAGGCCGACATGCCGGTGCTGACGCGGCCGGCGCGTTATTTCCTGCTGGCGGCCACCGGCGATGAGGTCCTGGACTGGCGGGAAATGCAGGCCCGGTTCGCGGGCAGCCGGCAACGCATCATCGAAGGCAGCGATCACGGGATTTCGGATTTTGCCGCCTGGCTGCCCGAGGTCCTGGATTTCGCCCTGGGCGGTTCTTCGGTGTTCGCGCAGGCGCAGACTGTGGGCCCTGGTGCGTCACGGGACGGGTCTGTCGGCCAGGGGGGGGCGAGGCTTTTCGGCGATCATCGCGTCGTGACAGGCAGCTGGGATGCGCTGGGCGCTGAAGCCGGCCGCATTCGTCTGGAAGTCTTTGTAGAGGAACAGCGGGTGCCGCTGGAAGAAGAGCTGGATGCGCGCGATGCGCAGTGCCTGCATGCCATCGCCTATGATGCTGATGGTCAGGCCATGGGCACGGGACGTCTGCTGCCCGATGGCCATATCGGCCGGATGGCCGTGCGCAAAGCGTGGCGCGGCCAGGGGGTCGGGTCGCACTTGTTGAGCGCGTTGATGGAAGCGGCCCGCCGTCGGGGCGACCCGGAGGTCGTGCTGGATGCGCAATTGCATGCCCGGGCTTTCTACGCCCGCCATGGTTTTGTCGAGGAGGGCGGAACTTTCATGGATGCGGGGATTCCGCATCGGGTGATGCGGCGGCGGTTCTGACTGCCATTCGAGAATGTCTGCGCGCAGGTCTGCGATGAAAGACGTCATTCAGCGCGATGGCATCCAGGATGTTCATTGACCAGGCCTCGTTTCATTACCAGACGTTCGGCAATCGTGACATAGCGCATCTTGCGTTTCTGTTCCAGCTGCTCCACGGCGGCCAGATAGGCCGGCTCCAGTGCTTCGGGCAGACGCAGCATCCATTCGATCAGACGCAGCAGCGACCTGACCTGGCCGTGATCATAGCCATATCCGTAGAGCAGTCGCACGAGCGCCACGATGGGCGCCATCCGCCGTGATCGGTTCTGGTACTGCAAGGCGCGTAATTGCGCCATGATCACGATGGCGGCCGGGATGCCCAGGCTGAACAGGGTCGGGGGTGAGCGGCCTGCACGGTGGCTGAATCCTTCGTGACGATCCTCGATGCGTGTCATGTAGCGGTACATCCGCCGCGCGAACCGGGCATGAGCCTCGGTCCCATGGGACCGCCCTCGATTTCGATGTGGATCAGAATCCAGACATCGTCCGTCTCCTTGCCGCAGACTCTGACCAGTTTGTCGGCCGATCGCCGGCCACTGCCGGGCGAGCCCCGGGCGGCGCTCAGTGTCTGCGGTTCCTTGTCCAGGAATTCCGCTGGCGCGGACCAGTCAATGACGGTGTACAGATCCGGTGCAAAGAGTTCGATGGCGGGCAGGAAAAAAATTTCCAGCGCTTCTTTCCATGGACTGTCGTGATCGTCGGCCTGCGCCGTGATGGATGAGGGGGCTTGCCTCGTCCGGGCCGCCAGACCGGGAAATACGAAGGGATGCGCATGTCACGAGTCCCTCGGCACGTGCCAGGGCCCAGCCCGCGATCGGGTCGGCCTGCCTCGGGGTTGCGGGCGGGAGAAACGCCTTCGGTCCCAGTGGGCGCCGCTACCAACGCCGAGCCTGTCGGATGGTGAGTCTATTTCAGATTGCCCGACAGGAACTGTCGCAGCCGGGGGCTTTGCGGATTGTCAAAAATATCAGCCGGCGCGCCGGTTTCTTCGGTCACCCCCTGGTGCAAGAACATGACCTGGGATGCCAGATTGCGTGCGAAGCCCATCTCGTGAGTGACGACCAGCATGGTGCGGCCTTCTTCGGCGAGTTTCTGCATGACCTTGAGCACTTCGCCGACCAGTTCCGGATCGAGCGCCGAGGTCGGCTCGTCGAACAGCATGACTTCCGGCTCCATGGCCAGGGCACGAGCAATCGCCACGCGCTGCTGCTCGCCGCCGCTCATGTGCGCAGGGTAAGCTCCCTTGCGATGGGCCACGCCGACCTTGGCCAGGTAGTGCTCGGCCTTCTCGATGGCTTCCTTCTTCGGCACGCCGAGCACGTGCACCGGCGCCTCGATGACGTTGTCGAGGGCGCTCATGTGCGACCACAGGTTGAAGTGCTGGAACACCATCGACAGGCGCGAGCGCATGCGCTGCAGCTGCTTGCCGTCGGCGGCCTTGAGCGCGCCGTCCTTGTTCGGCACCAGCTTGAGCTCCTCGCCGTTGAGCAGGATCTTGCCGGCGTGTGGCTGCTCCAGCAGGTTGATGCTGCGCAGGAAGGTGCTCTTTCCCGAGCCGCTGGAGCAAATGAAGCTGATCACGTCGCCGGCCTTGGCCGCCAGGGTTACGCCCTTGAGCACTTCGTGGTCGCCGTAGCGCTTGTGCAGGTCCTGAACTTCGAGTTTGTACATGGTCGGAATCTCTCGGCGAATTCGGGGAAAATCAGGCCTTGCGCGGGGCCAGGTAGGCCAGCCAGCGGCGTTCGGCGAGCTTGAACAGGCGCACCAGGATGAAGGTCAGGCAGAGGTAGAACACCCCGGCGGTGATGTAGGCCTCGAACGGCAGGTAGTACTGCGAGTTGACGGTCTTGGCCGCGCCAGTGATGTCGATCAGGGTCACCACCGAGGCCAGGCTGGTGGTGTGCAGCATCATGATCACCTCGTTGCTGTACTGCGGCAGCGCACGGCGCAGCGCCGAGGGCAGGAGGATGCGGCGATACAGCTTGAAGCGCGACATGCCCATGGCCTTGGCCGCCTCGATCTCGCCATGCGGCGTGGCCTTGAGGCTGCCGGCGAGGATTTCCGCGCTGTAGGCACTGGTGTTGATGGCAAACGCCAGGCAGGCGCAGAAGGTGGCGTTGGACAGGTACGGCCAGAGGAAGCTCTCGCGCACTGCCTCGAACTGGGCCAGGCCGTAGTACAGCAGGTACAGCTGCACCAGCATCGGCGTGCCGCGAATCACATAGGTGTAGAGCCAGGCCGGGAAGTTGATCAGCGGCTGCTTGGAGACGCGCATCAGGCCCAGCGGCACCGCGGCCAGCAGGCCGAAGGCCAGGGCGATCAGCAGCAGCTTGAGGGTGACCAGCACACCGCTGAAGTACAGCGGCAGGCTGTCGAGCACCACGTTGTAGTCGAAAAGCATGGTGGCTCCCTCAGATTTCAGCGGATTTCACGCCGACCGAGTAGCGGCGCTCAAGAAAGCGCAGCACCAGCAGCGAAACACTGGTCATCGCCAGGTAGATGGCGGCGGCCAGGAGGATGTAGGTAAAGGGTTCACGGGTAGCGTCGCCAGCGCTCTTGGCGCGCGCCATCATGTCCTGCAGGCCGACCAGCGAGATCAGCGCAGTGGCCTTGACCAGCACCAGCCAGTTGTTGGTCACGCCCGGAATCGCCAGGCGGATCATCTGCGGCACCAGGATGCGCAGGAAAATGCGCAGCGAGCTCATGCCATAGGCCAGGCCGGCCTCGCCCTGGCCCTTGGGGATGGCCATGAAGGCACCGCGAAAGGTCTCTGAGAGATAGGCGCCGTAAATGAAACCGAGCGTGCCCACTCCAGCGACGAAGGGATTGATATCGATGTAATCCTCGTAGCCCAGCAAGGGCGCGAGGCGGTTCACCAGGTCCTGACCGCCATAGAAGATCAGCAGGATCAGCACCAGATCAGGAATACCACGGATCACCGTGGCATAAGCTTCGCCCATGACGGCCAGCCATTTCACCGGCGACAGACGGAACGCCGCGCCAATAAGCCCCAGCACAACCGCCACCGCCATCGACAGCAGCGACAACTGCACGGTAAGCCAGGCGCCCTCGAGAATGGTCGAGCCGTAGCCGTTGAACATGAAGCGATCCTCTACAGGAAACAACAGCCCGAACGGGCCTAGGGATGAGCCGGAAAAAACGCAGGCTCATCGCCTACGTGGCGCCCTGCCCCGTCACGGGGCGGGCGCCGAGCAGGATTACTTGCCGTAGATGTCGAACTGGAAGTACTTGCCCTGCACTTCCTGGTACTTGCCGTTGGCGCGGATGGCCAGGATGGCAGCACTGATCTTGTCGGCCAGCGCCTTGTCACCCTTGCGCACAGCGATGCCCTGGCCTTCGCCGAAGTATTTCTCATCGGTAAAGTCCGGACCTACCAGGGCGAAGCCCTTGCCGGCGTCGGTCTTGAGGAAGCCGTCGTCGATGTTGACGACGTCAGCCAGGGTGGCGTCCAGGCGACCGGAAGCCAGGTCGAGGAAGATTTCGTTCTGCGAGGTGTAACGCACGATCTCGGCGCCGACCGGGGCGAAAACGTCGGTGGCATAGCGATCGTAGATCGAGGAACGCTGCACGCCGATCTTCTTGCCCTTGAGGCCGGCCACGTCGGTGTACTCGCTGCCGGCCTTCATCGCCAGGCGTGCCGGAGTGGAGTAGTACTTGCCGGTGAAGTCCACCGAGCGCTTGCGCTCTTCGGTGATCGACATGGACGACAGCACGGCGTCGAACTTGCGCACTTTCAGTGCCGGGATCAGGCCGTCGAATTCCTGCTCGATCCACTGGCACTTGACCTTCATCTCTTCGCACAGGGCGTTGCCGATGTCGTAGTCGAAGCCGGTGATCTTGCCGTCCGGAGTCTTGTAGGCGAAG
>NZ_JBKEAA010000007.1:0-70316 GCF_047971665.1 Castellaniella sp. | reverse complement strand
CGATCCGCACATGCGATCGCACCGCGCCGTTCTTCTGCGCCAGCCCCGACTGGTCCAGCAATGTCACCTGCCGGCCCGAAAGATGCGCGGCCATGCCGAGTATCGCCGAAACTGTCAGCACCCCGGTCCCGCCGATCCCGGCGATCAGGATGCCGGCGTCGCCATCCGCCGCGATGCCGGGTTCGGGCAGCGCGGCCCCGGCCAGCCGCGCCTCGATCAGCGAAATGTCGGTCCTTTCCCGGCGGCTGTCGCTGACGGTCACGAAGCTGGGGCAGAACCCGCCGAGACAGCTTTGGTCGCTGTTGCAGACCGACTGGTTGATCCGGCGCTTCAGCCCCTTCCAGGTCGGCAGCGGCTCGACCGCGACGCAGTTCGAGACCAGCGTGCAGTCGCCACAGCCTTCGCAGATATCGGCGTTGATGACGACCCGTTCGGCGGCGACGGGAGCCTTGCCGCGCTTGCGCCTGCGGCGCAGTTCCGTCGCGCAGGTCTGGTCGTAGACGATGGCGGTGATCCCCGGCACGTCGCGCAGTTCGCGGCTGATCCGGTCCAGATCGGCGCGGCGATGCAGTGGCACCCGGGCCGGCAGCCCCGTCGCCCGCGTTCGCGCCGGATCGTCCGAAACCAGCACGACCCGCCGCACCCCCTCGGCCAGAAGCTGCGCGGCGATGCCGCCCGGCGTCAGCGCGCCGTCATGCGGCTGCCCGCCGGTCATCGCGACGGCATCGTTGAACAGCACCTTGTAGGTGGCGTTGACCCCCGAGGCGATGGCGGCGCGGATGGCCAGAACGCCGGAATGGAAATAGGTGCCGTCGCCCATGTTCACGAAGACATGGTTTTCGTCGCAGAACGGCGACTGACCCTGCCAGACGACACCTTCCGCCCCCATCTGGGTAAAGCCGTCAGTGTCGCCGTCCGGCCCGGCGGCCATCGAATGACAGCCGATGCCGGCAAAGGCCCGGCTGCCCTTTGGCAGGCGGGTCGAGCCGTTATGCGGGCATCCGGCGCAGAAGAACGGCTTGCGGCGCGGCAGGGCCGGGGGGATGCCGGCGCCCTGCGGTCCGTCGGGCACCTCGCGGCCCAGAAAGCGGCCAAGCGCCGCCGCGACAAGCTGCGGATCCAGAACCCCGGTCGCGGGCAGGAGGGTATCGCCGCCACGGTCGCGCTTGCCCTCGACGACCGGCATCGCATCGGCCATCCGTTCCGACAGCAGCGCGCGAAGCTGGGTTTCGACGAAGGCGTCCTTTTCCTCGACCACCAGAATCCGTCGCAACCCGGCCGCAAAGCGCAGCGCGCCCTCTGGTTCCAGCGGCCAGACCAGCGCCGGGCGATAGATGCGGATGCCGGCCTCTTCCGGGGTCAGTCCAAGCGCGGCGAAGGCGGCGTTCAGGTCGATCCATGCCTTGCCGACCGCGACGATGCCGGTGGTCGCGCCCGGCGCCTCGACCGTCAGCCGGTCCAGCCCGGCGCGGGCGACAAGGCGCTGAACGGCGGTCAGTCGCGGCGCGATGCGCAGTTCGGCCCGTTGCGGCATCTCGGTGCCGCCGGCGTGCAGCACCGGATCGGCCGGCGGCGTTTCCAGCAGCGCGGCGGGAACGTCGCGATCCAGATCGACCGGGGCCGAGGTCTCCATCAGTTCCGTCTGGCATTTCAGCGCCATCCACGACCCCGATTGCCGGCTGATCTCGATGGCCGCCCGGCCCAGCAGACGCAACTCCTGCAGAGTGGACGGGTTCAGCACCGGCACATGCGCCGCCGACAGCATGACATCGCTTTGATGCACCACGGTCGAGGACGCGGCGGCATGATCGTCGCCGACCAGCAGCACCACCCCGCCCCGATGCGAGGCGCCATAGGCCGCGCCGTGGCGCACCGCGTCCATCGACCGGTCCAGCCCCGGTCCCTTGCCGTACCACAGCGCGAACACGCCGTCCTTGCGGCGGGTCGGGTTCTGCGCAAGCTGCTGCGTGCCCCAGCTCGCCGTGGCCGCCAGATCCTCGTTCACCGCCGGACGAAAACGGATGTCGTGCCCGGCGAATTCACCCTCAAGCCGCACCAGTTCGCGATCCAGCCCGGCCAGCGGCGATCCGCGATAACCCGAGACGTAACCGCCCGTACGCAACCCCCGGTCGCGGTCGGCGCGGGCCTGATCCAGCGCCAGACGCGCGAGGATCTGGACGCCGCCGAGAAAGACGCGGCCTGTCGGGCAGGACAGTCTTTCATCGACGCCAAGCGGTTGGTTCGGTGTCATGAGTTACCTGATAAAGAGAGACTGCGGCACCGACGGGAAGCTGCGGCGGGGGGCGATGACACGACGTCACAGACGGACTCGGCTATCCCGCGAAGCGCTTGCGCCGGAATCCGAAATGAGGCTCCATCACGAAGCCGGCGGCCCGAAGGGCCATGCCGCCTGTGATGATCGGTCTGCGCGTCGTCATCCGCCCGGTCCTCTGCTGCCATGGGAAAACTAGCGCAGGCGGCATCGCAGATCAAACCCGAATCCGTTCGCATACGACCATTTCCGTCACAGCACATGGGACAGGAAGGCCCGCGTCCGCTCCGAGCGCGGGTTCTGCAACATCTCGCGCGGATGGCCCGATTCCTCGACGACGCCGCCATCCATGAACACAAGCTGGTCGCCGACCTCGCGGGCAAAGCCGATCTCGTGGGTGACGACGATCATGGTGATGCCGCTTTGCGCCAGATCGCGCATCACCGACAGCACCTCGCCGACCAGTTCCGGGTCCAGCGCCGAGGTGGGCTCGTCGAACAGCAGCAGCTTTGGCTCCATCGCGAGGGCGCGGGCGATGGCCACGCGCTGTTGCTGGCCGCCCGACAGGGATGATGGGTACTGGGTTTCGACCTTGGGATCCAGACCGACCTTGGCCAGATAGTGGCGGGCGCGCTCGACGGCTTCGGCCCGACCCAGTTTGAGCACCTGGATGGGGGCCTCGATCACGTTGCCCAGCACATTCATGTGGGCCCACAGGTTGAAATGCTGGAATACCATCGCCAGCTTGGAGCGCAGCCGGCGCAGCTGATCCAGGTCGGCCGCGTGAGGTTCGCCGTGCTTGTCCTGGACGATCTTGAGCAGCTCGCCATTGAGCGAGACCGAACCCTGATTGGGTTTTTCCAGGAAATTGATGCAACGCAGGAAGGTCGATTTGCCCGAGCCGCTGGAGCCCAGGATGCAGATCACGTCACCTGCGTTGGCCGTCAGAGAGACCCCCTTGAGGACCTCGTTGTCACCATAGCGTTTGTAGATGTTGAGAACTTCGAGTTTGGACATGGCGGTCAGCGGTGGGTACCCAGGTAGGCCAGCGTACGGCGTTCGAACCGGCGGAAAAGCCAGATCAGTGTAAACGACAGACACAGGTAGAGCAGGGCGGCGAGCCCGTAGGCGGCAAAAGTCTGGTAGGTGGCGGAATTGGCGTCGCGGGCGATCTTGAGGATGTCCGGCACGGTGGCGGTGAAGGCCAGGGACGTGGCGTGCAGCATCAGGATGACCTCGTTGCTGTAGGCGGGCAATGCGCGCCGCAGGGCGGACGGCAGGATCACCCGGAGGTACATCGTGAAACGCGTCATGCCGTAGGCGCGTGCCGCCTCGATTTCGCCCGCGCTGGTGGCGCGGATGGCGCCGGCAAAGATTTCTGTCGTATAGGCGACGGTGTTCAGCGTCAGGGCCAGCACCAGACAATTGAAGCCGCTCTGGAAGAAAGCCGCCAGAAGCGGGGTCCCCTTGACGAATTCCAGGCTGTAGATGCCCGCGTAGATGAACAGGATCTGCACGTAGAGCGGCGTCCCCCGGAAAATGTAGCTGAATGTCCAGATCGGGATCGACAGCCAGCGGCGCGAAGACACGCGCGCCACGGCCAGGCCGATGGAAATGAAGAATCCGATCGACACCGACAGCACCAGCAGCCACAGGGTGATGGCCATGCCGGACAGGCGACCATTGCTGGTGTACAGATAGGCGCGCCAGAATTGGTCGAGCACGTCGATCATAGTTGTGCCTCGCGTACGCCCACGCTGTAGCGCCGATCCAGCCAGTACAGGACGCCGTTGGACAGGGTGGTCAGGATCAGGTAGATCAGGCCGGTCAGGCTGATGAACAGGAACACCCGGAAAGTCACGTTGCCGGCATCCTGGGCAACCTTGACCAGGTCCGTCAGGCCGATCAGGGAAACCAGGGCGGTGGATTTGAGCAGAACCTGCCAGTTGTTGCCGATGCCGGGCAGGGCATGGCGCATCATTTGCGGGAACAGGACGCGACGAAAGACCTGGAACTCGCGCATGCCATAGGCCGTGGCGGCTTCCATCTGGCCATGCGGGACCGCCATGAAAGCACCCCGGAACGTCTCGGCAAAGTAGGCGCCATAGATGAAGCCCAGGGTCAGCACGCCGGCGGCGAAGGGGTCGATATCGATCGGGTCGACCCCGATCAGGTCGGTCAGCTCGTTCAGGTAGATCTGCATGCTGAAAAAGATCAGCAGCATCAGCACCAGGTCCGGGACGCCGCGGATGAGCGTGGTGTAGGCCGTGGCGACCAGCCGGGCGCCCCATGATGCCGAGAGCTTGGCCCAGGCGCCCAGCAGGCCCAGGCCCACGGACACGGCCAGGGACAGCACTGCCAGTTTGATGGTGACCCAGGTTCCTGCCAGCAGAAGGGGACCGTAGCCGTCTAGAAACATGGGCGTGAAAGGGAAATGAGGGCGTCGGGCGCCTCGGCGCGCGCGCAGGCGACGAAGAGGCCTGGCCGGTGGGGACCGGCCAGGCCGCGTTCGACCGGAACCGCCGGGCCGCCTCCGTGGAGGCAGGACCCGGGCGCAGGGTCAGACGGCATGATGCGGGATTACTTGGCGGGGAATCGGATCAGGCCTTCAGCGAAGTATTTCTTCGCGTAGCCCTGAAGCGTACCGTCGGCCAGCATGGACTTGAGCGCCTTGTCCACGTCGGCCTTGAGGGGATTGCCCTTGCGGATGCCCATGGCGATGGGTTCGTTCAGGATCGGATCGTCGAGCATCATGGCGGCGAGCTCGTAGTTGGCGCCCTCGGGTTTGTTCAGGAAACCCTCAACCGCGCTCTGGGCCTCCTGGAAGGTGGCGTCCAGACGGCCTGCCGTGACGTCCACGTAGGCGTTCGTGTAGCTGGGGTAGGCGACGATCTCGACGCCCTTGGACGCCCAGTGCTTGCGCGCGTAGGTTTCCATCGTGGTGCCCTGCTGGACGCCGACGCGCTTGCCTTTCAGGGACTCGGCGGTGGGCTCCAGGCCGCTGCCCTTCTTGACCATCAGCTTGACCGGCACGATGTACATCGGCGTGGAGAAGTCGATGACTTTTTTCCGGGCCTCGGTGGCGGTCATGGTGGAATTAGCCAGATCGAACTTGCGAGCCTGCAGGCCGGGGATCAGGCTGTCGAAGGATTGATCGATCCACACGCAGGTGCGGTTCAGCCGCTTGCAGACCTCGTTGCCGATATCGATGTCGAAGCCCTCGAGCTGGCCGTTGGGATTGCGATATTCGAACGGCGGATAGCCGGCCTCGGTCGCGATCTTGAGTTCCTTGGTGTCGGCGGCGGAGCCGACGGCGGGGATCAGGCCAGCCGTGATCAGCAGCGCGGCGCCAAGCAGAGTGGTTTTCATCGAATCATTCTCCTGGGGAGTCGGACGGCGGGTAACGTCGGCCGACGGTAACAAGGCGTGATGTTAACCCACGTTTTTGCCGGTGAGCATCGAGCATTACCCCTATGTCCGGATGGCCGGTTCCGGAAGCGCCCCGGGGTCAGGTGGGCAGGGCGGGTTCGCTGCGCTGTTCGATCTGGGCTGCTTCCTGGATGAGGTGGATGACTTCGTCGAGGTCGTCGGTGACCCGCAGCAGGTCCAGATCGAAGGGGCCGATCATGCCGTGAGTCAGCAGCTGGTCGCGGATCCAGTCGATCAGGCCCGACCAGAAGGTCGTGCCTACCAGGATGATGGGGACGGGCGGTTGCTTCCTGGTCTGCACCAGGGTGATGGCCTCGAAGAGCTCGTCCAGTGTGCCGAACCCGCCGGGCAGGACGACGTACGCCAGGCTGTGCATGAAGAACGATGCCTTGCGTGAATTGAAATATTCGAAATGCAGGCTGTCGGTCTGGTAGGTATTGTCGGATTTTTCGTGCGGCAGGCGGATATTCAGTCCGACGCTGCGCCCTCCGGCCTCGAAGGCTCCCCGGTTGGCGGCTTCCATCAGCCCGGGGCCGCCACCGGCGATGACCGGCAGGCCGAGCTGGGCGATGCGCTGGCCCAGCTGCGTCCCCATGGTATAGAAAGGGTCTTCGCGAGAGGTGCGGGCGCTGCCGAACAGGCTCACCCCCATGCCGATTTTCTGGAAGGCCGCGGCCGCCGTGCGCATCTCTGCAATAATCGTGGGAATCTGTTCTTCAGCTGAAATTCGTTTCGTCTTATTGTTCGTCATGAAAAAAACCTTGTTGCTCGTGGATGGGTCCAGCTACCTGTACCGCGCCTATCATGCGATGCCGGACCTGCGCAATGCGCGCGGTGAACCCACCGGAGCCCTGTATGGCGTCATCTCCATGTTACGGAGGCTGTTGCTGGATTACAAGGACGTGGCGACCCACGGAGCGTGCGTGTTCGATGCGCCGGGCGGCTCGTTCCGGGAAATGATCTATCCCGATTACAAGGCCAACCGCCCGTCGATGCCCGATGAGTTGCGCGCCCAGATCGGGCCGATTCATCAGGCCGCCGCCGCGCTGGGCTGGACCGTGATCTCGGCGCCGGGCGTGGAGGCCGATGACATCATCGGCACACTGGCGCGCCAGGCGGGCGAAAGTGGCTTTTATACCATCATTTCCACGGGCGACAAGGATCTGGCCCAATTGGTCACCGACCGGGTGGAGCTGATCAACACCATGTCGGGCGAACGCCAGGACCCCGAGGGCGTGGTCCGCAAGTTCGGCGTGCCACCCGAGCGGATCGTCGATTACCTGATGCTGACCGGCGACGCCGTGGACAATGTGCCCGGCGTGGACAAGGTCGGCCCCAAGACCGCCGCCAGGTGGCTGAACGAGTACGGCGATATCGATACGCTGGTGGCCCGGGCCGCCGATGTTCGCGGGGTGGCCGGAGAAAACCTGCGCGCGGCGGTGCCGAATTTTCCCCTGACGCGGGAACTGCTGACCATCCGGCTGGACTGCGCGCTGGAATCGGACTGGGTGCCGTCCGCCCTGGACCTGCGGGCGCCTGATCATGAGGCGCTGGTCCAGCTGTACGAGACCCATGGCTTCCGGACCTGGCTGCGAGAGGAAACCGGCGACCCGGACCGGGTGCCCGACCAGGATGCCCGCGCCCCGCGCGAGACGCCGCCCGCGCCGGCGACTGTGCACTATGACACCATTCTCGACGAATCGGCGCTGGATGACTGGCTGACACGGTTGCGCGCCGCGCCCCTGGTGGCCCTGGATACGGAAACCACCAGCCTGGATCCCATGGCCGCCCGTCTGGTGGGACTGTCGTTCTCCATCGAGCCCGGCCGCGCCGCCTATGTGCCGGTGGGGCATCGCGCGCCGGGCACCCCTGATCAGCTGGATCGCGCCCTGGTGCTCGATCGCTTGCGTCCCTGGCTCGAGGATCCGGCCGCGCCCAAGCTGCTGCATCATGCCAAATACGACGCGCACGTTTTCGCCAATGAGGGGGTGGCGCTGCGCGGGGTGCGGCATGACACCATGCTGCAGGCCTATGTGCTGCAGTCCAATCGGCGTGTGAATCTCCAGGATCTGTGCATCCAGTGGCTGGGGCTGACGGGGACGACCTACGAGGATCTGTGCGGCAAGGGCGCGCGCCAGATCGGCTTTGACGAGGTCGCCCTGGACCAGGCCGCACACTATGCTGCCGAGGATGCGGATTTCACCCTGCGCCTGCATCAGGTGCTGTATCCGCAGGTTCAATCCGAGACCGGCCTGAACCGCATCTACGAACTGGAGATCCGTTCGTCCGACGTGCTGACCCGGATCGAGCGCAATGGCGTGGCCATCGATGCGCGGGTGCTGGCGACGCAGAGCCATGAGCTGGGCCGCCAGATGATCGAGCTGGAAGCGCAGGCCCATGCGCTCGCGGGCCAGCCCTTCAATCTGAATTCCCCCAAGCAGCTGGGCGAGATCCTGTTCCAGCGCATGCAGTTGCCTGTGCTGCGCAAGACGGCGGGCGGCGCGCCGTCCACCGACGAAGAGGTCCTGACCCGTCTGGCGGCCGACTATCCGTTGCCGCGCCTGCTGCTGGACTACCGCGGCATCGCCAAGCTGAAATCCACCTATACCGACAAGCTGCCGCGCATGATCGACCCGCGTACCGGTCGGGTGCATACCCGTTACGCCCAGGCTGCCGTGGTCACCGGGCGGCTGGCCTCGTCCGACCCGAACCTGCAGAACATCCCCGTGCGCACGGTCGAGGGCCGCCGTGTCCGGTCGGCGTTCGTGTCCAGTCTGGGGCGGATCGTGTCGGCCGATTATTCGCAGATTGAATTGCGCGTCATGGCGCATGTCTCGGGAGATGAAAATCTGCGCCGGGCCTTTGCCCAGGGGCTGGACATCCACCGTGCCACGGCAGCCGAGGTCTTCGGCCTGCCGCCCGATCAGGTCGATGCGGAACACCGCCGGGCAGCCAAGGCCATCAATTTTGGCCTGATCTACGGCATGGGTGAATTCGGTCTGGCGAGCAACCTGGGCATCACGCGGGTGGCGGCCAAGTCCTATATCGACCGTTACTTCATGCGCTACCCCGGCGTGGCCGACTACATGGACCGGATCCGGCGTCAGGCCCGCGAGCAGGGTTACGTGGAAACCGTATTCGGTCGCCGTCTGTATTTCCCGGAATTATCCGGCGCCAAGGGGCCGCGCGCCGCCGCGGCTGAGCGAGCCGCCATCAACGCACCCATGCAGGGGACAGCAGCCGACCTCATCAAGATGGCCATGGTGGCGGTTCAGGACTGGCTGGATGCCGAGGGCCTGCGCAGCCTGATGGTGATGCAGGTCCATGATGAACTGGTGTTCGACGTGACGGAGGATGAGGCCGCCATCCTGCGTGAACGGGTCCCGGCCCTGATGGCCGGGGTGGCCGAACTGGCGGTACCGCTGGTCGCCGAGGTCGGGGAAGGCCCCGACTGGGGGGCGGCGCACTGAGTCTTCGGGCGCCAGGTGCGACGCCTGGCGCCCGAAGGGTGGGTCAGGCGGTCTGGTTGCGCAGCGCCTCGATGCGTTTCTCGATGGGGGGGTGCGAGGCGAACAGGGCGCCGAGTCCCCCTCCGGTGATGCCCGAGGCGGCCAGCGACTTGGGCAGTTCGCCGGCCTCGACGCCGCCCAGGCGGGCGAGGGCGCGGATCATGGGCTCGCGCGCGCCCATCAGGTGGGCCGCGCCCGCGTCGGCGCGGAATTCCCGCTGACGGGAGAACCAGGCCACGATGATCGATGCGAGCACGCCGAAAAGGATCTCACAGACGAAGACGCTGGCGTAGTAGCCCAGACCGACCCCGCGTTCGTTTTTCAGCACGGCGCGGTCGATGAAATAGCCGACCAGGCGCGACAGGAAGATGACGAAGGTGTTGACCACCCCCTGGATCAGGGTGAGGGTCACCATGTCGCCATTGGCGACGTGGGAGACCTCATGGCCCAGTACGGCGGCGACTTCTTCCTCGGTCATGGAGGAGAGCAGGCCGGTGGAGACGGCAACCAGGGAGTCGTTGCGGAAGGCCCCGGTGGCAAAGGCGTTGGGCGGGCCTTCGTAGATGGCGACTTCGGGGCGGCCGATGCCGGCCCGGTCAGCCAGCTGGTGCACCGTCTGCACCAGCCAGGCCTCGCGCTGGTTCCGTGGCGCCTGGGGGTCGATGACCTGGGCGCCGGTGCTGGATTTTGCCATCCATTTGCTCATCAGCAGCGAAATGAACGAACCCGTGAAACCCAGCACCGCCGAGAACACCAGCAGCGCGGTGGGATCGATGCCGTTGGCCGTCAGGTAGCGGCCGACCCCCAGCAGGTTCATGGTGACGCTGAGCACCAGCATGACCGCCATGTTGGTCACGAGGAACAGAATGATTCGTTTCATGTGAGGCAGAGCTCCGCAAGAGGGGACATTGGTGGGCAAAGTGTATAGTATCGGCTTCCGGTTCGTATCCCTGTCTTTGGTGACGCATGCAGTCTTTGTGGATGTTGCTGGCCTGCGCCATGTTCGCCATGATGGGGGCCTTTGTAAAGGTCTCCGCCGGTCTTGGCGCCTCGCTGCCGGAAATCGTCCTGTTTCGTGGCATTCCTTCCGTCTTGCTGCTGTTTTTCTGGGCGCATTCCACGCACCGGACGATCCGGCCGTCCAGCTGGCGCCCGCATATCTGGCGCAATCTCAGCGGCATCACGTCCATGTGGCTGGGCTTTTACGCGCTGGCCCATCTGGCCCTGCCCACAGCCATCAGCCTGAACTACACCGCACCCCTGTTCATCGCGGGCTGGATGCTGTTTTTCGGCGGGGCTCAACGTGATCCGGTGCGCGTGCTGGCCGTGCTGGCCGGTTTCCTGGGCGTGCTGGGCGTGCTGCGCCCCAGCATCCAGCATGACCAGTGGCTGGCGGCCCTGATGGGCCTGGGGGCGGGTGGTCTGGCGGCGGTGTCCATGATGCAGATTCGCCAGCTGGGCCGGCTCGGCGAGCCCGAATGGCGCACGGTGCTGCTCTTTTCGCTGGGCGTCTGTCTCAGCGGGCTGGCCGGGATTGCGCTGCAGGGCTGGCGCACGAGCGATCCCCTGACCCTGCTGGCCCTGGGCGGGCTGGGCCTGGCGGGGCTGGTCGGCCAGTTGGCCATGACCCGGGCGTTCGGCTTGGGGTCTACCCTGTTGACGGCTGCGTTGCAGTACATGACCATCATATTTGCCACGCTGATCGGTGTCCTGTTCTGGGGCGACCGGCCCATGCCGCTGGCCTGGGCCGGGATTGTGCTGATCATCGGCTCCGGCCTGCTGTCGGTGTGGCGCACATATACCGAGGCCCGCGCCCTGCAGGGGGACGATGGGGCGGCGGCGCCCGAAGACGCAAGCATTCCCACCAAGGAGGTAACCCCGTCATGACCACATTGCTGATTCAGCCCGAGGCCCTGCGCGATCGCCTGGCCCGGCCGGGGTGTCTGGTGTTCGATGTGCGCCACGATCTGGCGGATCATCAGGCGGGGCGGCGTGCTTACGAGTCGGGGCATGTGCCCGGCGCCCTGTATCTGGATCATGAAACTCAGCTGAGCGCCCTCAAGACCGGCCGCAACGGCCGCCACCCTTTGCCGGATCGCGCCGACTTTGCCGCGCTGATGCGGGCCCAGGGGCTGACGGTCCGCTCTGATGTGGTGATCTACGATGCCGGCAACGCGATGTTCGCGGCGCATTTATGGTGGATGTTGCGTTGGCTGGGGCATGAATCCGTCGCGGTCCTGGACGGGGGCTGGGCCGCCTGGCAGGCCATCGGCGGCGCGGTCGAGGCCGGCGCCTGTGCGCCGTCCCTGAGCGAAGCCCAGGCGATCCAGGGGCTGGTGCTTTCGGGCAAGCCGTCCATGCCCGTCGTGGATGTCCGCGCCATTCTGGCCAATCTGAACGAGCCGCGATTCACGGTGCTGGATGCGCGCGCGCCGGAGCGCTTCAGCGGCGCGGTTGAACCCATGGATGCGGTGGGCGGCCATATCCCGGGAGCGCTGAACCGGCCGTTTGCCCTCAATCTGGGACCGGGCGGGCGTTTCAAGCCGGCGGGCGAACTGCGGGCCGAATTCGAATCCCTGCTGGGCGACCGGCTGGACCACGGCATCGTGCATCAGTGTGGCTCGGGCATCACGGCCTGCCATAATCTGTTCGCCATGGAACTGGCCGGCCTGCGTGGTTCCGCGCTGTATCCGGGATCCTGGAGCGAATGGTCCGCCGACGCCTCCCGACCGGTCGAGCGCGGCTGAGTCTGCGGGCCTTCCCTCCTCGTGCCTTGCAAGGCACTCGGATTCGTCTGGCTTATGGCCGCCCGCAGGGGGGCGTCATCCGTCCCGACTCATCCATCATGCGGCGGTACCAGGCATGGAAATGTGCCATGCCGTCTTCCAGGGGGCTCTGGTAGGGACCGCATTCGCTCTGGCCGCGCGCCATCAGGGCGCGGCGTCCGGCATCCATGCGTTCGCCGATCTCGTCGTCCTCGATCGCGGTCTCAAGATAGGCGGCACGCTGCGCCTCGATGAATTCGCGTTCGAAGGCGACGATTTCCTCGGGATAGTAGAACTCGATCACATTGACGGTTTCCTGGGGGCTGACGGGGTGCAGCGTGGAGAGCACCAGGACATGGGGATAGATCTCGATCATGTGGGTCGGGAAATACGTCACCCAGACTGCGCCGAAATCGGGGGCTGTGCCTGAGCGGTACTGCAGCAGGCGGTCGTGCCACTGGCGATAGACCTCGGTGCCCGGCTGGCCCAGGGCCTGGTGCACACCGACCCGCTGCATGCTGTGAAATTCGCCGAATTCCCATTCCAGGTCATCGCAGGTGACGAAGCTGCCCAGGCCCGGATGGAAGGGGCCGACGTGATAGTCCTCCAGGTAGACCTCGATGAAGGTCTTCCAGTTGTAGTGACAGGGATGGACTTCCACATGGTCCAGTACATAGTCGGAAAAGTCGAATTCCGGCCGCTGGAATAGATCCCCGATGTCGCGCATGGGATCGCGCGCGCCCTCGAACAGCAGGCCGTGGCAAGAGCGCAGCGGAAATTCCTGCAGCCGCAGATCGGGCTTTTCGGAAAACAGCGGGGCGTTCAGAAGCCGCCCCTGGGGGTCGTAGCTCCATTGATGGATGGGACACAGGATGCGACCGCCCGTACGGCACAGATTGCCTGCTGCGCAGTCGGTGTCGCGTCCAGTCTGGCTGCCCAGCATCAGGGCCTGGCGATGGCGGCAGACGTTGGACAGCAGGCGTACGTCGGCCTGATCGCGCAGCAGGACGCGTCCTCCGCCTTCGTGGGCCAAGGTGCGCCAGTCGCCGGAATCCGGCACCATTTTTTCGTGACCCACGTAACGCGCGCTGCGTTCGAAAATATGGCTGCGTTCACGCGCCAGGATGTCCGGATCAAAATAATGGTGGACGGGGAGCTGGCTGGCCAGATCCGTGCCGGAAGGGATATAAGGGTTGGTCATTGGTTCCCCCCGCAAGAATGAAACCGTCCGGCGCGCCGTCTGGCCGCCCCGGCGCGAAGCCCGGTCCGGGACAGGGGAAAAAATTGTACCTTACCTCGAAATGCGCAGGGGCGGGATGGTTTCATGGACCCTCGGGGTTCCCGTACAATTCAGTCTGGAATGCTCAGATGAAACCCATGATCAACGATCAAACTCCGTTGCCGGACAGTGCGCTCCGGTCCGATGATCCATTGCCTCGGGACTTCGAGACGGCGCTGGCCGAGCTCGAGCGTCTGGCAGGCCGGATGAACGAGGGCGACCTGGGCCTGGACGAATCGATTGCGCTGTATCAGCGGGGCGTGGCGCTTGCGCAGGTCTGCCAGCAACGTCTGGAAGCCGCCGAGCAGCAGGTTCAGGTTCTCCAGGGGCAGTTGCTCCAGCCTTTCGGCGAAGCCGGTTCGCGGGATGTGACATGACCCTTGCGACGGAGGATTTCGAGACCTGGCTGCGTGACCGGGTGGCGCACAGCGCGACCGTGCTCGACGAATTGCTGCCGTCCGTTCAGGACGATCCGGCCCGCCTGCACGAGGCGATGCGATACGCCGTTCTCGGGCCGGGCAAGCGGGTGCGGGCGGCGCTGGTCTATGCGGCCGGCGAGGTCAACCGCGTTTCCGGGACTGCCGCGGCCCAGGGGCTGGCGCTGGATGCGGCCGCCGCCGCCGTGGAACTGATCCACGCCTATTCGCTGATTCATGACGATCTGCCCTGCATGGATGATGACGATCTGCGGCGTGGCCGGCCCACGGTGCATCGTCATTTCGACGACGAGGCGCTGGCGATGCTGGCTGGAGACGCCTTGCAGCCCCTGGCGTTCGACTGCCTGGCGCAGATGCCCATTGCGCCGGCGCTGATCGTCCAGGCGGTCCAGCTGCTGGCCAGGGCGGCGGGCAGCGATGGCATGGTGGGCGGCCAGGCCATCGATTGCGCCAGTGTCGGCCTCGAATTGCCGGTCGAGGCGTTGCAGCACATGCACCGCATGAAAACCGGCGCTCTGCTCGAGGCCAGCGTATTGCTGGGCGGTGTGGTTGCCGGCGCCAGCAGCACGGCCCGTGCTGGTCTGGAATCCTATGCTTCGGCCATGGGCCTGGCTTTTCAGGTCGTGGATGACATCCTGGACGTGACCGCCGATTCGGCCACGCTGGGCAAGACCGCCGGCAAGGACGTCGCTCAGGGCAAACCGACCTACGTATCCATCATGGGGCTGGAAGGCTCGCGCGAACTGCTCGCCAGCCTGCGCGAACAGGCATATGCCGCGCTGTTGCCGCTGGGGCCGTCGGCCAGCCGCTTGCGTGAACTGGCCGACTACATCATCGGCCGGTCCCATTAGATTCAAGGCATCATGACTAGACAACTGGAAGACATCCAATCGCCTGCGGACCTGCGCCGGCTGGATCGTCAGCATCTCAAGGATCTGGCCGCCGAGTTGCGGGCGTTCGTGCTGGACTCCGTGTCGCGCACTGGCGGGCACCTGTCCTCCAACCTGGGGACGGTCGAGCTGACCCTGGCGCTCCACTATGCGTTCAATACGCCCGATGACCGGCTGGTCTGGGATGTCGGCCATCAATCCTATCCGCACAAGATCCTGACCGGGCGCCGCGAAGCCATGGCCGGCTTGCGCCAGCAGGGCGGAATCTCCGGTTTTCCGAAACGCGCCGAATCGCCCTATGACGCTTTCGGGACAGCGCATTCCTCGACCTCGATTTCCGCCGCGCTCGGCATGGCGGTGGCTTCGCGCAACGCCGGTGTCGAGCGCCAGCATATCGCCGTGATCGGCGATGGCGCCATGACGGCCGGCATGGCGTTCGAGGCCTTGAACAATGCCGGCGTGACGCCAGACGTGAACCTGCTGGTCGTGCTCAACGACAACGACATGTCGATTTCGCCGCCGGTGGGGGCGCTCAACTATTATTTTGCCCGCCTGCTGTCGGGCCAGTTCTACGCCCACGCCAAGCATATGGGGCGGGCCGTGCTGCAGCACGTGCCGCCGGTGCTGGCGCTGGCGCGCAAGCTCGAGGGCCATGCCAAGGGCATGCTGTCGCCGGCCACGCTGTTCGAAGAGCTGGGTTTCAACTACATGGGGCCGATCGATGGCCACGACCTGGACGTCCTGATTCCCACGCTGGAAAACCTGCGCCGGCTCGGCGGCCTGCAGTTTCTGCATGTCGTGACGCGCAAGGGCCAGGGTTACAAGCTGGCCGAGGCCGACCCGGTTCTGTACCATGGCCCGGGAAAATTCGATCCCTCGGTCGGCATTCAGAAATCCGCCGCTCCCGCGCGCCGGACCTTCACCCAGGTCTTCGGTACCTGGCTTTGCGACATGGCTGAGGCCGACACGCGGTTGGTCGGCATCACCCCGGCCATGCGCGAAGGCAGCGGCCTGGTCGAGTTCGAGCGCCGTTTTCCACAGCGCTATTTCGACGTCGGCATCGCCGAGCAGCATGCGGTGACCTTTGCCGCCGGACTGGCCTGCGAGGGCTGCAAGCCCGTGGTGGCCATCTATTCCACCTTCTTGCAGCGCGGCTACGACCAGCTGATTCATGATGTGGCGTTGCAGGATCTGGACGTGACCTTCGCGCTGGATCGGGCCGGCATCGTGGGCGCCGATGGGGCCACCCATGCCGGGAACTACGATATTGCCTATTTGCGCTGCATTCCGAACCTGGTGATCGCCACGCCCTCGGATGAGCACGAAGCCCGGTTGCTGCTCAACACCTGTTTCCTCCACGAGGGGCCGGCCTCGATCCGTTACCCGCGCGGCGCCGGTTGCGGTGCCGAGCCGGGGGACAGCCTCGATCCAGTCGAAATCGGCCGCGCCGTGGTGCGTCGCGAGGGCAGGGAGGTGGCGCTGCTGGTGTTCGGCACCTTGTTGCCCGAGGCCGAGCGCGCAGCCCGGGCGCTGGGCGCTACACTGGTGGACATGCGCTTCGTCAAGCCG
This sequence comes from Castellaniella sp., assembly GCF_047971665.1. Classification (GTDB taxonomy): domain Bacteria; phylum Pseudomonadota; class Gammaproteobacteria; order Burkholderiales; family Burkholderiaceae_B; genus Castellaniella. The sequence goes on along the minus strand of NZ_JBKEAA010000007.1, from coordinate 54,166 downwards.
CTCGACGAGGCGCTGTTGCGGCATCTGGCCGAGTCGCATGACCTGTTCGTCACCCTCGAGGAGGGGGCTGTCATGGGCGGCGCGGGCAGCGCTGTCGCGGAGTGGCTGAGCCGGGAGGCGATCGTCCGTCCGATCCTGCAACTTGGCTTGCCGGATGAATTCATCGACCATGGCGACCAGAAGGTCGTCCTCGCAGGCCTCGGCCTGGATGCCGGGGGCATCGAGGCGTCGATACGCCAGCGTTTGAAAAGGAATGCTTCATGAACACCTTGCTGGATCCGGTTGCCATGACGATGCCGGACGTGCAAAGCGGACCGGATACGCGCCGGATTGCCATCCAGCGGGTCGGCGTACGTGGCGTGCGCCACCCGCTGCTGGTGGTGACTGGTGCGGGTCAGTCTCAGGCGACCGTGGCCGACTGGGAAATGACCGTGGCGTTGCCCGCCGACGAAAAAGGCACGCACATGTCGCGTTTCATTTCTCTGCTGGAGTCGCGCCGTACCGAGCCGATGACGCCCGCGGCGCTGTGCGCCATGGCGCAGTCCATGCTGGACCTGTTGCAGGCCGACGTCGGTGATGTGACCGCCCGTTTTCCTTATTTCATCGAAAAACCTGCGCCCGTGTCCGGCGTGCGCAGCCTGATGGACTATCAGGTCCGCTGGTCCGTCCGTGCGCGCCGGGGGACGGCGCCGCGGTTTTCCCTGTTCGTCCAGGTCCCGGTGACCAGCCTGTGTCCTTGCTCGAAGGCGATTTCCGAGTACGGCGCGCACAATCAGCGCTCGCACGTCTCCGTGGACCTGGAATACGACGCGGTCCAGGCCGTGGACCTGGATGCCCTGATCCGGGGCGTGGAGTCGCAGGCCTCGTGCGAATTGTGGGGGCTGCTCAAGCGCGCCGACGAGAAATTCGTCACCGAACGCGCTTATGAGAACCCGAAATTCGTCGAAGACCTGGTGCGCGACGTGGCCGTGATGTTGCAGCATTTGCCGGGGGTCGCCTCCTATCAGGTCACGGCAGAGAATTTCGAGTCCATCCACAATCATTCCGCCTACGCGGTGGTGCGCAGCCATTAGAACGCCGGCGCGTCAACCCGTCCCGGGATGGCGCGCCCGCGCTTGGCTCGGTTCGGGGCCGGCCCCGACCGCAGGCGCAGGCGCAGGCCGGCCATGACAGTTTTCCTGTTTCAGGGGCGGCTATGCTAGAATGCTTGGTTACTTGCTCGACCGTGCTTGTGGCAAGCCGTTCTTTTGGCTTGTCCGTGGCTCTCCGGATGGAGGGGCACATCGTGCCGGCGGGCTGTCTGTCAACACCGCAGATATCCATAAGGAGTCTTCTATGCGCCACTACGAAGTAGTGTTCATTGTGCATCCCGATCAAAGCGAGCAGGTGCCCGCCATGATCGAACGCTATCAGTCCATGGTCACCAGCAATGGCGGCCAGATCCATCGTGTCGAGGATTGGGGCCGCCGCCAGCTGGCCTATCCCATCCAGAAACTCGTCAAGGCCCACTATGTGTGCTTTAACATCGAGTGCGGCCAGGCCGCGCTGGACGAGATGGAACACTCGTTCCGGTACAACGACGCGATCCTGCGCCACCTGTTCGTCAAGACCAAGCATGCTCACACCGAACCTTCCATCATGATGAAGTCGGTCGAGCGCGAGGAAGCCCGCAAGGCGACCGCCACCGAGTCCACGAATTCCTGATCAGGGGCTTGCGTATTCCGTGAACCGGGTCGAAATCGCAGCGTGCGTGGTCGAGGCCGAGCCGTTGCGTCACACACCGGCGGGAACACCGGTGCTGCGGCTCCGGATGGCACACGAATCCGAGGTGATCGAGGCTGGCGCTCCCCGCAAGGTCTGCATGGAACTGCAGGCCGTGGCACTGGGGGATGTGGCCCGGGAACTGGCCGGAACGCCGATCGGCGGACGGGTCCAGGCAATCGGATTCTTGGCACCCCTCCGTCAAGGTTCGGACCGGCTGGTGTTACACATCCAGCGGATCGCGCAGGCACACTGAAATGAACATGCCGGGTGTGGCCCGGCCAATGAACATGCCGGGCATACCGGCCACAGAGAAAGGCAACCATCATGGCTTATTTCAAAAAATCCAAGGAAAAGCGCAAGTTCGGGCAACAGAATCCGCTGTTCAAGCGCCGCAAGTTCTGCCGCTTTACCGTCGCCAAGGTCGAAGAGATCGATTACAAGGATCTGGACACCCTGCGCGATTTCATCCAGGAAAACGGCAAGATCATTCCGGCCCGTCTGACCGGTACCAAGGCGCACTACCAGCGTCAGCTGGATACTGCCATCAAGCGCGCGCGTTTCCTGGCCCTGTTGCCGTACACCGACAACCACAACTGATCCGAGGTCTCCCGTCATGCAAGTCATTCTGCTTGAAAAAGTCGTCAATCTCGGTAATCTGGGCGATGTGGTCCGCGTTCGCGACGGCTATGCCCGCAACTACCTGATTCCCCAGAAAATCGCCCGTCGCGCGACAGAAACCGCCCTCAAGGAATTCGAGGCCCGCCGCGCCGAGCTCGAAAAGCACCAGGCCGAAAAGCTGGCCGCGGCCCAGGCCGTCGGCGAAAAGCTGTCGGGCTATGTCCTGACCATCAACCAGAAGGCCGGTGTCGATGGCCGTCTGTTCGGTTCGGTCACCAACATGGATGTGGCGGCTGCTTTGCAGGCCGCCGGGTTTGCCGATGTGCACAAGGCGCAGGTCCGCATGCCGGACGGTGCCATCAAGACCGTGGGCGAGTTCCCGCTGCAGGTTGCGCTGCACGCCGACGTGGTGGCCGATATTTCGGTCACCGTGCAAGGCGAAATGGCCTGATGCACTGCATCGCCGTGCTACATTTCTCACAGTAGGAATGACGCGGCACTGCTGAAAAAGGCCGGCGCATCGCCGGCCTTTTTCTTTTGTCGCCGGCAGCTCCAGGGCGAAAGTGGCTCCGGCAGGGGCGACGGACAGGCTTCGGCTGGCGTCGCGCAGGGTCTTTGCTCAATTGAAGAAGGATCAGGTTTGGAAATCGAAGCCGACGCGCAACTGGATTATCTGCGTGTGCCGCCGCACTCGATCGAGGCCGAGCAGTCCGTGCTGGGCGGCCTGCTGCTGGATAACGCCTCCTTCGACCGGGTGGCCGACGTTCTCGTCGAGGACGACTTCTACCGATTCGACCATCGCCTGATCTGGCAGCACATCACCCGGCTGGTCGGACTGGCGCGTCCCGCCGACGTCGTGACCGTCCACGAGTCCCTGACCACGGCCGGCAAGGCCGATGAGTGTGGCGGCCTGCCTTACCTGAACGCACTGGCGCACAACACGCCTTCGGCGGCGAACATCCGCCGCTATGCGGAGATCGTGCGCGAGCGGTCCATGCTGCGCAAACTGGTCTCGATCGCCGACGAGATTTCTTCGACGGCGTTCAATCCCCAGGGCAAGGAGGCCCGGCAGATCCTCGACGAGGCCGAGTCCCGCGTTTTCCAGATCGCCCAGGAAGGCGCGCGCGGGATGGCCGGGTTTCAGGAAATCCGGCCGCTGCTGGCCCAGGTCGTCGAGCGCATCGATGAACTCTACCATCGCGAAGGCGATTCCGACGTCACGGGGGTGCCGACCGGGTTCAATGATCTGGACCGCATGACCTCCGGTCTGCAGGCGGGCGATCTGGTGATCGTGGCCGGACGGCCGTCCATGGGCAAGACCTCCTTTTCCATGAACATCGGTGAGCATGTCGCCATCGAGCAGGGGTTGCCGGTAGCCGTGTTCTCGATGGAAATGGGCGCTGTGCAACTGGCCATGCGCATGATCGGTTCGGTCGGCATGCTGGACCAGCACCGCATGCGCACCGGCAAACTGAACCAGGATGACTGGCCGCGTCTGACGCATGCCGTGCAAAAAGTCGAGGAAGCCCAGATCTACATCGACGAGACGCCCGCGTTGACCTCGATGGAAGTGCGCGCGCGGGCGCGGCGCCTGTCACGCCAGTGCGGGCAGCTGGGTCTGATCATCATCGACTATCTGCAGCTCATGTCCTCCAGCGGTTCGGGCGAGAACCGCGCCACCGAGATCTCGGAGATCAGCCGATCCCTGAAAGGCCTGGCCAAGGAGCTGAACTGTCCGGTGATCGCCCTGTCGCAGCTCAATCGCAGTCTGGAACAGCGCCCCAACAAGCGGCCCGTCATGAGCGATCTGCGGGAGTCCGGGGCCATCGAGCAGGATGCCGACGTGATCATCTTCATCTACCGGGACGAGGTCTACAACCCCGATTCTCCGGACAAGGGCACGGCCGAGATCATCATCGGCAAGCAGCGTAACGGCCCCATCGGCACGGTCCGCCTGACCTTCCAGGGGGCCAGCACCCGATTCCTGAATTTCTCGGCTGCGCCGGGGTTCTGACTCAGTCCTTCCGGCCCGCCGTCATCCTGAGCGCCATGCGCATGGCCGCCCGCAGCGAGGCGGGATCGGCGATGCCGCGCCCGGCGATGTCGAAGGCGGTGCCATGGTCCACGCTGGTGCGCACGAAGGGCAGGCCCACGGTCACATTCACGCCTTCGTCCAGCCCCAGGTATTTGACCGGGATCAGGCCCTGGTCATGGTATTGCGCGACCACGATGTCGAATTCTCCCTGCCGGGCACGCATGAAGACGGTGTCGCCCGGCCAGGGACCGGTCACGTCCAGGCCTTCAAGGCGCGCCTGGGCGATGGCGGGCGCGATGTGGCGGGCTTCCTCGTCGCCGAACGCGCCGCCTTCACCCGCATGTGGGTTCAGTCCCGCGACGGCAATGCGCGGCCGGTCGATCCCGGCCTGACGACAGGCCCGCTGTGCCAGGCGGATGGCACGCAGCTCGGCTGCCTGGTCGAGCGCCGCCGGCACCTTGGCCAGCGCGAGATGAATGGTGACCAGCAGCACCCGCAACTCATCGTTGGCCAGCATCATCGCGTAGTCTGTCGTGCCGGTGCGTTGCGCCAGAATCTCGGTGTGGCCCGGAAAATCAATGCCGCCGGCGTGCAGCGCGCCCTTGTGCAGGGGGGCTGTCACCAGCGCCCGCACATAACCGGCCCGGGCGTCGTCGATGGCATGGCACAGGTATGCGTAGGCACCGCGTCCGGCGCGTGCGTCTTCCCGCCCCCAGGGCAGGTCGGGTGGCAGCGCCTCCCCGCGGTTCAGGACCCCGATCTCTCCGTCGGTCGTGCCCGCGCCGGGGGTGTCCAGCGGCAGAATCCGCAGACGGTCGCTGAGCCCGAGCGCCTGGCTGGCGCGCAGCAGGGCGCCGCGATCGCCATAGACGACGGCCGGGTGGGGCAGGCCCTCGGCAAAGAGCCGGACGATCAGTTCCGGACCGACGCCGGCGGCATCCCCCAGCGTGAAGGCCAGAGGCGCACTGGCGGGCGCCGCCAGAAGAGCGGGATCAGAGGGCGTCGCTGGCATAGTCGGCCAGCCGGGACCGTTCGCCGCGCTGCAGGGTGATGTGGCCGGCGTGCGGCCAGCCCTTGAAACGATCCACCACATAGACCAGCCCTGAACTGCCCTCGGTCAGGTAGGGCGTGTCGATCTGGGTGATGTTGCCCAGACAGACGATCTTGGTGCCGGGGCCGGCGCGGGTGACCAGGGTCTTCATCTGCTTGGGCGTCAGGTTCTGGGCCTCGTCGATGATCAGGTACTTGTTCAGGAAGGTGCGGCCCCGCATGAAATTCATGGATTTGACCTTGATGCGGGAACGGATCAGATCCATGGCGGGCGTCTTGTTCCAGTCCTGGCCGTTGCCATTGCCGTTGCCGGCGATGCCGAGCGAGCCCGCGGCCCCCTGGTGCAGGACCTCGAGGTTGTCCTCCAGCGCGCCCATCCAGGGCAGCATTTTTTCTTCCTCGGTGCCGGGCAGGAAACCGATGTCGTCGCCGACCGGCACGGTGGCGCGGGTGATGATGATTTCCGTGTAGCGCTTGGTCTCGAACGTCTGGGCCAGCCCGCTGGCCAGCGCCAGCAGGGTCTTGCCGGTGCCCGCTTGACCCAGCAGCGACACGAAATCGATGTCCGGGTTCATCAACAGGTTCATGGCGAAATTCTGTTCGCGGTTGCGCGTGGTGACGCCCCAGACGCTGTTCTTGACGTGACTGAAGTCGCGCAGGGTCGACAGGACGGCGCTCTTGCCCGTGACCTCTCGCACCTGGGCGTACAGCGGCATTTCACCTTCGTAGTAGACGAATTCATTGACGATGAACTGGCTGCACAGCGGTCCGCGCACGCGATACCAGGTCAGGCCGTTCTGTTGCCAGGATTCGATGTCCTTGCCGTGCTTGTTCCAGAAATCCTCCGGCAGCGGCATGACGCCGTCGTAGAGCAGGTCCGAATCGTCCAGGACGTGATCGTTCAGGTAGTCCTCGGCCGGCAGGTTCAGCGCCCGCGCCTTGAGACGCATGTTGATGTCCTTGGACACCAGCACGACCTCGCGCTTCGGGTTTTCGAGCCGCAGTCCATGGACGATGCCCAGGATTACATTGTCGGCCTTGCCCATGGGCAATTCCAACGGCAGGCGCGTGTCCGTGGGGCGGGTCTGGAAATACAGCGAGCCCAGGGCGTCTGTGTTGCCCAGCGCATCCAGCGGCACCCCTTTGGACAGATCGGCCGCGCCGATCAGCTGGTCCAGGTAGCGGCTCACCTGGCGGGCATTGCGCGCGACTTCCGACATGCCTTTTTTCTGGTGATCGAGCTCTTCGAGCACGATCATGGGCAGGAAGACGTCATGTTCGGCAAAGCGGAACAGGGACGAGGAATCGTGCAGCAGCACGTTGGTGTCCAGCACGAACAGCTTGCGCTGCGCCATGGGCAGGCGCTTGGGACGGGCACGCGCGCTGGCGGATCGGGGGGGCGTCGCGGGCGTTGGCTTCGGGGGGGCTTTGGCGACCGCAGGTGCCGTGGGCCTGGCGGGTGCCGCCGCTGGTTTCTTGGCTGCGGGCGCGCGCGCAGGGGCGGCCGTGGGCGCCGCCGCCACAGGCGTGGCAGGCCGCTCGCGGTCAGCGGATTTGGTCAGGATGGCGGCGACCGGGCGGCTCTTTGCACCCCGTGCGGCAGGGGATGGCTCGGTCGTGTCAAACGCCGGACCGGGGATCGCGGTCGCCTGGCTGGCCTCGAAAGACGCCGGGCGACCGGCGTTGACGGTATCGCCCGGGCGGGTCGGCGGTTTCGGAAGGGGCATGAAGGCTCCAGAGAGGTCGCGTCAAGCGGCCAGGTTTCGAACGGCCTGCAGGACTTCGTCGGCATGGCCAGGAACGCGGACGCCGCGCCATTCCTGAACCAGGATGCCCTGACGGTCGATCAGGAAGGTGCTGCGCTCGATGCCGCGCACTTGTTTGCCGTACATGTTTTTTTGTTTCATGACGCCAAAGAGCGCGCACAGGATCTCGTCGGGGTCGGAAATCAGGGGGAAGGGCAAGGATTGCTTTGCCGTGAAATTCTGATGGGATTTCAATGTATCGCGGGAAATGCCGAACACCGCGCAGTCCAGGGCCTGGAACTGCGCGTAAAGATCGCGGAAATCCTGGGCCTCCGTGGTACAGCCCGGCGTGTTGTCCTTGGGGTAGAAATACAGAACGAAGGGCTTGCCCGCGTGCGTGGCCGAGTCAAAGGGGCCGTGGGTGGTCTCGGCAGTGATCAGCGGCAGCGGATGGCCGACAGCAACAGAGGTCATGATGAGGCATCTCCGGGTAGCAACAGGGCCAGGACGTGCCGTTCCTCGGACATGAGGATGTTATAGGTCCGGGCGGCGGCCTGGGTGGTCATGATTTCGACGCCGATACCCAGCGTCAGCAAGGGACGCAGCACTTCTGGCCGCAGGAAGATCTGACGTCGGCCAGTGCCGATGAGCAGGACTTCCGGTGCATCGGCGGGGCGTTCCGGGACGCTGACCTCGTCATCGAGAAAGGCCAGGGGGTCGCGGGCAGCCGGTTCCAGGCCGATCAGGCCCTGAAGAAGGGCGGCGTCGATGTCGGCGGCCGCGCGCAGTTCGAGATGGCGCACGGGGCCTTCGGGACTGAAGCAGATGGTGCTGTCGTAGCGGACCTGATTGATTTCCAGGAAGCCCTCGCCATAGGCGGTGACGGTGTTGAGTGCAGGATTCAGATCTTTTTGCAATAGCACAGGCAGGCTCCGGTGTTCCCGTGATGATAGCGCAATCGTGCCATGGCGCTTTGCGCCTGGGAGCAGAGGCGCAGCCGGGTGTCCACAGGCGGCCCCTTTTCCGGGGCATGCATTTGCGAGTCGCGGACGCATGCGATAGATTATCGGATTTGCTGCACCGCATCCATCCGCACGACTCCTGCCTACCAGCCGAGGACCCTCATGACGAGTTTTCCGCGCATCGAGCGCCTGCCCCCCTATGTATTCAACATCACAGGGGAACTCAAGATGGCCGCCCGCCGGCGCGGCGAGGACATCATCGACATGTCGATGGGCAATCCGGACGGCCCCACGCCGCAGCATATCGTCGATAAACTGGTGGAGGTCGCCCGCCGCCCGGATACCCATGGCTATTCGGTCTCCAAGGGCATTCCCCGCTTGCGCCGGGCGATCTCGGCCTGGTACGAGCGCCGCTATGGGGTGGACATCGATCCGGATTCCGAGGCCATCGTCTCCATCGGCTCCAAGGAAGGCCTGGCGCACCTGATGCTGGCCACGCTGGATCGGGGCGATACGGTGCTGGTGCCCAATCCCAGCTATCCGATCCATATCTACGGCGCGGTGATCGCCGGCGCCAACATCCGCTCGGTACCGATGACTCCGGGCCTGGATTTCTTCGAGGAGATCGAGCGCGCGGTGCGCGAGTCCATCCCCAAGCCCAAGATGATGATCCTGGGCTTCCCCAGCAATCCCACGGCACAGTGCGTGGAGCTGTCCTTCTTTGAGCGCATCGTGGCCCTGGCGCGCGAGCACGGCATCCTGGTGGTGCACGATCTGGCCTATGCCGACATCACCTTCGACGGCTATGTGGCGCCGTCCATCATGCAGGTGCCCGGCGCGCGCGACGTGGCGGTGGAATTCTTCACCATGAGCAAGAGCTACAACATGGCCGGCTGGCGCATCGGCTTCATGGTGGGCAACCGCGAACTGGTCAACGCCCTGGCGCGCATCAAGAGCTATCACGATTACGGCACCTTCACGCCGCTTCAGGTGGCCGCCATCGCAGCCCTCGAAGGCCCTCAGGACTGTGTGTCCGAGGTTGTCGAACAATACCGCAGCCGGCGCGATGTGCTGGCGCGCGGCCTGCATGAGGCCGGCTGGATGGTGGATGTGCCCAAGGCCTCCATGTATATCTGGGCGCGTATTCCCGAGCCCTATCTCGCCCAGAAGTCGCTCGAGTTTTCCAAGCGGCTGCTGGCCGATGCCAAGGTCGCCGTGTCGCCCGGCATCGGCTTTGGCGACTATGGCGATGACTATGTGCGTTTTGCCCTGATCGAGAATGAACAACGCACCCGGCAGGCGGTGCGCGGCATCAAGGACATGTTCCGCAAGGACGGACTGCTGAAATGAAACCAATACGCATAGGTTTGCTGGGTCTGGGCGTCGTCGGCGGCGGGGTCTGGGCGGTTCTGGCCCAGAATGGCGGTGAAATCGCTCGGCGCGCCGGGCGGAATATCGAGGTCGCCGCCGTGGCCGTGCGTGATGTAGCCAAGGCGCGGGCGCTGGTGGGCGCCGATGTGACGGTGATCACCGACGGCATGGCCCTGGCCCGTGATCCCGACATTGACATCATCGTCGAGCTGATGGGTGGTGAGACGGTGGCCCGCGACTGCATCCTCGAGGCCATTGCCCAGGGCAAGCACGTGGTCACGGCCAACAAGGCCCTGCTGGCCGTGCATGGCAACGAGATCTTCGCCGCCGCCCAGGCGCACGGCGTGATGGTCGCCTTCGAGGCGGCGGTGGCCGGCGGCATTCCCATCATCAAGGCGATTCGCGAAGGCCTCACGGCCAACCGCATCCAATGGCTGGCCGGCATCATCAATGGCACGACCAACTTCATCCTGTCGGAAATGCGCCAGCGTGGCCTGCCGTTCGACACCGTGCTCGCCGAGGCGCAGCGCCTGGGCTATGCCGAGGCCGATCCGACCTTTGACATCGAGGGTGTGGACGCGGCCCACAAACTCACGCTGATGGCCTCCCTGGCCTTCGGCATCCCGGTGCAGTTCGACAAGGTTCACATCGAGGGGATTTCCCGCCTGGCCTCCGAGGACATCGTCCATGCCGAACGCCTGGGCTATCGCATCAAGCTGCTGGGCATCACCCGCCGACGTCCGGAAGGGATCGAGTTGCGGGTCCATCCCGCGCTGGTGCCCGACCATTGCCTGCTGGCCAACGTCGAGGGCGCCATGAACGCCGTGCTGGTGCGCGGCGATGCGGTCGGGCCTTCGCTGTATTATGGCCAGGGCGCAGGCGCGCTGCCCACGGCCTCGGCCGTGGTGGCCGATCTGGTGGATGTCACCCGCCTGCAGACAGCCGACCCGGAGCACCGGGTACCGCATCTGGCCTTCCAGCCGGACGCCATGGCCGACATTCCCGTGCTGCCCATGGCGGACGTCCGCACCAGTTTCTATCTGCGCCTGCGGGTCGATGACCGGCCCGGCGTCCTGGCCGACCTGGCGCGCATGCTGTCGGATGCCGCCATTTCCGTGGGGTCGATGTTCCAGCAGCCGCATGGCGAACATCAGGCCGACATCATCTTCCTGACCCACGAAGCGCGCGAGGGGAATGTGGAACAAGCCTTGCGCGCCATCCAGGACCTGCCGTTCGTGCGCTCGGACGTGACCCGCCTGCGTGTGGAGAACATCAATTGAAGTATCTGTCCACCCGGGGCGGCATGGCCCCCCAGCCCTTTTGCGACATCCTGCTCGAAGGTCTGGCGCCCGATGGCGGTCTGACCCTGCCTGAAACCCTGCCTGCGCTGGGCGCGGATACGCTGGAATCCTGGCGCGAACTGGATTATGCCGATCTGGCTGCCCGCGTGCTGGGTCTGTTCATCGACGACATCGATGCCGCCGCCTTGTCCCGCATGACGCGCGCCGCCTATGCGCCCGATGTCTTTCCGTGTATCGCGCCGGTCAAGCCGCTGCGCCCGGGCTTGTCGCTGCTGGGACTGTCCGAAGGGCCGACGCTGGCCTTCAAGGACATGGCCATGCAGTTCCTGGGGCAGGTGTTCGAATATGTTCTGGCGCAGCGCGGTCAGACGCTCAATATTCTGGGCGCCACCTCGGGCGATACCGGCTCTGCCGCCGAATACGCACTGTGCGGCAAGCGCGGCGTGTCGGTGTTCATGCTGTCGCCCCATGGCCGCATGAGCGCCTTTCAGCGCGCCCAGATGTATTCATTGCAGGATGACAACATCCACAACATCGCGGTGCGCGGGGTATTCGACGAATGCCAGGACATTGTCAAGACTCTGGCCGGCGATCTGGAATTCAAGAGCGCCCATCATCTCGGCGCCGTCAATTCCATCAACTGGGCGCGCATTGCCGCCCAGGTGGTGTACTACGTCTGGGGCTGGCTGCGTGCCGCGCGCGGGCCCGGTCAGCAGGTGTCCTTTACGGTGCCCTCGGGGAATTTTGGCAATATCCTGGCGGGACACATCGCGCGCCGGATGGGGGTGCCGATCCGCCGTCTGGTGCTGGCCACCAACGAAAACAATGTGCTCGAAGAATTCTTCCGCACCGGTATCTACCGGCCGCGCGCGGCCAGCCAGACACATGCCACGTCCAGTCCGTCCATGGACATCTCGCGCGCCTCGAATTTCGAGCGTTTCGTGTTCGATCTGATCGACCGCGATCCGGCCCGGGTCCGGGCGCTCATGGAAGAACTGCGCACCACCGGTCAGTTCGACCTGTCCGCCCTGCGCCCCGAGTTCACGGAACGCTATGGCTTCCAGGCGGGTGCCAGCACACATGCCGATCGCCTGCGCACCATCGGCGACATCCGCCGCGATGCCGGCGTGCTGATCGACCCGCACACGGCTGACGGGGTGAAGGTCGCGCTGGAACATCTTGAGGACGGCGTTCCCATGCTGGTGCTGGAAACGGCCCTGCCTGCCAAGTTTGCGGAAACCATCCTCGAAGCCACCGGCGAGACGCCGGAGGTGCCGCCCGGATTGCAGGATCTCGACCGGCGGCCCCAGCGTGTCGAGCTGATGGATTGTGATGTCCGCCAGATCGCGGATTACGTGCATCGTCACGCGCTGCGCTAAGGCCTTTCTGGCGGCGGGCTGGGTGGTCTGCCCGCCGCGAGATTCAAAGGGCGCCTGTGTTTGCGCCATCCTGAAGATGTCAGGACGGCTCAGGCGATCCTGTAGGTCTGCAGGTGGATGCTGGTCTCCGACTGGCTGATGCCCCGGATCAGGCGGATGCGCTCCAGCACCTGGGACAGTTCCTGCAGGTCGGCTGCCCGGAGCTCGGCCAGCAGGTCCCAGCGGCCGTTGGTGTCGTGCAGGGTGGCCACGCCTGGTTCTCCCAGCAGGCTGGCGATCACTGTGCGGGCCTCGTTGCCTTCGACAGCAATCCCCATCCAGGCCCGGATGGTCTGTGGTTCCGCGTCCGGACGCAGGCGCACCGTGTAGCCCACGATCAGGCCGGCGTCCTCCAGCCGGCGCATGCGCTGGGTGATGGTGCCGCGCGCCACGCCCAGGCGTCGCGCCAGCGTGGCCACACTGGCGCGGGCGTTCTTGCGCAACAGGCCAATGAGGGCCAGGTCGGTGGAATCCATGCGCATGTCCTCCGTTTTGCGGCCTGGCGGCGCAAGGTCATGCGCCCGGGCCTGGTTGCATGAGAATCAGGGCAACGATGAATTGAATGATTCATTCTGTTCAATTATCTATGTCATCTTGCCAGTTTATTGACGAAATGACAGCAAAATTGACGATATACATTGCCGATGCCTTGGGCCACACTGAATGCAGCTCATCACATCCCAAGGAGACCCACCATGCAAACCCATGCTCCGGCGTATCCCCGCACGCTGTTCCTGGATACCCATGATGTGGCCCGGCTGATCGGCCTGCTGGGCCTGCCCGCCTGCCTGCGAGGACTGGTCGATACCCTGCGGGCCGATTATCTGCGCTGGCCTGAATTCGACAAGGAAGCCCGCATCGCGGCGTATTCCGAACAGGGCACGATCGAGCTCATGCCGATCACCGATGGGACGCATTACAGTTTCAAGTGCGTCAATGGTCATCCTGGCAATGGACGCCACGGTCTGCCCACGGTGATGGCCATGGGAGCGCTGCTGGATTGCGATACCGGTATGATCCGCCTGCTGGGCGAATTGACCCTGACCACGGCGTTGCGCACGGCGGCGATGTCGGCCCTGGCCGCCCAGGCGCTGGCGCGGCGTGGCAGCCAGTCGATGGCGTTGATCGGCAACGGAGCGCAAAGCGACTTTCAGGCACTGGCCTTTGCCGGACTGCTGGGCATACGCGATCTGCGCCTCTACGATGTGGATCGCAGCGCCTCCGAGCGGCTGGCGCGCAATCTGGCCTCGGCTGAGATCGACGGGCCTGCGTTGTCCGTGCGGATCTGCGACTCGGCGGCTCAGGCCGTGCGGGGCGCGGACATCGTCACGACCGTGACCGCCTTCCAGGGCCGGGCGCGGGCTCTGGACGCTGATCTGGTCGAGCCCGGCATGCACCTGAATGCCGTGGGGGGTGACTGCCCCGGCAAGACCGAGCTGGACCCGGCGATTTTGCTCCGGGCCGATGTCTTCGTCGAGTTTCCGCCCCAGACCCGCAAAGAGGGCGAGATCCAGCAGATGCCGGCGGATTTTCCCGTGACCGAGTTGTGGCGCGTCCTGGCGAGTGATGCGCCGGGGCGCGCGCGGGCGGATCAAGTGACGCTGTTCGATTCGGTCGGATTCGCGCTGGAGGACTATTCCGCGCTACGCTTTCTTCAAGCCCAGGCGCGGGCACATCAGGTGGGGACCTGGGTGGACGTGACGCCGGGGCAGGCGGATCCGCGCGACTTGTATGGCTGGATGCAGGGTCAGGTCCGGGACCTGACCGCGCTGGTCTCTTGATCGCGCCCGAACGCGCAAGCCTTGCCGTTCGTGGCGAGTCCGTGCGGACGCCTTTTTCATTCACGGACGCCGACAGGCAAAGGATCTGATCATGGGGGTCGAAATCGCCCTGGTGGGAGCGCCCACCGATATCGGCGCAGGCACGCGCGGCGCATCGATGGGACCGCAGGCCTTGCGGGTGGCCGGGCTGGCAGCCGCCCTGGTGCGTCAGGGCTGTCAGGTTCTGGACACGGGGGATCTGGCCGGTCCGGGCAACCCCTGGCAGCCGCCGGACCAGGGCTACCGTCATCTGGCGCAGGTCGTGGCCTGGAATGCTCAGGTCTTCGAGGCCGTGACGGCTCAGTTGCAGGCGGGCCGCCTGCCGATGATGCTGGGTGGCGACCATTGTCTGGGCGTCGGGTCGGTGGGCGCGGTGGCGCGGCATTGCCGGCGCGTGGGCAAACCGCTGCGCGTGTTCTGGCTCGATGCGCATACCGATTTCAATACCGCTCGGCTGACGCCCAGCGGCAACCTGCATGGCATGCCGGTGGCCTGTCTGTGCGGATTTGGTCCTCCTGCGCTGGTGGATCTGAGTGAACCGGGGCCGGCCCTGCGGCCTGATGAATTCTGCATGATCGGTATCCGCAGTGTCGATGCGGGCGAGCGGGAGTTCGTCCATGAGCAGCGACTGGATGTATATGACATGCGCACGATCGATGAACGCGGCATGCGCGCGGTGATGGAGGCTGCGCTGGACGGACTGCCTGCGGATGCCCATGTTCATGTGAGCTTCGATGTGGATTTTCTGGATCCGGGCTATGCGCCGGGCGTCGGGACGACTGTCCGGGGCGGGCCGACCTGGCGCGAGGCCCAGCTGTGCATGGAGATGCTGGCCGATACGGGGCAGGTGGGTTCGGTCGATATCGTCGAGCTGAACCCGGCCCTGGACGTGCGCAACGGGACGGCCAAGGTTGCCGTCGAACTGGTCGAAAGCCTGTTCGGCAAGAGCACGCTGGTCCGTCGCCCCCGGGGATGACCGGTCCGAGGCGTCGCTGTGGTGCGGGTCAGGCGGTCAGGATGCCGTCGGCCGCCCGCAGCCCGCTGCGCACCGCGCCTTCGAGCACGGCCGGATAGCCGGTGTCGGTCCAGTCGCCGGCCAGCAGCAGGCCCGGCCAGGGAGTGATCGCACCGGGGCGTCGCAGGGCGGGAACCGCGTCGAAGGTCGCTCTTTTTTCTGTCACCAGGGCATGTGCCTCGATCTCTGGCAGGGGCGGGTGCGATCCGTCAGCCGCCTGGGCGCGGATCTGATCGATGATCCCGCGCACGATGCGCGCGGGATTCCGGCCCGCATAGCGGTCCGCCTCGCCGATCACGACATGAACCAGGTGGCGGCCAGTCTCCTGGTCGGCGCTGGCGCTGCGGTCGAACAGCCATTGCCCCCAGGCGTCGTGCGTCGGGTCGTCGTCCAGCAGCATCATGGGATGGCGTGTCCCCCAGGGCCGGGCCAGCCGCAGGGTCAACGTGCCGATGGCGGAATGCGTCGGGTCCGCCCAGCCCTGCAGAAAATCATCTGCGCCCGGCAATGCGCCCAGCAGGCGCCGGGCCTCGGCGGCCGGGACAGCCAGGATGAGGCCTTCATGCGGTATGCCGTCCACGAGCCAGCCGCCCGAGGAGGCGGGCGCAATGGCGCGTATCCGCTGGCGCCTCATATCATCGCCCAGCAGTGCGCAGATCCGCTCCGGCCAGAGCGTGTGCAGGCTGTCGCGCGGGATCAGGAGGCGGCTGGCGGCGGGGCCGGCCCCCAGACTGTCGGCCAGGACCCGGGCAAACAGGCGGGCCTGTGCCGTGCGCGCTGGTGTATTCATGGCCGCCAGGCACAGCGGCTGCCACAAACGTATCATCAGGCTGGCCGGACAGCCCAGACCGGCCAGCCAGTCCGAGACGGTGGCCGCAGGATCGATGCGTTCCGGCGTCAGTGCGGAAAAGACGCGCATCAAATGGCGGCGACCTTGCCAGCCGCCCAGTCCCCGGCTGCCAAGGAATACGCCCAGCGCGTGCAGGGGCGGGGGCAAGGGCCAGAGTTTCAGGCTCAGGCGGGTGTCGGCGGATCGCAGGGTAAGGCTGCGGGCCAACAGGCCTTGAGCGGGCTCCACGGCCAGGTCCCGCATGAGCGACAGTGTGCTGGTGTAGGCGCCCAGCAGAATGTGCTGGCCGTTGTCGATGGTCAGTCCCAATCCGGGATGATCGATCGGCCGCGCCCGGCCTCCTGGCGCGGCAGCGGCCTCATAGACCCGGACCGCGCGTCCCGCCCGATGCAGTCGTGTGGCGGCCGCCAGTCCCGCCCAGCCGGCGCCAATGATGGCGATGCCGTTCATGGCGTCGCCCTGAATCTGCGTGGCGCCGCATGCCTGCGCGCGCGGGTGCTCGTGGCGCCGTCCGGGGGGATCATTGCGCCAGGCGGCGGACCAGCCTGCGACCGCCCCCGACCCAGGTTTTCCAGGCAAGCCAGAATTTGCGGATCGGGGTCAGCGCGATGCGCTGATCCAGGACGCGCCAGCCATCGCGCTCGATCTCGTCGAGCAAGGCCGCATAGATGGCGGCCATCAGCAGGCCGGGCCGTTGCGCGCGGCGGTCGGCCTCCGGCAGAGCGCGCATGGCGTCCCGGTACAGTTGGCGTGCGCGCTCGGTCTGTTGCCGCATCAGTGCCAGGAAATTTTCGCTGTGGTGTCCGTCGAGGATGTCGTCGACCGTCACGCCGTGACGCGCCATGTCGTCGGCCGGCAGGTAGATGCGCCCACGTCGGGCATCGTCGCCCACATCGCGGATGATGTTCGTCATCTGAAAGGCCAGACCCAGTGTTTCAGCATATTCCAGTGTGCGAGGGTCGGTGTAGCCGAAAATGCGGGCGGACAGTTCGCCCACGACACTGGCCGCGCGCCAGCAGTATTCCTTCAGGGCGGGCCAATCGGCGTAGCGGAACTGGTCCAGATCCATTTCCATGCCTTCTATCACGGCATAGAAAGGCGCCGGGTGCAGCCCGAAGGTGCGGACATGCCCCGCCAGGGCGATCGCGACCGGATGATCGGGGATCCCGTTGAACATCAGATCGATCTGGCCTCGCCACCACGCCAGCTTCATCCTGGCGACGGAGGCCTCGCTGACCTCGTCCACGATATCGTCCACCTCGCGGCAGAAGGCGTACAGCGCCGTGATGGCGCGGCGCCGCTCCGGGGGCAGGAACAGAAAGGCGTAGTAGAAGCTCGATCCGCTGCGCGCGGCTTTCTGCTGGCAGTATTCGTCAGGTGTCATGATGGTTGGGCGATGCGGCGTCGGGGCACGGCGTACAGAATGCGCGCCAGCATAGCAGGAAGGCGTCGGCGCGGCCCAGGATGGGCCGGTTGGTCCAAGGGTCGTTACCCTCCGCCGCCAGCTTTTCCAGGATCCGCAGGCCGCCATGCACCACCAGGCGCAGTTCCAGGCCGGCGCGTCCGGGCAGGCGCCAGGCGAGCGGGCTGCCGGTCAGCAGGGCGCGGCGGGCCTGGCCGGCCTGTTCGCGTACCACGGCCCGCCAGGCGTCGGAAGGCGGTGTGGGCGGATCGGCACACAGGGCCTTCATGTCGTCCGGCTCCAGGCCATGACGTGCCAGACAGTCCAGGGGGATATAGCAACGGCCCTTGGCCTGGTCCAGGGACACGTCCTGACAGAAATTCACGCGCTGCAACCCGGTGCAGATGGCGTCGGATTGGGCCAGATCCACTGGACGGGTCTGGCCGAACAGATGCAGCATCAGGCGGCCGACCGGATTTGCCGAGCGGCGACAGTAGTCCAGCAAGGCGGGTTCGTCGGCGTAGCGGGTGACGCTCAGATCCTGGATGAAGGCCGACAGCAGATCCAGCAGAGGCTGGATGGGCATCTGATGGCGCACGAGCGTATCGCCCAGCCGGGCGAAGATCGCCCGGTCGGTATCGGTCAGCGAGACCTGGGCCGGCCGCCCGGCCCCGAGGTCGCGGACGGCGGCGCGCCAGGCCTCCAGCCGTTCCAGGCGCGCCGCAGCAGAGGCGTCGCCTTCGTCGGCGATGTCGTCCGCGCCACGCGCAAAAGCATACAGATCGCGGACCGCCGGACGCAGCCGGGAGGGCAGCAGCAGGGACGCGACGGGAAAATTTTCATAGTGATCGACAGCCATGATGAGGCAGTATACTTAGAAGCTTCTGATTCAGAGCGTGACCGTCTGCCAGCCTGTCCGGCCCTGTTTGTCCATCCTGAGGCGACCATGGCCCGGCAGGCTGCTGTTCGAGTGCTCATGCGCGCCGGCCGGTTCCGCGGCTGCCGCTTTGTTTTTCTGCCTTTCGGGAGATTTCATGCCGCGTCCGATCCTGGCGACGATCGACACCCAGGCCTTGAGCCACAACCTCAGGACAGTGGCCGACCGTCTGCGCCAGGATGCGCTCCGCGCCATGCCTTTCATCTGGGCGGTCATCAAGGCGCGCGGCTATGGCCATGGCATCGAAGCCGCCTTGGCGGGGTTCGGTCAGGCCGATGGCCTGGCGATGCTGGACCTGGAAGAGGCCGTGCGTTGCCGCGAACTGGGCTGGGCCGGTCCGCTGCTGCTTCTTGAGGGGTTTTTCGAGCCGGACGATCTCGAGACGCTGGCGCATCATCGGATCGGGACCGTGCTGCATTGCGCCGAGCAACTGGCCATGCTCGAGTCCAGCCCCGCCGCCCGTCCGATCGACGCTTTCGTCAAGTTGAATACCGGCATGCATCGGCTGGGCTTTGCGCCGCATGAGTTTCGCGCGGCGCATGACCGCGCGCTGGCCTTGCAGACTCGAGGGGTGTTGGGACGGGTCGGCGCCATGACGCACTTTGCCCGCGCCGACGACGATCCTTCCGTCACTCAGGCCCAGATCGATTGTTTCCTGAGGACGATTGGCGGCCTGTCCGGTCCGGTCAGCCTGTGCAATTCCGCGGCCACCTTGACCCCCGGTCTGGCGGCGGGGATCGCCGGCGATCCGCAATGGGTGCGGCCCGGGATCTGCCTGTATGGCGCCTCGCCTTTTGCCGACCGGCCGGCCGATACGTTCGGCCTGCGCCCGGCCATGACCCTGTCGGCCCGCCTGATCGGCGCCCACCGGGTGCCTGCAGGCGAGTCGGTGGGGTATGGCCACACCTTCTGCGCTCCCAGGGACATGCAGGTCGGCATCGTGGCGTGCGGCTACGCCGACGGCTATCCGCGCCACGCACCCACCGGGACGCCGGTCACGGTGGGCGGGGTGCGCACCCGCCTGGTCGGCCGGGTGTCCATGGACATGCTGGCCGTGGATCTGGCGCCAGTGGCCGACGCCGCCGTGGGCGCGCCGGTCGTGTTGTGGGGGCAGGGTGGGCCTTCAGTGGATGAGGTTGCTGCCGCCTGCGGTACCATCGGCTATGAATTGCTGACCGCCGTGACCCCCCGGGTTCCGCGTCGCGTCCTGTGAACTGGTCAGGGGAATTGTCCATGAAGAACAGTTGTGTGCTCGTCACCGGTGCGACCAAGGGCATTGGCTGGGCCGTCAGCCAGCGGCTTGCCGACCAGGGCTGCCATGTCGTCGGTCTGGCCCGGAACGTGGCCGATATCGATTTTCCCGGCTACCTGTATGCCTGCGATCTGGCCTATGCCGGAGAAACCGAGGAACTGCTGCGCGTGATCCGCGAAAAATATCCAGTCGATGCGGTGGTGAATTGTGTCGGTCCGACCATTTCCGAGCCTCTGGGCGAGGTCGACCTGGCCTCGCTCTATCAGACGTTCGATCTGAGCGTGCGCGTGGCCGTCCAGACGGTGCAAGCGTTCGCGCCGGGTATGAAGGCCCGCAAATCCGGACGGATCGTCAACCTGTGCGGCCGTGTGGCTCATGGCCTGGCAGGACACACCAGTTTTTCGGCGGCCAAGAGCGCGCTGCTGGGATGCACGCGCACCTGGGCTCTGGAATTGGCGCCCTACGGCGTCACGGTCAACGCGGTTTCGCCCGGTCCGGTCGAGACCGGCCTGTTTCGCTCACAATGCCCCGTCGGCAGCGACGCCGAGAAAGCGGTGCTGGCCTCGGTTCCCATGGGCCGTCTGGCTCAGGCCGATGAGATTGCCGCCGCCGTGGTGTTTCTGCTGGGCGACGGGGCGGCCTTCATTACCGGCCAGGAAATCGGCGTGGACGGGGGCGGCAGCCTGGCGGGCCGCTGATGGCCAGGGCCCGGACACTGTTCCTCTGTTCAGACTGCGGCGGTACTTCCGTCAAATGGGAAGGCCGCTGCCCGCATTGCGGCGCCTGGAACACGCTCCAGGAAACACGCGAGTCTCCGGCGGCCGCCTCCGGCCATCGTTTTGCTCCGCTGGCCGCGTCCACCCCGGTGCGTCGTCTGGCGGACATCGAGGCCCGCGAGCAGGTCCGCAATCCGACCGGGATCGAGGAATTCGACCGGGTTCTGGGGGGCGGTCTGGTGGCCGGCGCGGTGGTGCTGATCGGGGGTGATCCGGGCATCGGCAAGTCGACCCTGTTGCTGCAAGCGCTGACCAGCCTGTCAGAACGTGGTCCCGTCCTCTATGTCACGGGGGAGGAATCCGCCGAGCAGGTTGCCCTGCGCGCCCAACGCCTGGGCGTGTCCGGCGACAGCGTGGACTTGCTGGCCGAAATCCGCCTGGAACAGATCACCCAGGCGCTGGTCGAGCGCCAGCCCGGCGTGGCGGTCATCGATTCGATCCAGACGTTGTATTCCGGTGAATTGACTGCGGCGCCCGGCTCAGTATCGCAGGTGCGCGAGTGCGCGGCCCGGCTGACACGCATCGCCAAGCAGACCGGCGTCACCCTGATCCTGATCGGCCATGTCACCAAGGACGGTGCACTGGCCGGTCCGCGGGTGCTTGAGCATATCGTCGATACCGTGTTGTATTTCGAGGGGGACACGCATTCTTCGTTCCGCCTGGTGCGGGCCATCAAGAACCGCTTTGGCGCAGTCAATGAACTGGGTGTATTCGCCATGACCGACCGGGGGCTGCGTGGGGTGAGCAATCCGTCCGCGCTGTTCCTGGCGGGACACGCGCGCGAGGTCGCGGGCGCTTGCGTCATGGCGACTCAGGAAGGCACCCGTCCCTTGCTGGTGGAAATCCAGGCGCTGGTTGACACGGCACATGTGCCCAATCCGCGCCGCCTGTCCGTGGGGCTGGAAAGCAGCCGCCTGGCGATGCTGCTGGCCGTGCTGCACCGGCATGCCGGGATCGCCACCTATGACCAGGACGTCTTCGTCAATGCCGTGGGGGGCGTGCGCATCATGGAGCCGGCCGCCGATCTGGCGGTGGCCCTGGCGATCCTGTCCTCCATGCGCGATCGGCCCTTGCCGGCTGGCTTGCTGGCTTTTGGCGAAATTGGCCTGGCCGGCGAGATCCGCCCGGCGCCGCGCGGTCAGGAACGTCTGCGCGAAGCCGCCAAGCTGGGCTTCGTGCAGGCGGTGGTGCCGCGCGCCAATGTGCCGCGCCAGCCCATCGAAGGCTTGCGCATTCACGCCGTCGACCGCGTCGAAGACGTGCTTGGCGTCCTGTCCTGAGGTCTCCGTGATGGACAGTCTCTGGTTGATTCCCGCCTGTCTCGCGGTGGGCGGCCTGATCGGATTCTCCGGCGGCGTGCTGGGCATCGGTGGCGGACTGTTCGCGATTCCCCTGCTGGGTTTGATTCTGGGCTACGAGCAGCAGGCTGCGCAGGGGACGGCGCTGATCATGGTGCTGCCGGCCATTCTGCTCACGTTGCGCAAATACCATCAGCACGCGTCTATCGACTGGCGCGCGGCCGCGGCCGGCGCCTGCAGCTCGATCCTGTTCACCTGGATCGGCGCCCAGGTCGCGCTGGGCCTGGATCCCTGGTTGTTGCGCCGCATTTATGCCGGGTTCGTGTTCCTGATCGCATTGTTCTATTTTCGCGAGAGTCTGGGGCGCCGGGCCAAACCCCGGCCAACCACGTTCTACCGCGAGGTCGGCCAGGTACCCAAGCTCTGGTATGTCGGCGTCGGTGTCTGTGCCGGTTTTGCCGGCGGGATCTTCGGGGTGGGCGGTGCCGTTCTGGCGGTGCCTTTCCTGACCTCGTTCTTTCATCTGCGCCAGACCTCGGCGCAGGCAGTGGCGCTGGCCATGGTCGTACCGGGAACCTGCGTGGCGCTGATCACCTATGCCTTGCACGGTCAGGCGCACGGACTGGTAGGCATTCCCCTGGCTGCCGGCAGCCTGCTGTGTGTGCCCTATGGGGTCCGCCTGGCCTATGCATTGCCCGAGGCGCGTCTGAAACTCATCTTCGCCTGCATGCTGCTGGTGATCATGGGCCTGTTGCTGATACGGGGATGAGATCGGACATGGAACAGTCCCTGCGGACTGTTCCATGCCGATCGAATCCGAGTGCCTTGCAAGGCACGAGGTGGAGAGATGCTTCATGTGGTGCTGTTCCATGCCGATCGAATCCGAGGAGACATGAATGATCAATTGCATTCCGCCGGGATGGTCCTCGCACCGTTTTCCTGGCGGCGCCTTCTGCGTGCCTGCGCCTCTTGATGATCTGGCGCGTGAGGACTGGTTCGACGCGCGGCGGCCCGATGCCGTCCCGGTGGGCGAGGGCGGCCGGCAGGCTGCCTGGTTCGTCGACGGCCGCCATGGCCCCGCCGTGTTGCGTCATTACCGGCGTGGCGGCCTGCGCGCCCGGCTGGGGCGAGAATCCTATCTGTGGCTGGGCGAGTCCCGGGTGCGCGCTTATGCGGAAGTCCGGGTGCTGGCGCATCTGCGCCAGGCCGGACTGCGAGTACCCGACCCGCTGGGGGTGGCCTATTGGCGTCAGGACGCCTTTTTTTACCGCAATGCCATCCTGATTTCACGGATCGATGGCGCCCAGGCGCTGGCGGGCCGCCTGGACCGGGCCGAGCCCGCCGCCGTCGCACAGGCCATCATGGCGATACACGCGGCCGGCGTCTGGCACGCGGACCTGAACGCCTACAACATTCTGTTCGATGCAGACGACCATGTCTGGCTGATCGATTTCGACCGGGCGCGCCTGGGGCCGGTCTCCCCGGCGGACGCAAGAAAAAACCGGTTGCGTCTGCGCCGGTCTTTGGTTAAGGTAGCCGGCGCGCGGGGAGCGCAGTGGTGGGATGCATTATCCCGTTGTTTACCTCCATGATAGGGATCCATGTCATGAAAATCGGCACAGTACACACCTTGTTGGCCGCCGCCGCGCTGATTGCCGCGGCCTCGGCAAACGCACAGGATCGCGTCGTCAATGTCTATAACTGGGCTGAATACACGGCCCCTGATACGTTGTCCGGTTTTGAGAAAACCACCGGCATCAAGATCCGCTACGACGTCTACGATACCAATGACACGCTGCAGGCCAAGCTGCTGACGGGCAAGTCCGGCTACGACGTGGTCGTGCCGTCTACCCACTATGCCGCGCGCCAGATCCAGGGCGGCCTGTTCCAGAAACTGGACCGCTCCAAGATCCCCAACTGGAAATATCTGGATCCGGACCTGATGGCGCTGGTCGCCTCGGTCGATCCCGGCAATCAGTACCTGATTCCCTGGGGCTATGGCACCAACGGTCTGGGCTACAACGTCACCAGGGTGCGCGAGGCCATGGGCGAGGATGCGCCCCTGAATTCCTGGGACATGCTGTTCAAACCCGAGAACGCGGCCAAGCTGCAATCCTGCGGCATTTCCATTCTGGATGAGGCCGCCCAGGTCTTTCCGGCCGTGTTGCACTATCTGGGCAAGGATCCAAACAGCAGCGATCCCAAGGACTACGAGGCCGCGCTGGCCCTGCTCAAGACCATCCGGCCCTATGTGCGCCAGTTCAGCTCCTCGGGCTATATCGATGAGCTGGCCTCGGGCGGCCTGTGCATGGTCTATGGCTTTTCGGGCGATGTGATGATCGCCTCATCGCGGGCGCGCGAGGCCAAGAAATCCTACAGCATCGACTATTACATTCCCGATGGCGGCGCGCCGGTGTGGTTCGACACCATGGCCATCCCCAAGAGCGCCGAGCACGTGGATGAGGCGCACACCTTCATCAACTACATCGAAACGCCCCAGGTCCATGCGGCCATCACCAACACCATGTATTACCCCAACGCCAACAAAGAGGCGCGCAAGTACGTGGTTGACGAAGTCGCGAACAACCCCATGATCTATCCTTTGCCCGAGGTCTCCCGCACGCTGTTCGTCATCAAGCCGCAGCCGCTGAACATTTTGCGCTTGCAGACGAAAATGTGGGCGCAGCTCAAGACCGGCCGCTGACGATGGGGCAGGAGCGCGGCATGCCTCGTCAGGGAGAGGCCGACGACTTCGTGCGCATGGAGGACGTCGTCAAGATCTTTGGCGACACGGTGGCGGTCAAATCCGTGTCCCTGTCGGTCCGGCGGCACGAGATTTTCGCCCTGCTGGGCAGTTCGGGATGCGGCAAGTCGACCTTGCTGCGCATGTTGGCGGGGTTCGAGGAGCCCACGTCCGGGCGCATCATCCTGGACGATGAGGACATCACGGCCCTGCCGCCGCACCGGCGGCCGGTCAACATGATGTTCCAGTCCTATGCGCTGTTCCCGCACATGACGGTCGAGGCCAATGTGGCCTTCGGCCTGAAGCAGGAAGGCGTGCCGCGCCATGAGATTCATGAGCGCGTGTTCGAGGCGCTGGACCTGGTGCAGATGGCGGGTTACGCGCGCCGCAGGCCCCATCAACTGTCCGGTGGTCAGCAGCAGCGTGTGGCCCTGGCGCGCAGCCTGGTCAAACGGCCCAAGCTGTTGTTGCTCGATGAGCCCATGTCGGCGCTGGACAAGCAGATCCGTCAGGCCACCCAGATCGAGCTGGTGAAAATTCTGGGGCAGGTCGGCGTCACCTGCATCATGGTCACGCATGACCAGGAAGAGGCCATGACCATGGCCAGCCGTCTGGCGGTCATGACCGAAGGCCAGATCATCCAGTGCGGCACGCCGCATGATGTCTACACCTTCCCCAGTTCCCGGTTTGTCGCCGGTTTCATCGGTTCCACCAATCTGTTCACCGGCACCATCGTGGTGGACGAGCCCGATCACGTGCTGATCGAGACCGATGCGCTGTCGCGCCCGCTGTATGTCAGTCACGGGATCAGCGAGCCGCTGGGCATGGAGGTCCACATCTCCATCCGGCCCGAGCAGATCCGCGTCGGCCGTCAGGCGCCCGAAATCGAATCCAACTGGGGGCACGGCATGGTCTCGCACGTCGCCTGGATGGGCAGCTACGCCCGCTACCAGATCCGCCTGGATGCCGGACAGTCCATCGAGGCCAGCGTGCCCAGCCTCGACTGGAGCCAGTCCGACGCGCCCGGTGTGGACGAGGAAGTCTACGTGACCTGGTCTCATGACGCCGGGACGGTGCTGGCGTCCTGACGGTCGCCAGCCATCGCCTTCATCGATTCTTCGCATCCGGAGCCGCCGATGCATTTGAAGCTTCCCGATCATCGACCCAGCGCCCGACAGTTCGCCATCGGCGTGCCTTTCATCTGGCTGGCCCTGTTCCTGCTGGTCCCGTTCCTGCTGGTGCTGAAGATCAGTTTTTCCGACCTGCAGTTCGGCATTCCGCCCTATACGCCGATCGCTACCCTGCAGGATCAGGCGCTGTCGCTGACCCTGCACCTGCGCGGCTATGTGCTGTTGTTCACCGACAGCCTGTATGCGGCCGTGTATCTGAACTCGGTGAAGATGGCCCTGATCACGACCCTTTGCTGCGCGCTGATCGGCTACCCCATGGCCTATTACATCGCCCGTTCACGGCCGGAAATCCGCAATCTGCTGTTGCTGGGCGTGATCCTGCCGTTCTGGACCTCGCTGCTGTTGCGTGTCTACGCCTGGGTCGGCATCTTGCGTGCGGACGGGTTGCTCAATACCGTGTTGATGAGTCTCGGGCTGATCGATGCGCCGCTCGAGATCTACCGCACCGATCTGGCCGTCTATATCGGCCTGGTCTATGCCTACCTGCCGTTCTTCATCCTGCCGTTGTACGCCAATCTGGTCAAGCTGGACTACCGTCTGCTGGAGGCCGCGTATGACCTGGGCGCGCGGCCCTGGCGCGCCTTTCTGAGGATCACCCTGCCGCTGTCGATGCCCGGTGTTGTGGCGGGCGCCATGCTGGTGTTCATTCCTTCGGTGGGCGAATACGTCATTCCCGAGATGCTGGGAGGTGCGAACACGCTGATGATGGGCCGCGTGATGTGGAACGAATTCTTCAACAACGCGGACTGGCCCATGGCCGCGGCCGTGACTTGCGTGATGGTTCTGCTGTTACTGGTGCCCCTGTCCATCTTCCAGTACAACCAGGCGCGTCAGCTCGGGGGGCGGCCATGATGCGCGGCGGCAATGGATTCCGGTTTCTGGCGCTGGTGACCGGCTACGGCTTTCTATACATGCCCATCGCCTGCCTGATGGTGTTTTCCTTCAACGATTCCTCGCTGATGAATTCGTGGTCGGGCTTTTCGCTGCGCTGGTACGCGGAACTGTTTCAGGACCAGGCGCTGCTGTCTGCGGCAAAGCTGTCGCTGCTCATCGCGACACTGACGGCCACTGCCGCCGTGGCCATCGGCACCTGGGCCGGCTACGTGCTGGCGCGCATGGGGCGGTTCCGGGGCTTTGGCCTGTACATCGGCATGCTCAGCGCGCCGCTGGTGATGCCCGAGGTGGTGCTGGGCATCTCGTTGCTGCTGATGTTCGTGGAAATGTCCAAGCTGTTCGGCTGGCCCGACGGCAATGGCCTGTTCACCATCTGGGTGGGACATGTGACGCTGTGTACCGCCTACGTTGCCGTGATCATCCAGTCGCGCGTCCGGGATCTGGACCGCTCGCTGGAGGAGGCGGCCCTGGATCTGGGCGCCCCGCCGCTGCAGGTGTTTTTCCAGATCACTTTGCCGCTGATCACGCCGGCCTTGCTGGCCGCGTGGCTGCTGTCGTTCACGCTGTCGCTCGATGATGTGGTGGTGGCTTCTTTCCTGTCTGGCCCCGGTTATACGACCCTGCCGCTGGAGGTCTTTTCCCGTGTGCGCCTGGGACTGAAACCGGAAATCAACGCGCTGGCCACTCTGTTCATGGTGGCCGTGGGCGTGGTCGTGGTGGCGGTCAACCGCCTGCAGATTCAGGCGGGGAAACGGCAGGCGGCGGGGTAGGCGGCGGCGAAGGGCGCGCCGTGAGACCGGAGGGCCTCGCTCAGGCGCCCAGCAGCCATAGCGACAGGCTGAACAACCCGGCCGACAGCAGCATGCAGGCGGGGAATGTCAGCAGCCAGGCAAGCACGATGGTGCGTATCGTGTTGTTCTGCAGGCCGCTGCGGTTGGCCACCATGGTGCCGGCCACGCCGGACGACAGCACCTGCGTCGTCGAGACCGGCAGACTGAACACATTGGCCACGCCGATGGCTCCGACGGCGGTGATCTGGGCAGCCATGCCCTGAGCATAGGTCATGCCCTGTCGGCCGATTTTCTCGCCTACAGTCAGCACCACGCGGCGCCAGCCCACCATGGTGCCCACGCCCAGCGCCATCGCGACAGCGACGATCACCCAGAGCGGCGCGTATTCTGTCGTCGTGCTCAGATCGGCCCGCAGGCGCCGCAGGTCGGCCTGCTGACCGGCGGGCAGTTCCCCCAGACTGGCCACTTTGCGGGCAGTGTCGTCCAGGCAGAGCAGGTAGCGGCGCACACGTCCGCGTGTTTCGGGCGGCAGATCGTCATAGGAATTCAGGCCGGACAGATGGCCGCGAACCGCCTGGATGGTGTTCAGCGTGTGCTGCGGATCGCAGTGGAATTCCTGGGGCGGGAGGGCACGAGGCGGGCCTTCGAGCGACAGATAATCTCCCAGCGCGGCGGCGTTGCGCTGATAGAAGTCGCTCAGGTGAGCGGCGGCGTCGTAGGTGCGCTGGATCTGGTAGGGCGTGCTGGCCGGGTCGAGCACGAATTTGGCGGGGACGATGCCGATGAGCACCAGCATGATCAGGCCGATCCCTTTCTGGCCATCATTGGAACCATGGACGAAGCTGACGCTCATGGCTGACAGGACCAGGATCAGCCGGTTCCAGAAAGGGGGGTGTTTTTTGTTGTCGATGGCGCGGCGCTGTTCGGGCGTCTTGTGCATCTTCGAGCCGGTGAACAGCTTCTTGAAGCCCAGCAGCAGCAATCCTGCGCCGATGAAACCGGCGATGGGCGAGATGATCAGCGCCAGGCCGATGTCGAGGGCCTTGCCCCAGTTGACGCCGACGCTGACGGGCAGATCGGTCAGCAGGGCGTTGGCCAGACCGACCCCCAGGATGGCGCCGATCAGCGCATGCGAGCTGGAGGCGGGAATGCCGAAATACCAGGTGCCGAGGTTCCAGGCGATGGCGGCGATCAGCATAGAGAACACCATGGCCAGACCGCGCCCGCTTTCCAGGTTGAGCAGCAGGTCCACCGGCAGCAGGTGAACGATGGCGTAGGCCACTCCCACGCCGCCGAGCACCACCCCCAGGAAGTTGCAGATGCCTGAAAGAAGCACCGCCAGGTGCGGTGGCATGGACTTGGTATAGATGACCGTGGCGACGGCATTGGCCGTGTCGTGAAAGCCGTTGATGAATTCAAAGACCAGGACGAGAGCCAGCGCCAGCACCAGGCTGAGTCCGACCGTCAGGGTCAGACCGGAAAATAGATCGAACATGATATTGGAGTGTTCGGGAGACGCTGAATTATTGCAAATTTGTGGCAAAAAATTTGGATTCTCTTGCGCGATCCACGCCGGTGGGCAGCCGGAACAGCGGAAGAAACCGATTTTTTCTTTTTAAATCAGGAGTCTCTTTCCTTGCTCAGATTTTCGTAGACCTGGCGCACCGTTGCCTCGCCATAGCACCGGTCCAGGCGGCGGACAATGAAATGTCCCCGGGCCATGTCCTGAAAGTGATCGATGAACAGGGTGTTGATCAGGGCGCCGCCAGCTGCGCCGATGGCGGGGACGGCCTGGGCGGCGGCTTTTTCCGTGATCTGGATGCCGAAGCGTTCGGCCACCAGGGTGATCAGGCGCATCAGGGCGGGAGGCGCTGCTTTTTCAACGGCAATGTTGCCCGCTGCATATTCGGCGGCCTGGCTGATGGCGCGCGCCAGCGCCGCGCGCACAACGTAATAGCCGCTTTCCGCGCCGTCGTCCGAGGCATGTTTGCCGCCCAGGGCGAAGACTTCCAGGCAGGCCAGCCGGGTATCGGGATCGGCGAGCGACTCGCCTTCGCTGCGGGCAATGTCGGCGATCGAACGCATCATGATCGTGGTGGAGATCGGCAGTTCCACCGCCAGCCCGGCCAGACCGAAGAATCCGCCCACGCCTCCAGAGGCGGCTGCACCGATCTTGTGCCACCAGTTCGAGCTCTGGTCTGCGGGCTTGTCGTTCAGGGTGAACAGCGCGGCGTCGGCGGCCTTGCTCAGGGCAAGCCGGGTGACCTGGCCGAGCTGGGCATTCCAGCTTTCGGGCAGCTTGCCCAGGAATCTTTCGACGGGTGAGCCGACCAGGTTGGTGAGGCGCGCGGCCAGCCCAGGATTTTCCAACAGGGCATGGGCTTGTCGCAGTGCTTCGTGGTCGGCAGCGGTGAGCATGGGGGCATTCATCGGGCATCTTGGGATTTGCATGAACACGGGGCTATTATCGAACGGAACGCGCGCGCTCGAACGTGCGGGCGCGGTGCGCGCGTCTTGTTGCTCCGGCGGTCCGTTCTGATGCGGCCCGGCAGAAAGACCTCGTGGCCGCTCCCGGAAGAGGGACGTGACAGCGCCCGAAAGGGGAACATTACAATACGGCCTTGCCGACTTCACTGGATATAGATGCCCATGCTCACACAGGACGAACTCAAGCAACAGGCGGCCCGAGCCGCCCTCGACGATGTGCTGCCCCAGCTGCAACCCGACAGCATCCTGGGTGTGGGGACAGGATCGACCGTGGATCGCTTCATCGATCTGCTCGCCCCGCATCGCCAGGCCTTTCGCGCGGCGGTATCGAGCTCGGAGCGCAGCACGCGCCGCCTGGCAGCGGCAGGCATTCCGGTGCTGGACCTGAACGAGGTGAGCTCGCTGGCCCTGTACGTGGATGGCGCCGATGAGATCGACCATCAATTGAATATGATCAAGGGCGGCGGCGGCGCGCTGACGCGCGAGAAAATCGTGGCTTCCGTGGCTGATCGCTTTGTCTGCATCGTGGATGAAACCAAGCTGGTTGAGCAGCTGGGCGGCTTTCCGCTGCCGATCGAGGTCATTCCCTTGGCGCGCGAGGCCGTCGCCCGAGAGGTCCGCCAATTGGGCGGGCAGCCACGCCTGCGCGAGGGCTTCACCACGGACAACGGTCATCAGATTCTGGATGTCTCCGGCCTGCGCTATGGCGATCCGGCGGAATTCGAGGCGGTGCTCAACAATATCCCGGGCGTGGTCTGCTGCGGCCTGTTTGCGATTTCTGGAGCCCAGGTGGCGCTGGTGGCGGGGCGGACCGGCGTGGCGCGGCTGGAGCTGCGCGACTGATCCGGTCGATGCGGCCGGCCGCATCGGGACGGAAGCGCCCTGACGCGGCGGCGACCGTCATGTTTCTGTCACATCGCGCTGCTATGCTGAGGTTCCTTCCCAAGCAGCAGGCGTGATGGTACGCTTTGCGATCGTTGAACGCGCCTGCGCGCAGGCACACAGAGGTCCCGGATTGGAACACACCAACAAGCAATTTCACAGCGAACTCGAAATGACCCGCTCCATGTTTCTGCAGATGGGCGGGCTGGTCGAGTCCATGGTGCTGGATGGCATCCGCGCCCTGTCCAGGGGCGAGCTGCAACTGGTGGACCGGGTTCGCGAGCACGAGCGGCAGGTCAATCAGCTCGAGATCGACATCGATGGGCGCATCAGCCAGCTGATCGCCCGCAATCAGCCCACGGCGGGGGATCTGCGCCTGCTGCTGTCGGTGTCCAAGATGCTGACCGACATGGAGCGTTGCGGCGACGAGGCCGAAAAGATCGCCAAGGTCGCCCGCCGTCTCCATGAGGCTGATACGTCCTACGAACCGGTGGTCGAATTGCGGCACATGGCCGACGCGGTGGCCGGCATGATCCGCGCGGCGCTGGATGCCTTCGCCCGGGAGGATCCCGTCGCCGCTGCTCAGGTCGTGCGCAACGACAAGGACGTGGACAAGGAATGGAAGGCCTCGCTGCGCCACATCATCACCTACATGATCGAGGATCCGCGCACGATCTCACGATCCATCGATCTGATCTTCATCGCCCGCGCGCTCGAGCGTATCGGCGACCATGCAAAGAACATGGCCGAGCGGGTCATCTACATGGTGCGCGGTGACGATGTGCGCCACACGGGGGTCTCCAATACAGAGCGACTGGCACGAGGCGAGCCGCTGGAGCCGCGCCGCGAAGCCTCCGAGGCGCCGCGTGACTGATCGGGCTCAGGCCGAGGGCGGCACGTAGCCCTGGGCCTCGACATCCTGGTCGTCGAACAGGAATGCCTGCATGCGTTCGGCCAGGAATTTGCGGGTTTCTGGCTCTGCCAGGCTCAGGTGGTTTTCGTTGACCAGCCGCGTCTGGATGTCCAGCCATTTGGCCCAGGCGTCCCGGGAAATCTCACGCCAGATGCGCACACCCAGCTCGCCAGGGTAGGGAGGATAGTCCAGGCCCTGGGCCTCGCGTTTGAGTTTGTGACATTGAATCATGCGTGCCATGTCGACCCCTCGTGCAATCGCTAAAGGAAAGCCGGTATTGTAGATGAGTCCGGACATGGAACAGTCCCAATGGACTGTTCCATGCCGGACGAATCCAAGCGGCTTGCAAGCCGCGCGGTGTATGCGGGCCAGCCGTTGACGCAGGATTTATGGGCTCGTCGGGCGGTCAGATCCAAGCGGCTTGCAAGCCGCACGCGCGGCTTGGTGGACTCGGTGGGTCTGCACGAAGATGGCCGTGTCACCGATGAGGCACCGGATCAGAGCCGAGCCGATGAAGCCGGCGCCTCCCGTGACCAGGATCCT
Organism: Castellaniella sp.; assembly: GCF_047971665.1. Taxonomy (GTDB): domain Bacteria; phylum Pseudomonadota; class Gammaproteobacteria; order Burkholderiales; family Burkholderiaceae_B; genus Castellaniella. The sequence goes on along the minus strand of NZ_JBKEAA010000007.1, from coordinate 22,109 downwards.
CATAACCGCTTGATGAAGACCAGGCTGTTGCGGGAATGGTTGTAGTGGGCGCGTTTTTCGTGGGGCAGGTCGGAGATGCCGCCCTGAACGAAGCCGCGCTTCAGGAACCAGTGCGAAGTCCGCGTGGTCAGGACGAACAGGCGCCGGGCGCCCTGGGCGCGGGCGCTGGTTTCGGCATGGCGCAGCAGTTTTTCACCATCGCCCGTGCCCTGCCATTCGGGATGTACGATCAGGCAGGCCATTTCGGCCATGCTGTCTTCCAGATAGGGGATCAGGGCCACGCAGCCGTAGATCACGCCGTCGTGTTCCAGCACGGTGAATTTCTCGACGTCGCGCTCGATCACCGCGCGCCCACGCGGCACCAGGGTACCGTCGGTCTCGAGGGGTTCGATCAACTGGACGATGGCGCCCACGTCATCGGCCCCGGCGGGCCTCAGATCATCGAGCGTGTCCTCGACCACCATGGTCCCGATCCCGTCGTGGGTGAAGATCTCCAGCAGGATGCTGCCGTCCATGGTGTAGGGCACCAGATGCGCGCGCGCCACGCCGCGCTTGACCGCCAGGGAGGCATGGCGCAGGAAGGCGGAAGTGTCCTCGTCCAGCACGTCCTGGGCGAGCAGGTCGTCGGCATCCTTGCGGGCCAGCTCCGTGTCCACGGAGCCGTCGGTCTCGGTGACGGTGCGGTTCTTGGTCAGGAAAATCAGCTTTTCGGCGCGCAAGGCCACGGCGGCGTTGGTGGCCAGGTCCTCCATGGCCAGGTTGAAGGCTTCACCGGTGGGAGAAAAGCCCAGCGGCGAGAGCAGCACGATGGCTCCCTGGCTGATGACGTTGCGCATTGCGTCGATATCGAGCTTGCGCACCGTGCCGGCGCGCCGATAGTCCACGCCATCGATCACTCCGACCGGGCGCGCGGTGACGAAATTGCCCGAGATCACGCGAATCTTGGCATGCGACATGGGCGTATTGGGCAGCCCCTGGCTGAAGGCGGCCTCGATGTCCAGGCGGATTTCGCCAGCGGCCTCCTTGGCGCATTCCAGAGCCTCCGGGCTGGTGGGCTCCGTGCCGCGGCCGAACTGGGTGGTGTGGCCTTTCAGGTGCAGCTGTTCGTTGACCTGAGGGCGCGATCCATGCACCAGGACCAGCTTGACCCCCAGGGCCGACAGCAGTGACAGGTCGGCAACCAGATCCTCCAGGCCGCCGTCCTCGATCAATTCGCCGCCAAAGGCCACGACGAACGTCTTGCCCCGGAAATCATGCACATAGGGCGCAACCTCGCGAAACCATCGTACGAACTGGGCCGCAGCGAATTCTGGAGCGTTCTGGGCGGAATAGGTGTCGATTTCGGCGGAACTCATGGCAGATGGCGGCTCGGGATCCTGGAGGGCGTGATCGGTGGGCGGTTTCTTGCAATAGCGAAATTATAATGAGCGATTGTCCTTTTCCCGACAGTATTCTGTGGTGTCGGGCGGACAGTGCGACTCATCTCCCCTGTGGAATCCGACGTTTTGCCAGAAAATCCATCGCAGCCGGCCCGCCGGATGCCCGCCCGATCCGTTTCGTCCCGCCCCGCCTCCGGCGCCGGTGATCGTCCCCTGCCGCCCATCCAATATCCGGAAGACCTGCCCGTCAGCGCCTGCCGTCAGAATATTGCGCGCGCCATTGCCGACCATCCCGTCGTCATCGTCTGCGGCGAGACCGGGTCGGGCAAGACGACCCAGTTGCCCAAGATCTGCCTGGAACTGGGGCGGGGCCGTCGTGGGATGATCGGCCATACCCAGCCCCGGCGACTGGCCGCGACCTCGGTTGCCCAGCGGGTCGCCGAGGAATTGCGCACGGAAATCGGTGACTGGGTCGGCTACCAGATCCGCTTTTCCGAGCGTGCCGGTCCGACCACGGCCATCAAATTGATGACCGACGGCATCCTGCTGGCCGAAACCCAGCGTGATCCGTTGCTGCGCCGCTACGACACCCTGATCATCGACGAGGCGCACGAGCGCAGCCTGAACATCGATTTCCTGCTGGGGTTTCTCAAGCGCCTGCTGGCGCGCCGCCAGGATCTGAAGCTGATCATCACTTCGGCCACCATCGACGCCGACCGGTTTGCCCGGCATTTCGGCGCGCCGGGCCGGCCCGCGCCGGTCATCCAGGTCTCGGGCCGCCTGTTCCCGGTGGAATTGCGTTACCGTCCCGTGCAACAGGACGCGGACGAAGCGGGGCCCGCCGGGCGCAAACCCAGGCAGGGCGACGAGGAACGCGATCTGGTCGATGCCGTGGTGGATGGTGTGGACGAGTGCGCCCGTCACGGTCCGGGCGATGTGCTGGTTTTTTTGCCCGGCGAGCGCGAAATCCGTGAATGCGCCGAGGCCTTGCGCAAGCGGCATCCGGTCGGTGCCCTGGTGCTGCCGCTCTATGCGCGCCTGTCGCGCGCGGAGCAGGAACAGATCTTCCATCCTCGCGGCAACGCCCGACGCATCGTGCTGGCCACCAACGTGGCCGAGACCTCACTCACGGTGCCGGGCATCCGCTATGTCGTGGACAGCGGTCTGGCGCGCATCAAGCGTTATTCCTGGCGCAGCAAGGTCGAGCAGCTGCGCATCGAGCCCATCAGCCAGGCCTCGGCCAACCAGCGCGCCGGCCGCTGCGGCCGCCTGGGGCCGGGGGTGTGCGTCCGGCTGTATGCCGAGGCGGATTTCAAGCAGCGGCCCGCCTTTACCGATCCGGAAATCCTGCGTTCGTCTCTGGCGGCGGTCATCCTGCGGATGAAATCGCTGAGGCTGGACGACATCGAGGCCTTTCCTTTCGTCGAGCCCCCCACGGGCCGCGCCGTGGCCGATGGCTACCATCTGTTGCAGGAGCTCGGCGCGCTCGATGAGCGCAACCGCCTGACCCCGGTGGGCCGGGCGCTGGCGCGGCTGCCGGTCGATCCGCGCATTGCGCGCATGATCTTCGCCGCGCACGAACAACAGTGCCTGACAGAAATCCTCGTCATTGCCTCGGCGCTGTCCGTCCAGGACCCGCGCGACCGCCCCATGCAGGCGCGCGAGGCCGCGGACAATGCGCATGCCCGGTTCAACGACAAGCAGTCCGAATTCCTCGCCTGGCTGAAACTCTGGCAGTGGTATGGCGAGCAGGTCGCGCACAAGGCCTCTCAACGCAAGCTGGTGGATCAGATCCGCGCCAGATTCCTCTCGCCCGTGCGTCTGCGCGAATGGCACGACACGCACACGCAGTTGCTGACCCTGGCGCGCGAACAGGGCTGGCGGCTGAATCCGACCCCGGCGACGCGCGAGCAGGTCCACATGGCGCTGCTCGCGGGGTTGCTGGGCAACATCGGCATGAAATCCGAGGATGGCGGCCTGTACCAGGGGGCGCACGACATCCGCTTTGCCATTCATCCGGGCTCGCCGTTGCAGAAGAAGGCCGGGCGCTGGGTGCTGGCGGCCGAACTGGTGGAGACCACCCGGCTGTATGCCCGCTGTGTGGCGCAGGTCGAACCGACCTGGGTCGAGCGGGCGGGGGCGCATCTGCTCAAGCGCGCCTGGTCCGACCCCCGCTGGGAAAAAAAGGCCGGTCAGGTCGTGGCCAACGAGCGTGGCACCGTGCACGGTCTGCCGGTGTACTCCGGCCGTCGCGTGCATTATGGCCGTATCGATTCCAAGGCCGCGCGGGAAATCTTCATCCGTGATGCGCTGGTGCCGGGCGACATTGACAGCAAACTGCCTTTCATCGCGCACAACCGGCGGTTGATCACATCCATCGAGCGGCTGGAGCACCAGAGCCGCCGTCCGGACATCCTGGTGGACGATGCCCTGATCCATGCATTCTATGATCGGCAGATTCCCGAGGATGTGTGCCAGACGGCCACGCTGGAGGCCTGGTTTAAGGGGCTGGCGCCCGAGGCCGCCGCGTCGCTGAAGCTCAGTCGCGACGAACTCATGCGCCATGACGCGGCGGGGGTCACCACCGAGGTGTTTCCCCGACGGCTGGACTGGGCGGGCACCGAACTGGCCGTGGACTATCATTTCGAGCCAGGTTCGCCACGCGATGGCATGACGCTGACTGTGCCGCTTTTCGCGCTCAACCAGATCGATGCCGCGCGCTGCGAGTGGCTGGTGCCGGGCATGCTCAAGGAAAAGGCGCTGCTGCTGCTCAAATCGTTGCCGCAAAAATTGCGCCGCCACTGTGTGCCGCTGCCCGATTATGCGGCCGGGTTCCATGAACGCTGGTTCGATCGCTCCGCCGATCCCGGCATGGGGTTGCTGGATGCGCTGGCGGAGGATGTCTGGGCGCAATGCCGGGTGCGGGTTCAGGTGACCGACTTCAAGCTGGAAACCCTGCCGCCCCACCTGTTCATGAATTTCAAGGTCGTCGATGAGCACGGCCGCATGTTGTCCGGGGGACGCAACCTGGACCAGTTGCGCGCCGAGCACGGTCGTCAGGCCCAGGCCTCCTTCCAGCAGCTGGCGGCCCGTGATCAGCAGGCATCCCGAGTCCTGGATCACGAGGGGCTGACCGCCTGGACGTTCGGGGAGCTGCCGGAATTGCTGGAAATCCAGCGCGGCGGGCAGTCGCTGATCGGCTACCCGGCCCTGCGCGATCGCGGTGAAGCCTGCGACCTGGATGTGTTCGATGACCCCCAGGAGGCCCGGCGCGTGCACGCCGTCGGGCTGCGCCGCCTGTTCCGGCTGGCATTGCGCGAACAGGTCCGCTACCTGGAAAAAAACCTGCCGGATCTGACCCGGATGGGCCTGCTGTACATGGACCTGGGCACTCAGCAGGAACTGCGCGATCAACTGATCGATGCGGCGCTGGATCAGGCCTGCCTGATGGAACCCTGGCCCGGCGAGGCTGCTGCCTTCGAGCAACGTTGCACCAAGGGCCGCGCGCGTTTGGGCCTGCTGGCCCAGGAACGGGCGCGTCTGGCCGGGGTCATCCTGGCCGAGCGCGCCGCCCTGGTCAAAAAGCTGCCACAGGCGCGCCCCTGGCCGCAGGCCCAGCAGGACATCCGCCAGCAGCTCGATGCGCTGGTAGGCGCCGCTTTCGTCCGCGACACGCCGCCGGATCAACTCGGGCACTTGCCCCGCTACCTGAAGGCGGCGCAGATGCGGATCGAAAAACTGCGCGCCGACCCTGCGCGCGATGCCGCCCTGATGGCCGATATTGTCCGGCTGACCACGCCCTGGCAGCGGGCGAGGGCGGCGCTCAAGGGCGCGCCCGATGCCCGGCTCGATGCCTTTCGCTGGCAACTGGAAGAACTGCGTGTGGCGCTCTACGCCCAGGCGCTGCGCACGCCTTTTCCGGTCTCGGTCAAGCGCCTGGAAAAAGCCTGGGCCGCCATGCCGCGCTAGTACAATCCGGCTATGACCCTGTCCCCCGATACTCCTCTGTTCGTCCATCTGCGCTGCCACTCCGAGTTTTCTGTGGTGGACGGCATCGCGCGCATCCCTGATTTGATCAAGCGGGCGAGTGAATCCGGCCAGCCGGCCATGGCGATCAGCGACCTGTCCAACCTGTTCGGCTGGATCAAGTTCTACAAGACGGCCCGCAAGGCGGGGGTCAAGCCCATCGCCGGTTGCGATGTCTGGCTGCACAATCCCGCCGACGAGGACAAGCCCTTTCGCATCCTGTTGCTGGCTTCCTCCCATGTCGCCTATCTGGATCTGTGCGAATTGCTGGCGCGCGCCTGGACGGAGAACAGCCACCGGGGCCGGGCGGAAATCCGTCGTGAGTGGCTGTCGGGCAAGCGTGGCCTGATCGTCCTGTCGGGCGCCCGTGCCGGCGATGTGGGACAGGCGCTGGAGGCCGGTCGCGAGGAAGAGGCCCGGCGGGTTGCCCGCGAGTGGGCCGCCGATTTCCCGGATGCCTATTTCATCGAGTTGCAACGCGCCGGGTTCGAGGGAGACGAGGCGTATGTCCAGTCGGCGCTGCGCCTGGCGTCCGACTGCGGTCTGCCGGTGGTGGCCACGCATCCGATCCAGTTCATCGCGCCGTCTGATTTCCGCGCCCACGAGGCCCGCGTCTGCATCGCCGAAGGCGAACTGCTGGGCAATCCTCGCCGCGTCAGGCATTTCACCGCCGAGCAATACATGCCCGACAGCGCCGACATGGCGCACCGTTTTGCGGACGTGCCCTCGGCCCTGGCCAATGCGGTACAGATCGCCCGGCGCTGCACGCTGACCCTGATCCTGGATCAACCTCAGCTGCCGCTGTTTCCGACGCCCGACGGGGTGTCGCTGGACGACTATCTGGTGCAATTGGCCAATGAGGGCCTGGTCCGCCGCATGGTCCAGCTGTACCCGGACGCCGACGAGCGCGCCCGCCTGATGCCCACCTACCAGGCGCGTCTGGACCTGGAATGCCGGACCATCATCGGCATGGGTTTTCCTGGCTATTTCCTGATCGTGCAGGACTTCATCAACTGGGGCAAGAGCCATGGCGTGCCGGTGGGGCCGGGCCGGGGCTCGGGCGCCGGCTCACTGGTGGCTTTCAGCCTGGGGATCACCGATCTGGATCCGCTGCGCTATGACCTGCTGTTCGAGCGATTCCTGAATCCAGAACGCGTGTCCATGCCCGATTTCGACGTGGATTTCTGCCAGGACAATCGCGAACGGGTGATCGAATACGTCAAGGAAAAATACGGCCGTGCTGCCGTCAGCCAGATCGCGACCTTCGGCACTCTGGGCGCCAAGGCCGTGGTGCGCGACGTGGGCCGGGTCCTGGAGATGCCCTACAGCCTCTGCGATCGGCTGTCGAAGATGATTCCCTTCAATCCGGCCGACCCCTGGTCGCTGGATCGCACGCTGGAACACGAACCTGCTTTCAAGGAACTCTACGATACCGACGAGGAAATCCGCGCTCTCATCGATCTGGCCCGACCCCTGGAGGGCCTGACGCGCAACATCGGCATGCACGCGGGCGGGGTGCTGATCGCGCCGGGCAAGCTGACCGATTTTTGCCCGCTGTATTGCCAGCCGGGCAGCGAATCGAGCGTCGTGTCCCAGTTCGACAAGGACGACGTCGAGGCCGCCGGTCTGGTCAAATTCGACTTTCTGGGCCTGCGCAACCTGACCATCCTGGACTGGGCCGTGCGCTATGTGCGCGAATTCAATCCGGACAAGCGCGACTTCGATCTGATGGCGTTGCCTCTGGACGACAAGGCGACCTACGATCTGCTCTCGGCCGCCAACACCACGGCGGTGTTTCAGCTTGAATCGCGCGGCATGAAGGAACTGCTGAAAAGCATGCAGCCCAATACCTTCGAGGATGTGGTCGCGCTGCTGGCGCTGTTCCGTCCCGGGCCGCTGGAATCCGGCATGGTGGTCGATTTCGTCAATCGCAAGCATGGTCGCGCCGAGGTCGATTATTTTCATCCCGATCTGGAGCCCGTGCTCAAGAGCACCTACGGCGTCATCGTCTATCAAGAACAGGTGATGCTGATTTCTCAGATCATTGGCGGCTATTCCCTGGGCGGCGCCGACCTGCTGCGCCGTGCCATGGGCAAGAAAAAGCCCGAGGAAATGGCCAAGCACCGGGTGATCTTCCAGGAAGGTGCGGCCAAAAAGGGCTACGACCCGGATCTTGCCACCCATCTGTTCGATCTGATGGAAAAATTCGCGGGCTATGGTTTCAACAAGAGCCATTCAGCCGCCTATGCGCTGATTTCCTATCAGACGGCCTGGCTCAAGGTTTATCATCCGGCCGAATTTCTGGCGGCCACCTTGCTGTCGGACATGGACGACACGGACAAGATCCAGATTTTCTGGCGCGACGCCCTCGAAAACGGCGTGGCCGTCCTGCCGCCCGATGTCAATGCGTCCGGCTACCGGTTCGCGCCTGTGGCCGACGAGCATACCGCGCAGGGCCGTCCGCCCCGCACCATTCGCTACGGCCTGGGCGGTGTCAAGGGCACCGGGCAGTCTGCCGTCGAGGCCATCATTGCCGCCCGTGAGGCGGGCGGTCCGTTCACAGGCCTGTTCGATTTCTGCGCCCGGGTCGACCGTCATGCCGTCAATCGCCGCACCATCGAGGCGCTGATCCGCGCCGGCGCTTTCGATACCCTGGAAACCAATCGCGCAGCGCTGGTGGAGGCCCTGGGCAGCGCCATCGAGGCCGCCGAACAGGCCGAGCGCAACGCCAATCAGGTCTCACTGTTCGATGACAATACGGATGAACTCGTGGCCCAGGAGGTGGCGCGCGTCACCCCCTGGGATCTGGAAACCCATCTGACCGAGGAAAAAACCGCGCTGGGCTTTTACTTCAGCGGCCATCTGTTCGACGCCTGGCGTGATGAGATCCGCCGGGTCGCGCCCACACCGCTGGCGCGGCTGGCGCCGTCGCGCAGTTCACAATGGCTGGCGGGAGTGCTGGCAGAAGTGCGCGTGCGCATGACCCGGCGCGGCAAGATGCTGTATGCCTTGCTGGATGACGGCAGCGCCCAGATCGAGGTGGCGATCTTCAATGAGCTCTACGAGCAGCACCGCCAGAGTCTCAAGGAAGACCGCCCCCTGGTGATCCAGGGGCGCATCAGTCATGATGAGTATTCCGGTGGCCTGCGGGTGTCGGCCGATGATCTCTATGACCTGCAGCGCTTGCGCGAAAGCCGCGCCCGCAGTCTGCGCCTGTCCGTGCCCGGCGGCCTGGATGCCGGCCGCCTGCAGGATCTGCTGGCGCCCTGGTGCTCGGCCGAGTCCGGTGTGCCGGTGGAATTGAGCCTGCGCGACGCGCGCTTTTCCTGCCTGCTGCGGCTGGGGGAGGATTGGCGCGTGCGCATGGACGAGACGCTGATCGCAGATGCGCGGCAATGGCTGTCCTACGACGACGTGGAGATCAATTACGGATGAAGCCGCTGCGTATCCTGCATTCCGAGGCGGCAACCGGCTTTGGCGGCCAGGAAAACCGCATCTTCAAGGAAATGCGCGCCATGCGGGCGCATGGGCATCACCTGGAGGCGGTCTGTCAGCCGCATGCGCAATTGGCGCGGCGCCTGGCCGACGAGGGCTTCACGGTGCACACGATGCTGATGGACGGCCCTCGCAATTATGCCTGTGGCGTGGTCCGGCTGCGCCGCATCCTGAAAGCGGGCCGGTTCGATGTGCTCAATACGCACAGCCGCCGCGACACCATGCTTGCGGGGGTGGCGGCGCGGCTGGCGGGGACCCCGCTGATCGTGCGCACCCGGCATCTCGCGGTCAAGCCCGGTTCACTGCTGTCCTATACAGGGGTGCCGCATTGCGTGACGACCGTCAGTGATCATGTCCGGCATCTGCTGCTTGAGCGCGGCGCCGACCCGAAACGCGTGGCCACGGTCTATTCCCCCATCCCGCTGCCCGAGCCGGTCGAGCATTCCACGCTGCGTGCCGAACTGGGGCTGCCCGATGAGGCGGCCGTGGTCGGCTGTGTCTCCGTGATGCGTGAAAAAAAAGGGCACCGTGCGCTGATCGACGCCATGGCCGGTCTGTTGCGGCGCCCGGATGTTTTTCTGGTGTTGGTGGGCGACGGTTCTCCGACTCTGGAAAACCTGCAGGCCTATGTGCGGACGCTGAATCTGCAGGACAAAATCCTGTTCACTGGCCGTCGCGCGGATATTCCCAATGTGCTGGCCGGTTTCGACGTGTTCGCCCTGGCCACGGAACAAGAGGCCTCAGGCACGGTTTTCGTCGAGGCTGCGGCGGCTGGACTGCCGGTGATCGGCACGGATGTCGGCGGGGTGTCGGAGATGCTGCACAATGGCGAAACCGGCCTGCTCGTGCCCCTGCACGATGCGACCGCGTTGACGGCCGCGCTGACGACCCTGATCGATGATCCTTCGCGTCGCCGCGCCATGGGCCGAGCGGGCATGCGGGCCGTGCGGGAAGGCGAACGGTTTACCCTGGAGGGGCTGGTGCATCAAACAGAGCAATGCTATCGACAATGGTTGCAGGAGCGCGCCTCATGAGTCTGGGCACACGCACGGTTCCCGTCCTGATGTATCACCATGTCACCCCTGCGGGGGGTGCCATCAATGTGACGCCGGCGCATTTCCGCGAGCAACTGGCCTGGCTCAGAGACCACGGCTATCGCGCACTGACCTGCGACGAATTCGCCGCGCATCTGGCCGGCGCGCCCGCGCCCGCCCGCTCCGTGCTGATCACCTTCGATGATGGCTATCTGGACAATTACGTCTACGCCTGGCCGCTGTTGCGCGAATATGGTCTGCACGCCGTGATCTTCCTGGTCACGTCCTGGATCGGCGACGGGCCCGCGCGGGCCTGCACGGGTGAGGGCGGGGCGAGCCTGCCGGAAACCCCCGATCACGCGGAATGCATGCGCAGAGTCGCCCAGGGGGAGGAGGCCGATATCGCCTTGCGCTGGACCGAAATCGAGCGAATGCGGGCCGAGGGCGTGTGCGAATTCCACAGCCATACGCATACCCATACCCGCTGGGACAAGCAGGTGGGGGACAAGAACGCCCGCATGACCGACGAGCTGGCGCAGTCACGAGCCTGCCTGGCGCGGCATCTGGGCGAGGTCTCCGATCACCTGTGCTGGCCGCAGGGATATTTTGATGCCGACTATGTCCGTATTGCACAGACCGCCGGTTTCCGGCATCTGTACACAACGCGGGCCTTTGGACGCAATCAGCCTGGCGCCGACCTGGCCTCGATCTTCCGCTTTGCCGTGCGCGATACGACCGGCGCCTCGGTCGGGCGGCGCATCCGCGTGGCGGCGCATCCGCTGCTCGGGCCAGCCTTCAATGCCTGGAAACGATGGAAGCGCGGCCAGCGCTACGCGGGATGAGGCTGTCCGTCATCATCATCACCAGGAACGAGGCCGGTCACATCGGCGAGTGCCTCGATTCCGTGGCGTTCGCCGACGAAATCATCGTGCTGGATTCGGGCAGCACGGACGCGACCTGCGAGATTGCACGCGCGCGGGGCGCGCGGGTCGAGATCTCGCCGGACTGGCCTGGTTTCGGCCCCCAGAAGAACCGCGCGCTGGCGCTGGCCACGAGCGACTGGGTGTTGTCCATCGATGCCGACGAACGCGTGACCCCCGAGCTGGCGCTGGCGATCCAGCAGGCCGTCCGGGCCCCCGATGCCCAGGCGTATCGCATTGCCCGGCTGTCGAATTTCTGTGGCCGCTGGATACGGCACAGCGGCTGGTGGCCGGATCATGTGGTGCGCCTGTTCATGCGTGAGGAGGGGCGGTTCACCGACGCGGCCGTGCATGAGCATGTCGAAGTCCGCGGACGCACGCAGACGTTGCCGGGCCACTTCCTGCATTATCCCTATGCCAGCCTGGAGGTCTTCATCGACAAGATCAACCGCTATTCCACCGAGGCCGCGCGCAGCGCCTTCGAGCGGGGGCGGCGAACCACAGTGCTGGGGCCGTTCGGGCACGGCGTCTGGACTTTTGTGCGTCACTATGTCCTCCGGCGCGGGTTCCTGGATGGCTGGCAGGGCCTGGTCCTGGCCGGCATGGCGGGGACGGGAAGCTTCTATCGCTACGTCAAACTATATTGTCTTGGCCATGGACCATGGCGTTCCCGATGACATGAAAATCCTCTGCACCAACCCGCATCCTCGCAACGGCGGTGGTCATGCGACCTATATCGTCAATCTGGCCCGCGCCTTTCAGGGTGAGCACGAGGTGACGGTGGCCACGCCGGGGACCAGCCGCCTGTTCGCTCAGGCCGGTCAGATTCCCGGGGTGCGTTGCGTGGATACGTCCTTCAGTACGCGTCCGGGGCCGATGCTGGCCGAGGTCGCGCGCTTGCGCCGTCTGTTGCGCGAAGGCGGCTTCGATCTGGTTCATGTCAATGGCTCGGCCGATCATCGTCAGGCGATGCTGGCCCGTGTGGGGCTGCCCCATCCGCCGCGCATCATCTGGACCAAGCACAACACCATGCCGGTGCGAAGTTTCGGTCATTGGCTGCGCGCGCGGCTGGGCACCGATGGCGTGATCGGCGTGTGCGATTACGTGAGCAACCTGCTGCGGGATTCTTCATACCGGGGGCATCCGCTGTGCACCATCCGGCTGGGGGTGGACACGGATCGTTTCAGTCCGGCCACGACGCAGGAGTCAGGCCAGGAACGGGCGACGTGGCTGGGCGCGATCGCGGCGCGGACGCAGGTGCTCGGCAGTGTGGGCGGTACGGACCGGGCCAAGGGATGGATGACCCTCGTGCAGGCGCTGGCCCGGTTGCCGCAGGCGGATCGTGACGGATTCCGCCTTCTGGTGGCGGGCGATCCGCCCCGGGGCGCCTTGCGCCAGGAGGTCGAAGCGCTGGGCATGACTCCCTGGGTCGTGTTTCCGGGGCTGGTGGCCGACCCTCGCCGGATTCTGGCGGCCAGTGACATCGGTTTCGTCGTGTCGTTCCAGGAGGCCGGGTCCTATGCCGCCTGCGAATCTCTGGCGATGGGATTGCCGACCCTGGTGTCGGACGCGGGCGGGCTTCCCGAGCTGGTTCGCCAGGACCAGGACGGCTGGGTCGTCCCGGCTGGCGATGTGGACGCCGCCGAGGCCTGGCTGCGCGAGCGGCTGGCAAACCCCGTGCCTTCGGGCATGTCCGCCTCCGCCCGTGCGCGTGCGCAGACGTGTTTCTCCATGCCTGTCTTTACGGGACAGACCCTGGCGTTCTACCGGAAGGTCTGTGAATAGGTCCGGTCGGCTCGATATAATCCGCTGATGATCCCTATCCTCATGTACCACCAGATTGGAGAGCCCGGCCCGCGCGGTACGCCCTATCGCGGCCTGACCGTGCATCCCCGGGATTTCCGGCGTCAGATGCTGTGGCTGCGGCGGCTGGGCTACCGGGGGCTCTCGATGGCTCGGCTGGGCCCCTATCTGCGCGGCGAGAAATCCGGCAAGGTCATTGGCATCACCTTCGATGACGGCTATGCCAATGTGCTGGAACATGCGGTCCCGGTGCTCGAGGCCTGCGGTTTCGAGGCCACCAATTATTTCGTGGTCCGGCAGTTGGGCGGCACCAACGTCTGGGACGCGGACGAGGGGGTACCGCCTTCGCCGCTCATGGATGTCAGCGGGATGCGTGCCTGGGCGGCCGCGGGTCACGAAATCGGCTCCCATACGCTGAATCATCCCGTTCTGCCGCGGATTTCACCAGAGCTGGCGGTCAATGAGATCCGTGATTCGCGCGATGCGCTGGAACAGATCGCGGGCGTTCCGGTGCGCGCCTTTTGCTATCCCTACGGCAAGTTCACGCCCGCGCTGGCGGCCCTCGTGCGCGAGGCGGGCTATGACACCGCTACCACCACCGCGCGCGGTCTGGCGCGTCTGGATGACGATCCCTACGCGCTGCCGCGCGTGGCGGTCATGCGCTCGACACATCTGCTACGGTTCTTGCAAAAATGTCTGACGCATCTGGAGGATGGCAAACGTTGCCGCGCCGAGCGCCGTCTTTCCGGGGCGGCGATGGCCGATACCGGCCGCGCTGAGGTGCATCGGAGCCAGGATGTCCAGGCGCATGCCGGCGCGCTGCCGCCGGAGGCGGCTTGAGCGCCGCTCGTCAGGCATCGGCGGACGCGGATCCCGCGTCCGCCGATGCGGCCTCCTCCGGCGAGGCGCGCGCGGATGACGTGAGGCCTCGGCCGCTTGAGCGTCTCGCCATTGCCTTTGTCGTCGATCGCTTCGGCAACCGTTATGGCGGGGCCGAGGCCTATGGGCTGGCGCTGATGCGGGAATTGTCCGCCGCCGGGCATCAGGTCACGGTCTTTGCCCGGGAATATGATCCGGCCTGCGATTTGCAGCTTCCTTTCCGACCGATCACCATCAGCCGGCGCTGGCCCAGCTGGATCCGGGTCTGGCTGTTCGCCCGGCGCGCGGCGCAAGCCACCCGCGCCGGGTATGACATCGTCCATTCCCATATGAATGGCTGGTGCGGCGACGTCGAAGTCATGCATGTCACCCCGGTGCGCTACCGCTGGCGAGTGCAGCCCATGTCCAGCCTGCGGCGAGGCTTGTCCCGGTTCAGTCCCCGGGTCCGGACCTATCTGGGCCTCGAGGCGCGACGCGTAGCGCAGCGACCGGGGCACCGGGTCGTCGCCGTGTCGCAACTGATCGCGCACCAACTGATCCAGGCTTATGGGCCCGGTCTGACCGCGCCGGTGATCGCGCCCGGTGTGGCGCAGGCTGATCCTGTCACGGCCGAACAGCGCCGCCGGACGCGGGCCGAACTGGGGGTGCCGGCCGAGGGCACGCTGTGTCTGCTGGTGGCGCGCAATCCGATGCGCAAGGGACTGCCGACGGTGCTTCAGGCGCTGGCCGGGCTGTCGGACGATGTGCTGTTGCTGGTGGTCGGCGCCAATGCGGCCTCGCGCGAGTGCGTTGCCCGCGCGCCTGATTCCGTGCGCCGCCGCACCCATCTGGTGGCGGAAACCTCACAGGTCGATCCCTACTACCAGGCTGCCGATCTGTATGTGCATCCCACCCTGAATGACAGCTTCGGCATGGCGCCCCTGGAGGCCATGTCCTTCGGCTTGCCGGTCATCCTCAGTCCCGCGCCCTGGTGCGGTTTTGCTCAGTATGTCGAGCCGGATGCCGAGGCGCTGGTGCTCAGTCATCCCGAGCGGGCCGATGAGTTGGCGCAGGCCATCGCGCGATTGCGTTCGGACCCGGCGTTGCGCGACCGGCTGCGCAGCGGCGCGCAGGCTGTGCTGGCGCGTCATGCCTGGCCGGAAGTCGCTCGCCAGTATCTGGCGCTGTACGCGGACATCCGGCGGGAACGGGCCCTCGGGCCCGTTCAGGCCCAGCCTCGTGCCCAGTAGACCAGCAGCCCCAGGTATTCCTTGATGATCGACCGGCTGGCGTTCAGCGTCCGCATGTCCGGCAGCCAGAATGAAAAATTCGGATCGTCCGGCACCACGATCTGCGGGGGAGAGGGTGCCGCGACCGGGTTCAGCCCCTGATTCTGGAAGCTGGCCATGGAGCGGGGCATGTGCAGGGCCGAGGTCACCAACAGGAAACGTTCGATGCCCTGATCGCGCAGCAGCCGGGCAGTGTAGACCGCATTCTCCCGCGTGGTGTCGCTCTGGGTTTCTTTCAGGATGACCTGCGCGGGCACGCCGTCGCGCTCCAGGGCGGCGGCCATCATGGCGGCTTCGCTCTGGCCGCCATCCAGGGCCGCGCCGGAGACGACGACCAGAGGCGCCCGGCCTGCGGCATACAGCTGCGCCGCCCTGTCGGTCCGTACGATGGCCCTGTCGCGGTCGTAGGGCTCGAACCAGTTGAGCCGCCCATTGGCGGAATTGCCGCCCAGGACCACGATGGCCTGGGCCGTCGGGATCATGGCCGCCGGTTTGTAGGGGAAGCGTTGTTCCAGCAAGCCGCCCGCCCACAAAGAGGTCGCTGGCAGAGACCAGAACAACGCCCAGGACAGGGCACCGATCACCAGGATCGCGGCTGTCTTGCGCCCGCGCAGCATGAACAGGAGCAGGGCCAGCACCAGCAGGGTGATCGACAGGTTCAGGGGAATCAGCAGGTTGCCGAAAAAAACAGTCAGCGTCATACAGCGGGGGGCGCCAGGAGATCGAGCGCAGTGGACAGAACATCGGGGGCGGCGGGCCAGGCATCCATGCGGCCCATGCGCACGGACTGGTTGGACCAGGGGCCGGTGCGGGAGGGGTCGGTGACACCGAACAGGGTGATCTGGCGCGTGCCGGCAGCGGCGCCCAGGTGCGAGACGCCCGAATCGTTGCAGATCACCAGCGCCGCGCGGCGGGTCAAGGCGGCAAAGGCGCCCAGGCCCAGGGGCGGCAGCAGCAGCGCGGTGGGCGCATTGTCGCGTGCGGCCTGGCGCTCGGCCTCGGGCGGGGACATCGCCACCGTCAGACCACGCGCCTGCAGGGAACGGGTCAGACTGTCGAAGCCTGGCCAGACTTTGACTCGCCCCTTGTGCAGTCCTGTCGCCGTGGGCGCAATCAGCACGAAATCGCCACTGACCAGGCCCGCCTGGGCCAGAGCGCGTGCGGCTTCGTCCTCATGGGCGGCGGCGGCCTGCCAGCGCAATTCATCGGCCGGCTGGGAGGGGGGGGCGGGCAGACGCCATTGCGTCAGCGCGTGGCGGGTCAGGTGATACCAGGATTGCACCGCATGCAGCGGCCCGGACGGTTTGGCGCAGGGCCAGCGCAGGATCAGGCTGCGGCCATCGTCGCGGTAGCCGGCGCAAGGGATCCCCGCAAAGCGGAACACCAGGGCGCTGGACAGGGAGTCGGGCAGCAGCAGGCCCAGGGATCGTCTGTGCGACGCCAGGCGCCGTGCATTGCGCACGGCCGCGCGATCGGCGCGCCAGGCGCCCTTCATCGGGACGAAGCCGGCCAGAGGATAGGCCGACAGCAGATCCCGCGCCCAGGGCCGGGCGCAAGCCACGACGGGCAGGCCCGTGGCCAGCAGGGCTTCCAGGCTGGGCAGGCTCATGCAGACGTCGCCGACCCAGTTGGGCAGGCGGACATACAGAGCGGGACTGGGAGAAGGTGTCAACGCGGCGGCTCCTGCACCCGCTGCGGCCCGGAGGCACGAACGGGCTAAAATGCGTGTTTTCCAAAGTATATAAGAGAGTGTGCCGGGTGAAGACCTCCACCGACCATCCCGCGGACAGCCGCCCCGTGCGACTGGATCTTTGGCGGCAGATCTACGCCCGTCTGGGGCGTGACTGGAAGGTCGGCCTGCTGGCGCTGGTCTTGCTCAGTGTCGCCTCGGCAACCCAGCCGCTGCTGGCGGTCATCATGAAGCCGCTCCTGGACGAGGGTTTCACGGGCTCGCAGCCGGACTACATCTGGTCCATCCCCCTGGCGGTCGTCGGCCTGATGCTGCTGCGCGGTCTGTGCACTTTCGGTGGCACCTATCTGATGACCTGGGTCGCCAACAACATGCTGCTGGCCCTGCGCCGCGACATGTTCGACCGTTTGCTGGGCATGTCCGACGAAACTTTCCGGGCCCGGGATCGCGGCCGCCTGCTCAACCGTTTCACTATCGATGCCGGCAATGTGAGCGGCCTGTCCACCGACGTCATCCGCGTGATCGTGCGCGAATCCCTGACGGTCGTGGCCTTGCTGGCGGTGCTGCTGTACATGTCCTGGCAACTGACGCTGATCGTGCTGGTGATGCTGCCGTTGTCCGTTGTGACGGGACGCTATTTTGTCCGTCGGCTGCGGCGCATCAATCGCGACACGATCAACATGAACGCGGAGCTGACGCATGTGGTTTCCGAAAGCATCGACGGCCAGCGGGTCATCAAGCTGTTCGATGGCTATACGCGCGAGCGTGACCGTTTTGCCTATGTCAACTCCCGCTTGCGCCGTTTCGCCATGCGCGCGGCCAGTGCGGATTCGGCCATGTCGCCGATCTCACAGTTCTTCGTCGCCCTGTCCGTGGCCATTGTCGTGGCCGTCGCGCTGTATCAAGCCAATCACCAGGGTTTGACGGTGGGCAGCTTCGCCGCCTTCATGGCAGCGCTGGGCCAGATATTCGACCCCTTGAAACGGCTGACCAATATCGCCGGGGCGGCTCAGCGCATGCTGATTTCCGCCGAAAGCGTCTTTGCGCTGATCGATGAGCCGGTCGAGTCCGATACAGGGACGCGTGAGGTGCCCGACCGCCTGCGCGGCGAGGTCGCGTTCCAGTCGGTTTCGCACCGTTTTGCCGACGCGACCCGGGACACGCTGGAACAGGTGGCACTGACCGTCCAGGCCGGCCAGACTGTGGCGCTCGTGGGCCGCTCTGGCAGTGGCAAGACCACGCTGGTGAACATGTTGCCACGTTTCGTCAGTCCCACGGGGGGAGAGATCCGGATCGATGGGACCGATGTGCGTGAATTCCGGCTCGGCGCCTTGCGTTCGCAACTGTCGCTGGTCAGCCAGGACGTGGTGTTGTTCGATGGCACGATCGCTGAGAATGTGGCCTACGGCATTCAGGACGAGGTGCCCGAAGCACGCATCCGTGCCGCCCTGGATGCGGCCAGCCTGCTGGAATTCGTCGACAGCCTGCCCGAGGGACTGCAGACCCGGGTCGGCAATAACGCCAATGCGTTGTCCGGTGGCCAGCGCCAGCGCCTGGCCATTGCCCGGGCGCTCATCAAGAACGCGCCGATCCTGATTCTCGATGAGGCCACTTCCGCCCTGGACAATGAATCCGAACGCCAGGTTCAGATTTCATTGGAACGCCTGATGGCGGGCCGCACGACGCTGGTGATTGCGCATCGGCTCAGCACTGTGCAAAAAGCCGACCGCATCGTCGTTCTGGATCACGGCCGCATTGTCGAGCAGGGCAGTCATGCTGAATTGCTTGCGTCCGGCGGCCTGTACGCCAGCCTGTACCGTCTGCAATTCAGAGACGATCTGGCGCCTGCGTCCGAAGCGCCGGCGGCGGCCGCCACGACACAGACGCTTTCATCCCCGGCGCCTCAAGCGTCCGGCACCGAACGTACCGCCGATCATGGCGGCGAGGCTTCTTCCGGGAGACCCTCATGAAAACCATCTTCGCACTGGCTTCTCTGGCTGTTCTGGCGGGCTGCGCCACGCCGGAAGGCCTGACCCTCAATCAATTGGAGACCGATCGCTATCAGGTGACCGAGCGCCGCCGTCTGCCGATCGACCTTGCAGGGGTGCAGCGCAACCTGTTTCAGCACGAGAAGGTCTGCCATGAGACCTATACCTTCGAGATGGTGCCTGGGGAATCGGCCTTCGGGCGCGTCGTCTATCGTCCGACCCCCGAGGCCGGATGGGATCGCAGCGTGGTGCTCAGCCTGACGCTGCTGCATAACCGCACCATCAATGTCAGCGCCTACAGCTACTATGCCGGACAGATGGACCGGGTGCATCAGATGCTGACGGCCATGATGAAACCCGACGCCTGCACGGCAAACACGAGCTGGGAAAACAAGCTGGACGTCGGTGACTGAGAGGCGGCGTCGGGCTGAGGGATGCCGCCCGGCCGAGAGATGCTCCGCCCGGCCTGAATCGACCGGGCGGACTGTCATTGTTCGCCCCGCGTCCTGAACTGAGCCCGGATGCTCTCCGGCACCAGGGCGCCGCCGGTGCTCCAGATCACGTGCGTGGCGTCAGCGACCACCGGGGCCAGGCCATGACGTTGCAGGTAGCTGCGGCCACGCGGCGTGCCGAGCAGCCAGCGGGGGCCGCGCAGGCCGGCAGCGGCCGAGGGTTCGATAAAGATGCCCTCGGTTTGTTCCAGGGCCAGCGCGTCGCAAAACAGGGTGTCGTCATCCACCGTGAATACGCCGGCCAGCAGTCGCGCCATGAGAGGAGCGACCAGCGGCGAGGCCAGGCCGACGGCCAGGCCATCGGCCTCCGTTCGATTGTCCAGGCCGATATCGTGGACGGACACCGGCGTTTCGGTGCCCGCGGCCACTTGCACCAGCATGCAGGGTGAGGCGGTGGGTTCGGCGAAAAAACAATGCACATGCGGGCCGAACAGGCGCTTCAGGCCATAGGCGATACCGCCGGGCGCGCCGCCTACACCGCATGGCAGGTAGACGAACAGGGGATGTGCGGCATCCACCGGGCGGCGGGCGTCGTGGAGCTGATCGCGCAGTTCCTGCGCGGCTGCGGCATAGCCCAGAAACAGCGCCTCGGAACGCTCGTCGTCGACAAAATGGATCCGGGGATCATCGAGCGCCGCGGAACGGCCCGAGGCGACGGCGGCGGCATAGTCGCCCGCGTGCTCGGCGACCGTGATGCCGCGGTTGCGCAAGCGATCCTTTTTCCAGGCCTTGGCATCCGAGGACATATGGACGACCGCATGAAATCCAAGACCCGCCCCGATCAGGCCGATGGCCAGACCCAGGTTCCCGGTGCTGCCGACAGACAGCGTATGCTCGCCCAGAAACTGGCGCATCGAGGGTTCGGCCAGTCGCGCGCGGTCTTCGTGCGCTTGCAGTCGTCCGGCCTTCAGCGCGAGGCGTTCGGCCAGCGCCAGCGTTTCATGGAATCCTCCGCGCGCCTTGACTGAACCGGCGACAGGCAGGATGTCATCCCGTTTCAGGAACCAGGCGCCTGCCGTCAGACGATCGGGCTCGTCCTTGGCCAGAGATTGGTGTTGTAGCCGCGGGATGGGGGTGAGTGGCGAGGACAGCAGGCCGCCCGAAGCCTTCAGTTCGGGAAACAGGTGCGCGAGCAAATCCGCGCAGCGGCGGAACCGGTCTTGCGCGATGCCAGGATCGTAGGGCAGATCCCGTCCGTCATCGGCCGGGTCGTGGCCGGGCGACAGCCAGAGCAGCGGCTGCTTGCCGCGCAAGCCCTGCAGGGTATCGAGGTTGAGGTTCTCTTGCAGTCCCATCATGGTTTTCCGGTCGTCAAAGCAGCACGATATCGTAGTGTTCCTGGCTGTAGCCGGCCTCGACCTCCAGCGAGATCGGTTTGCCGATGAAATCGCCCAGCATGGCCAGGTGCTGGCTTTCTTCTTCCAGGAACAGATCGATCACGGGTTGCGCGGCGACGATCCGGAACTCCTTGGGGTCGAACTGGCGCGCCTCGCGCAGGATCTCTCTCAGGATCTCATAGCACAGCGTGCGCGGTGTGCGCACAGTGCCGCGCGATTCGCACGTGGGGCAGGGCTCGCACAACTGATGGGCCAGCGAATCCCGGGTGCGCTTGCGGGTCATCTCCACCAATCCCAGCTGACTGAAGCCGCTGACCGTCGTGCGGGTGCGGTCGCGCGACAGCGCTTTGTTCAGCTCGGCCAGCACGGATGCCTGATGCCCGGGATCGTCCATGTCGATGAGGTCCAGCACGATGATCCCGCCCAGATTGCGCAGCCGCAGTTGGCGGGCGATGGCGACGGCCGCCTCCAGGTTGGTCTTGAAGATCGTGTCGTCGAAATTGCGCCCGCCCACGAAACCGCCGGTATTGACGTCGACGGTCGTCAAGGCCTCGGTCTGGTCGATGATCAGATACCCGCCTGACTTCAGGTCCACGCGGCGCGACAGCGCGCGCGCGATTTCCTCATCGACGTTGGCGGTGTCGAACAGCGGCCGGTTGCCGCTGTAATGATGGATGCGGTCCGCTACCGACGGCGTATAGCGTTGCGCCCACTCCACCAGCTCCTGGGTCACTGTGCGGGAATCGACCATGATGGATGCCGTGCAAGGCGTCGCCATGTCCCGCAGGACGCGTTGTGCCAAGGTCGGCTCGACGTAGACGGGGGAGGGTGCCGGGACCTGGCGGACGCGCGTCTGAATGTTGGCCCAGAGTGTGCGCAGATAGGTGATGTCGGCCGCCAGTTCCTCGTCGCTGGCGTCTTCGGCCTGGGTGCGCACGATGAATCCGCCCGATTCATCCGCGGGTTTCAGCGCCACCAGTCGTTCGCGCAATGCATGGCGTTCCGCTTCGTTGCCGATGCGTTGAGAAATGCCGATATGAGGCTCATGTGGCAAATAGACCAGCATCCGTCCGGCAATGCTGATGTGGGTGGAAAGCCGCGCGCCCTTGGTGCCGAGCGGATCCTTGATGACCTGGACCAGCAAGTGCTGGCCTTCGAACAGCAGTTTCTCGATCGGCGTCTGCGAGGCATGATCGCCGTTGCCGATGCGCGCATGACGATTCTGCCGCAGGTCGGCCACATGAATGAAGGCGGCCCGCTCCTGACCGATATCGACGAAAGCGCTCTGCATCCCCGGCAGCACCCGGGCGACGCGGCCCAGGCACAGATTGCCGACGTGGCCGCGCTGAATGCT
This sequence comes from Castellaniella sp., assembly GCF_047971665.1. Classification (GTDB taxonomy): domain Bacteria; phylum Pseudomonadota; class Gammaproteobacteria; order Burkholderiales; family Burkholderiaceae_B; genus Castellaniella. The sequence goes on along the minus strand of NZ_JBKEAA010000007.1, from coordinate 424 downwards.
GCGTTCGATGTGCAGTTCCTGTACGACCCCCTGGGCGGTCAATGCCACACGGGTTTCGAACGGAGTGATGTTGATGAGAATGTCTTCGCTGCTGGGCATGGGATATTTTTCTTATGGAGACCGATTGCCCATCAATTTATCACCTTGCACGCATCCGGCTCCGGAACCCCTGTTTTTTTGATGTTTTGATGCGGTTATTTGCCTGGTTTCAAAAAGGCGTGCTATAGTCTCGCTTCTTCGCCGCCAGGCACCCGGGTTAACCCTGGATCTTTACGGTTTTACCGACAGATCGGGGAGGACACGGTGCCAGGCCGGGACCCAGGATTTGCAGGCATTGCGCCCGATCCGAAAGTCGCAGTCGGCAGCGAAGCCCGGTGATGAGCCGGGGCCTGTGGGGTTTGACATTGAAACGTGAATGTGTTTT
>NZ_JBKEAA010000006.1:0-37286 GCF_047971665.1 Castellaniella sp. | reverse complement strand
GCATCACGCACGTATCCGCGCCATCCACGCACGACACGGCTTCAATGTCGGCGAAGATGAACCGTACCTCTTGCTTGTCCAGCGTCAGGCGGCCCTGCTTTTCGTCGGCATTCAGGGTGAGTTCGCCCCACGCCCCCGACACATCCAGCAGACGCCGACCCGCCTGGGCTTTGCCGTGGTAATACCGATAGCGTGCCACCAGTCCGATGACAAGGCCTATGAGGATCGCCACCGCCAGGACGACTGTGCTCACGCCCGCCACGACCCCGAACCGGTCGGCCACTTCGGCATACAGCCGGTAGGCGCCCAAAAGCATCGCGGCCATCAGAAGAGGAATCAGCAATAGCGGCAATCAGTTGCTCCCCGGCGCCCAATGACGCTCATTTTAGTCACTCGCGCGGTCTTTGCCCCACGAACGAGGGATGCCATGGCGGGTGGGGCCCTTACATAGCGTTCTGCATGAAAGCCATCTACGCAGACCTCCGTGGGATGAATCTTCGGAACGAGTTTGCACATAGGCGGGTTGATGCCGACTTTGCATTCAATGGACGTGTCATCATTTCCGCAATATACTACACCCCAGTATGGTATATAGAGAGCATGCATGCCTCATTCCGCAGCAGAAAAGAAACGGGCACTCGCCCGTGTGCGCCGGGTCCGCGGCCAATGTGACGCGCTGGAACGCGCGCTGATCGCTGATACGGATTGCGCCGCTGTTCTGCAGCAGATCGCGGCGATTCGGGGCGCGGTCAACGGGCTGATGTCCGAAGTCATGCAGGCTCACATTCGAGAGGAATTCGGTCCCGCCACCGTATCCGTGGCTCAGCGGGCGCAGCGGGTCGAAGAACTCGCGAGCCTGGTGCGTTCGTATTTGAAATGAGGGATTCGGCGAGTGGCTCGTCGTCCACTTGCGGCTCTCAGTCAACACAGGAGATCCAAATGAAATCACGCGCCGCCGTTGCTTTCGAGGCCGGCAAACCCTTGCAGATCGTGGAAATCGATGTCGATCCGCCGCGCAAGGGCGAAGTTCTGGTCCGGATCACGCATACCGCGTTGTGCCACACCGATGCCTATACGCTGTCGGGAATCGATCCAGAGGGTGTCTTTCCGGCCGTGCTGGGCCACGAAGGCGGCGGGGTGGTGGTCGAGGTCGGCGAGGGGGTGACCAGCGTGCGCCCGGGCGATCATGTCATTCCGCTCTATACCGCCGAATGCGGCGTCTGCAAGTTCTGCAAATCCGGCAAGACCAACCTGTGTTCCTCGGTGCGGGCGACGCAGGGCAAGGGGCTGATGCCTGACGGGACGACACGATTCAGTTACCAGGGCAAGCCCATCTATCACTATATGGGCACCAGCACGTTCAGCGAATACACCGTGGTGGCCGAGGTCTCGTTGGCCAGAATCAATCCCGAGGCGCCGTTGGACAAGGTCTGTCTGCTGGGCTGCGGCGTGACCACCGGGATCGGCGCCGTGCACAATACCGCCAAGGTCCAGGCGGGGGACACTGTCGCGGTATTCGGGCTGGGCGCCATCGGCCTGGCGGTGATCCAGGGGTGCGCGCAGGCTAGGGCAGGGCGCATCATCGCCGTGGATACCAATCCGGACAAATTCGGGCTGGCCAAGGTCATGGGGGCCACCGACTTCGTCAATCCCAAGGACCACGATCGTCCGCTCCAGGATGTGCTCGTCGAGATGACCGATGGCGGCGTGGAATTCAGCTTTGAATGCATCGGGAATGTGGATGTCATGCGCTCGGCGCTGGAATGCTGCCACAAGGGCTGGGGTGAAAGCATCATCATCGGGGTCGCGGGCGGCGGCCAGGAAATCCGGACCCGGCCGTTCCAACTCGTCACGGGTCGTGTCTGGCGCGGCAGCGCCTTTGGCGGCGTCAAGGGCCGCACCCAGTTGCCCGGCATGGTCGAGCAGGCCATGAACGGTCAGATCGCGCTGGACCCCTACATCACGCACACGATGCCGCTCGAACGCATCAATGAGGCGTTCGATCTCATGCATGAGGGCAAATCCATACGGACAGTCATTCACTACTGAAACTGCTGGCGTCCGTATCTCATGGCCGACCCGGTGGGGCGGCCATTTCTCACAGAGACAGAACGGAGACGATCATGAGTGCATTTTCGCTGCATCCCCTGCTGGATCGAGGCTTCCCGACGGCGCGTTCGGATTTCGCCGGCGGCACGCTGGAATGCCGTTGCGCGACGGACAAGGTCGCATTGCGCATTGATGCGCAGACGGCGTACAACCATGCCTGCGGCTGTACCAAATGCTGGAAGCCCGAGGGCGCCCTGTTTTCCCTGGTGGCCGTCGTTCCGCGTGAAAAGGTTCATGTGACGGCTCATCCCGAGAAGCTGCGGGTCGTGGACGAGACGGCCGTGATCCGGCGTCATGCCTGCAAGGCCTGTGGCGCGCATCTGTTCGGCCTGATCGAGAACCCGGACCATCCTTTTCATGGCCTGGCTTTCGTGCATACCGAGCTTTCACCGCAAACAGGCTGGGCGGCGCCTGGGTTCGCGGCGTTTGTGTCGTCCATCATCGAGAGCGGCACGCCGCCCGCGCGCATGGGGGCGATCCGTGCCCGTTTGCGTGAGCTGGGCCTGGAGCCCTACGACTGTCTGTCTCCGGAACTGATGGATATGGTCGCCACGCATACGGCCGCGCGTAAGGGGACGCTAGAGGCCTGAGGCGCCCGCTTTCCTTCCAGAAAGCCACCGCCCCCGCACGTCACGCGAGGTGACAGGGGGGCGGCGAGACCGACAGGGGCGCTTGAGGCGCCGCCTGCGTGATCACGAGGCATTACAGCGGATAGTTTTCGCTTTCACCGATGATCAGCGAACCGTCGGCGCGCGCCGTGTTCAGTTCGGCCAGGACCTGGGTGCGGGTTTCGGACGGGCCTTTGGCCTGGATGTTCGGATAGTGGATCTGTTCACCGATCTTGACCTGGCCTTGGGCCTGGGCCAGATGCAGGGCATTGACGACCTCCGTGCGGCTCAGGGTGCTGGGCGTGGACTGGACGGGATAGTTGGACAGGTCATTGCTGATCACCAGGCCTTGGGACTGGGCGACCTGCAACTGTTCAACGACCTGGGCACGGCTCAGATCGGCGGCCTGGGCCAGGCCGACAGAGGCCAGGCCGATGGAAAGGGCGGCAAGGGTAGCAGTGACTTTCATGATGGTTTCCTTCAATAAAAGTGAATGAATGGGGCGGGGCGTTGCGGGTTTTCCGCTTTGATCGCTATGTCCTGCCTCGACGAAAGTCATTTTGCGCCATTTGTCGTGACCGATAAATGGGCTAAATGCGAAATCAGTTTTCTATTGATGGAGGTAATCAGCACGGGAATGCGGGACAATGTCACGCAGAGGGTTTCCGATGCCGCCCAGGAAAACAATCATGTCTCCTTCATTGAACGATATCGAGTTGTTCGTCGAGGTGGCCCGCAGCAACAGCTTCACGCGTGCGAGCAAGACGCTCGACATGCCGACGTCCACGATTTCACGGCGAGTGTCGCAGCTCGAAAAATCGATCGGGGTGCGGTTGTTGAACCGCACGACCCGCAGAGTGAGCCTGACCGAGGCCGGCGCGGCCTATTTCGAACGCTGCAAGCACATCATCGAGGAAGCGCGCATTGCGCATGAAATGCTCGTGGGCGAGGCGCTCAACCCGCGTGGGCATCTGAAGGTCTCGATGCCCTCCGCGCTGGCGTTGCTGCTGCTGTCCGATACGTTGCGGGAATTTTCGTTGCGTTATCCCGAGATCGAGTGCGAGTACGACCTCAACGATCTCAACATTCGTCGGATCAATGTCCAGTCGGGACCGTATGACGTGGTGATCCGGGTGGGACAGCCCCCCGACTCCGGCATCGTGTCGGGACGGCTCGGGGCTTTCGTCCTGGGTCTGTACGCGGCTCGTGCATATCTCGATCGGCAGGGGACGCCGGCCAGTCCGGAGGATCTGGCGCACCATGAATGCCTGCGCTTCACCAGCGACCGGGTGGATTCCACCTGGGAACTGTTGGCCGAGGACGGTCGTGAGCAGCATGTCCGGGTCAAGGGACGGATTGCGCTGAATCAGGTCATGATGCTGCGCCGCATGGGCGAGGCGGGCATGGGCATCGTGCCTTTGCCCATCCAGGACATGAAGGACAGCGGTCTGGTCCGGCTGCTGCCGGACTGGTCGTTCGCGCCCGTGCCCATGGTGGTCTTGTTCCCCTCGCGGATGATGCCGGCCCGGGCGCGGGTGTTCGTCGACTTCGTCAGGGAACATCTCTCCAAAGTGGACATCCTGGCGGGCGCGGGGCGGCCTTCCAAGGGGTAACCCTGAGTCGATCCCGGGGCTGGTTCTACCGTGCACACCCGGACATCTTCCTGTGCACACAGGGTCAATTGCCGATCCCCGGCGATGGTTAAGCTTCAAATAACCATTACTGAAGGAGAGGCGGACATGACCGCGACAAGTACGCGCCCGGAGCGGGCCGCCATTCGTGAGCACATGGTCATCGATGGCAAGCCCTGCACGCAGGGAGAGGGCCGTCTGCCCGTCTATGATCCGGCGACTGGCGAAGTCATCGCGCATCAGGTCGAGGCCAGTGCCGCCCAGGTCGATCAGGCGGTCCAGGCCGCGCGCCGTGCGTTTGAGTCTCCCGCCTGGCATGGGATGCCGCCGGCGGGGCGTGAGCGCCTGCTGCTGGCGCTGGCGGACCGGCTCGAGGCCGAAGGCGACGCGCTGGCCCGGCTCGAGACGCTGAACAACGGCAAGCTGCTGGGCCTGTCTCAGATGCTCGAAGTCGGCGCCGGCGCCCAATGGCTGCGCTACATGGCGGGCTGGGCGACCAAGATCACGGGCGAAACACTGAATCTGTCCATCCCGTTCCCGCCGGGGACCCACTATCACGCCTATACCCGGGCGGAGCCCGTGGGGGTCGTGGCCGCCATCGTCCCCTGGAATTTTCCGTTGCTGATGGCCGTCTGGAAAATTGCGCCGGCCATGGCGGCGGGGTGCACGATCGTGCTCAAGCCGGCGGAGGAAACCCCGCTGACGGCCATCCGGCTGGCTGAGCTCGCGCTCGAGGTCGGATTCCCGCCAGGGGTGATCAATGTGATCACCGGGCGGGGCGAGACGACCGGCGCGGCGCTGGTCGCCCATCCGGACATCAACAAGATCACCTTCACCGGCTCGACCGAGGTCGGCAAGCTCATCGGCCACGCCGCGATGGACGACATGAAGCGGGTCTCGCTCGAGCTGGGCGGCAAATCGCCGGTCCTGATCATGGACGATTGCCCGCTGGAGCAGGCTATCCAGGGCGCGGCCAATGCCATTTTCTTCAATCAGGGCCAGGTCTGCACGGCAGGATCGAGGGTGTTCATCCAGGAAGGCATTTACGACCACGTGGTAGAGGGACTGGCGACAGTGGCCGATGGTCTCAAGATCGGTTCGGGTTTCGATCCGGACACGCAGATCGGCCCCATGGTGTCAGCGCGGCATCGGCAGCGGGTTTCCAATTACATCGCGGCCGGACGCGATTCGGGCGCCCGTGTGCTGGCGGGGGGCAAGGACTGGGACGGTCCGGGCTATTTTGTCCGCCCGACGGTGTTCGACAGCGCCTCGCCCGATGCCTCCATCGTGCGCGAGGAGATCTTCGGCCCGGTGGTCGTGGCGGCCCGGTTCCGCGACGAAGACCAGGCCGTGGCGCTGGCCAACGATACCCGGTTTGGTCTGGGGGCCAGCATCTGGAGCAACGATCTGGGGCGTGTGAATCGTCTGGTGCCCCGCATCCAGGCCGGGACGGTCTGGGTCAATACCCACAACATGCTGGACCCGAGCATGCCGTTCGGTGGTTACAAACAGTCGGGGGTCGGGCGCGAGCATGGTCGTGTCGTGATCGACAACTACCTCGAAACCAAGTCGGTCTGCATCGCCTATCCGGGGGCCGCCTGAGGGCGGGTGCCGGGCAGGCATCGGTATTCATCAGAGCGAGTTTGAGTTGATTTCATAGTTCTTGATTCTTAACGGTATTTCATTCCAACAGAGCCGGCCTCGAAGCTGGTCAAGAGGAGACACGAATGAAGATGATGCGCACCATGCGCCGATTTACCCTGGTCGCTGCTCTGGCCGCGGCAGGCGCCGCTCATGCGGGAGATCCCAGCACGCGGGACTGGATTCCCGCGCCGCCTGGCACGGGGGTGTTCGCCGCCTATCTGCTTAACCTGAATTCCCATGGCTTCTACGATCATGGCGACCGGGTTCCCGACGGACCGACTGTGGATGTGCAAGGCCTGGTCCTGCGCCCCATGTATTTCAGCGAGGTCCTGGGAAAGACGATTCAGTACGAATTGATCCTGCCGGCTTTTCGCACCACCATCGGGCTCAGCGGCATGCCCGATGACCGTGTCACCGGGGTGGGCGATGCCCAATTGGGAGCGGCGGTCTGGTTCGTCAACAACCCGGAAACCAAGACCTGGTTCGCCTGGGAGCCCTTCATTACGGTACCCACAGGCAAATACCATGGCAGCCATGCCGATGCCTCGCCGGGCAAGAACCGCTGGACCACGGTTCAGGATCTGGCTTTCGTCAAGGGCGTGGGGGAGTCGACCTTCCTCGAAGCCGTGGCTGAGTTCGAGTTCTTCGGCGACAACACCGATTACTACGGCGGCACGCTGAAGAAATCGCCCGCCATCCGCCTGATGGCGCTGGCGTCGACCAATCTCACCGAAAGCACGTACGTCGGCATGCGGTACCGCTACGAAACCGGCGGTCGCGAAAAGGTCGATGGCGTCGAGACGGCTTCGCGGGCCAACAATCATCAACTGGCGTTTGAAATCACTCATCAGATCAATGACGCCAACCAGGTGCAGCTGCAATACATCCACGACCTCAAGGTCGAAAACGGTCCGCGCATGCGCGGTGTGCAGTTGCGCTACGTCTACGCCTTCTAGACCGAACCCAGGAGACTCATGCCATGAAAAAAACAGCCTTCAGGATCTCAACCGGGGTGAGCCTGCTGTCGGCGGCCCTGCTGCTGGGATCCGCCATGGGCGTTCAGGCCGCCCCGCCGTTGCCTGTCGAACAATTGACCGGCGGTCACACGGTCAAGGTGACCCCGGCCGATCGCATCTATGTGATGGATTCCGTGTTCAGCCACCTGACCGACAGCCGTCTGAACATGTTCGATCGCAGCAGCGGAAAGTTCCTGGGAATGATTCCGTCCTCGTTCAACGGCCAGGCCCAGTTGTCCAAGGATGGCAAGAACGTTTATATCCTCACCACGTATTACGAGCGTGTCACCCGCGGCGCGCGGACCGACGTGGTCGAGATCTGGGACAATGAAAAACTCAGTTTCGTGCGCGAGATCAAGATTCCGTCCAAGCGGGCCGGGGCGCTGAACTACGACGGCATGTTCCGCCAGACGGCCGATGGTCGCTTCGTGCTGGTGCAGAACGCGACGCCAGCGGCCTCGGTGAGCGTGGTGGACATCAAGAACGGCGCCTTTACCGACGAGATCACATCCACAGCCGGTTGCTGGAGCATCATTCCCACTCCGGGTCTGGCGCGCAGTTTCTCCACGATCTGCGGTGACGGCGCCCTGCTGACGATGACCCTGGGTGATGATGGCAAGGTGGCGTCCCAGAAACGCAGCGAGCCGATGTTCCCGGTCAAGACCGACCCCATCTTCATCACTCCGGGCCGCCTCTCTGACGGGCTGGTGTTCGTGTCTTTCTACGGCAATGTCTATACGGCCAGGCCGCAAAAGGACGGCGCCATGAAGTTCGAGCCCACCTGGTCATTGCTCGATGACGCGGACCGCGCGAAAAACTGGGTGCCGGGCGGCTACAACCTGCTGGCGGTCGAGCCGCGCAGCCAGCGCCTGTACATCTTCATGCACCCCGATGGGGTCGAGGGTTCCCACAAGAATCCCGCCGCCGAGATCTGGGTCTATGACCTGAAGACCCACAAGCGCGTCGCGCGTGTACCGGGCAAGGATGCGTTGTCCATGTCCATCATTCAGGGCAAGACCCCGCAGCTGCTGACCATCGATGGCGGCAACGTCAATATCTACGATATTTCGGCCGCCGAACCGAAATTCGTGAGCACGATCAAGGGTGCGGGCGAGGCGGCCCTGCAGGTGATGGGCTATGCGGGAGACGGCAATGAATGATCCTGTCATTGCCTATGCTGCGCTGGCGGTGCTGGCGGCGCTCTTCTGGCTGGGCGCCCTGCACAAACTGCGCAATTTCGCCGAGTTCGAGTCGGCCGTCTCGGGGTACCGTCTGCTGCCCGCCTTTCTGCAGCGGCCTTTCGCATGGGCATTCATCGCTGCGGAACTGCTGGCCGGCGGACTCCTGTTGCTGCCCGCCGCGCGAGTCGCCGGCATCCTGGCGGCGCTGGCCGTCCTGGCCGTGGCCTCGCTGGGCGTGGCGGTGAACCTGTTGCGGGGTCGCGTCGATATCGACTGCGGTTGCGGCGGCCTGTCCCAGGCCCCGACCAGTTTGTCCTGGTGGGTCGTGCTGCGCAATGGCCTGCTGGCGGCGCTGGCGCTGCTGTCCTGGCCCCAGGCGGGCGGCTTTGCGCCGCGTGACCTGATGTGGCTCGACGGCGTCACTTTCTTTGGCATGTCGCTGGCATTGCTCGGCCTCTATCTCGCTTTCAATCAGTTGCTTGCATCCCATCTCGAGATGCGCAAAAGGAGTCAATCATGACGGCATTGATCGTATCCAATATCGTATTGTGGGTCACGGTACTGGCCCTGTTGCTGGTGGTGCTGGCGCTGTCGCGGCAGATCGGCGTCCTGTACGAACGGGTCGCGCCGATGGGCGCCCTGACCATCGACAAGGGGCCGGCGGTCGGTGAGGCCTCGCCCCGGTTCGAGCTCGCCGATCTGCTGGGCCGCGATCAGCGCATCGGCTATGGCGGCGGACGCGGGCAGTTGCTGTTTTTCGTGTCGCCCACCTGCCCGGTGTGCAAAAAGCTGCTGCCCATCCTGAAGTCGGTGGCGCGCACCGAAGCGGCCTGGCTGGACATCGTCCTGGCCAGTGACGGCGAGATGCCCGAGCATCTGGCGTTCTACCGCAAGGCCGGCCTGGAGCCCTTCCCCTATCTGCTGTCCACGGAAATCGGCATGCGCTTCCAGGTCAGCAAGCTGCCCTACGCCATTTTGATCGATGAGCAGGGCATCGTCCGGGCCAAGGGCCTGATCAATTCCCGTGAGCAGCTCGAGAGCCTGTTCACGGCCAAGGAAATCGGCGTGGCATCGGCCCAGGAATGGCTGGAACGCGGCGCTCAGGTCCAGGAAATCACACGCAAGGAGAACGGCAATGCGTTGGCTTGATCATTTCGGTGAATCCCTGACCCGCAGGGTGGCTCACGCTTCGTCTCGACGCAGTGTGCTATGTTCGATCGGCAAGGTTTTCGTGGGCACGGCATTCGTGATGCCGGTCCTGCCGGTCGCCCGGATCGCGCGTGCGGCAGAAGCGCCGCCCAAGACGGATCTGGATACCGCGACCGAAGAAGAACTCATGTCCTGCGACTACTGGCGCTATTGCGCGGTGGACGGCTTCCTGTGCACCTGCTGCGGCGGCTCGGCAACTGCCTGCCCGCCGGGCAGTGAGCCCTCCCCGATTTCCTGGGTGGGTACCTGCCACAATCCCAAGGATGGCAATGACTATCTGGTCAGCTATCATGACTGCTGCGGCAAGACGGCCTGCGGCCGGTGCTACTGCGGCGGTCAGGTGCGCGAACGGCCAGGGTATGAGTTCTTCTTGCACAATGATGTGAACTGGTGCATGGCCAACAGCAACACGACCTACCATTGCACAGTATCCACCATCGTGGGGCTGGGCAAGAACTGACTGACAGTGACAGGGGAGGCGGATCATGTCCAAGCTCACGAACGGGATCGGGACCGGTCTGCTCCTCTGTCTGGTGCCTGTCCTGACCTCCGCCGCGGTGTTGCGCACCGAGGCCAAACGCACCGAGGATGCGGCTGCTTCGCAGGCCGCCATGCTCCAGGCCATGGGCAGCAGCACGTCGGCCTACAAGGACTACATGCTCAACTGCGGGGGCTGCCACCGTTTCGATGGCGAGGGGGTGGCCCGCAACGCAGTGCCCAGCTTCCGCAACTCGGTCGGTCTGTTCACGCATCTGCCCGAGGGCCGGGAATACATGATTCGTGTACCAGGGGCGGCCCAGTCGCTGCTGGACAATGCCGAGCTGGCCAATGTCCTGAACTGGATGGTGGCCAACTTCAGTCCCGGTGCGGTGGCCTCGGACTTCAGGCCCTTCACGGCAGCCGAAGTCGGTGCCGTGCGGCCTTATCGTTTCGACGATGTGGCCGCCGAACGCCGGCAGATCACCACCCGGCTCTTGCAAATGGGACTGACGCCCGCCCCGTATCTCTATGGTTCGAACTGAGCGCGGGCGGCGGGTGCTGGCGCATCCGGTCATCCGGTTTTTCCCGGAAGGCCGGATTTTCGACGTTCGGCTAGGGGTTTGTCCTGCTGTCCGGATTGTTGTCCAGGGGCTAGATTTCCTTATTGAAAGGAAGTGAGGATCGACGTCATGTCCCCTCTCATGTCCAAGCTGGCCGTACCTGCCTCCGATGCGACGTGGTTGAGCACGCCGCTGCGGCGGTTCAATACGCGCTGCGATTGGGCGGACAGTATTTCTGAGCATTTCGTGCCCCTGGAGGTCGAGCCCCGGGGCAATGGGCCATTCCGCAATCTGGCGGCCAACGAGACACTCGGCTGTCTCCAGGTGTCCGAGCTGGTGACGTCGGCGCAGAGGGTGCGGCGCACCCGTGTGCTGGCCAATCGCTCCGAAAGCGCGCAATACAAGTTCAGTGTCCAGATTTCCGGCCGCACATTGATTGCGCAGGACGGTCACTCCGCCGAGCTTGATCCGGGGGATTGGGGGGTCTACGACACATCCCGGCCCTACGAGGTCTCCGAGGAACCCGGCGCGCATTTTCTTGTGCTGCAGATTCCGGCGCATGTGCTCTCCGCGTGGGAACCCATGATCCAGTCGCAGCTGGGACGGCGTTTCGGTTCCAGCCATGGCGGCGCGCGGGTCGCCATGGATGCCTTGCGGGCATTGATTGCCCAGGGTCAGGCTTTGGGGCCTGATCTGGCGTTCGAGGTTTCCTCGACCGTGATGCGGCTGTTTGCGCTCAGTCTGGGCGAGCATGCCGACGGCGGCGGCGTCTCCAGCCTCGAAGAGGTCCGCCAGGGGCAGTTGCGCGTCATTCTGCGTCATGTGCACGAGCATCTGCACGATAGCGGAATGAGCGCCGAGACGCTGGCCCAGCGTTTCCGGATGTCGCGCCGTTACCTGTACAAGCTGTTTGCCTCCCGGGGGCTCACGCCGGCGGATTACATCCTGGGCGCCCGGCTGGAACGGTGCCGGGATCTCCTGGGCGATCCCGCCTGTACCCGCCAGATCGGTGAGCTGGCGTATGCGCACGGGTTTCTCGACACCTCGGCATTCAGCCATGCGTTCCGGCGCCGCTTCGGCATGTCGCCCAGCGAATGGCGCACCCAGCATGCGCGTCTGGCGCAGGACCTCGCCGATGGCCATGCCGGATCCGTCTGACGGGGTCGGACGAATTCCCCTCCTGGATGGATGACCCTCAAGAGGGCGGCACGGTGCGCTTTGCCGACGCCGGCGTGCGGATGCGTTGCGAGAATGCGGCCGCCGTGCCGGACTGTGCGGCGCGTTGCGTGATGTCTGCCTGGGCGCGCAGAACGTCCAGGGGCAGATGCGTGTCCAGGCCGCCGTGGCTGTACAGGTATTCGGGCAGGTAGCCCGAGAGGATCAGCCGGTAATCCAGCGGCAGGCCGGGGACCAGGGGGCGGACCATATCGTAGACCAGGGTCGTGCAGTTGGCCGTCAGGGTGTGATAGAAACGTGGCTTTTGCGCCAGCTGGTTGGCGCGCTCCACGTAGGACAGGAACAGGGCGCGCAGGGCCGGCGCCGGCATGCGGACCGGGTACAGAAAGACCTGCTCCTTGCGGGGGCCGGCCCGCACATGGAGGATGTCCCGCTCCTCGGCGGCCACGATGGCCAGTTCGAATTGCCTGAGAAAACCGCCCAGTGTGGAAAATGCCTCATCCCGTTCCCGGCGGATCTCGACCGAGAACACCAGATGGCGTCCGTCCGAGAAGCCGAACGACACCAGCGTATGGGCAATGGCCGGTCCCATCCAGTACGACAGCGCCATGTCCACGGATTGCAGGGTTTCCAGATCGTAGACGCTGTCGTGCCAGCGCGCGGTGTAATCCGTGTTGCCGCGCCAGTCGAAATCTCGGATATCGCGCAGCAAGACCAGGGACCCCTGTACGCGGCCGCGCAGGGTGCGGGAGACTTCATCGGCCCAGTCCCGGTCGTTCGATGGCTTCAGGCTCAGCCACCAGGCCGCCACCAGCGCGAAAGCCAGGATGAGCGTGGCGAGGGCCCAGTGAATCATGAGGATTCAGGGCGTATCCGGTTTGCGCACGCGCGGCCGGGCGATGACCTGCACCGCCGGCTTATGCACGGCCGTGCGCTCATCGTCCTCATCCTCGTCCTCGGAGAAGGCCGGCAGGGGGAAGTCCTCTTCGTCGAAGGCCCGGTCGCCGTCGGCGTGCGCTTGCCCCGTGGGCCGCAGGCCGGCGAAATCCATCAGGTGCGGATCCATCAGGTGCGAAGGCACCACGTGCGACAGAGCGCGGAACACATTCCAGGTCCGGTTGGTGAAATGATGATCCCATTCCTCGAGCATGCGGCTGACTTCCTTGCGCTTCAGGTTTTCCTGGGAGCCGCACAGGTTGCAGGGGATGATGGGGAATTCGCGCAGCTTGGCATAGGCCGCCAGATCCTTTTCGCGCACGTAGGCCAGGGGGCGGATGATGACGTGCTCGCCGTTGTCGGAGACCAGCTTGGGCGGCATGGCTTTCATGCGTCCGCCGTAGAACAGGTTCAGGAAAAACGTCGCCAGAATGTCGTTGCGGTGGTGACCCAGGGCGATCTTGGTGGCGCCCAGCTCGCGGGCGACGCGGTAGAGGATGCCTCGCCGCAGGCGGGAGCACAGGGAACAGGTGGTCTTGCCTTCCGGGATCAGGCGCTTGACCACGGAATAGGTGTCGCGCGTCTCGATGTGGAAAGGAATGTCGCGCGCGCTCAGGTAGTCCGGCAGGACATGTTCCGGAAACCCGGGCTGCTTCTGGTCCAGGTTGACGGCGATGACCTCGAAATCGATGGGCGCGCGCTGGCGCAGCGTCAGCAGGATGTCGAGCAGCCCGTAGGAATCCTTGCCGCCCGACAGACAGACCATCACGCGGTCGCCGTTTTCGATCATGCCGTAATCGCCGATGGCCTTGCCGGTTTCGCGCAGCAGGCGTTTGACGAGCTTGTTCTCGTTGACGCTGCGGCGCGGCGGGGCATGCGGGCGCGTATCGGCGGTCGGGGCCGACAGGTCGGTGGGCGTGACGGCATCGGCGGATGGAACGGAATCAGTGGCCGGAGCGGAATCGTGGGCAGCGGTGAAGGGCGCCGGAGAGGATGGGTTCATGGGATGGAGGGGGCCGGTTCAGCGGTGGCGGGCCTGTTCGACGCAGACGACGCAATCGTCGAAGACCTGGGGCTTGCAGATACGGATTTTAACGCCCAGGACGCGGGGGAAATCGCGCAGGATGCGCGCCAGAGAGCGATCCACCAGCGTCTCCAGCAGGTCGGTGTGGGTGCGGGTGGCTTCTTCGATCAGGGCGGCCCGCAGCAGACGATAGTCCAGCACGGTGCCGATGTCCGTGTCATCGACGGGCTGCATGGCCTCGGTCTCGAACTCTGCCCGGATCGTCAACGGTTGCGGCGTCCGGCGCTCGTGATCCAGCATGCCGATGGAGACCCGGACACGCAGATCGTCGAGGATCACGCGCCGGATGTTCATGCCTGCGCTCCACTGTCGGTCCGTCGCAACTGATGCCGCAGGGCGTCCGGTTTACCCAGCCGCACGGCGTACTGGCGCAGTTCGTCACGCCGGAACACATGCAGGCTCAGGCGCGCTCCTGGGTTGCGCGCGTCCAGCAGGCGGTCCAGGCTGGCGGCGTCCGTGATGCGCAGACCATCCGCAGCGATCAGCAGATCGCCTGCGGACAGTCCGGCGCGGTGCGCCGGGCCATGCTCGTAGACCGTGACCAGGCGCAGGCCGGCAGGATCGGCCTGGGTGCGGACATCGAGTGTGGGCCGGGGGGCCTCTGGCTGCGCGGACAGTTCGATCCCGGCACGGGCCAACGCGGATTTCAAGGGGATGTCTTCCCGGCCCAGCGCGTGACGGGCGATGAAATCGGTCACGTCGGCGCCGGTGGCGGCGCGGATCAGGCCCGGCATCGCGCCTTCGGCCACGCCGCGGGGGCGGCCCTGGTAGAAATCGCGGCCGTAGCGCCGCCACAGCAGCCGCATGACGTCGTCCAGGCTGCGCGTGCCGCCCGACTGGCGACGGATTTCCAGATCCAGGCCCAGGGCGACCAGCGCGCCCTTGGTGTAGTAGCTGATCAGGGCATTGGGTGAGTTCTCGTCCTGCTTGTAGTAGCGTGTCCAGGCGTCAAAGGAGCTCTCCGCCACGGATTGCTTCAGGCGGCCCCCGGTGCGCAGGACCTGATCCAGCGTGCCGGCGACCAGTTTCAGGTACGCGGGTTCGTCGATCACGCCGGCGCGCAGCAGCATCAGGTCGTCGTAATAGGAGGTAAAGCCTTCGAAGACCCACAGCAGTTGCGTGTGGTTGGGGCGGCTCAGGTCATAGGGCACGAAGGCGGCGGGTTTGATGCGCTTGACGTTCCAGGTATGGAAATATTCGTGGCTGAGCAGGCCCAGGAACGTGGTGTAGTCCTCGGGCGTCGCCCGCCCTCTCGCAGGCAGGTCGGTGCGGCGCGTGATCAGCGCCGTGGAGGCGCGGTGTTCCAGCCCCCCGTAGCCGTCGCCCGTGACCGTCACCAGGAACACATAGCGCTCGGCGCTGTCCAGGAAGGGTGCTCGGCGGGTCTCCGGCTCGAACAGCTCGATCTGGGCCGCGCAGATCTTTTGCGCATCGGCGGCGACGCGCTCCAGGTCCAGGCCGGGAATCTGGCCGGTGAACACCAGGTCGTGGATCGCGCCGTGCGCCTCGAAACTGATGCACTGGGGGGTGCCGATTTCGACGGGATGGTCGATCAGGTCGTCATAGTCGCGAGCCCGGTAGAGGCCGAAACCGCGCAGGGCGGCTGCATCCGGATGACCGGAGGCGCTCGGCAGGCTGGTGTAGACCTGCCAGCCGCGCGCATGAGCGGGCGGGCGCAGATCCAGCAGGCAGGTCTGCGACTCCTGGCCCATGACCGCCAGAAACAGACTGCAGCCGTTGAAAAAGGCATGGCTTTCGTCGAAATGCGCACCGCGCACGGACAGGTCCCAGGCGTAGGCCTGATAGTCCACGGTCAGCGGCCCGTCGCAGGGGGCGCATCGCCAGGTCTGATTGTCGGTCTTGCGCACGGCGACCGGCATGCCTCCGGACGAGGCCTGCAAAGTTTCGATCTGTCGGGCAAAATCACGGATAAGATAACTGCCTGGAATCCAGGCGGGCAGGCGCAGGCCCTGGCCGGCCGGATCGGGATGCGGGATCGTCAGCCGCAGGACATAGCGGTGCCCGGCCGGATCGGCCAGACGGACCTGGTATTGGATCGTCTGTTCATTTTTCATTTCGACAGTTTACTTTGGAGACACCATGAGCGAATCATTCGTCAAGGTCGAGGTCCGGGGCCGCGTCGGTCTGCTGACCCTGAACCGTCCTCAGGTCCTGAATGCCCTGAGCAACGAGGTCATCGATGAGCTGATGACCGCTGTGCGCGCTTTCGAGGCCAACGACGACATCGGCGCCATGGTGCTGACCGGCAGTCAGAAAGCCTTTGCCGCCGGGGCCGACATCGGCGCCATGTCCAGCTGGTCCTATATGGACGTCTATAAATCCGACTATCTGGGCGGCAACTGGGATGCGCTGCGCCGCACCCGCAAGCCCCTGATCGCGGCCGTGTCCGGCTACGCGCTGGGCGGCGGGTGCGAGCTGGCCATGGTGTGCGATTTCATCATCGCCGCCGAGAACGCCAGGTTCGGCCAGCCGGAAATCAACCTGGGCGTCATTCCCGGCTATGGCGGCACCCAGCGCCTGCCGCGCGCGGTCGGCAAGGCCAAGGCCATGGATCTGGTGCTGACGGGACGCATGATGGATGCCGCCGAGGCCGAGCGCGCGGGCCTGGTGTCCCGCGTCGTCCCGGTGGAACGCCTGCTGGATGAGGCCCTCGAAGCCGCGCAGGTGATCGCCTCGAAATCCCTGCCCGCCGTGATGATGGCCAAGGAATGTGTCAACCGCGCCTTCGAGGCCACCCTGGATGAATCGCTGCTGTTCGAGCGGCGCAATTTCCATGCGCTGTTCGCCACCGAAGACCAGAAAGAGGGCATGAGCGCGTTCGTCGAAAAGCGCAAGCCCGAGTTCAAGCATCGCTGAAACCCGCCGGAGCACAAGGCGGGCCGGCCGGCCATCCTGCGGATGGCCGAGGCCGGACTCGATGCCCTCAACCGTTCGCCCCTTACGGGTATACCGGAAAACCCTTATCTTCAAACGATACAGATTGTTTTGAAGGCCCGTGCCGGGTGACGGGGAATGCGATGGTTGAAACGCAACGGCCGCATGATTGTGATGACGTCCTGATACTTTCTTCGCGTGCATATCCAGATGCGCAGGCCTCCGACGAGGCCCGTCCGGCGCCGTCCGGGAGCCCGCGGAAAGCACGCGGTGGCTGGCCGCTGCTGGCGGAGATCGAGCGCTACCTGAGCAGAGAGACGCGCGAAGCCGTTGTCATTTCGCACGATGATCCGGGCGTGTCGTGATGAATATCCTGACCCTGACGGGTGTGCGCGGCGGCGGGGGCACCACGACGGTGACGGGGATGCTCGGGGATGCGCTGCACGGGCTGGATCAGCGGGTGTTGCTGGTGGACCTGAACGCATCGGATCTGCTGCGGCTGCATTTCGATGTGCCGCATCGGGACGGACATGGCTGGGTGGCTGCCGAATTTCCCGCTGACTGGCGTGAGCAGGCGTTCGACCTGGCGCCGGGCCTGGTGCTGGTCCCGTTCGGACGTACGGCCATCGAAGACGCCGGGATTTCGCACCTGTTGCATGGCGATGATTTCTGGGTGCGCGCCTTGCCCGGTCTGGCCCGGGATTTCGATTGGGTGCTGTTCGACTGCCCCGCCTATCCGAACCAGCAGACCCCTACCCTGAGATTCCACAGCACCCTGGACATCCTGGTCGCCCAGCCCGACATCGCTGCCCATGTGCTGCTGGCGCAGATTGGGTTCGAGGCCACCAGCCACCTGCTGGTCAATGGCTACGATCCCGCCTGGGCGCTGGAGCGCGATGTCATCCAGGACTGGCGGCAGCACTATGGGGCGCGGGTGCTGTCGCAGATCATCGTCCGCGATGAGCGTCTGCACGAGGCGCTGGCGTGCAAACAGCCTGTGACGCGGTTCCGGCCGGATACCGCCTCCAGCCAGGCCGCGCGGTCCGTTGCGCAGTGGTGCCTGTCAACGGCGGGCTAGGACCTGCGCATACGAATGGATCAAGGAGATCGCGTGGATTCGCGTGAACGGCCCTGGAGCCTCAGGACACGTCCGAGGTCATATCCGTTTCGTGCCATCCCAAGGTGGCGCCGCGTGATACCGCCGCATAGACCGCCGCGTTGCGGTTGTTGACGTCCAGGCGCTGATAGATCGCTTCGGCGTGGGTCTTGGCGGTCGCCACCGAGATATTCAGTTCCTGGCTGACTTTCTTCAGTGGAAAGCCTCTGGCCAGCAGGACCAGCACTTCGTATTGGCGATGTGTCAGGCGCAGCATGACGGCTTCCCGGGAGACGAGTTCGGGCGTCAGCGTCTGGTTGCCGGCCTGGAGCGCTGCCGGCATGCTTTTGACGTTTGGCTCGTTCAGCAGATTGTCGGGTTGGGAGGCCTCGTCGCCCGGCGACAGATTGGGCACATCCTGTTGGTCGTACCAGCGCCGCCTGGGCTGATTGGTGTGGCTGTTCACGTGTGGCACGTCGACCTGGCAGGCGTCGGGATGCGGAAAGCATTTGCCACCGGCCAGCACCAGCATGATCGAGGTTTTCAGTACATCCTGCGAGGCATGCTTGGAGATGTATCCGGCCAGCACGGAAGGCATGTTGAGCAGCGAATAGGGCAGGGTCTGGGCTTCCGACAGCAACAGCAGGCGCCGCAATGCGTAATTTTCCTGTGCCGCTGTCACCAGATCGGTCATCTGGTTGTAGGTGTCGGGCACCGACAGCAGCATCAGATCCGCCTCGATGCGTTTGGGGGCAGGGTGAAACAGCTGCGCGTAGTCCGTCCCCGTGCAGGTGAGGCCACAGTCGAGTGTTCTTACGAGGGTCAGGAGCCCCATGCGCAAGAGCGCATTGGGCTCTACTACTATGACAGTTGCCATCGTGATGCTTCCCCTGTGTCCAAGGCCGCATTCAGCGAGCAAAACTGATATCGGATAGGAACTTTATTTTTCAAACATTGACATTTTAGTCCAGGATGCAGCACAGGAGTCCTCATTTTGTCTTGCTGTTTCTTTTTTTCGATGATGTAACAAACCAGGGCGGATTATCGGTTCATTTGTAATACGTTGTCAGAAAAATTCGGGCCGTGGGAGAAATCCACCAGGCTGATCAGCCCCTCATCGGTATGGTGAATGACGACTGCCTGGCTGGTGCGCAAGATATGCAGCTGCCGAGGGCTGATGCTGAAGTGCTCAGCCAGGGTGCTGGGCAACGGATCACTCAACGGCTGGCGCCGGGTCAGGCCGCCGAAGCGCAGGGCGTTGTAACAGGCCCAGGCCGAGAGCAGTAAGCCGATGAGTGCCGAGACGAGGGCGTAGGCGACCAGGGTCTGCGCATTCGACAGCAGCCTGTCGGTGGCGCCGGGATTGGTCGCGGCGTGCGCCGTGCTCGCCAGGATCGAGCGCAGGCCCGGCAGACACAGAAAGGCAAAGGCTCCCCATGCCAGCGCGGTGAGCAAGTGGTCGAATGTGGAGGTGAGACGGGAGCGGGGGGTTTTGATGATCATCATGATGTGTGCGCCTTGATGCCGCGATCAGGACTTTCCCAGCGGGCCCGGACGCGATGGCGCCTGAGCATGACTTTGGGAAAGCCCCATAGCGTGGTGAGCAAGCCGATCATCCAGTAGGCCAGGGGATACCAGATCACCCAGTACAGGGAACGGAACAGGCCGCGTTCATAGCGGCGGTCGATGAAAAAGCTGACGCTGAATTGCAGCAGACAGACCGTGGCCAGCGCCATGCCCGTGAAAGAGGGCGGCATCAGGGTCTCGACGCGAAGATGACCGGGCAGATCGACGAACAGGCCGATCATCCAGAGCATCAGGGACAGGGTCAGGGCAAAGGCCCAGATGGCCGAGATGCCATATTCCAGGATCATGGGCCACAGGCGGCGGTAGCGCCAGGACAGGATGCCCGGGATGTTCTTCAGAAAGACTTCCGCGCCGCCCTGCGCCCAACGCAGCCGTTGTTTCCATAGACCGCGCAGCGTTTCCGGCATCAGAATCCAGCACAGTGCACGCGGTTCGAAGAAGATCGACCAATGGTCCCGCTGCAACTTCCAGCTGATGTCGATGTCTTCGGTCACCATGTCCAGGCTCCAGTAGTCGACCCGGTCCAGCGCGCTGCGACGGAACGCCGCCACCACGCCGGAGATGGTGAATATCTGACCGTAAACGCGCTGGGTGCGCTTGATCAGTCCGACAATGGATGAAAACTCGCCCACCTGGACCTGACCGATCAAGGTGGATCGGGTGCGCACCCGCGGATTGCCGGTGACCGCGCCGACCCTGGGATGCTCGATCATGGGCGCCACCAGATAGGCCGCGGCATCCTGGTCGAGCATGGCATCGCCGTCGATGCAGACCAGGTACTCGCCTCGGGCCGCCAGGGCGCCCATGCGCAATGCCATCGCCTTGCCCTGATTGCGGGCCAGGTGAATGACGCGCAGTTGCGCATGCGTCTCGGCCAGCCGGTCCAGCATCGCGCCCGTGTCGTCCGTGGAACCATCATCGATGGCAATGACCTCCACGCGCGGATAACGCTGCGCCAGGGCCGAGAGGATCGTTTCGGTGCCGTGCTCGGCCTCGTTGTGGCAGGGGATCAGGATGGAGATCTGTGGCTGGCCCCGCAACGACGGCGCAGGGACGTCCGGTCCCCAGGGCCAGCGTCGTTCCCAGTGCAGCCAGTAGTACAGCCCGCCGAAGATCCACAGGCCCGACATGAACAGGGGATAGAAAAAGATGAAGTCCAGGATCCGGTTGCCCGTCCACAGCAGCGCTGCGCCGAAAGGGGCGCCGACGACGAGGCACAGGATCAGAAATGCGAGCAGTCGGTCTGTCATCGCGCAATCTCCCTATCGGTGCGGATACCAGGCGTTCGATATCGCGGGCCGGATGGTTTCCAGCACGGGCTGGTTCTGTATGAAATCGTCCGGGTAGTAGCCGAAATGCCGGACGCCCGCGCGTTGCAGGCGCAGCATCCAGCCGGCCAGGGTCTGACTGTTCACGGGCGGATGGCCCGGCAGGCTCCAGTCGCGTGCCTGGAGTTCGAACATGGTGCGATCCAGTGCGCCGGGCCGCTGCTTGATCGCCTCGACCAGCTTGTCGATCCAGGCATCGGACTGCGCAGCGGGGACCCGTTCCATCAGCGGCATGGTCATGGGCACGGTCCAGTCATAGGCTTGCAGGAAATCGTCCGGGTTCTGGGCGAACCAGGTTTCGCTGACCGGGTTCAGGATCGGTTCGGCATAAAGGTTGCGGGCCGTTTGCACCTGGGGCCCGCGAATGGCGCGGACGCGTTGCGTCAGTTCGAGGGTGAAATCGACCAGCGCGCGACTTTTGAATCGCGTCCATCGTTGCAGTGTGTCCTTGTCCGCCCGCAGGGCCGGGATCGAGTCCGGCAGGCCGGCCTGGCGATAGGCGGCGAGGGCGGCCGGACTGGCGTCCTCGAAGTCGCTCAGCAGCGCATCGTCATGGAACAGGATGCCGTCGATGGGCGCTGCACGCGCCATGTCCTCGTACAGGTCGGCGATGGCGGCGCGGGCCTTGGAGTCGAACAGAGAAAGCCGCTGATACTGCGCTGGATCCGGGCCGGGGTCGGCCTGCGGGTGATCCGGATCCCAGCGAACGACACGGGTGATGTCGGCAGGCAGCGCGTAGCTCAGGACCGGCATCCAGGCGTAGACCTTCACGTGAGCCCGATTGCGCAATTGCCAGACGGTTCGATTGAACAGGTCGGCGCGCATGGGCAATTGGCGGTTCGGGAAATAGACCGATCGCGCCAGACCGTCGCCCGTGGGGTCGGCATAGGCTTGCAGGAACACGGTTTCGATCTGCAGGTCGGCGATTCGTTGCACCAGGGCGCCCAGATTCTTGTCCGTCTGTTCCGGGTCCGGATCGTAGATATAGTCCAGGTCGACTTGCGCGACCCGGAAATCATTGCCGCGGGATTCGACACCCAGCACGGAGCGGGCGAATTCGCGCATGTTGGGCGAGTTCGTCAGCAGCAGGCGGGGCATGGAATAGGGCGCGTCCACGGAGGCCAGCCCCGCGTCGAGGGTCAGGGCCATCCGGTACCCGCGCTTGCGGATGACATCCAGCGCCGCGCCGCTGGCCGCGCCATAGGGCCAGACCCAGACCCGGGGCGCCTTGCCGGTCGTCCGGCGGATTTTCTGCGTGATGCGCCTGGCGTCGTCGTCGATACGCCGGCGGTAGGCGGCATCGGTTTCATAGGCACGCGTGTCGGGATCGTAACGGTACGTCGCGGCGGCCGGCTCTTTATTGCCCTGGGGATTGGCGAGAATGCCCTGGTGCAACGCGTCGGAGTGCGCGGCGATCTCGACCAGGCCGGAGCGGGCCATTTGCCGGACGTCTTCCCAGGTGGCGAAGCGATCGCGAGGAATCTCCAGGTTGCCGAACCGGACGGGTTGTCCCGGCGGCGTGTCGATCCAGCTTCCCACGGGCGCCCAGACGGCCGGCCAGCCCATGGCCTTCAGAATCGGGAAGACCCGGGTGCGGAAGCTGCGATATCCATCGTCGAAACACAGCAGCACGGCCTTGGGCGGCAGCGGTTTGCCCCCCTGGCCTGCTGCCAGGATCTGATCGACGGACACTGCCTGGTAGCCATTGGCGCGCAGCCATTGGAGCTGGGCGGCGAACTGCCCGGTGCGCACCGTCAGGAAACGCTGATCGGGATCGTCGTCGGCGATGTCGTGGTAGGCCAGCGCCAGTACGCGGTTGGCGGGCCAGGGCTGATCGACGCTGGCGACGGGACGTTCGGCGGGCGGTGTGAACTGCGGGATGTCGCGCGCGCAGCCGGTGAGCAGCACCAGGCAGCACGCCAGAAAGAAAAGATTCGGATGAAAGGCGAAGAGTCGTCGCATGGCGCACTCCTGGATCAGAACCGGTACGTCATGTCGACGAAGACGTTGAAACTGCGCTCGCGTTCGCCGTCGTAAGGGCGCGAGGTACCCGTGGCCAGGACGCCGATGTCGAATGTGCGGCCCAGCCGGTAGCGCTGCCCATAACCGATGGAATAGATCCCGTCCGTGCCGTATCCGCGTTGATGGTAGGTGCCGGCTGCCAGCAGGAATTGCTGTTCCCACCGCGTCTCGTTTCGCTGATACAGCGTGTGTGTCATCTGCAGTGTCGGCAGAATCGTCACATCCGATTTGGGATTGAAGTACGGGGCATCGTCGGCCGTGTTGTGGGAGGTCGCCAGATCCAGCAGCGCGTCGATCTGGAATCGGGGCGTGGTGTAAAGGCGCTGGCGGCCGGTCAGGCTGGCCTCTATGCGGTTGTTGCCGTCGGAAAAGAAGGAAGGCGTCACGGTCAGTACCCACTCCCGCCGTTCGTCGCCGCGCCAGCGGATGGACGCGTTCATGCGGTTGGCCGTGATGTTGTGCTTCAGCGCCCGCAGCGGCGCATCGCGCGTCAGCCGCGCGCCGCCGACGCCGATCTGCCAGTGATCATCCAGGTCCACGAAGAGGGAGAATGCGCCTCCCGCCCGGGTGCCGTGGCCGTAGCGGTTCCCCGTGGCCTCGATCTGCGCCGTCAGATCCCGGCTGCGCCATTCGACACCGGCGCGCGCCCAGGTGTAATAGCCATGCCCTTCCTCGAACTTCGCCTGCGCATGGCCGACGCCGGCGAAGGTGCGCCAGTTCTCGCCGATCGGCGGCGAATACAGGACGGTGTCGATGCTCAAGTCGTGACTGCCCAGCGGCCCCCCGGTGGAGGTGCCGCCGCCGGAGGTGGTGCGCCATTCGGCTTTTTCGTGCGCAACCCATTCGCGGTGCATGCGCTGCACGCCCTGGTCTTCGGGCATCCGGGTCATCAGGTCGTCGTGCAGCAGCCTGGCTTGCTTCCATTCCTGCAAGGCGATGGCGGTTTCGGCCTGGCCGACTTCGACCTTGGTGGCCCTGGGCGCCTGGGTTTCCGCGATTTTCAGGTCGAGTTCCGACTGGCGCGGCAGCTCTCGTATCCGGTAGGCCTGTGCCCGTGCGACGCGCAGGTTGGTGTTGTTGGGCGCTTCATTGACCATATGGTCCAGGATGGACTGGGCCTGCCATGTATCGCCCTGATACAGCAGGCCGAGGGGACGGGCCAGTTCGGCGTCCAGCCTCTGAGGGTTCGGGTAGCGGTCGGGATTGCCTTTGTAGTAGAGCCAGGTGGGCGATGCGGCGAGCAAGCGGTCCAGCCTGGCATTGGCCGCGTCGGCGTGATTCGACTCGAACTGCGCATAGTACAGACCGATCTCGTCGGAGGTTCTGTCCTCGGTGTCCTGGCCTGCGGCGGCGGAATTCAGCGATTTCTCGAACAGAGGCACTGCGGTGTCCGGGTGGTTCAGCGTCAGGTAGGCGGAGGCCGCGTCGCGCAGCGCGTAGTCGGGCACGGGGGTGCCGTCCGCGAGCATGGCCGCATAGCCGGCCTCGATGTCTTGCATCCGGTCGCGCGCGCGCAGGGCTTGCAGGCGGTCCGCTTCGGCGCGTCGCGTGACATCGTGGGCCTCCGGCCCCAGGGCCTGCCATTGCGGGATCAACTGGTCATACAGGTTCAGCGCCTGGTCTGCCAGGATGTAGCGGTCGGCTTCACCTCGGGAGTCGAAAGAGGCCGCCCGGGTCAGCTGGGCCGCGACGTCGGCCTGCAAGGTGCGGATCAGGGCGGGTTCGGCCACGCCGGGGTGCGCTTGCGCGATGCGCAGGGCATCCTGAGGCAGCCGCGCCTGGCGCAAGGCCAGGATGTAGGTGTGCGCCACGCGAGGCGCCTGAGGCGATCGTTCATAGGCGCCGGAGGCCTGTTCCAGCGCGGCGTAGGGCTGTCCGGCCCAGCCCGAGATGATGACGTAGTCTTCCAGCGCGCGGCGGTCGTCCGGCGCCTGCCGCAGACGCTGTCTGAGCATGCTCAGGGCGGGCTGGTAGTCTCCTGTGCGCGCCTGACGTATCAGGGTGTCGTAATCCTGTGTCTGAGCGCAGAATGCTGCGTCAGAAAATATTAATGCGGCACAAACTGTAAGTGCGGAAGGAAACAGAGGGGCGGACCGTGCGGGCTTCATGATCGAAGGGGGTCAGGGATTGCGCGGGCACGCGAAGGTATAAGTGCCTGCCGGGTGGCCGTTGGCAAACAGGATCAGCTCGATCCTGCATTGGTCCTGAGAACCGACTGAAAGAGAGAATCGTGTCAGGGCGGTCGGCCGGTCCGCCTGCATGGGCACCGTGCCGCTTTGCTTGATGGAGGAAGAGCCGCTGCGTCCTTGCCTGACGGCGCTGAGTTGATAACGCACGGTCCCGTTCTCGGGGCTGCGCACATAAGGAACGATCACGCTGGGCCGGGTGCCGGGCACAGTGTCCAGCCAGACTTGCAGTCCCGTATCCATTGCCATCATGATCCTCTCCTGTTGCGTGGGCGCCGGGCGCTGGTCCGGGCCGGCCGATGGCGCTGCCGTCCGGAGGCGGCACGCCATCGGCGTCGGGGCTGTTACCAGCCCTTCTGGGTAATGGTGCTGACGTTGAAAGCGCCCTGCTGCACCGCAGTGGCGCTCAGGTGCGAGCCCACCTGCGAGACCTCGGACGAGTTGTTCAGGCCCACCTGGTAGACATCGGCCGATTGCGCGTGGCCGAACCTCTGCGAGATGGTGCTGACATTGAAGGCGCCTTCCTGCACCACGGAGGCATCCGCGTTTGCGTACCGCTGCTTGATTTCGGACGAGTTGTTCAGACCCGCCTGGTAGACATCGGCCGAGCCGGAGACATGCTCTTGCGAGACATCGCTCACATTGAACAAGCCTTTCTGGACGACGTCGGCCGACGCATTGCTGTTGTACGTTTGTGTGATGGCCGAGTCGTTGTTCAAGCCTTGCTGGTAGACGTCCGCCGAACTGCCGGCGAATGCTGCGGCGCCGGTGAAGGCCAGGGCAAGACCGGATGCCAGTGCGCAAAGTTGGGTTTTCATGGTAAATCTCCTCTTGAGTCAACAAGACCTGGTTGGGAAATACGTCACCCGGCGGTCTCGAACCGGGATTCGCAAAACATGAATGGCTTATCGGATCACCGTCAGCTTCCTGTGGTCGCCGAATTGCAGGACGGGGGCGGAAGAGCCCGGCGTGGTTTGTTGCACCTGGACCTGGTTCCAGTTGCCGAACTGGCCCACGAGCGAACTGGCGTTATTGGTCAGTTGCTGAATATCGGCCAGATTGCCCGTGCCCGCCTGAATGGCGATGGCCATGTCGTTATTGCCGGCCTGGGTGATATCGACCTGATTGCCGGTGCCGTACTGGCTGGCGGCCGCCTGGTTGTTGGAGCCGGTCTGTGAGATCTCGGCGACGTTGCGGGTGCCGCGTTGGTAGATCAAAGCGGATGAGCCCGTCCCCTGCTGCTGGCTGATCCGGCTCGTGTTCGTGGCACCCTCCTGGACGGATCTGGCCTGCGTCGTCCCTGCGCCGAGTTCGGCGGGGGGAAGTTCAGCCAGGCCGGTCAGGTCGGCGCTGGCGCTGTATCCGGTCAGCGGGGCGGCAACCAGCAGGGCGGAAACGCACAGGGTCAGCCGATGCCGGACGGGTCGGGATGCGAAGAGGAGTGTAGGTTCAAGCATGGTGGTGATCTCCTGAGTCTCTGGGCCGGCGCGGGTGCGCGGCTACAGGGCGGCCGGCCTGCTGCCATCCTTGTCCGGTCCGGTGTCGTCGGACGCTTCCACGGGGCGCGGCGTCGTGGTGAGTGTGTAGTCCTTCTCGGCGTCCAGGTAGCGTTGGATCAGGGGGCTGTTCCAGTCGTCGGGGTTTTTCAGCCGCCACTGGTTGTTCTTGATGCCCTGGACGGTGAGATGGGCGACGGCGGCGTCGATGGCTTCCTTGACGGCCAGTTGCGCCGGCTCGTTGCGGGTGTAGCCGCCTTCGATTTCCAGCAGGTCGTAGTAGTTGACGAAGCGGAAATAGCTGGGATGGATTTCGTACGAAAAGATGGTCTTGGTCGTTGAGATGCTGTTCAGGATGGCGCCGCTGCTGACGTTCACCGCGCGCAGGTTGATGGTGACCTGGTCGACGCTGTATTTCGTGGACGCGCCGATGCCCAGGAACCGCGCGCCCAGCCCGCCGGTCCGGGTGTTGCTTTCATAGGCGATGATCCCGCCTTCCATGATGACGGCGGCTGGCAGCAGGTTGGGGACCGCGTCCTTTTGTCCGCCGTTTCTCGGGTTCTCCACCGCGCGCAACACCCGGCGCTCGGTCAGCAGGGACTGCAGGCCCTCGCGTTCCACCGGGATATACCAGCCCGAATCCTTGAGCGCCTTCATCAGCATCGAGGCCGCGCCCTGGGTCACCGCCGTGGAAAACGAACTGTCCGGAGACGGCTTGTACTGACCGGTCTGATCGCGAAAACCGTAGACGGCCACCACGATCTTTTGTTTGGGTGGCGGCAGCTGCATCAGATCGATCGTCGAGGGCGTGGCCGGCGTCAGTTGCGCTTCGTTCGAGACCTCTGCCGGTTTTTGCAGGGCGCAGGCCGTCAGCGAGAGAGCGGCCAGCGCAACCAGATAAAGACGGGGACGCTCGGGGCGCCAGGGAAGGGCGCAGGCGCTCATTGCAGGACTCCGCTATCGATGCTCGACGCGCTCGAGGCCGAGGCGCTGGGGCTGCCGGTGGCGCTGGTCGTGGACGCCGTGCTCGGCGTGTCGGCCGATACGGTGTTCGGATCGAAGGCAATCCACTGGCCCTTGGCCGGGTCATAGATGTAGGCTTTGTTGCCGACCTGGATGATGGGGTAGTTGCCCCCGTTCAGGATCTTGAAGTCGGTGTCCTCGTTCAGGCCCAGATCATCGATGGGGTATGGGTAGCTTTTCTGTGCCTGAGCGCTTTGCAGCATGTACGAGCCATTGAGCGGGTTGCCGCCAAAGACCGGGTTGACGGGGATGTACACCAGCTGCCCCGCAGGGACGGGACTGGACATGAGCAACCCCGCGGCGGCCAGTGACGCACACAGGCAGTGCTTGCGCAGGTGATTTGTGACGATGTGCGAGCGCATTTACATCTCCTCCGGGGCCAGGTCCGCGTCCTGCACGAACCTGCGCTGTATGTTGATGGTCTGAATTCCGTCGTGGACAATGGCGACGGCGTTCTTGCTTTCCTCTCGTGCGCGGGATCGGGCGGGTGACAGAAAAGTGTGAAAGACGGTCTGTCCGAGATAGCTGATCCAGATCTCGCTGCCGAACTGGGCGGTGGGCCGTTCGATGACGGTGATCGTGTCCTGGGCGTCGGGGTACAACGCTTGCCAGATTTCCGCAAAGCTCTTATAAAAATCCCACCCCAGTACCGTCATGGTCCGGTTGATGACCAGACCCCGCAGGGGGTCGTTGTCGATCTTCCCCTGATCCAGGTTCTGTGGCGGCTCCTTCTCGGGTTCCTGGGCGACTGCCACCGGCCCCGCGAGGGCGGCGATGATCAGGCCAAGCCGTAAACCCATGAACAACATGACGACTCCTTTGTGCTGCGCAATGTTTTTGCTGGAAGTGTCGAACTGTGATGCCGTTTAAAGAATGTTAATTTGGGGTACCATGTCCGCCTATAGGACGTAGGTGCTACGCCGTTTCATCGATGAAGGCTGGATACATATCGGAAAAATGGTGTAGGCCATTGGGTGGGCCGGGTCCGTCGCCGCGCACGCCGCTGAACTACGCTAAAATGGTGCGCCCTGAGCAGGGGGAATTTGAATATTTCCTGAAAGGGACGTTATAATTTGTGAGTTTGACCGTCGCTGTTCATGCGGTTGGACGGCACCGATAGGGCGGGCCGTCAATGCATCGACAGCGGGTTGCAGGCGACAGGCGTTATGGATGCTCGAACCATCTGCGATCCGGATGGCGATGCGGCGGATTCAGCCGCACCCCTGGTGTTGTCCGAACAGGATCGCGCACGGATCGCCCGTCGCTCACGGATCGGTCTGTTCCGGGCGCTGGCAGCGCAGGCATTCACGGGAATGCTGGTGGTGCTGGGAGCCTGGGGGATTGCTGGGAAGGACGCCGGGTTGTCCGCTCTGATCGGGGCGGCAGCCTATTTTGTACCCAATGCGCTGTTCGCCATGCGGCTGTTGCTGGGGTACTTCGGGCCAAAACGCCCGGGATCACTCGCCTTTTTCTGGGGCGAGTTCCTCAAGCTGCTGGCTGCGGCGGGGGTGGTGGTCCTGGTGGCGTGGCAGTGGGGGGGCTGGCTGAACTGGCTGGCTTTTCTGTTGGGGCTGCTCGGCGTCATGAAGGGGTACGTGGTATTGCTGGCCTTGCGCCGTCTGCCATGATTTGAATACGAAAAAGGGTTTCCGATGACCGACGCTGTAACGACGCCTCAGTCCGAATATATTCAGCACCACCTGGTCCACCTGAACAATCTCGGACACAAACAGGACATCATCGCCAACTTCAACGTCGTCAATTACGACTCGCTGTTCTGGTCGATCCTGATGGGCGTCATCGTCATCTTTTTCCTCTGGCGCGCCGCCAAACGGGCGACCACCGACGTGCCGGGCCGTTTCCAGATGGCCATCGAGATGCTTGTGGGCATGGTCCACGAAGAAGCCAAAGGCATCATCCCCAACGAAAACACGCGTAAATTCGCCGCGCCGCTGGCGCTGACCGTGTTCCTCTGGATCACGCTGATGAACGCGCTGGATCTGATCCCCGTCGATCTGGCCGGCTGGATCTTCCGCGCCACCGGCCTGGGTGCCGATCACTCCGATCCGCTCTACTATCACCGCATCCTGCCGACGGCCGACCTGAACATTCCGCTCGGCATGTCGCTTGGCGTGCTGGTGCTGATGCTCTATTACGGGATCAAGATCAAGCATCCCGGCGGCTTCGTCAAAGAACTCTTCACCGCACCCTTCCATGCGCACGGTGTCGCCGCGCTGATCCTGGCGCCCTTCAATTTCCTGCTGAACCTGATCGAATATGCGGCCAAGTGCGTGTCGCTGGGCATGCGGTTGTTCGGCAATATGTATGCGGGCGAGCTGCTGTTCATGCTGATCGCCTTGCTGGGTGGTGCCTGGACGGGGATGAATGCGACCAGTATCAGTCTTGCGTTCGGGCACGTGCTCGCCGGTTCGGCATGGGCGATCTTCCATATCCTGATCGTGCTGCTGCAGGCGTTCATCTTCATGATGCTGACCCTGGTGTATATCGGGCAGGCGCACGAAGGCCACTAAAAATTCGCCCGGGAGGTTTCCCGGGCGGGCTCGCGGGGCTTGCCCTGGTTTCTGGTTTTTTGATTTTTTTGATTAAACAACGTTTACTTACCAAGGAGTTGTTATGACCAACGTTGCGTTCGTTGCTCTCGCTTGCGGTCTGATCATCGGTCTGGGCGCCATCGGTGCCTGCATCGGCATCGGCATGATGGGTGGCAAATACCTCGAAGCCTCCGCTCGCCAGCCCGAACTGATGAACACCCTGCAGACCAAGATGTTCCTGCTGGTCGGCCTGATCGACGCGGCCTTCCTGATCGGTGTGGGTCTGGCCATGCTGTTCGCGTTCGCCAACCCCTTCGTGGGCTGATGACGGCGCAGGCCTGCGCGTGTTTGCGACAGGCCAGGGGTTCGTCGGCGGCCTGCGGGCCGTGGACGGCCGGATTAGGTGCCTTGCGGAATCGCCGCAGGGCACGAACGGGTAAATTAGGAAAACGACCGTGAATTTAAACGCGACTCTCCTTTTCCAGATGATCGTGTTTTTCGTTCTGGGTTGGTTTACGATGAAATTCATCTGGCCGCCCTTGACGAAGGCAATGGATGATCGTCGTCAGAAAATCGCCGACGGTCTGGCCGCCGCCGAAAAGGGCAAGGCCGATCTGGCCCAGGCTCAGGCCCGCGTCAGTCTGATGGAGGCTGCCTCCAAGACTGAAAACCATGCGCGTCTGGCCGAAGCCGAAAAGCAGGCTTCCGCGCTGATCGACGAAGCCCGGCGCGAAGCCGAAGCCGAAAAGGCCCGGATCGTGGCGCAGGCCCGTCAGGACGCGGCCCAGGAAGTCCAGCGTGCGCGTGAAACCCTGCGTGCCGAAGTGGCTGTACTGGCTGTCAAGGGCGCCGAACAAATTCTGCGCCGCGAGGTCGATGCCAAGGCGCACGCCGAGCTGCTCGACCAGCTTCAGGCGCAACTCTGAACCAGGGCGAGTCATGGCTGAACTGTCTACTATCGCACGACCCTACGCCGAGGCCCTGTTCGAATCCGTGCGCGGCGACGCGCGCGGGCTTGAGTTCTGGTCGGACGTGATGTCGTTGCTGGCCCAGGTGTCCGGCATGCCCGACGTGCTCGAGGCCATGGCCGATCCGCGCCTGTCCGATGCGCAGCGTACCGATCTGTTGAAGGGCCTGGTTCCCCAGGATCTCCCGACACAGGCGGCCAATCTCGTCGCCACGGTGGTCGAGAACGGCCGCGTTCAGGCGCTGCCCCAGATCGCCGAGCAATTCGAACTGCTGCGCAATCGGCTCGAAGGCACCGCGCTGGCGCGCATCACCAGCGCGTATCCGCTCGATGACGCTCAGGTGGCCAGTCTGTTGCAAGGGCTGGAGCGCAAGTTCGGCCTCAAGCTCAAGTCTCGGGTGACGGTCGACCCGGAACTGATCGGCGGGGTGCGCGTCGCCGTCGGCGATCACGTGCTCGACACTTCCGTGCAGGCCAGGCTGGCCGGTCTGCGCGATACGCTGGCCGCATGATGGCGGGCCATACAACAGGATTCCAGGAGTCTTACCATGCAACTTAACCCGTCCGAGATCAGCGAACTGCTGAAGAGCCGCATCGAAGGCCTGGGTGCGTCCACCGATGTCCGCACGCAGGGCACGGTCGTGTCCGTCACCGACGGCATCACACGCATCCATGGTCTGTCCGACGTGATGCAGGGCGAAATGCTCGAATTCCCCAACAACAAGTTCGGCCTGGCCCTGAACCTGGAACGTGATTCCGTGGGCGCCGTGGTGCTGGGCGACTACGTCGGTGTGTCCGAAGGCGACGCCGTCAAGACCACCGGCCGCATTCTGGCCGTGCCGGTCGGCCCCGAACTGCGCGGCCGCGTCGTCGATGCGCTGGGCAACCCGATCGACGGCAAGGGCCCGATCAATGCCAAGGAAACCGACGTGATCGAAAAGGTCGCGCCGGGCGTGATCGCGCGTCAGTCCGTGTCGCAGCCGCTGCAGACCGGCCAGAAGGCCATCGACTCCATGGTGCCCATCGGCCGCGGACAGCGCGAGCTGATCATCGGCGACCGCCAGACCGGCAAGACCGCCGTGGCCGTCGACACCATCATCAACCAGAAAGGCAAGGGCGTCACCTGCGTGTACGTCGCCATCGGCCAGAAGGCTTCCACCATCAACAACGTGGTGCGCAAGCTCGAAGAGCACGGCGCGATGGAATACACCATCGTCGTGGCCGCCGCCGCGTCCGACTCCGCCGCCATGCAGTATCTGGCCGCCTATTCGGGCTGCACCATGGGTGAATACTTCCGCGATCGCGGCGAAGACGCCCTGATCGTGTACGACGATCTGACCAAGCAGGCCTGGGCCTACCGTCAGGTGTCCCTGCTGCTACGTCGCCCGCCCGGCCGCGAAGCCTACCCCGGCGACGTGTTCTACCTGCACTCCCGCCTGCTGGAGCGCGCGGCCCGCGTGAACCCCGAATATGTCGAGAAGTTCACCCAGAGCGCCGTCAAGGGCAAGACCGGCTCGCTGACCGCGCTGCCGATCATCGAGACGCAGGCCGGCGACGTGTCCGCCTTCGTGCCGACCAACGTGATTTCCATCACCGACGGTCAGATCTTCCTCGAAACCGACCTGTTCAATGCCGGTATCCGGCCCGCCATCAACGCTGGTATCTCGGTGTCGCGCGTGGGGGGGTCGGCCCAGACCAAGGTCGTCAAGAAGCTCTCGGGCGGTATCCGGACCGACTTGGCCCAGTACCGCGAGCTGGCCGCCTTCGCGCAGTTCGCCTCCGACCTGGACGATGCCACCCGTCGCCAGCTGGAACGCGGCAAGCGCGTGGTCGAGCTGCTCAAGCAGCCTCAGTACCAGCCGCAGCAGGTCTGGGAACTGGCCGTGTCCCTGTACGCCGTGAACAACGGTTATCTGGATGACCTCGAGGTCATCCAGGTTCTGGCGTTCGAAAAGGCCCTGAAGGACTACCTGAAGACCAAGCACGAGGCCCTGATCCAGCGCATCGAAGACGTGAAGGAACTTTCCAAGGACGACGACGCCGCTCTGGGCGCCGCCATCCAGGAATTCAAGAAGCACGGCACGTTTTAAGTAGCGGCCGGGACACGCCCGCGTGTCCCGGCAGCCCTGACAGGATAGTGGAATGGCCGGAATCAAGGAAATTCGAACCAAGATCAAGAGCGTGCAAAACACGCGCAAGATCACCAAGGCGATGGAAATGGTCGCCGCGTCCAAGATGCGCAAGGCGCAGGAGCGGATGCGGATGGGCCGTCCCTACGCCACCAAGGTGCGCGCCATCGCGGCCCACCTGATGCAGGCGAACCCGGATTACACCCACCCCTACATGGTGGAACGCCAGAAGCTGTCATCCGTGGGCATCGTGTTGGTCACCACCGACAAGGGCCTGTGCGGCGGCCTGAATACCAACATCTCGCGGCTGGTGCTTGCGCGGATCAAGGAATTCGAGCAGCAGGGCGTACGTGTTCAGGCGACGGCGCTGGGCTCCAAGGGCCTGGGCCTGCTGAACCGTGTCGGTGTCGATGTCGTGTCCTCGGAAGTCCAGCTGGGCGACGCGCCCAATCTGGAACGCCTGATCGGCGCCATCAAGGTCCAGCTCGACAACTTCATCGACGGCAAGGTGGATGCGGTCTATCTGGCGACCAGCCGCTTCGTCAACACGATGAAGCAGGACCCCAGCTTCATTCGCCTGCTGCCGCTGCCTTCGGGCCTGGAAGACCACTTCCAGACGGGCGCGCAGGACGAAGAAGCCCTGGCGAGCCAGTACGGCTGGGACTATCTGTACGAGCCTGACTCCCAGACCGTGATCGACGAGCTGCTGCTGCGCTACGTCGAAGGCCTGGTCTATCAGGCGGTAGCGGAAAACATGGCCAGTGAGCAGTCTGCACGGATGGTCGCCATGAAGGCCGCGTCCGACAACGCCAAGAAAGTCATCGGTGACCTCCAACTGGTCTACAACAAGACCCGTCAGGCGGCCATCACCAAGGAAATTTCGGAAATCGTGGGCGGCGCTGCCGCGGTCTGATCAGCGCAAGCACCGGCAACCCAGAGATACTTATAGGACTAAACATGAGCAACGGTACCATCGTTCAGTGCATCGGCGCCGTGGTGGACATTCAGTTCCCCCGCGACGGCATCCCCAACATCTTCGACGCGCTCACCTTGACCGACGAGTCCTCCGCATTCGCGGAAAAGGGCCTGACGTTCGAGGTCCAGCAGCAACTGGGCGATGGTGTCGTGCGGACCATTGCCATGGGCTCGTCCGACGGCCTGCGTCGCGGCATGTCCGTGACCGGTACCGGCGCGCCGATCTCGGTGCCCGTGGGTACCGGCACCCTCGGCCGCATCATGGACGTGCTGGGCCGCCCGATCGACGAGCGTGGCGACATCCAGTCCGACGAAAAGCGCGCCATTCACCAGGCCGCCCCCAAATTCGACGAGCTGTCGCCTTCGGTCGAACTGCTCGAAACCGGCATCAAGGTGATCGACCTGGTGTGCCCCTTTGCCAAGGGCGGCAAGGTCGGCCTGTTCGGCGGCGCCGGCGTGGGCAAGACCGTGAACATGCTCGAACTGATCAACAATATCGCCAAGGCCCACAGCGGTCTGTCGGTGTTTGCCGGCGTGGGTGAACGGACCCGTGAAGGCAACGACTTCTACCACGAAATGTCCGATGCCGGCGTCATCAAGCTCGACAACCTGGTGGAATCCAAGGTGGCCATGGTCTTCGGCCAGATGAACGAGCCCCCGGGCAACCGTCTGCGCGTGGCGCTGTCGGGTCTGACGATGGCCGAAAAATTCCGCGACGAAGGCCGTGACGTGCTGTTCTTCGTGGACAATATCTACCGTTACACCCTGGCCGGTACTGAAGTGTCCGCCCTGCTGGGCCGGATGCCGTCCGCCGTGGGTTATCAGCCGACGCTGGCCGAGGAAATGGGCAAGCTGCAGGAACGGATCACGTCCACCAAGACCGGTTCCATCACGTCCATCCAGGCCGTGTACGTGCCGGCCGATGACTTGACCGACCCGTCGCCCGCCACCACCTTCCTGCACCTGGACTCCACCGTGGTGCTGTCGCGTGACATCGCCGCCCTGGGGATCTACCCGGCCGTGGACCCGCTGGATTCGACCAGCCGCCAGCTCGATCCGCAGATCGTCGGCGAGGAACACTACAATGTCGCCCGTGCCGTTCAGCAGACGCTGCAGCGTTACAAGGAACTGCGCGACATCATCGCCATTCTGGGCATGGACGAACTGTCGCCGGAAGACAAGCAGGCCGTGGCTCGCGCCCGCAAGATCCAGCGCTTCCTGTCGCAGCCCTTCCACGTCGCCGAGGTCTTCACCGGCTCGCCCGGCAAGTACGTGCCGCTGGCCGAGACCCTGCGTGGCTTCAAGATGATCGTCGAGGGCGAGTGCGATGCGCTGCCCGAGCAGGCCTTCTACATGGTGGGCGGCATCGACGAGGCCTTCGAAAAGGCCAAAACCCTCCAATAAGGATTGCACATGGCGACTCTTCACATCGAAGTGGTCAGCGCGGAGGCCTCGATCTATTCCGGAGAGGCGGCCTTCGTCGCCCTGCCGGGCGAATCGGGTGATCTCGGGATTCTGCCGGGACACACGCCGCTGATCTCGCGCGTGCGCCCGGGCACGCTGAAAATCCGGGGCGAAGACGGCACCGAAGAACATATCTTCGTGGCCGGCGGCATCCTGGAAGTCCAGCCGAATTCCGTGACCGTGCTGTCCGATACGGCCATTCGCGCCGCCGACCTGGACGAAGCCAAGGCCGTCGCCGCGCGCGAGCGCGCCGAGGAAGCCCTGCGCAACACCAAGGACAAGGCCGATCTGGCCGTGGTGGAGGCGGAACTGGCCATGCTGGCAGCCCAGGCCGCCGCTGCGCGGAAATTCAGCTCGAAACGGACTTCGCACTGATCGGCTGGTTTTCAG
The DNA here is from genome assembly GCF_047971665.1 of Castellaniella sp. Classification (GTDB taxonomy): domain Bacteria; phylum Pseudomonadota; class Gammaproteobacteria; order Burkholderiales; family Burkholderiaceae_B; genus Castellaniella. The sequence continues at coordinate 1,542 of NZ_JBKEAA010000006.1, read as the reverse complement.
CAGGCCGTGATGAAAAGGGGCGCTCTTCGGAGCGCCCCTTTTGCGTCATGTGCAGCCCCTCCTGCGCCGCCTGGGGGGCGGGCTGATCGCGCGGCGTAATACCTTTCGGTTATAACAGCTAGTCCGCCTGAGGGGCTTAATCTTCTGCCGTGAGCTACCCATAATGGGACCAGCCAAAATTCCGGCTTCACGAAAGAGGAGACACTATGTACACCACCCGATCAGTATCTGTGCCGTCGCTATTGCGGTGCGTCGCTGCCACTGCCGCATGCGTTTTGGGGGCAGCCAGCGTCAGTGCTGCGCCCCTGACGGTGACGCTGCTGGGCACCGGCACCCCCGCCCCCAATCCCAATCGCTTCGGGCAATCCATTCTGGTACAGGCTGCGGATCAGAACCTGCTGTTTGACTTGGGGCGTGGGGTGACCATCCGTCTGAATCAGATCGGTATTCCGTTTCGCAAGGTTGATGCCAGCTTCATCACCCATATGCATTCCGACCATATCAACGGATTGGCGGACTTGTGGATGACGGGTTGGGTGCCGACAGGCTACGGCTCGCGCACGACACCGATGGTGGTCTATGGACCCAAGGGGACGGTGTCCATGACAGAACACCTGAGCAAGGCCTATGCGGAAAACACCCGGATTCGCCATGCTGACGAGAAGGTTCCCCTGAGTGGGATCGAATTCGATGCGCATGATATCGATGCCGGCCCGGCAGATGCCTATCAGCCAACGCTGGTGTACGAAAAAAGCGGCGTGCGCGTCCTGGCGTTCAATTCCCATCATGGCGATCTGATCGAGCCGAACTTTGGTTACATCGTCGAATTCGATGGTAAGAAATTTGTGCTCAGCGGCGACACGACTTACGACGAGCGGGTTGCTCGCGCTGCCGAGGGCTCTGATGTTCTGGTGCATGAAGTCGCGTATTTCGATCCAGCTTTGTTCAAGAATTATCCGAATTATCGCGAGATCCAGGCTCACCACACGACGCCCCAGGATGCGGGCCGGATCTTCAGCAGGGCCAAGCCAAAGCTGGCTGTTTATTCCCACATCATCGTGCGCTTGGCAGGGAAATCGTTGGATAACTCCACGGATATCCTCGTCGAGGGCACTCGGGAAACTTACGATGGTCCGCTGGCCATGGGCAAGGACCTGATGCGCTTCGTGATCGACCAGGGCAAAGTCACCGTGATCGATGATGCCCGGGCGGCTGCCAAGGCAGTCAAGGAAGGCTGATTCTTTGCGCCTGTTTTGGCACTGTTCCGAAAGCCCAATCAGCTGTGAGGGTCGTCGTTGCGACGAGTCAGTGGCTGGAGTCCCATGCATCCGGAAATCCCATCGCTTTTCGTGGGATATCCGGATGCTCGAACATGAGTTCCCTCAACCGATGCTGCCAGCGAGTGCGGGGGGAAATGATCGCTATCAGGTACTGGCCAATGACGATGGCCGCATAAACACGACCCGTATTTGGGATGTCGAGGACGAGCATGTTTGTCCTGCGAGAGGGTATCTGGGGGCGCATCGACCAGAAAGGCTCTGC
>NZ_JBKEAA010000005.1:0-33731 GCF_047971665.1 Castellaniella sp. | reverse complement strand
GTCATTCTTCCGAGCGACCCCATTCTTTATCCATGCATCAAATAGGTTTTCTACCGTTCGGCCCTCAACCCTAGACTTCTCGGCTTCCTTGATGGTCTGAACGGCGAGTTGCTTCCGCTCAAATTCATCAATCACCTTTCTATCTTTAGGATTGATCCCCTGTAGATAGTCTTCTCTCGCTTTATTACGACGCGCCCGTCTTTCGGCCATATCAACGGAGGGCCATGACCCAGCGTAGAACCATTGTTTCTTTCCTTCCCACCTGTAGCCAAAACGGAAAGGAATAAAGATTCCTCCATCGGGGCCAACGCGGACATTCCCAAACAAATTATCGCCATCAGCGATCGTCTCGCCTTTCCAGTCGGGCGTGATAGCTTTAAGCTCTTTATACGTCCAGCGAGTGCCGCGAGGCCGTCTTGACACAGGTAATCTCCTAAATGGGTACTCAAATGGGTACTCAAAATTGACGCAATAGTGCGTATAACAGCGAACAAGTACGAACCGAAGTTTAGCCGGAAACACGCATGAACACTAGGCCTATGTAGTACGCGAATGTTCGCAGCCATACGTCATTATTAAGTTTGTACTTGGCTACGAACCAAGGGGTCGTGGGTTCGAATCCTGCCAGCCGCGCCAGAATTATCTAGCCTTATCAGCTAGTTAGAACCGCCTAGGGATCCAACCCCCAGGCGGTTTTTCTTTGGCTGCGTGACTTGTGCGTGACTTCTGGCCTCTCCCATGAACCGGCAACGCGCATTCACGCCTTTTCAGTCATCGGGAGGCCTGTCTCGTCCTATCCCACAGGAATGTTTTCCCGAAAGATGACCTGCAGCCGCGGCATGTAGGTGGGCTCGGGGGCTTTTCTGACCGCCGATACCAGCAGCTTGACGATTTCCCGCGCCTCGACACGAGGATTCTGATCGATCACGGCATCCATGACCCGGCCAAGCAACAGCCGTCTGCTCGAATCCGTGAGCTCATGCCCGATGAACACAACACGCTGGTCCAACCCGGTCTCCTGCAACGCGCGGGCAATGCCCTGGTTCCCGGCCCCGATGTTGTAGATGGCGGCCGGAGGCCGGTGGCGCAGCAACTCCCGCGCCGCCTCATAGGCCAGCTCGCGATCATCGCTGACCTCCATGATGCGCGACATTTCCAGGTGCGGGAATTCCTCGCCCAGCAGCGCGCGAAAGCCCATTTCCCGCTCCTCATGCCCCCGGTACGCAAGAGAACCCGCAAACACGGCAATCTCTCGTCCCCGTCTGTCGTCCAGGAATCTGCCAACCAGCCAGCCGGCCAGCCGGCCAGCCGCGCGATTGTCGATGCCGACATACCCGACCCGCCCCGAAGCGGGAATATCGGACACCAGAGTGCTGACTGGAATCCCGCTGGCCTGAACTGCCGCGATCGCCTCCCGAACCTGGGGATGATCCAGCCCGACCAGGCCGATGGCATCGGTGGCTCCGCGCAGCTCGTAGAGCTTGTCGGCCAGCGTGCCCGCATCAAATCCATCAATCAGATGCAGTTGCGCCCGCACCTGCGGCCGGACCTGTGCCTCGTCCAGCAGGTGACGCCCGAGCGCCACCATGAAACTGTTCGAACCGGCGGGCAGGATGAAATCCATCCTCACATCCCCCACCATGGTTCTCGAACCACCACCGAAATACCCGAGGCGATTGGCGACTTCGATCACGCGACCACGGGTTTTCTCGCGAACCCCCTCCCTTTCATTGAGCACCCGGTCCACGGTTGCCGTAGAGACACCCGCCTCATAGGCGATTTGCGAAATCGTTGCACGCATGCATTGTTTTCCTTGCCGTTCATCGAAGGCCGCTCATCCCTGGCTGGCCGTCCGCCTGAGCGAGGCTCATCGAATTATAGAATGATTTCTCAAAAATGATGTATTTGATGTTTTTTTATGATTGATACATGATCATACGATCCACATAATGGGTCAAAAAACATCGCCCCCATTGAGGATCGCTTCAATCCTTAGGCAGGAGACAAAATGCCCGAACCTCACTTCGAGCCTGACGTCCAGATCAGGGAAACCGGCTACCGGATCGGCTGCATCGGCGCCGGCATGATCATGGCCGAATGCCATCTCGCGGCTTATCAAAAGGCCGGATTCGACGTCTGCGCCATTGCGTCCCGCACCCGATCACATGCCGAAACCGTGGCGCGGCGCTGGTCCATCGATACCGTACACGACACACCGAAGGACCTGATTGCGGATTCCCGGATCGAGATCGTGGACATCGCCTTCCCGCCCGATCAGCAACCCGCACTGATCCGCCACGCCTTGGCGACACCGCATGTGCGCGCCATCCTGGCGCAAAAACCGCTGGCACTGACCCTGGACGAGGCGCGACAGCTGCGCGACGAGGCCCGGGCGGCGGGCAAGGTACTGTCCGTCAACCAGAACATGCGCTATGACCAGTCCATGCGGGTGCTGCGACAGATCCTTGATCAAGGACTGTTGGGCATCCCCGTTTTTGCGCAGATCGACATGCACGCCATCCCGCATTGGCAAGCCTTTCTTCGGGACTATGACCGTCTGACGCTGGCCAACATGAGCGTGCACCACCTCGATATCCTGCGCTATCTGTTCGGCGATCCGCAGTCCGTCACGTGCGTGACCAGGCAAGACCCGCGCACGACCTTTGACCACACTGACGGGCTGGTCGCCACCACGCTCCAATACGAGAACGGACTGCTCGCGCTTTCGCTCGAGGATGTCTGGTCAGGGCCCACCGGAGACGATTATGAGGACGATCAGCACATCCGCTGGCGCGTCGAAGGCACGGATGGCACGGCGCGCGGCACGATCGGATGGCCCACGGGCGAGCCCTCGACGCTCAGTTTCGCATCCCGTCACGGCACCGACGGAAAGTGGGTCACTCCCACTTGGGAAACCATGTGGTTCCCCGACGCCTTCACCGGCGTCATGGAGCAATTGCAATATGCGCTGCGCACGCAAAGCCCCCCCTCGCTGTCCGTCGCCGACAACGTGCGCACCATGGCGCTTGTCGAAGCCGCCTATCGATCGGCGGACGCACGGCGCACCGTCGATCTCAAGGAAATTCTGATCGACGGCGACTAGGGCCTGCTCACAATCAGGCCCCGTTCACCCCAACCCGATCGCCTCGGGCGAGACGCTTTCACCCATACGCATATCAGGAGACACACATGATCCAGACAGGCATTTTTACCGGCTATTTTCCTTATGATCTCGAAAAGACAGCCAAGACCATCCGCTCGCACGACTTCAACACGGTTCAGCTCGACCTGCACTTCAAGGGCATGGATCTGGGACTCGGCCAGCTGACCAAAGAAAAGTGCACGACCATCCGCGATACGTTCCGGGACCATAACCTCCCGGTCTCCTGCATTTCCGCCTATACAAACATCGTCCACCCCGCCAGGGCGGAGCGCAAGCGGCGCAACGACTACCTGAAAGAAATCCTGGCGCACGCTCAGTATCTCGGGTCGCCCTACGTCATCTCCGAGACCGGCACCTTCGACACCGAGAGCGACTGGGTGCACCACCCCAAGAACAAGACCGAAGAAGGCTGGGAGGAATGCCGCGAGGTCATTCGCGAGCTCGCGCAGCACGCCTACGATCACGGCGCAATGTTCCTGCTGGAGACCTACGTGAACAACGTCGTCGGCTCGGTGCAGGAGACCTTGCGCATGTTTGCCGAGGTGGATCATCCCGGCCTGGGCCTGCTGATGGATCCGACCAACTATTTCGAAAACCACAACATCGATCAGATGGACCAGACGCTGCACCAGGTCTTCAATGCGCTGTCGGACAAGATCCGGATCGCACACGCCAAGGACGTCAAGCGATCGGGCGAGGACAAATCGGAGAAACACTCCGACATCGGAGACGCCGACGCGGCCGAAAGCCATACGTTCCGCGGCGTGGGCGAAATCGAATTGCCCGCCCCCGGCCTCGGTTCGCTGAACTATGACCTGTATCTCAAGCGCCTGGCCCAGAAACACCCCAACATCCCGATCATCATCGAGCATCTGACCGAAGACGACGTCCCGCGCGCCAAACAGTTCCTGGATGGAAAACTCCGCGCCAATGGCGTCTGAGCCCGGAGCCCTCATGGCTGCACTGTACGGAAACACCCTGACCCGCCGCCAGCTGGAGGCGCGGTGCGGTCAGCTCTCACAATTCGCCGGTGTTCGTCTCATGACGCTCGATGATGGCGTGGAACGCGGCATCCGCATGCTGGAATTCCGCAACGGCGCCGGGCTGCGTTTCACGGTCCTGATCGACCGCGCCATGGACATCGCCGACTGCGAATATCGCGGCCAGGCCATCGGCTGGCACTCCCCCTCCGGATTTCGCCATCCCGGACTCCACGAATACGAAGGAGAAGGCGGCCTGGCATGGATGCGTTCGTTCTCGGGATTGATGGTGACGTGCGGGCTGGATCACATCCTGTTCATGTACGAGGCCCCCGCCGACAACTATGTCTATGGCCCGCGCAAGCGCGTGAGCCAGTCCATTCACGGACGCGTCGGCACCATTCCCGCCCGCCTGAGCGGCTACGGGGAATCATGGGAGGGGGACCGCTGCATCCTCTGGGCCGAAGGCATCGTGTCGCAGGGCACGGTCTTCGGTGAGCATCTGGAACTGCATCGGCGCATAGAAATCGATGTCGGAAACCCCGAAATCCGCCTGACCGACCGTGTCGTCAACCGGGGCTTCTATCGGACGCCGCATATGCTGTGCTACCACATCAACGTCGGTCATCCCGTGCTGGACGAAGGCTCGCGCTATCTCGCCCCCATCAGCGAAACCACCTGGGCGGCGCATGCGGATGACTACCGCAAACAGGGCGTCGGCTACCGCACGATGCCCGCGCCGAAAACAGGCTTTCACGAACAGGTCTGGCAGCACGAGATGTGCGCTGACCCGGCCGACGAAGTCCCCGTCGCGCTGGTCAATGAGCGGCTGGGCCTGGGTTTCGAAGTCACGACGCTCAAAAGCCAGTTCCCTTGCCAGTATCAGTGGCAGAACATGCAGGCCGGCCAGTATGCGATGGGCATCGAGCCCTCGACGAATCATGTCCTGGGACAAGGCGCGGCGCGTGAACGCAACGAAATGATCTGGCTGGAACATGGCGACGAGCGCCGCTATGACACCCGGTTTCGCATCCTCACCGATCACCAGGCCATTGGGCAGGCCGAGGCCCGCATCCAGGCCATCGCCCGCCAGCCCGAGGAAGAATATCCCGAGCTTTCTGGGCATTTCCCGCCCATCGGAGGACGCTCATGATCCCCCCGAGTCCCTTTTCCATGGCGGGACGGCGCGTCCTGTACACCGGCGCCGCCGGTGGTCTGGGGCTGAAGACCACCCTGTCCATGCTCGACCGGGGGGCGCTGGTCATCGCGCTGGATCACAACCCGGACCACATCGAGCGTCTGCGCTCAGAGGTCACTCCCGAACAGGCGGCCCATCTGGAAATCGTTCAGACCGACTTGGCCGACGAGGCCGGATTGCAGGCGCAGTTGCAGCGCCTGACGGCAGCCGCCCCGATCGATGTGGTGATCAACAACGCCGCCATCTATCCATCCATGCCTTTCGAGCAATACAGCCTGGAGCAATTGCGACGCGTGCATCGCGTCAATGTCGAAGCCGCCGTGCAGATTATCCGCACCATCCTGCCCGGCATGCGCACCCGGCACTGGGGGCGCATCATCAATATCTCCTCGATCACGCTGTCGGGCGGCTGGGAAAACCTGCAACCTTACGTCCAGTCCAAGGGCGCCATGCTGGGCAACACCCGCGCCCTGGCGCGCGAGTTCGGCAAGTGGGGCATCACGGTCAACGCGATCTCGCCCGGGGCCTTTCCAACCGATGCGGAGGCTATCCATCCGGATCCTGAAGGCTACACCCGCATGGTACTGGAACGGCAATCCATCAAGCGGCGCGGCCATCCCGGCGATATCGCCGCCGCCATTCTGTTCCTGGCTTCCGACGAGGCGGGCTTCATTTCGGGACAGACGCTCTCGGTCGATGGCGGCTGGGACATGCACTGACGGCCAAGTTCAGACGCACGAATCTCCCGCCCCGCCGACGGGCAACACGCCTGTCAGCACAGGCGCCAATCTCAATTCGATGGAATGACATGAAGAATATTCTGGAAGGCTACAAGGTGCTGGATTGCTCGATCGCGATGGCCGGCCCATTCGCGGGACAACGTCTGGGCGATCTCGGAGCGGATGTCATCAAGGTCGAGCCGGTGGCCGGCGAGTGGCAAAGACATGTATCGGCCGGTGGCGCGCGCGGCAATCAGGTCAATGTTTCGTTTCTGTCCCTGAACCGCAACAAGCGCAGTCTCGCTATCGATCTGAAATCGGACGAAGGCAGAGAGATTCTGTACCGTCTCGTGCGCGAGGCCGATGTGTTTCTTCAGAACTACCGTCCAGGCGTCGCCCCCAGACTGGGCGTAGACTATGAAACCCTGTCGCGCCTCAATCCGCGCCTCGTCTACGCCTCCATCTCCGGATATGGCGAAGAGGGCCCCTACAAACTGAGGCCCGGGCAGGATCTTCTGCTTCAGGGCATGAGCGGCGCCATGATGTCCGCAGGCCGCGCGGGCGATCCCCCCTCTCCCGCAGGTCAATACCTGGTCGATGCCGTGACCGCATCCACGGCATTCGAAGGCGTGCTCGCCGCCCTGCTGCATCGCGAACGCACGGGCGAGGGACAGCTTGTGCAGGTCAACATGCTCGATTCCATCATCGCACTGCAGATGCAGGAACTCTCCGTATTCAGTGTGGGCGGCAAATCTCAGCAACGCAGCCATGAGCCCCATGCCCATGTCTACATCCGTGCCCCCTACGGCGTCTTCAAGACAGCCGATGGCTATATCACCCTGGCGTTCCCATCGATGAAAAACCTGGCGACCGCACTGGACGCCCCGGCACTGGCGGCAATGGACGATGAGAAGGACACATTCGAACGCCGGGACGAGATCTACGCCATGACGCGGGAAAAACTGCTGAACCGCAGCAGCGCCGAATGGCTGCAGATTTTCGGTGATCTGGGGATATGGGCGGGACCCGTGTACGGCTATGACGACGTCATTCGCGATCCCCAGGTCGAATTCAATCAGACATTCGTCGAATACGAGCATCCGACCGAAGGCCGGGTCAAGACACCCGGATTCCCCATCAAGTTTTCGCGCACGCCGTCAAAAGTGGCGCGAGGCGCGCCGCTGGCCGGAGAACACACCCGGGAGATTCTGCGCGAGCTCGGCATGCAAGCCACGGAAATCGATCAATTGCTCGCCAGTGAGGTCATCGGTGAGTCCCGGCCCCCAGAGAAATCGCCCGCTGAGACACAGGCACACCCCCAGACGCATGCAGGCAACACGCCATGACACCAGCCCATCCATTCAGGGGTCTCACCTGGGACCACCCCAGGGGTTACGATGCTCTGGCCGCCGCGGCAGCACAGACACAGTCGGATGAACTGCAGATACAGTGGGACCGCCAATCGCTCGAAGGGTTCGAGTCCGCCGCCATCGACGAACTCGCGCAAACCTATGACCTGCTGGTCATTGACCACCCCCATCTCGGTGATGCGCTGGACAAGGGCTGCCTGAAAGACATCCGCACGCTGTTTTCACCATCCAGGCTGGACGCGTGGCGTGACCAGTCCATCGGACGGAGTTTTTCAAGCTATCAGTACGGCGAGGGGCAATGGGCGCTGCCGCTCGATGCAGCCACGCAAGTCGCCGTGTGGCGTCCAGATCTGACCTCGGAACCTGCGCCGATCATATGGGCCGATACGGCAGCCTATGCGCAACGCCATCCGGTTTGCCTATCGCTGGCGGGGCCTCACGCCTTTCTGACCCTGTGCAGCATGGCCCATGCGTTCGGCGCGGCCATGGGCGACCACCAGGACAGGCTGTTCAAAGGCGGCGATCTCGCTGCCGCCTGGGATTTACTGTCTTGCCTGTACGCGCATCATCTCATTGAATGGCAGGACAAAAATCCGATCGCGCTGCTGCACGCCATGAGCACCACGGACGAGGCCGTCTACTGCCCGCTCGTCTATGGCTACGTCAATTATGCCGGTTCACGCAGTCCCGGAAAAAAACTCTCCTTCATTGACGCGCCCCACGGTCCCGGGCGCACCATCGGCTCCGTGCTGGGTGGCACGGGGGTTGCGATCACACAACGCTGCCAGATCACCCCGGCCCTGCTGCGCCACCTCGAGCATCTGATGGCGCCGAATACGCAGACGGCATTCATCCCTCAGCACAACGGCCAGCCCTCCGCCCGGATTGCCTGGGAAAACCAGACATTGAATGCCGGGCATGGCGATTTCTACCGCCACACACAAAGCACACTGGAAAACGCATTCGTCCGCCCCCGGTTTCCAGGCTATACGCGCTTTCAGCTCGAAGCCTCCGCCGCCGTGCGTGAACTTTTGTCCGCACGTGCCAGCGCTTCGACGGGACTGGCCCGGCTCGAGAAATTGCACCTCGAAGCCTTGCGAGCGGCCGACAGACACAAACCGCACGCTGAACCATCTGGCACGTCGTCACACGCGGCCCGGCCTTGACCTCTCTCGATTGCAGATCCCATCCAAAGGAATACGATGAGTCACGTCCTCTTCTCGATCGAAGATCAGATCGCCACCCTCACCCTGAACCGTCCTGAAAAACTCAACTCGGTGACACCAGAGATGGCACGGGCCATCATGACCCATGTGCAGCATTGCAATGAAAACGACCAGATCCGCGCGGTCATCATCACAGGCGCTGGAGAACGCGCCTTCTGTGCTGGCAGCGATATTGCCGAACTGGATACCTACGACACGCCCTGGGTATTCCGGAACCGGCCGGACTATTGCGACGCCATCCGCGCCCTGCGTAAACCCGCCATCTGCGCGATCAATGGCTACGCCCTCGGCGGCGGGCTGGAAACGGCCATGTCCTGCGATATCCGCATCGCATCGGACACGGCAAAATTCGCCTCCCCGGAGGTCAAGCTCGGCTGGATCGGCGGAGGGGGCATGGCCTATATGCTCGTGCACAATATCGGCGCATCCAATGCAGCGCGCATGCTGATGACCGGAGAGCCCGTCAGCGCCGACACCGCGCTTGCCTGGGGCCTGGTCAGTCAGGTTGTTCCGCATGAAGCACTGCAATCACAGGCCAGGGAAATCGCGCAAATGATCGCAGCCCGCCCCCCCATTGCCGTGCAAACGGCCAAAACAAACATCCGCGCCGCCTACGCGGTGCCGCTGGAAACCGCCATCCAGTACGAACGCGATCTGCAAACCATCTGCTTTGCCACTCAGGACGCCGATGAAGGCCGGCGTGCATTCAAGGAAAAACGATCCCCCGTCTTCGAAGGCCGCTAGTGGTCGTCAGAACCCGGTATCGTTATGATGATTCTGCAAACCGTCCCCAGGACCGCCATGCCCTCCGAGACTCCCCTGCTTCCGGTCGATCATGAAAACGCATTGCTGATCGGCCGCATCCACGATCCGCGCGATGAGGGACCGAGTGTCGTGGCCATCAAGGCGGGCGGACTCTTCGATCTGACGCGTCAATGTCCGACCGTCTCACAATTGCTGGAATCAGACGACATCGCGGCCCTCGTCTCTGCGGCACGCGAGGCCACGCAATGGTCGCTCGATACCGTCCTGCGCAATACCCTCGCCCATGACCAGGCAACGGCGCGCTTTGTCGCGCCCTGCGACCTCCAGGTGATCAAGGCCTGCGGCGTGACGTTTGCCGGCAGCATGCTCGAGCGGGTCATCGAGGAAAAAGCGGCCGGCAATCCTCAAGAAGCGGCACGCATCCGGGAAAACATCGGCAAGGTCATCGGCCACGCCATTTCAAACATTCGTCCAGGCTCGGAAGAAGCCTTGCAGGCACGCGAATACCTGATCCAGGAAGGCCTTTGGTCCCAGTATCTGGAAGTCGGCATCGGACCGGATGCCGAGGTATTCACCAAAGCCCCCGTCCTGTCCGCCGTGGGCAGCGGCGAAGCAATCGGCATTCTGAAGGCATCGCAATGGAACAACCCGGAACCCGAACTGGTCCTGGCGGTGAATTCCCGGGGCCGGATCTGCGGCGCCACCCTGGGCAATGATGTCAATCTGCGCGACATCGAAGGCCGCAGCGCCCTGCTGCTGGGCAAGGCCAAGGACAATAACGCCTCCTGCGCCATCGGTCCTTTCATCCGTCTGTTCGACGAGGGGTTCACGCTGGACGACGCCCGCGGGCTCGAAATCAGTCTGAACGTCAGTGGCCGTGATGGTTTCGTGCTCGACGGGCACAGCTCGATCAGCCGGATCAGCCGGGATCTGGCCGACCTGGTCGCGCAGACCTGCGGCCGCCATCACCAATACCCCGACGGTTTCATGCTCTTTACCGGCACCCTGTTCGCACCGACAGAAGACCGGGACGATCCCGGCCAGGGTTTCACCCACAAGATGGGAGATGTCGTGCGGATCAGCTCACCCAGGCTGGGTTCGCTCGTGAATCCGGTCACCCACAGCGAGGAAGCCCCCCCCTGGACCCGCGGCATCACGCACCTGATGCGCAATCTGGCTGGCAGAGGGCTGCTGTAGGGCGGCCAGGTCAGCCCTGTTTCTCGGACCAGTCTTTTGCCGCTCACTCCGCATCCGGCACAGCGGCACCTCCCTCCAGACGGGTCGCCAGATGCTCGCTCACATCAAATGCTGGAAATCAGCGAGGCTGGATACGATGAGATGAGCGACGTCAACGCCGAGAGCGCTTCCTTTTTCCTCAAAGAAGCTGGCCGGCACGTCAACGACAACAGCAAGATCTGCACCCTGGTGACCTCGCTGCGGGCGCTTTCATCCCCTTCTATGCCTCCTATGCGGGCACCAAGGCCCCGGTGGAACCCTTTACCTGCGCAGCTGCGAAGGAATTCGGCGCGCGAGACATCTCCGTGATGGCCATTGGACGGGGCCCGATGGGTACCCCGTTTTTCTACCAGACGGAAGGCGAAGACGCCGTCGCCTACCACAAGACTGCCGCAGCACGCCCGCCCTTCAGCAAGACAGGGATCAGCGGCATCCGGCCGCGCCACGGCCAGTGTGGATGTCCACCGCTCGCGGAAGTGGCCTATAGTGAGGTTCTCGCCTGATCGGAGACGCCCCCGTGCCCCCACCCATCGCAGGAACACCCGCCCGCCAGACGCTGGTGGGCGTCCTGCTTCTGGTCGCTTCCATGTGGGCGCTTTCGGGTCTGGACGCCAGCGGCAAATACCTGATGGGCCCCGACCCGGGTGTCACGCTGTTCGTTGTCTGCCTGGTGCGCTACGGAGTTCATACCGTGCTGACGATGGTCACGATCATCCCGGCGAGAGGATGGAAAGCCCTGCGCTGCAGCCGGCCACAGGCGCAGGCCGCGCGCGGCCTGTCCATGCTGGCCGCCACCATGCTATTTTTCACGACGCTGCACTACCTGCCGCTGAGCCAGGCGACTTCGATCAATTTTCTGGCGCCCCTGATCGTGCTGGCGATCGCGCCCTGGGCGCTCAAAGAACCGCCTTTCCTGTCGCGTTGGATCGCGGCGGGCGTCGGTCTCCTGGGCGTGCTGGTGGTGGTGCGGCCTGGCTCGGGACTGGATCCGGCGGGCACCCTGTTCGGGCTGTTGACGGCCTGCGCCCTGGCCTCGCAGTACATCGCATCGCGCCGTGTGGCCGTCGACGATCCGTATACGACCCTGATCTGGAGCGGGGCCGTGGGCAGCGCGGTCATGGTGCTGACACTGCCCTTTTACTGGCACGATCTCGTGCTGCTGTCCGGACGGCTCTCTCTACCACAATGGCTGGTGCTCCTGGGCACGGGGTTCTGGGGATGCCTGGGCCATTTTCTGCAAATTCAGGCCTACCGACGCACGCCCGCCTCGCTGCTGGCGCCCTTCGTCTATTTCCAGATCGTCAGCGCCGCCGCGCTGGGCTGGCTGATCTGGAAACAATTCCCCGATCTGGTGTCCTGGCTGGGCATCGCCATCGTCTGCGCCAGCGGCATCACCATCGGGCTCATCGAATGGCGCCGCAGTCACGCGGCACGCGCCTGATTCCTCCCGGGACCCTGCGCCCCGTCAATCCGGTTCCCGGCGCGGGACGTCCCGTGTTCTGGCGCCAGTTCAGGACGCTGTCCGCGCAGTCCGCACCAAAGAATTCAGCATCGGAATACCGGCCGCCGCCTCGGCCACACATCCCGCATCCACCTGCGCCAGCGGCGGAATCTCGGCAATCACAGGCACCTGGCCAAAATGTTCCAGCGCCCCGCGATTGCCGGATGACGGTGGCCCGTTCATCACCACACCCAGCACGGCCACGCCCTGCGCGCGCAAGGCCTTCAGGCTCAACAAGGTATGGTTGATGGTGCCCAGGGTGCTGCGGGTCACCAGAACCACCGGCAAGGCCAGGTGCGCGGCCACGTCGATCATCATGTGGTGCGCATCCACAGGGACATACAGCCCGCCCGCGCCTTCGACCACTAAAGGAGCCCTGGAAAGGGGCAGCCGCAGTCCGGACACATCGAGTGCCACGCCCTCTTCCCTTGCGGCGGCCCACGGTGCCAGCGGCGCCTGCAGGATGGCGGCGGGCGCATGAAGCGTATGCCGGCTCCCCGGGCCCAGCAGCGCCGCCACGGTTTCCGTATCGCCACGCGCCGTGGCGACACCCGTCTGGTAGGGCTTCCAGTAGTCTGCCTTCCAGGCCTTGACCAGAATCGCCGACACCAGCGTCTTGCCCACATCCGTATCCGTGCCCGTGACGAATACGCCCCGGCATGGATCCTCATCAAACGCGGCGGCATTCATGAGAAGGTTCCTGCATTCATCACCGCCCCCGCTCCACGCATGCCACGCCCCTCGAGCATGCCATCGGCCTCGGTCATGCCGCGCGCCTCGGGCACGGCATGGTCCTTGATCACTACGCCGTCCCTGCGCCACAGACCGAATGCGATCCGGTAGGAGCAGCGCGCGCCCGCGCGATCGAATTCGCCGCATACGCGCCGCAATTGCGCCACGGACAGAGGCCGCGTGCCCGGCTGTGGCGCTGTCGCACCGATGCATTTCAGATTGCGCAAAAAATCCAGGGCGCTGCCACACTCATCTACAATCGACTCCACCTCGAGATGCACCTTGAGGCCGGCACACGGCTGGCGCAGCGCGGCTGTTGAGGGGAACCGGAGGGTTCCGGGACGCACGCCCAGCGTCTCATGCGCCCGACGCCACTCGACGAATGTCCCCTGCACCGGCACGGCGACAGCGAGATACCCGGCTGGCGTGAGCAGGCTGGCCAGGCGCGCCAGTCCCTGGGCAGGATCGCCGAACCATTGCAAGGCCATGCTCGAACAGATCAGATCAAAGCTCCCGATATCGTCTTGCGGCGCGGGGGCCTCTCCATCCATCACCTGATAGCGGCTGACTCCGCCCAGGCGAAGACGGCGCCGGGCATGATCGACCATGGCGGGCGACAGATCCGTGATCGTCCAGTCCGCCTCGGGGAACTGCTCCGCCAGCATGCGGGTGAGCATGCCCGTGCCACAACCGACCTCCAGGATGCGAGGCCGCGCCGGCAGGTCGAGTGCCGCGATCCGCGCCTTGAGCCTGGTGGCTACATCGAGCTGGACACCGGCATGACGGTCATAGCGCGCCGCCGCGGCGCCAAACCTCAGATCGACGCGACAGGCCCGCGCCTCCGGGGGATCTTCATCGCGCGCATCGCGCACCGGCGTCCCGCTCCGGGCCTCCGGGGCCAGCCCATGGCGCGTCAGGAAACCGGTGATGCGCTCGGCGCACCACTGCGGCGACTGGCAGGGCAGAAGATGCCCGCCTCCCGGCATCCAGTCGATATCGCAGCCGGGCAGGGCCTCTCCGGTCATGTGCGCGTCCACGACGGGATCATCCGTCCCTGCCAGTATCAGCAAGGGGGCGGGAAAGTCGTGCAGGAAATCGCGCCGATCGAGCACCTGCATCGCCCGCAGATCATGCGCCAGCCGCTGCGGGAATGGAACGGCGCCGGGGGCCGCGCCACAGCGCGCCCGGAATTTATTGACCACGGCGGCGGGCGCATCATCCAGCCGGGCGGCCATGCGCTGTAATACCCGGGGCGCGACCCCCTGCCTGAAATCACGGCCGCCACCAAAACGGGCAAAGCCGTTGATCCCGATCCAGGCGCAAGGCCGCCCCGCTGGTGCCGAGGCAAACCAGTCCAGCATGCGCAAGAATCCGAAGGAATGACCGATCATCACCCACGGACCGTCCGGCAGTGCGTCATCCTGCTCCAGACCGGCAAAATAGCCGCGCTCCAGCACCCGCTGCGGCCAGGCCGGCAACCGGGTCCGCAGCGCATCCCAGAAACTCGCATCGAAGCCCCATCCGTGCGCGAAAACCAGAACCGGCGGGCCGTGAGGGCTGGCAACGTCGCCCGCCAGCGGTGCCTTTTCACGCGACAAAGCCGCCGCATTCACGCGCGTATTCATGCCACGGTCTCCAGCGCCTGCGACAATGCCCGGGTCAACCTGTCGATGTCCGCCCGCGTATGCGCCGCACTGAGCGCGATACGCAACCGGCTGGTACCGCGCGGCACGGTCGGCGGACGGATGGCGGGCACCAGCACCCCCTCGGCTTCCAGCACACGGCTCAGCGCCAGCGCCCTGGACTCATCCCCGATCAGCACGGGCACGATCTGGGTGCTCGAAGCGCCGGTATCAAAACCCAGAGACCTCAAGGCCGCGCGCAAGGCATCCGCCTGATGCGCCAGCGCCTCACGCTCGGCCTGCATGCTGGGCACGAGATCCAGCGCGGCATCGATGGCGCCCAGCACGGCGGGCGGCAGGGCCGTCGTATGGATGAAGCCTGAACAGGTATTGACCAGATAATCACACAGCGCCCGAGACCCGGCGACATAGGCACCAAATCCCCCCATGGCCTTACTGAACGTGCCCATGGCCAGATCGACCCCGCCGGGGGCCAGGCCGGACAGGCCCATGCCATCCGGCCCCAGCACCCCCGTCGCATGCGCCTCGTCGAGATACAGAAACGCGCCATGACGCTGCGCCAGATCGGCCAGCGCGGCCACATCGCAACGATCGCCATCCATGCTGAACACGCTTTCCGTCACGATGATCCGGTGCCCGGGCCGTCCGGCTCCCGAGCAGAGCAAGTCCTCCAGATGATCCAGATCGTTGTGACGGAAACGGATCTGATGGATCCCCGCTGCCCTGGATCCCTGGTGCAGGCTGGCATGAACGAGCCGGTCGACATAGACCTGCGTGTCCTTTCCCAACACCTGCAGCAACGCCGGCAACACCGCGGCATTGGCCTGCCATCCGGAGGAAAACAGCAGCGCGGCTTCCGTCCCCTTGGCGCGCGCCAGCCTGGACTCGATCCCGGCACAGGCCGGGCTAGTACCGCACACCAGGCGGGACGCCGTCGCGCCCGCCCCATGGCGCTGGACATGGGCGCACACCCTGGCGATGAGCGCCGGATGCAAGGACAGTCCCAGATAGTCGTTACTGCAAAAATTCAGGATCTTGCGTCCATCGCACAGGCTGCGCCCCGGCGCCGCGTGCTCGAACACGCGGACGTCACGACGCAGGTGCCGCTGTTGCGCGGCGCCCAAAGCGTGATTGAAAAGCTCATCGAATCGATCCGCACGCATCCCGCAAGACCTCTGGATTGATAAAATCATGCTCAGCGATGATAGCAAAATGACTGAAATAAAATGATTTTCAATGTGTTTAAAAAGAAGATAGAGATATATATGAATTTTTAGCTTTCTCCGTCAATTTCTGTGAAGCCGGCTTTATCGGCCCGCCATCCTCGCGCGGCCCCGGATAACCCTCTTGATTGAAACAAAATATGAACGCACCGTTTCCCAACTGGCTGCAGAACGGACAGCGCCATATCTGGCTGCCCTACACGCAAATGAAGACCGCCGGCCAGCCTCTCTCCGTCGCCCGCACGCAAGGACACCAGATCGAGCTGACCGATGGCCGTGTCCTGGTCGACGGCATTGCCTCATGGTGGACCGCCTGTCATGGCTACAACCATCCGCACATTGCCCGGGCCGTCCGGGCTCAGCTTGAATGCATGCCGCACGTCATGTTCGGCGGGCTGGTGCACGAACCTGCACTCACCCTGGCGCAACGCCTGTGCGCCCTGCTCGGCCCCGGTCTGGATCGTGCGTTCTTCACCGAGTCCGGCTCCGTATCGGTCGAAGTGGCCCTGAAAATGGCCATGCAATACTGGTTCAATCAGGGACAAACGCAACGGCGACGCATCGTGGCGTTCCGGGGCGGCTACCACGGCGATACCTTTGCCACCATGGCGGTCTGCGACCCGGGTGTGGACATGCATACCGCCTTCGAGGGCGTCATCGCGCCACAGGACCTGCATGAGCTTCCGCTGGACGAGGCGCGCACCGAGACCCTCGACCGATGGCTGCGCACCCATGCGGACCAGGTCGCGGCCATTCTTGTCGAGCCGCTGGTGCAAGGCGCGGGCGGCATGCGGATGCACGAACCCGCCGTGCTCGCGCGGTTGCGGTCGCTGGCCGACCGCCATGGCATCCTGCTGATCTTCGACGAAATCTTCACCGGCTTCGGCCGGACAGGGACCCTGTTTGCCTTTGAACAGGCAGGCGTCCGGCCAGACATCATCACGCTGTCCAAGGCGCTCACGGGGGGCACTCTGCCGCTGGCCGCGACCGTGGCGAGCCAGCGCGTCTTCGACGGCTTCTGGTCCGACGATCCCTCGCATGCGCTGATGCATGGCCCCACCTACATGGGCAACGCGCTGGCCTGCGCTGCGGCGCTGGCCTCCCTGGATCTGTTCGAAAGCGAACCCCGGCTGGCCCAGGTTCAGGCCATCGGGCACTTGCTGCGTGACGGCCTGGCGCCTTGCGAGACGCTGCCCCATGTGCGAGAGGTCCGCGTCAAGGGCGCCATCGGAGCGGTTGAATTGAACGAGGCGCCCGACCTCATCGCGCTGCGTCACGCATTCCTGGAAGCCGGCGTCTGGATCCGTCCCTTCGGCCGAACCGTTTACCTGACCCCGGCCTTCACGACACCGCCCGAAGCCATCCGGCGACTGACGGACGCAATCAGTACCGTGCTGGCCACGCTGCCTGGCTGACAAACTGCAATTCCCGGATAGTCCTCGCAGAATCAAGATAGGCGACCAGAAAATAATTTAGCACTATTCAATTCACAACTAAAGTAATTGGAATCGGCTCGAAAGAAGCCCGCCCCAGGAATCAGTGCACGGTCGCACAAGGAGACAGCATGAAAGGACTGACAGACAAGACGGTCGTCGTGACCGGCGGCGCCACATTGATCGGCGTCGGCGTCGTGCGGGCGCTGCGCGGATACGGCGCCCGGATCGCCGTCCTGGACATCGACGCCAAAGGCGGAAAGCAGCTCGCGGACACGGATCCCGAAGGCATCCACTTCTGGGAAACGGACATCACCGACGACCAGCAACTGGCCGCCGCCATCGAAGCGGCCGCAAAGCATTTCGGCAAGCTGAACGGACTGGTCAATCTGGCCGCCACCTATCTCGACGAAGGACCGAAGTCAGGTCGCGAGGACTGGCTCAAGGCACTGGATGTCAATCTGGTCAGCGCCGTGATGGCCGCCCGCGCCATCCATCCCCACCTCGTGCAGGCCCACGGCGGCGCCATCGTCAATTTCACCAGCATCTCCTCCAAAGTGGCGCAAACCGGGCGTTGGCTCTATCCCGTCTCCAAGGCGGGCATGCTGCAAGTGACCCGCAACATGGCCATGGACTTCGCGCCCGACGGCATCCGCGTCAATTCTGTTTCACCCGGCTGGACCTGGTCGCGCGTGATGGACGAGCTCACCGGCGGCGACCGCGCCAAGACGGACCGTGTGGCCAAGGATTTCCATCTGCTGGGGCGCGTGGGCGATCCCCGGGAAGTCGGCGACGTCGTCGCCTTCCTGCTCTCGGACCACGCCTCATTCGTGACCGGCGCCGATTACGCCGTGGACGGGGGCTATTCGGCCATGGGGCCCGAGCAGGCCAATCCGGCCATTCCGCGCCTGGCGCAGTAACGCGCGTTCGAAGCCATCGATTTTCTCGCGGCGGCCGGCCCTCCCCGGCATGGCGGCTGCTTCATGCCACATCCACCCCCCTATTCGATTCCGGACCAAGGAATCACGTTTTCGACCAAAGGAGCTCAACATGCCGCGCATTGCAATCGTGGGAGCAGGACAATCGGGTCTGCCGCTGGCCTTCGGCCTGCTGGCCAAGGGCTATGAAATCACCATCGTCACCAACCGCACGCCGGACGACATCCGCAAGGGCTCGATCCTGTCGAGCCAGTGCATCTTCGATCCCGCCCTGCAGATCGAACGCGACCTGAACATCAACGACTGGGACGATGTCTGCCCGCCCGTCGAAGGGATCGGTTATGCCGTGCCCCATCCGGAACAGCCGGACACCAAGGTCATCGACTGGAGCGCGCGGCTGGTCCGGCCGGCTCAATCCGTCGATCAGCGGGTCAAGATGCCCGTCTGGCTGGAAAAGGTCGAAGCGATGGGCGCCCGGGTGCTGGTCCAGAACGCGGGAGTCGCCGAACTCGAAACCCTGACCCAGGAGCATGATCTGGTCATCCTGTCGGCCGGCAAGGGCGACGTCGTGCGCCTGTTCGAGCGCGATGCGAGCCGCTCTCCCTTCGACAAGCCCCAGCGCGCACTGGCACTGACCCAGATTCATGGTCTCGAACCGATGCCGGAATACTCGCGGGTCTCGTTCAACCTAATCCCCGGCGTAGGCGAATACTTCGTCTTCCCGGCCTACACCCTGAGCGGTCCCTGCGACATCATGGTGTTCGAGGGAGTGCCCGGCGGGCCGCTGGACATCTGGCGTGATATCCGCTCACCCAGGGAGCACCTGGCGGCATCGAAGCAATTCCTCGACAAGTTCCTGCCCTGGGAAGGCGCGCGCGCGCGCAAAGTCGAACTCACCGACGACAAGGGCATCCTGGCGGGGTCGTTCGCCCCGACGATCCGCAAACCGGTGCTCACCCTGCCCTCCGGCCGCATGGTGTTCGGCATGGGCGATGCGGTCTGCGTCAACGACCCGATCACCGGCCAAGGCTCGAACAACGCCACCAAGGCAGCCAAGGTCTATCTGGACGCCATCCTGGCGCATGGCGATCAGCCCTATACCCGGCAATGGATGGAACAGACCTTCGAGAAATTCTGGGAGTATGCCCACTGGGTGGTGGCATGGACCAATTCCCTGCTCACGCCGCCGCCGCCCCAGGCCCTCAAGTTGCTGAGCGCGGCCAACACCTCGCCCTCGCTGGCCAGCTTCCTGGCCAATGGCTTCAATCATCCGCCCGCCTATTTCCCCGCCTGGACCGACATGGCGGCCACAGATCACCTGATTCAGGAACACCAGGCGGCATGAGCCGCACCAGAACTCCTTCAAAGCGCACACAAGACAAGCGGAGACTCCTCATGAACTCAAGAAAACTCATCGTCGCGCTGACACTGGCGCTTGGTCTGTGCGGCCTGGCCCAGGCCAAGGAAGGCGGGGATCAATATCCCAACGGCGCCGAAAACTGGATGGCCGGCGCCGTCCCGCCCCCCGGCAGCTATTTCGTCAACTACGCCGGGTATTACTCCGGCAAACTGCGCGATGGCAACGGCGACCGGGTTCCCGGCGCCAGCGTCGATGCCTGGTTCGACGCCCTGCGCTACATCAACATCACCCCCTACAAGATCCTGGGCGGCAACTGGGGCTGGCACATCATTGCCCCGATGGTGCGCCAGCACATCCGCATGGGCGGCGGCTCCGACACCGATTTCAGCCTGGGCGACGTCACCATCAGCCCCTTCATCCTGTCCTGGCACAGCGGCAACTGGCACTGGGTCACCGCGCTCGACATCTATGTGCCGGTGGGCGATTACCACTCAGGCGAACCCCGGCGCAGCATCGGCGCGAACTACTGGAGCTTCGAACCGGTCTTTGCCGCCACCTACCTGAATCAGGCCGGCTGGGAAGCCTCGGCCAAGTTCATGTACAACTTCAAGACCACCAACTCCTCGTTCAGTCCGTTCCCTGGCGGCCCCAAAATGGATTACCGTTCGGGCGACGAATTCCACATGGATTTCCTGGCGGGCAAGCACATCGGGCCCTGGGCCGTGGGGGTCTCTGGGTATTACGTGCAGCAGACCACCGCCGACAAGCTTGACGGAGAAACCATCTCGTCGGCCATGGGGCCCTGGTCCGACGGCCGCAAGGGACGTGTGCTGGCATTCGGCCCCAGCGTGAACTACACGACCAAATCGGGCTTGCAGTTCACAGCGCAGTGGCAGCATGAGACCCTGGTCAAAAACCGTTTCGGTGGCGACAAGTTCTGGCTTAAGCTGGTCATGCCGCTCTGATTCACGCCACTTCGACTCACAGGAGGTAACCTCATGACGACCGATACGCAAACCCTGCTGCCCCAACTGGCCGCCCGGCTGGCAAAAGGGAACATCCGGGTCATCGATCTGACCCAGACCCTGAACGAGACCTTTCCCGCCTTGCAGTTGCCGCCGCAATTCGGCCAGGTCCAGTCCTTCAAGATCGAACGCATCTCGCACTACGACGAGGCCGGCCCGGCCTGGTACTGGAACAACTTTTCCTGCGGTGAGCACACCGGCACCCACTTTGATGCGCCGGCACACTGGATCACCGGGCGCGACTACGCCGACAACACGGTCGACACCATCCCGGCCGGGCAGTTCATCGCCCCGGCCGTCGTCATCGATGCCAGCGCCGAGGTGGCGCGTGACGATGACTGGCTGCTCACGGTCGAGTACCTGGAGGCCTGGGAGCAACGCCATGGCCGGATCCCGGAAAACGCCTGGGTGCTTTTCCGCACCGACTGGTCGCGACGCGCCGACCGCCCGGAGGTATTCCTGGGCATGCGCGAGGACGGCGCCCATACCCCCGGCCCGACCCAGGCGACAGTCGAATGGATGATCCATGAGCGCAAGGTCCATGGCTTCGGCGTCGAAACCATCAACACCGATGCGGGCCAATCGTATGCCTGGCCGGTGCCCTACCCTTGCCATACGCTCATGCACGGCGCCAACCGGTATGGCCTGCAATGCCTGAAAAACCTGGATCAGCTTCCTCCCCAGGGGGCCATCATCCTGTCGGCGCCGCTGAAGATCGAAGGCGGCTCGGGCAGTCCCCTGCGTGTTCTGGCCCTGGTGGAGTGAGCTCCATGCCCGACACCACCGACGCGCAGGTCGTCTTCATCGGCAGCGGCATCAACTCGCTGGTTTCGGCGGCCCTGCTGTCGATGCGCGGCGAACAGGTGCTGGTCCTCGAGCGCAACGGCCGTCCCGGCGGCTGCATCCGCACCGAGGAACTGTTCCCCGGCTACCAGCACGAAGTCATGTCGTCCTGGTATCCCCTGTTCGTCGGCAGCCCGGGCTACGCCGAGCTGCGGCCGGCGCTGGAGTCTCTCGGCCTGGCGTTCGCGTCCTGCGATTACGCCACCGGATGGGTGCATCCTGACGGTCGTTCGGTCGCCCTGCGCCAGGATCTCGCCGATGCCGCGCAGCGGCTGGAGTCCCTGGCACCGGGTGACGGCAAGGCACTGGAAGCGGCTGCGGCCCGCTTGTTCGGCGAAGACGCCGCGCTGACCTTCGGGCTGCTGGGTCAGAACCTCTACGGCCGCGGGGTGCTCAAACTGCTGTTCTCCGAATGGCGCAAACGCGGCGTGGACGGCCTGGCGGCCTATGCCGCCGGGGCCCTGGAAAGCTTCCGCAGCTGGTCGGAACGCAGCCTCCAGGCCGACGAATCGCGCGCCCTGATGGCGCCCTGGACCCTGCATTCGGGGCTGGGACCGGACGACGCCACCTCTGCGCTGATCGGCAAGCTCACGCTGGCAGCCGTCGTCAGCTTCGGCATGCCCGTGGTCAAGGGCGGCGGATCACGACTGGTCGAAATCCTTTGCCGCCTGATCGAAACCCATGGCGGCCGGGTGCTGACCGACGCTCAGGTCGATCAGATCGAACTGACCGGACAGGGCCGGCGTCGGCGCGCCACAGGCGTGAAACTGGCCGATGGCCGGCGTTTCGGAGCCAGCCGGGCGGTCGTCTGCAATGTGACGCCGCAACAACTTTACGGCACGCTGCTGCCCGATCCGCCCGAACCGGTGCGCAAACACGCCGAGGCCTACCGCTACGGCCGGGGCGACATGCAGATCCATTTCGCGCTGAACGCCCCCCCGGCCTGGTGCAATCCGGAACTGCTGAAGGTGCCTCTCGTCCATCTCACGGAAAGCCTGGAACAGGTCTGCCTCTCGGTCACGGAAGCCAACAACGGCTGGCTGCCCGCCCGCCCCACGATGGGGATCGGCCAGCCCGTGGCCGTCGATCCCGGCCGCGCGCCCGACGGCGGCTGGATACTCTGGATCCAGATGCAGGACATCCCCACCCGGCTCAAGGCCGATGCGGCCGGCGAGATCGCCATCCCGGACGATGGCTGCTGGAACGACACAGTGCGCGAAGCCTTTGCCGATCGGGTCCAGGCGCGGCTGGAACATGTCATGCCCGGCCTGGGCGAACGCCTCGTCGGGCGGCGCGCCTATTCGCCGGCCGATCTGGAGGCGCTGAACTGCAACCTTGTAGGCGGTGATCCCTACTCGGGCAACTGCGCTCCCGATCAGTTCTTCTGGCTGCGACCTTTCGCGGGAACCCGAGGGGCCCGGGGCAACCGAACGCCAGTGGCGAACGTATTCCATATCGGTGCCAGCACCCACCCCGGACCGGGCCTGGGCGCCGGATCGGGCTATCTGGTCGCAGGGATGATCCACCCTCGCTGAACCGGCCTGTCGTGCGCCGCCACCAGGAGGACGCCTCCCGGAACCGGCCGGCCACGGCTCAGCCGTTGCGGCGCAAGGTCTGGCTGGGCGTCTCGCCGTAGCGGCGCTTATAGTCGCTGCTGAAGCGCCCCATGTGGGAAAAGCCCCAGCGCAAGGCCACGCCGGTCACGTTGCGGGCATCGCCACCCACCAGTTCGGCGCGCACCCGCTCGAGCCGCAACGCATGCAGAT
Organism: Castellaniella sp.; assembly: GCF_047971665.1. Lineage (GTDB taxonomy): Bacteria > Pseudomonadota > Gammaproteobacteria > Burkholderiales > Burkholderiaceae_B > Castellaniella. Next base: position 10,610 of record NZ_JBKEAA010000005.1, on the reverse strand, counting down.
AGCTCATCGGACTGACCCCCAGAAAATCCCGGAAACCGGCATACAGACTGCGCACACTGCTGCCTGCCACCAGCGCCAGCTGGTCGATGGTGATCGGCTCATGGACATGGGCTTGCAGGTAATCCTGCACCCGCCTCACATGACGGGGCAGCACGGCGCCGCACCGCGCCGGTGAGGCCCGGGAATAATTATGCCGATGCGACGACAGCATCACGGATGCCGCCAGCTGCTCGAGCGAGGACAGCACCAGCTTGTTCTGCACGAGGTCGGGACACTGCACGGCGCAATCGGCCAGATAGTCCAGCAGACATCGCCAGGCCGCCTGCTCCCGCCAACGAAATCCCAGGTCGAAACGCAAGGGTTCGTCCAGCGGATGGCCCAGCAAGCCGACCAGGGTGCGCTCGACCAGCGAGCGCGACAACCGCAGCATCAGCTGGTCGTTGCCCGCCAGCCAGCGCATGCGGACCTCGTCATCGGGATTCAGCACGGATGCCAGACGGGTATCGGAATCGATGCCGAGGCCATTGCTCTGAATGCAGGCGCCTCCCGCGACGGGCATCTGCACCAGATAGAAATTCTCGAGCGGATCGGGGTCGATGGTCACCGTGGCGCCGTAACGCAGGCGGCTGAGCGTCACCTCGCCGAACCCCACGTGATACATCCGCGCATCGAGCGTCTCTACGTCCCGCCCCAGGCCAAGCCGGTGGGACTGCATGACACCGCCCACCCGCAGCCGGGTCTCATCCAGATCAGAGGAAGCGAACAGCAGGCGCTCCGACCCCTGCAGCAATTGCTCGATGGACGTCGCCCGCTGGGCGGCATGGGAGGATGAAGGTGACATGATCGGTCCCTGGTATGAAGAACTTTATAGAGCCCTCAAGACTTTGATTTCCATCAATAAAAACCCCGAACAACCTCCAAATGGACAGGATCCCATATCCTTTTGTTGCGCAAGCTATCCAAAATATGCCGGAAACAGGATCAGATGCGCCTTCCTGGCTCACGCAAGGCCGCCGGATCCACATCGCGCGGCTGCCCTCCCGGCGGGACCCTCCTGACAACCGAAAACTGGAAAACCTGCTGCTCACAGACATCGATGCAGCGACCGCAGCGCAGACAATCGATTTCATCGATCTGCACACCATGGCCATTGATGGCCCTGAGCGCCGGACTGATCACCTGCGGCTCGGGACAGTAGGTAAAACAATCGCCACAATCATTGCAGGCATCGCGCCGCACGGCCGCCACCTGCACGACACTGTAACGACCCATGGCCCCATAAAACCCCCCGACCGGACAGACATGGCCGCACCAGCCATTGGACAGCACGAGAAAGTCGAACAGGAAAATACCGATCACCGCGATGAGCCCGCCCAGCCACAGGCCGAAGACCAGTGAGCGCATGACCAGGTTGATGGGATTGATCAACTCCCAGAGCGCCAGCCCGGCTACCACGCTGCCCAGCAGGCTGAACACTAGGATCCCGTAGCGCAGCCGCTTGTCGATCCGCAGCACCCTGGCTTTGCGCCAGCCCAGCGCACGGCGCAATCCCTGGGCGGCATCGGTCACCAGATTGATGGGACAGACCCAGCCACAAAAGACGCGACCACCCACCAAGGCATAGAACACCAGCACGATCAGACCGCCCCAGAGCGCGCTGCCGCTGAGCGGATGACCCGCCACCAGACTTTGCAGCAGAACGAACGGGTCGGACAACGGCACGCGGCCAAACCAGACACTGCTGCCCAGGGTTCCCTGGGCAACCGGCAGGCTCATCCAGGGGCCGAGCGCGAAAGCCGCCAGAATCAGGCCCTGGCAGACACGCCTCGACAGCAGATGGCGGCCTTTCTCAAACATGGCGGGGCACGACGCGAATCGCGGCGGAAGGCGCGATGCAATCATGTTCGCACTTCCCGCAGCCGGTGCAGACGTCGGGATCGACCACCGGCGTGAACAGACCGCCCATGGGAGTCGGGCCGATCACCAGGGTGATCGCCTGCCCCTGCAGCGGACAGGCACGCACACATCGGTCGCAGAAGGAATTGCCAACATAGCTGTTGCACAGACCGGGATGGCTGAGCGCGGCCACCCCCATGGTGGCATCGTTGATCTCATCCAGTCCCGGATCGAGCGCGCCCGTGGGACAGGCCTGCAGACAGGGGATGTCGGGACACATCTCGCAGGGCACCTCCCGCGCGATGAAATACGGCGTGCCACCCTGCGTCGAACCGTCGAAATCAAACAGCCGCAGGGTATCGTAGGGGCAGGCCTCGACGCACAGGCCACAGCGGATACAGGCAGCGTCGAAGGCATGGGCATCGAGGGCCCCCGGCGGACGAATGTGGGTCAACGCCCGGGCCGGCAAAGGTTCGAGCATCAGCGGCAGACTCAGGCCGGCTCCCGCAGCCAGGCCACACAGCCCTGTCTGGAGAAACCGCCGACGCGAAATCTGTCTGATGACCATCGACCTTCCTGTTCACCCCCTATTCTCATGATAATGAATAAATCCGGTTATAAACAATCAGGATTTATCCTTGGATGCAGCCGGCAAGCGCAATGTATCCTGCCGACGCCGGAAACGCAGGCGCGCCCCGACCGGCACCTGCGCCAACCGGTCCAGTTGCGGCGCGGGCACCACGGCAATGACCGGATATCCGCCCGTGAGCGGATGATCCGCCAGGAACAGGACAGGTTGCCCGCTGGGCGGCACCTGCAGGGCCCCTGCCACAGCGCCCTCGCTGGGAAGTTCACCCGGACGACTGCGAACCAGTGGCGCGTCTCCGGCCAGCCGCATGCCCACCCGATTGGACTGCGGTGTCACGACCCAATCCTGCGACAGGAGGCGTTGCAACGCCTGCGCGTCGAACCAGTCGTCCCGCGGCCCGAAAATGACACCGAAATCGAGCCGATCCCCCGGCTTCGGAAGCACGATCTCATCCGGCGACCCGGGTATCTCGCGCGTCTGCGCGCGTTCGTCCGGTCGGTCATCGGACGGGACGGGACAGCCGATCGGCAACCGATCCCCTCGTTTCAGAGGCGCGGGGCCCATGCCGGCCAGGATATCCGTGGCGCAACTGCCCAGCACCGGCCGGACCGCCCAGCCGCCCTGCACGGCCACATAACAGCGCACACCGGCGCGAACCCGGCCAATCCGCAGTTCATCTCCCTCGCTCAGCGCGATGGCGTGGCCCGCGGCGGCAGGCAGGCGCATGCCCGAAGCCGAGGTCACGACAACCGGTGCCGCCGCGCCGGTCACTGCGACCACGGCACGGCCACGGCAGATCAGCCGCAATCCACCCAGGACATGCTCCAGCACCGGCAGGCCGGGCGGATTGCCCACCAGACGGTTGGCCCCGCGCATGGCATGACGATCGAGCGCGCCCGACCGGGAGACCCCCAGACGCGTCAGGCCGGGTCGGCCTTCGTCCTGGACCAATGTCTGCAGTCCCGCATCCAGGACCTCGCAAGCCGCCGACGCATCAGACGCGGGGATGCCGGGCGGATCCGGCCATGGCGCGGCGCCAGGCATCGGCCCAGGCCCGGGCGCGGATATGAGCCCTGGCGCGAGCTCGGGCCCAGATGCAGGTTCAGCCCCAGGTGCAAACGCGGTGGAGGCCGAATCATGATCCGGGGGGGCTGAGATGCCCACGGTGGATCGGCTGTATCGGGTTCCAGGCGCATCCAGGTCGACGAAACGCACCCGGAAGCCCGGCTGCACCAGCGCAGGCTCGGCCCGATCCATGTCCCACATGCGCCAGGGCGTCTCGCCCAGCAACTGCCAGCCACCCGGGCTGTCGGCCGGATAGACGGCGCTGAAATCCCCGGCCACCGCCACCGAACCGGCAGGCACCCGCACGCGCGGCGCCGAACGGCGCGGCATGCCATGAAAACAAGGATCGCCCCCCGCCAGATAAACGAAGCCCGGGGCGAACCCCGCGAATGCCGCCAGATAGTCGCTGCCGGTATGGCGCTCGATCACCTCGGCGCGCGTCAGGCCGAGCATATCGGCGACCGCCTCCAGGTCCTCGCCCGCATAGCGCACCGGAATCTCCACCCGCCGTCCGGTGGCGGCCGCCAGGCCTGCCCCCGGGGATCGGCCCGGCATCGTGGCGTCAGGCGACAGGTCGCCCCCGGCGCCGGCCTGCGCAGCAGCGGCCCGCCGCAGCCAATCCGCCACATCACTCGCCATCAAGATGGCTGGATCGAACATGACCAGCAGGGTGCGGGCGGCGGGAATCACGTCCTGCACCCCGGCGGGCCATGCGCCCAGGGCCTGGACCAGCGCCAGGATCTCCTCCAGAGAGCCGAGTTCGGCCAGCACGGCGGCATCGCCGGCGGGCAGGCAACGGGGCATGCGGATCGGACCGTCCAGCACATTCATGCCGTTTTCGCACCCGCAAAAGGCGACAGAGGGATCCCGGCCGATTCCAGCCGCCGACGCACCGCGTGCGCCATCGCCACGGCCCCGGGGCTGTCACCATGCACACAGATGGAGTCGGCCTGCAGCCGCACCCGGCGTCCGTCGATGGCGGTGATTGCACCCGTCCGCACCAGATCCAGCATGCGATCAGCCACTTGTTCAGGATCATGCAGCACAGCGCCTGCTTCGCGGCGCGACACCAGGGCGCCGTCGGGCATGTAGGCCCGGTCGGCAAAGGCCTCGGCCACCACGGGAACCCCGCGTTCCCGCGCCCAGTCAAGCAGAGGCGAACCCGCCAGCGCCATCAGGACGAGCCCGCCATCCAGTTCCAGCAGCGCGGTCACGACATCGGCCGCCTGACGCCGGTCATGGGCAATCGTGTTGTACAGCGCGCCATGCGGCTTGACGTAGGAGACCCGGGTCCCGGCGGCGGCGGCGAGCGCCTGCAACGCGCCAATCTGATAGATCACATCGGCCACCAGCTCGCGGCTGGACGGATCCATGTTGCGCCGGCCAAAACCGGCCAGATCGGGGTAGGCGACATGCGCACCGATGGCAACTCCGCGCGCGGCTGCCGCGCGCAGCGTGTCCAGGATGCCGGCCGGATCGCCGGCATGAAAGCCGCACGCCACGTTGGCACTGGTGACAATATCCAGCATGGACGCATCATCGCCCATGCGCCAGGCGCCGAAGCTTTCGCCAAGATCACTGTTCAAGTCCATGTGTGTTCCTTATCATTGCAAAACGACCGCCGGATCGTTGAACGATCCGGGAGAATCGCCCTCATCGCAGGGCCACGATCCTGAGGACCGCCATGCATCCCCGTCATTATTCCAGCCCCAGCACGGCACCGAGTCTGACCGACGTCGTCGCGGAGACGATCCGCCAGCAACTCATCCAGGGGCAGTTGCGGGCGGGACAAAGACTGTCCGAAGCGGGGCTGAGTGAACAACTGGAAGTATCGCGCAACACCCTGCGCGAGGCTTTCCGGATTCTGTCCAAGGAGGGGCTGCTGCGTCACGAACCCAACCGGGGGGTTTCGGTGGTGGTGCCTTCGATTGCCGACATCATTGACATCTATCGCGTGCGCCGCCTGATCGAATGCCAGGCCCTGGCTCAGGCCTGGCCCCGCCATCCCGCCCACAAACGCATGGAACAAGCGATGGCGCAGGCGCGCCGCATGCGCGACGCGGGCAACTGGCTGGAGGTCGGATCGGCCAACATGCTGTTTCATGCGGGGATCGTCGCACTGGCCGACAGCGCGCGCCTGTCGGCGATGTTTGCCGACATCTCGGCCGAGTTGCGGCTGGCTTTCGGCCTGCTGGACGATCCCGAATATCTGCATGCTCCCTTCGTCGATCTGAATGCCCGTCTGCTGGAATTGTTCGACCTCGGCGACACGGCGACCGCCGCGCGAGACCTGGAAAGCTACCTGATCCAGTCCGAACGCATGGTGCTCTCCGTCTACTCCACCCGGGTCGACTGAGCCGCTGCCTCTCGCAGACGGCCCGGTCAACATTCGCAAGCGAATCCCGGCTCTTATTGTTGAACAATATAAATGGATAAATTCAACAATCAGAGGCTATATCAGCTACAAAGATATTCTTATTGTTGATAACCCTGATCGACGTCCCGGCACGGATGGTCTATCTTTATCGTCATCCATTGCCCGGGCAGCCCCGGCCGCGCGGCAATATCCTCCCGATCCTTCTCCAGGAGCCTCACCATGAAGCGTCGCACTTTCTTCGCCACCGCCCTGGTCGCCGCCAGCCTGGGCTTCACCGTCCAGGCCCAGGCTGCCACCAAGTGGGATCTGGCCTCGGCCTATCCCGCCTTCAACTTCCATTCGCAAAACCTGGCCACATTCGCCAAGGATGTGGACGCCGCGACCCATGGCGACCTGAAAATCACCGTTCACTCGGGCGCCTCCCTGTTCAAGATGCCCGAAATCAAGCGTGCCGTGCAGGGCAACCAGGTCCAGGCCGGCGAGTTCTTCATGGTCAGTTTCCAGAACGAATGGCAGCCCTTCGGTCTTGACGGCCTGCCCTTCCTGGCCAGCACCTACGATGAGGCCTGGAAACTCTACCAGGCCCAGAAATCCGCCTTGCAAAAGAAACTCGATCAGCAAGGCATGGTGCTGCTGTATGCCGTGGCCTGGCCGCCGCAGAGCATCTACAGCAACAAGCCCATCAACTCGGGCGCCGACCTCAAGGGCCTGAAATGGCGTGTCTACAGCCCCACCACCGCCCGCATCGGCGAACTGGTCGGCGCTCAGCCCGTCACCATCCAGGAGGCCGAACTGTCTCAGGCGCTGGCCACCGGCGTCATCGAAGGACTGATCACGTCCAGCGCCACCGGCGCGGACAACAAGCTCTATGAGCACATGAAATACTTCACCAACGTCCGGGCCTGGATCCCGAAAAACGCCGTGGTCGCCAACAAAAAGGCCGTCGAGGCCCTGTCGCCGGCCTCGCGCAACGCCCTGATGAAAGCCGCGGCCGCCGCCGAAACGCGCGGCTGGGAAGCCTCCCGCAAGGTCGATACCGACTCCATCGCCAAACTGAAAGCCGGCGGCATGGAAATCGTCGAGCCCTCCGATCAGCTCAAGGCTGACCTCGCCAAGGTCGGCGACACCGTCATCCAGGAATGGACGGCCAAGGCGGGCGACGAAGGCAAGCAGATTCTGGACGCCTACCGCGCCAGCCGCTGATCATGCGCCGGTTCCTCGACGGGATCTACACGGCCAGCGCCTGGCTGGCCGGCCTGGGCATGATCGGCGTCCTGCTGATGGTGTCCACCACCATTCTGGGGCGCCTGCTGGGTTTTCCGGTCGGCGGCGCCGATGCCTACGCCGGCTACGCCATGGCCGGCGCGGGTTTCCTGGCCCTGGCCAGCACCCTGAAACACGGCGAGCACATTCGCGTCACCCTGGTCCTGGGCATGCTGCGCGGCCGGAGCCGCCGGGGGCTCGAAATCCTCGCCCTGCTCATTGCCGTTGCGCTGTCGGGCTTTCTTGCCTTCTATTCGGCGCGCCTGGTCTGGCAATCCTGGGACTTCCACGACATCTCCACCGGCATCGACGCCACCCCCCTGTGGATTCCCCAGATTCCCATGGCCGTGGGGACCCTGATCTTCTTCATCGCCTTCCTGGACGAGTTCTGCCTGGAACTGCTGGGCAAGCGTTCATCGGCAGACTCCGAGGAAATCCATCATGAATGAGATCTCGGCCAGCATCATCCTGATCATCGTCCTCTTCACCCTGCTGGGCGGGGGCGTCTGGGTCGGCCTGACTCTGGCCGGCGTCGCCTGGTTCGGCATGGACTTCTTTTCCAGCCGCGCCGCGGGCGATGCCATGGCCATCACCATCTGGGGCAGCTCCAGCAGCTGGACCCTGACCGCCCTGCCGCTGTTCATCTGGATGGGCGAAATCCTTTATCGCACCAACCTGTCGGAAAACCTGTTCCGCGGTCTGGCGCCCTGGGTCAACCGCCTGCCCGGACGCCTGCTGCACACCAATGTGCTGGGTTGCGCCATCTTTGCCTCGGTCTGCGGATCCTCGGCCGCCACCTGCGTCACGGTGGGCCGCATGAACCTGCCGGAACTGCGGCGGCGCGGCTATCCCGACGCGCAGATCATCGGTTCGCTGGGTGGCCCGGCCACCCTGGGATTGCTGATTCCCCCGTCCATCATCCTGATCGTCTACGGTGTGGCGGCAGAGACCTCGATCGCCAAGCTCTTCATCGCCGGCGTCATCCCCGGAGTGCTGCTCGCCTTGCTGTTCAGCGGCTGGATCGCCGGCTGGGCACTGCTGCACCCGGATCGCGTGCCGGAGTCGGCGGGCGGCCTGTCGTTCGTCCAGAAACTGCGCGAATCGCGCCAGCTGATTCCCGTGGTCCTGCTGATTCTCGGCGTGATCGCCAGCATCTACAGCGGCATCGCCACCGCCACCGAATCAGCCGCCATCGGCGTCCTGGGCGCCTTTCTGCTGTCGGCCTGGCAAAAGACCCTGACCTGGCAATCGTTCCGCGACTCGCTGCTGGGCGCGACACGGTTGTACTGCATGATCGCCCTGATCCTGTCGGGCGCCGCCTTCATGACATTGTCGATGGGCTACATCGGGCTGCCCCGCGAACTGGCCGAATTCGTCGGCAGTCTGAATCTGTCGCCGGGCATGCTGATCATCGTGCTCAGCCTGTTCTATATCTTGCTCGGCTGCTTTCTGGACGGCATTTCCACGATCGTCCTGACCATGGGCGTCGTGCTGCCCATCATCCAGGCGGCCGGCATCGACCCGCTGTGGTTCGGCATCTTCCTGGTCATCACCGTGGAGACCGCCCAGATCACGCCTCCGGTGGGCTTCAACCTGTTCGTGCTGCAAAGCATGACCCGCAAGGAAATCACCTACCTGGGCCGGGTCTGCGCCCCCTATTTCGGCCTCATGGCGCTGCTGCTGGTGATCCTTTGGTATTTTCCGTGGCTGGCGACCTGGCTGCCCAGCCACATGTAGCATCCCCTCTCTGAACCTCCGCCCGGGGGTTCACTTGTTTCCCTGACACTTCAAGATTATCGTATTCGCGGGGCCGTCCTTCATCCGGCTCACGCGAGAAAACCGATGACCGCCTCCCTGCTGATCAACCGCCGCTCACACGACCTGGGCGGGGGATTCTTCGTTGGCCGTGTCCTGCCCCACCGCAAGCGCCGCATGGTGGGCCCCTTTATTTTTTTCGATCACCTGGGCCCCATGGACGTGGCTCGTGGCGCCCCGCGGGCACTGGATGTCAGGCCACACCCGCACATCGGCCTGTCGACGGTCACCTACCTGTACAGCGGCGCCTTCACCCACCGCGACAGCCTGGGATCGAACCAGGAGATCCGCCCCGGCGAGGTCAACTGGATGACGGCCGGCAGCGGCATCACCCATAGCGAACGATTGGAATACGCACGTGCCCACGGCGCCAACCTGCACGGCATCCAGGCCTGGGCCGCCCTGCCGCGCGAGCACGAAGAAACAGCGCCCGCCTTCCACCATCACCAGGGGGCCGACGAGTTGCCCGAATTCCAGGAGGGCGGCGTCACCGGCCGCCTGATCGCCGGCGCCATCGACGGTGCCTCGGCACGCGTCAGGACGCATTCCTCCCTGTTCTACCTGCACTGGGAAATGACCGACGGCGCGCGCCGCACCCTGGGGACGACATATCCGGAACGCGCTGTCTACGTGGCCCGGGGCGCCATCGACCTGGACGGCCACCCGCTGGCCGAAGGCCAGATGCAGGTCCTGGAATCCGGACGCACCGCGCAGATCCAGGCCAGAGGTCCCGCCACCGTCATGCTGCTGGGCGGCGAACCGATCGGCGAACGATTCATCTACTGGAATTTCGTCTCATCCTCGAAAGACCGGCTCGAGCAGGCCTGCGAGGACTGGCGCGCCCAGCGCATGGTCCTGCCGGTGGACGACGACCAGGAATTCATCCCGCTGCCCCAGGGCGCGGGCTGACGCCTGCGCCACGGCCTCGTCATTTTCCGCAAGTCATCATCAATCCTCACTCCTCCAAGCAAGGATGCCCACAATGTCGCTCAAGCTTCAAGTCATCATCTGCAGCACCCGCCCGGGCCGCGTCGGCCCCGCCGTCGCGCGCTGGTTCCACGAGTTCGCCCGCAACCACGGCCAGTTCGACGTCGAACTGGTGGATCTGGCCGCCTTCGACCTGCCGATCTACGACGAGCCGGTGCATCCGCGCATGCAGCAGTACGCGCACGATCACACCAAGCGCTGGGGCGCCAGCGTGGCCCGCGCCGACGCCTACGTCTTCGTCATGCCCGAGTACAACTACAACCCGCCCCCCGCCCTGGTGAACGCGCTGAACTTCGTCTACAGGGAGTGGAACCACAAGCCCTGTGGCTTCGTCAGCTATGGCGGCGTCTCGGGCGGCCTGCGCGCCGCTCAGGCCGCCAAGCTGCAGATCACCACCCTGAAGGTCATGCCCATGCCCGAGGGGGTTGCCATCCCCATGGTGCCCAAGCACATTCAGGAAAACGGTGAATTCGCCTCCAACGAACTGATCGACGCGTCAGCCGTCACGCTGCTCGACGAGCTGCTGCGCTGGGCCACCGCGCTGAAGACCCTGCGCACTTGACGCCTCGAACAGTTCCTACCACTTATGTGCATCGGCCGCGTCGGCGCATGAAATCG
>NZ_JBKEAA010000004.1:0-80429 GCF_047971665.1 Castellaniella sp. | reverse complement strand
TCAAGCGCTCGTGCGAACTCCGCTGGAGAAGCTGCACAGCCTGCCGGCGCGCGCCCGGGGGCTCAAGCCCGGTATCACCCTACAGAGCCTGCTCATCGAGGCGCGGGCCATGAGTGATAATGAAGCCGCCGAGCAGCTGCAAAAGGCCCGCTCGGCGCTGTTTGCAACCATCCATCGACGATCCGCCGACAAGGCCGCCTGAACCGCCAGTTCTCCGCAAGTTCAGACTCATCTGTGTTTTGGAAAAGACTACCCGAGTCTGCCCGCTCCCCCCGGAGCGCTTGGGCGGGCTGCCGCACCGAAAAAATGGCGCTCCCGAAGGAGCGCCATCGACACACGGCCCGGATTATTTCTTGCGGGCCAGGGCGCCGCCCAGATAATTGTCGAAAGAGCCTTCGGCCACACGGAACCAGGGCACGATGTTGTCGCGGAAGGCCATGTAGTTGTCGAAGATCTTCTTGAAGCCCGGGTTCTTGTCGCTGAATTCCTTGTAGACCTTGTTGGCGGCCTCGAAGGAAGCATCCATGACCTCGACCGGGAAGCGCTTGAGCACGGCGCCGCCGGCGATCAGGCGGCGCAGGGCCTCGGGATTGTGCGCGTCATAGTCCTGGACCATCTTGGTGCCCGCAGCGCGCGAGGCGACATCGATGATGCTCTGGTAGGCCTTGGGCAGTTCGGCATAGGCCTTGTCGTTGACGTACAGCGACACCTGGGCCGAACCTTCCCACCAGCCCGGGTAGTAATAGTATTTGGCGACTTTCTGGAAGCCCAGCTTTTCGTCATCCACGGGGCCGACGAATTCCACGGCATCCAGCGCGCCCTTTTCCAGGGACGGATAGATGTCGCCGGGGGGAATCTGCTGCGGAATCACGCCCAGGCGCGACAGCACCTCGCCCGCGAAGCCGGCCGTGCGCATCTTCAGGCCTTTCAGGTCGTCGATCTTGTTGATTTCCTTGCGATACCAGCCGCCCATCTGGGTCCCGGTGTTGCCCATGGGGAAATTGATGATGCCGCGCGGCGCGAACAGTTCGCGCATCAGCTTCAGGCCGTCGCCCTCGTACATCCAGGCGCTCATCTGCCGCACGTTCAGGCCGAACGGCACCGCCGTATCGAAGCAGAACGAAGGATCCTTGCCATAGTAGTAATAGGACGCCGTCTGACCGCATTCGACAGTGCGATTGCCGACGGCATCCATGACGCCGTATCCCGGCACCAGCTCACCCCCCGGGTACAGGCGGATGTTGAAATTGCCATCGGTGACTTCCTTGACCATGTCGCAGAACAGTTGTGCCGTCGAGAACAGCGGCGGCAGCGAAGGCCCGTAAGTCGAGGTCATCTTCCAGTTGATCTTGGGGGCCGACTGGGCAATGGCCGGAGCGGCGACCGCCGCCGTACCTGCCACGGCACCCAGGCCCGCCTTTTTCAGAAATGCGCGACGCTGCATGATGAAGGATCTCCTGTGTGTTGGAATCTATTGGTGTGTGTTGCGACCAAGCGTTTCGATATTACACTGCACGCCCCCCGACTGCACGTGGCACCGCACGGAGAAACGCCGCCGGTCACAGCCCGGCCACCGCCATGCCTTCGATCAGCACCGACCCGGTGGCTTTGGCGCCCCGCGCATGCACATCGGCGCCGACGGCGACGACCTGGCGGAACATGTCGGCCAGATTGCCCGCAATCGTGATCTCCTGGACGGGATGCTGGATGATGCCATCCTGAACCCAATAGCCGAAGGCGCCGCGCGAATAATCGCCGCTGACGTAGTTCACCCCCTGGCCGATCAGCTCGGTGACCAGCAGCCCGGTGCCCATCCGGCGCAGCAGCCCGGGCAGATCATCGTCGGGCCGGGTCAGGCGCGAGCGCAGGCTGAGATTGTGCGATCCCCCGGCGTTGCCGGTGGTCGCCATGCCGAGCTTGCGCGCCGTGTAGGTGGACAGGAAATAGCCCGTGAGCACCCCCTGGTCCACCACCCGGCGGGCCTGAGTGCGGACCCCTTCGGCATCGAAAGGCGAACTGCCCTGGGCGCCCGGGATATAGGGATTCTCGACCACGTCCAGGTGATCGGCCAGGACAGGCTTGCTCAGCGCATCCAGCAGGAAACTGGCCTTGCGATACAACGCCCCTCCGCTGGCGGCCTGAACCAGCGCGCCCAGCAGACCAACGGCCAGGGGCGCCTCGAACAATACCGGATAGTGGCCGGTCTTGATCGGCCGCGCGTTCAGACGCGACAAGGCCCGTTGCGCCGCGTAGCGGCCCACCTCGGCCGGCGCGGCCAGGTCGTCCGACCGGCGCGCGGACGTATACCAGTAGTCCCGCTGCATGCCGTCGCCACGCCCGGCGATGGGCGCCACCGACAGGCTGTGGCGCGAATAGGGATAGCCCCCCAGGAATCCGCGCGAATTGCCCAGGACGAAATGGCCCTCCATGGTGTCCAGAGCGGCGCCTTCCGAATTGGTGATCTGATCGCTGGTCGTCAACGCGGCGCGCTCGGCCTGGATGGCCAGGCGGGCCGCGCCCTGGGCATCGATGGCCCAGGGATGGTGCAGGTCCAGGTCCGGGTAGTGACTGGCGAACATCTCGGGATCGGGCAGGCCGGCGGCCGGATCCTCGGCCGTATAGCGGGCGATGTGCCAGGCGGCATCCACCGTGCGGCGCAGCGCCCCGGGGGAAAAATCCGAGGTCGAGGCCGAGCCCCGGCGCTGACCGGCGAAGACCGTCACGGCCATGGAGCGGTCGCGCGTCTGCTCGATGGTCTCGATGGCGCGGCGGCGCACCGAGACGGACAGCCCCAGGCTCTCTGAAATCTCCACGGCGGCGTCCGTGGCGCCGGCCTGTTTGGCGTGCCGCAGGGCATCGCCGACCAGTTCGCGGAACTGGGCCTGTTGGGCGGGCACATCGAGAAAATCGTCGGTTCTTTGATTCATGCAAAATCCGCTGGGTAGGAGACGGTTATCATAGACAATCACGGATCATTTTATGCCCGAACCCATGGACGATACGCCACCGCCCGCCCCGGCGAATGACTTTGCCGAGGACAGGCGACCCAGCAAATCCCAGATCAAGCGCGACATGCTCGCCCTGCTGGACCTGGGCCGCGAACTGATCTCGCTGCCTCCCGCCAAGCTGGCGCAGCTGCCGCTCGATGAACCGCTGCGCGATGCCATCGCCCTGGCCCAGCGCATCAACAGCAACGAAGGCCGCCGCCGCCAGGTTCATTACGTCGGCAAGCTGATGCGTCAGGCCGACGTGCCGGCGCTGCGCGCCCAACTCTCGCTGTGGGCCAACGGCTCGCGCGACCAGACCCGCACGATGCACCGGCTGGAAGCACTGCGCGACCGCCTGATCGACAGCGACGAGGCGCTGACGCAACTGCTGGAACGCTTTCCGGGCCTGGACATTCAGTCGCTGCGCGCCCAGATCCGCGCCGCCCGCAAGGAAGCCCGAGACAACACCGCCCTGCCTCAGGGCCGGGAACCGGCGCGCAAGCATTTCCGCGCCCTGTTCCAGACGCTGAAAACCCTGGATTTCGAGGACGAAACCTTCTGATGACCTCCACACTGGAAACCATCGAACGCACCACAGGCCCCGCGCCGACGCACAGCGTGATCTGGCTGCACGGCCTGGGCGCCGACGGCCATGATTTCGAACCCATCGTGCCCGAGCTGACCCACCCCGCCCTGCCGGCGCTGCGTTTCATATTCCCGCATGCCCCCGTGCGCCCGGTGACCCTGAACCAGGGCATGCCGATGCGCGCCTGGTACGATCTGTACGGACTGGATCGCGATGCGCGCGAGGACATCGATGGCCTGCGCGCCACCCGCCACGCGGTCACCGAGCTGATCGAGCAGGAAAACCAGCACGGCATCCCACCCGAGCGCATCGTGCTGGCGGGTTTCTCGCAGGGGTGCGCCTCGGCCCTGTACACCGGCCTGCGCCACCCGGAACGCCTGGCTGGCCTGATCGGCCTGTCGGGCTACCTGCCGCTGCGCAATGCGCTGGCGGCGGAACGCCATCCCGCCAATGCGGCCACGCCGGTTTTCATGGCGCACGGCACGACGGACATGGTGGTGCCCATGAACTACGCCGAAATCAGCCGGGACGTGCTGACTGCGCAGCAGCAGCCGCTGGAATGGCATACCTACCCGATGCCGCATGGTCTGCATCCGCAGGAACTGGACGACATCCGGGCGTTCCTGACACGCGTGATGGCCGGTTTCTGACGGCCTGCAGGCTGGTCGGATGAACCAGGCGTCTGACAGTCCGCAGGGACTGTCAGGCACCCAGGTTCATCCACAACCTTCTCATGCCGGGGTCGGTTTCGTCGGGGTCGTCCCGCATGTTCAAGGATGTCATCAGGCCCAGCATGGGGCGGTTGGTGGCGAGGACGATGCCTTCGATGTAGCTCAGGTTCTGCCGACGGGCGACGTCGATCAGGCTGCGCATGAGGGCCGCGCCGACACCGCGCCGCTGCCAGTCATCGGCGATCACCAGCGCATATTCGGCGCCCTGGCCATCGGCATTGCGCAGGTAATGGGCAAAGCCGACGATGCGCTCGCGCAGCAGGCCACGATTTTCCGGATTCGGCACCTGGGCCGTGGCGACCAGCGCGACTTCGCGATCGTAGTCGATGCGGGTATAACGCGCCAGCATGCGCGGCGTGAGCTCCCGCAGCATCGACACGAACCGCATGTAGCGCGACTCATCGGACAGGTCCCGCACGAATTCCTGCAGCAACAGAGCGTCCTCGGGGCGGATGGGCCGCAGCAGCCACTCCTGCCCGTCTTGCCGGACCATCGGCCGGACCAGGCGGCGTGGATACGGGTGAATGGCCATATGACGATACGCACGGTTCTCAGGCCGTTCGCCGTCATAGTTCGGATCCAGTCCGATCTGGATGCCGCCAGCATACAGGCGGCTATCGTCCCACCAGAGCGGATCGATCGACAGGGTCCGGATCCCGGGCAGCTCGCTGACGATTTCGGAAATTCGCTCCAGCGCTTCACGCAACTGCTCGAACACCGCGGGACTGAGATCGCGCTCCAGGATGCGCGACCAGAACCGGCCGCGCTGGATCATCTGCCGCGCCAGATAGTTGTTCAGCGGTGGCAATTCGATTTCCCGGCGGCCAGACCCCAGCCGGGCATAATCTCCGCCCGGCCCGAACTGCATGTACGGACCGAAACGCGCGTCCTGCCGCACATGGATGGCCATGGGCACGTTCTCGCGCGCAGCCTCGGGCACGGGCTGGTCTTCCGGACGGATCGGCACGTGAAAGCAGTCCAGTAGCCAGCGGCAACTGGACGGATCCAGTTCCAGACGCCCCGACATGATCGCATCGCTGAGCAGCATGCGCGCCTCGTCCAGGCGCGGCGGGCGGCTGAGCATTTCCGGTGGCAGGGTCTGCTGTGCCAGGGTCTGGTTGTACTGATAGGAGGCCAGGATGCCGAAGGCATTGGCGGCCGATTCCGGTGTGCGAAACGCCGGCAGGCCCACCGAATCCAGCCGATGCCGCCGGGAACGCATCGAGGCATCGCCCAGAAAGCAGGAGACGATGGGCTTGGGGGAAGCCTCGGAGAACCGGGCCAGCACCTCGGTGGCGCCGTCCAGATCCGACAGGGCATCGGGCGCGATCAGCACCAGCACGCCATCCACATTGCTATCGTCCGCCAGTACGCCGAGGGCCTGTTGCAACCGCTCGGGGCCCAGCGGCGCATGGCTGATGACGGGATTGTCCAGGGCGGCTCCAGGTTCCAGAACCGAGGCCAGATCACGCTGCGTCTGGGAGGACAAGGTGGCCCGGGACACGGGGCCGCTGGCGCCGATCACGTCCAGCGCCAGGTGCGCCGCGCCATAGCCATTGGAGAACAGCGCAATATGGCGCCCCCGCTGGCGCTTGGTCTGAACGAGTACCTTGAGCGCCGAAAACAGCTGCACGAAAAACCGGATCCGCACCGCCCCGGTGCGCCGCACCAGCGCGTCGAACACGGCATCGGCGACCGGACTGTTGTCCGAACGGCCGGCCTTCAGCAGAATCACCGGCTTGACGCTGGCGGCGGCCATCAGCGCGCTGGTGAAGCGGCGCGAGGAATCGGCCTCTTCGAGATACAGCACGATGCTTTCTGTGCGCGGATCCATCGACAGATATTCGAGCACCTCGGCCACCGTGACGCCATCGGCATCGCCCGCCGACACGACGGCCGAAAAGCCAAGCTGGATGTCGTCCGCCCAGTCCAGCACGGCGGCGGCCACCATCCGGGACTGCGCGACCAGGGCCACACGGCCCACCGGCGCGCCATGCGGATCGAGCCCCAGATTCAACCCCAGGTGCGGGCGCTGCACGCCCAGCGCACCGGGGCCGAGCACCAGGCAGCCATTCATCCGGCCCCAGGATTGACAATAGGCGCGGGTCTCGATGGGATCGACGGCCGGCGTGGTGTGCGGCAACAGCACCAGGGCGCGCGGCCGGTGCGCCTTGAGCGCCCCCAGCGCGGCCGGCAGCAGGGCGGGATCCAGACACAGCAAGGCCATGTCCAGCCGCTGGCCCTCTTGCAGGAACTCCAGCCGCTGCGGCATCTGCCAGCGGCCGTCCTCCCCGATCCGCACATCGGCAATCCGCCCTTGCAGCAACGCGGGCGGTGTGCGCACGACAGGAAGTTCGCGGGAACTCAGGATCAACAGGGAACGCGGCTCGAACAGAGCAGCCAGACGATGGCGCAACATGAGAAAAACCTCGGACGCCCCCGGACAGGCCGTCCCTTAAAATAATGTCTTGATTCTTCGATTTTACTCGGGTTCCTCACTATTTTGTTGCGGCGCAACAATTGTTCAGCACATTGATATGACAGACTCTTCTTCACGCCCCGTCCGTACGCGCTTCGCTCCGTCCCCCACCGGGTACCTGCATCTGGGGGGCGCACGCACCGCCTTGTTCTCCTGGGCCTTCGCCCGTCATTTCGGCGGCACCTTCGTGCTGCGCGTCGAGGACACGGATCTGGAACGCTCCACCCCCGAGGCCGTGCAGGCCATTCTGGACGGCATGCGATGGCTGGATCTGACGGCCGACGAGGGGCCGTTCTACCAGATGCGGCGCATGGACCGCTACCGCGCCGTGATCGCGGACATGCTGGCCCAGGGCACGGCCTATCATTGCTACAGCACACCGGAAGAAGTCGAAGCCATGCGCGAACGCGCCCGCGCCATCGGCGCCAAGCCGCGCTATGACGGCACCTGGCGACCCGAGCCCGGCAAGACCCTGCCGCCGATCCCGGCCGGCGTCCAACCCGTGGTGCGCTTTCGCAGTCCGCAAGAGGGCGTCACCGCCTGGGACGACCTGGTCAAGGGCCCCATCAGTTTCGACAACAGCGAGCTCGACGATCTGGTGATCGCCCGCCCCGACGGCACCCCCACCTACAACTTCTGCGTGGTGGTGGATGACTGGGACATGCAGATCACGCACGTCATCCGCGGAGACGACCATGTCAACAACACGCCGCGTCAGATCAACATCCTGCGCGCGCTGGGTGGGGAACTGCCGCGCTACGGCCATGTCCCCATGATCCTGGGCCCCGATGGCGAAAAGCTCTCAAAACGCCACGGCGCCGTCAGCATCATGGAATACGACCACCTGGGCTATCTGCCCGAGGCCATGGTCAACTACCTGGCGCGGCTGGGGTGGAGCCACGGCAACGACGAAATCTTCACACGCGAGCAGTTCGTGGAATGGTTCGATCCTCGCAATCTCAGCCGCTCGGCCGCGCAATGGGATCCGAAGAAACTCAACTGGGTCAACGCCCACGCCTTGCGCGCGCTCGATCCGGCCGAGCTGGCTGACCGCACCGCGCCGCGCGTCACCCGCCGGGGCGGCGATCCTGCGTCGGCCGACCTGACCGCGATCATGTCGCTGCTGCGCGATCGCAGCGAGACCCTGGAGGATCTGGCCGAAGGCGCCATGCTGTTCTGCGGCCCCTATGCGCCCGCCGACGACGCGCTGCGCGCCGAGGTTCTGGACGATGCGGCCCGCAGCCTGCTGGATGATTTCCTGCAACGCGCCACGGCGCTGCGGGCCTGGAACGAGACGGAACTCGACGGCCTGATCAAGGCGATCTTGAAAGATCACGGCGCCAGGATGCCCGGGCTGGCGATTCCGCTGCGGGTGGCCGTCACGGGCCGCAAGCACACCCCGTCGATCGGCGCTGTGCTGGCGCTGCTGGGCCGCGACACCGTTCTGGATCGGCTGGCCGCCAGCCTGAACAGGGCCTAGCGCGCCCGCTGCGGCCCGGAGAACATGCCGGGCCCTAGAACGGCAGCCGGTAGCCCGGCGACATGCGCCGTGCCTTCACGGCGCCGTCCGGACCGCTCAGGCGCAACTCCGAGGTATTGACCCGATCAACGCGATAACGATTGGTGTAGATCGGATCATCCAGGTTCACGGGCAGACCGTTGGAATCCAGGGTCCGCAGGATCACCGTCTGGCCGTCGCGCACCCAGCAACCTGATTCATACAGCCCCTGGGAGGGTGTGCGCGGTCGCTTGATCTGCTTGACGTAGTTCATGGTGCCATCCGGGTTCAGCGTGTAGAGCGTGCGCAAGGCGCCGGCGACGCCTTTCTGGGCGCTGACCGACAGCCAATTGCCGACCAGCGGGTCACCGGTCGCCGCCACCGTGCAGGAGGGCCGCGTTGCCGTCGCAGCGGCCGGCCCCTGCGCCGGCTTCATCGGCGCGCAGGCCGCAAGGGTAACCAGGGCGGCCGCCAGCGCGATCCGGACATGAAAACGAAGGCAATCCATGACTTGATTCCCATCCATGACAAATGTCATCCAATACCCAGGATCGGCCAAGGGCCGGAGCATCCCGGCAAAGATTGCCGGCCTACAATTTCCCGGTGCGCCCGCGTCCTGCGGGCAAGTCAATATTCTACCGACATGAGCCACTCTCTACTCATCACGCTGCACCTGTTCGCCGCCATCCTGTTCGTGGGCACCGTGTTTTTCGAAGTCCTGATTCTCGAAGGCATCCGCAAGCCGCTTGGCCGCGAAACCATGCGCAACGTCGAGCTGGCCATCGGCAAGCGCGCGCGGCGCATCATGCCCTTCGCCATGATCGTGCTGTTCGGCGCGGGGGTGGGCATGGCCTGGCAATTCCGCGAAGCGCTCGCCCAGCCATTCGCCAGCAGTTTCGCCACGCTGCTGTGGATCAAGATCATCCTGGCCTTCAGCGTGCTGGGTCATTTCATCACCGCCATGACGCTCAGCGGCACGGGCAAACTGAAGTCGCGCCATTTCCAGATCATCCACATCAGCGTTTTCTGCCATGTCGTCCTGATCGTCTTTCTCGCCAAGGCCATGTTCTATCTGAAGTGGTGAGCATCGCACGAAAACATCATCGATAAAAAAAGAACGCGACTTTTTCGAGACACGACTTAACGAATATTGATCTCAACGGACGCCACACCGGGAATAATGCTTGGAACACGACAGTGCTTAAGATAGACTTGAAGGCGTGCGATGTTCATGATACTGCACGCCTGCGCCATTTGAGATGAGCCGCACATCCCGTGGGGGTCATATCAAATGGGTGGACACTCTCTTCGATCCCAAGGAGCATGACGATGGCAACAGCCAAGAAGGCCTCTGTCGCATCAAGCAAGAAATCCGCAGCCCCGAAGTCCACCTCCAAACCGGCAGCCAAGAAGTCCGCACCGGCCGCCAAAAAAGCCGCGCCGGCCAAAAAGGCCGCGCCGGTGAAAGCCGCCGCCAAAAAGGCGGCACCCAAAAAGGCAACAGCCAGGAAAGCCGCGCCCGCCAAGAAAGCCGCCGTGAAAAAAACGGCTGCCAAGAAAGTGGCCGTGAAGAAAACCGCTGCCAAGAAAGCCGCACCGAAAAAGGCAGCAGCCAAGAAAGCCGCACCCAAAAAGGCAGTAGCCAAAAAGGCCGCGCCGAAAAAGGCCGTTGCCAAAAAAGCCGCGGCCAAAAAGGTACCGGCCAAAAAGGCCTCAGTGAAAAAGACGGCAGCCTCTGCCAAGAAGGCCACGGCAAAAACCGCCGTCGCGAAAAAGGCAGCGGCCAAAAAGGCACCGGCCAAGAAAGCCGCCGCGAAAAAAGCGCCGGCGAAAAAAACCGCCAAGGCTCCTGCAAAGAAGGCGGCCGCCAAACCCAAGCCTGCTGCGCGCAAACCGGCCGCCAAGAAAGTCGCTGCCGTCAAGCCCGAGATGCCTGCCCCCGAGATCCGTACGGATACCAATCCGGCAGCATCCTGGCCGTTCCCCGCAGCAAGCAAGCGCCCCTGATCGCACCGCTGATTCCCGCGCTCGCGCAGGCGGGAATCAGACCGCGATACCCCTGGCCCGGCGGAATCCGCCGGGCCTTT
The DNA here is from genome assembly GCF_047971665.1 of Castellaniella sp. Taxonomy (GTDB): domain Bacteria; phylum Pseudomonadota; class Gammaproteobacteria; order Burkholderiales; family Burkholderiaceae_B; genus Castellaniella. The sequence goes on along the minus strand of NZ_JBKEAA010000004.1, from coordinate 70,061 downwards.
TCATTCGCCAGGGCGGTCCGCTTGATGCGACAATGACGGCTCCACGACCGCAGCCCACGAGCACCGCATGGCCCAAAACATCCTGCAGTTCCTGTTCGATATTGTTTTTCAGCTCTTTGGCATCGGCCTGATCCTGCGGGCCTGGATGTTCGCGATCCGCCTGCATCCCTTCAATCCGTTTTCCCAGGCCATCCTGCGAGCCACGGAATGGCTGACAGGACCGATCCGCAGATTCATCCCCACCAGTGGCCGCTTCGACTGGCCCAGCATCCTGGCGTGCTGGATCACGGCCATCCTGTATCTGCTGTTGTCCTGGCTGGTCGTCACGGGCAGCCTGATCTCTTCGGCCACCATCGGCCCGCTGCTGTTGTCGGGCCTGCTGGTCGGACTGAAATGGTTGTTCAACGTGATCGTCTGGGTGACGCTGATCCAGGCGATCCTGTCCTGGGTCAACCCGCTGTCACCCATCATGCCGGTGCTCTACACCCTGACCGCGCCGCTGCTCGATCCCATCCGCCGGATGCTGCCGCGCATGGGCGGGCTGGACCTGTCGCCCCTGGTCCTGCTGGTGCTGGCACAGATCGCCATGATGGTGGTGAACCACATGGCGTTCACGACATTCGGCGCCTGAACGACACTCGCCGCCCGGGCCGGTCCTGGATCTAGATCGGCACGACGCGGGTCGGCCCGCCGCCGCTGATGACCTGAACGCGCTGACCGGAGTTCAGCGCCACATCGGCCGCCTGGGCAATGACGCGGGTCTCGCCGTTATCCAGACGGACGGTGATTTCCAGACCACGGGTCTTGCCGACCTGATTCTCGACCGCATTGCCGGCCAGACCGCCCAGCAAGGCGCCGCCGATCGAGGCCAGGATCTGACCACGACCATCTCCCACGGCGCTGCCCGCGACGCCACCGAGCGCCGCGCCGCTCAAGGCGCCCAGACCTGAAGATTTGTCCGACTGGATGACCACGGAGCGTACGGACACCACCGTGCCGTAGCGCACGATCTGTTCGCTCTGCGCCTGTCCATAGGTATAGACGGAACTGGAGGCGGACTGGCTGGCGCAGCCAGCCAGCACCAGCAACGAGAGAGAAATCCCGGCAACAGCGGCAAAGCGCGTCGCGCGGCGAGGAAGACCCTGCGTAAAGATCGCCATGGGCTGACTCCTGTGAAGAAAAAAGCGGCCGCGCCCGAATCAGGCGAGCCGGTCCGCGCCGATACCATAATGCGACTGCAGCACCGCCGCGATATCGCTGCGCGACGGGCGATGGTTCTGCGGACCCCTGTGAGCAATTTTAAGACCGCCCATGACATTCGCCAAGCAACAGGCATCCCGCAAGGGCCAGCCGTGCGCCAGGCCATACAGCAGGCCGGCGCGATGCGCATCGCCGCAGCCGGTCGGATCGACGACCTCGGTCACGGGGGCTGCGGGAACATCCGTCCGGGTATCGCCGACGAACAGCGAGGCGCCTTCGCCGCCCCGTGTCACCACCACCGCCCGCAGGCCGGCCGCCAGCGTCTGGATGGAGCGCCCCGTGCGTTCCTCGATCACACTGGCCTCATAGTCATTGGCGGTCAGAATGTCGGCCATGTCCAGCATGCGCAAAAGGTCCTCGCCCTCGAACAATGGCATCGCCTGTCCCAGATCGAAGATGAAGGGAATCCCGGCGGCCTGCAGTCGCTGAGCATGCGCGAACATGCCATCCTTGGAATCCGGCGAGACGATGGCCCAGCAGGCGCGATGACCGCTCAGATCGTTTTCCGCCGAACGCAGCATCGCGCCCGGATGGAACGAAGCGATCTGGTTGTTTTCCTGATCCGTGATGATGTGGCATTGAGCCGTGTAGGTGTCGGGCAGCATGCGCACCAGCCGGGTGTCGATGTCCAGGGCGCGCAGCCGCTGCAGATAGTCATCGGCATCCTGGCCCACGGTGCCGACGGGCACCGGTCGCCCGCCCAGCAATTTGAGGCTGTAAGCGATATTGCCCGCGCAGCCGCCGTATTCCTTGCGCAGCGAAGGCACAAAGAACGACACGCTGAGCGACTTGATGTTGTCGGCCAGAATATGGTCGCGGAAGCGCCCCTCGAACACGGCGATGGTGTCGAAAGCAATGGAACCGCAGATCAGGACGTCCTCGGACATGGCGATGAAATACCTTCAGGGATAAAAGAGATCGAGCTGATAGCCATTGATGCGCACACCGCTCAGGGTCAGCGGCACGCGCACCAGGACCTCGCTCAGGCCCGCGAAGGGCTGCGCCGCACGCGCCGCGCCCAGATAGTCGGCGGGCGACAGATTGCGGCGCACCAGCTGCGTTCCGGCGGCGTCTTTCAGTTCCAGTGCCAGGGTCGGCCATTCCTGAGGCGCCTCGGCCCGGTTGCGCAAAGTGGCGTGCAACTCAAACCGCTGTTCGTCGGGCACCTGATCCGAGGGCGGCAACCCCGCCACTGCATTGGAATCGGCGGCCTTGAGCGCGGAACCAGTGATCGCGATCAGCGTAATGTCCCGACCATAGGGCACCCGGCAATGCAGGGGGGCGCAGGCTCTTTCGAGGACGGGCCTGAGCGCGGGCGCCATCCGGGCGATGTCGGCCCGGTAGACATAGGCGGCCTGCGCCGCCAGCAGAATCAGCAACAGGAGCAACAGCAGCCTGGCGCAGAAACGCGCCAGCGCGGCGCCCCAGCCCGGCGCATCCTCGTCTCTCAGCAAAGGCGCGGCCGAACCGCCCTGACTGCGATGCCCCGGCCGGGCCTCGACCATGAACGATTCCGCCTGTGCCCCTGCCGTCTCCCGGCTGGCGCTCCGGCTGGAACCCGGCGCGACGGAGGCGTCGGACACCCAGCCCTCATCCGCCAGAATCTGATCGACCGGGCGCGGCCCGGACCGTTCGTGCCCGTCGCCGATGCGAGGCTCGGGCCGATCGTCGGGCCAGGGAGCGACCCCGATGCTGAACGCGGGGGCCTCCTCGGACGGCTGCCGGGAAAGACGGCCTGAGCGGATGACCTGAGGCGATGGTGCCGCAGAAGCCCCCATCGCGGGTGCGGCAGGCGCGACGGCCGGACGCGGCGGCGCGACAGCGGCGCGCGGCACGGCCGCCAGCGCCTCGGGTGGGGTCGCATCGGCGACCACCTCGGCATAACCATCAAAAATATGAGAGCACTGCACGCAACGGATGTAGCCCTTGCGCAATTGCAGCTCTGTCAGGCATGCCTGGAATACAGTCCCGCAGTTCGGGCAGCGTGTGGTCAGATCCATCGCCGCTCCCCTCCGTCAGACGCTGCGGCCAGCCAGGCAGACCCAGCCATCGCGAGCCGCCCAGACCTGCAAAGGCAGGTGCGGCGCGTAGGCTTGGCAGACCTCATCGGCCTGCCGCTCCAGGACACCGGACAGCGCCAGGAACCCGCCCGGGGCGACCCGGGCGGCCAGCATGGGAGCCAGGAGCTTGAGGGGGTTCGACAGGATGTTGGCTACCACGACCTGATGGGTACCTGCGGACAGGTGACCGGGCAGGATGGCCTGGACATCCAGGCGATTGGCCTGCGCATTACGGGCCGTGGCCAGCACCGCCTGCTCGTCGATGTCCACACCGACTGTCGGGCCGGCGCCCAGCAGCCGGGCAGCTATCGCCAGGATGCCCGAGCCGCAGCCGTAGTCCAGCACGGTTTCGCCACCGCGCAAATGGGCGGCCAGCCATTCCAGGCACAGATGCGTGGTGGGATGGCTGCCTGTGCCGAAGGCCAGGCCCGGATCGAGTTCGATGCGCACGATGCCATCGTGCGCACCGACCGAAGGCAGGCCGTCATCGTCGCGATGCCAGCTCGGCACGATCCAGATGCGGTCGCTGACGACGATCGGGCCGAACTGGGATTGCGTCAGGCGCACCCAGTCCGCATCGGGCACATCGCGCAGGAACCAGTCCTGCGCCGCCGGCATCGGGCCGGCCAGGCCGTCGAGCACCATCAGTAACTGGGCGGGGTCATCCCCGTCGGCCAGCAGCGCGACCAGACGATTGCGCCGCCAGGCCAGGACTTCGGGCTCCGTGCCCGGTTCGCCGAACAGCGCCTGCTCGTCAGCCGTATCGCCATCGGCATCCTCGACCGACACCGACAATGCGCCGGCCTCCAGCAAGGCATCGGACCATGCCTCAGCCTGGCTTTCCGGGCAGTTCAGCACGAGCTCTCGCATGCCGGGCCTCAGCCGCGCGCGGCGAGTTTGTGCTCGAGATAGTGGATGCTGGTGCCGCCTTCGATGAATTTGGCATCATGCATCAACTCGCGGTGCAGCGGGATATTGGTGTTCACCCCCTCGACGATCATCTCCGAGAGCGCGATGTCCATCCGCATGGTCGCCTGATGACGGTCGTCGCCATAGGTGATGAGCTTGGCGATCATCGAATCGTAGTAGGGCGGCACGGTATACCCGGAGAACACATGGGAATCCATGCGCACCCCCGGCCCGCCCGGCGTGTGCCAGTTGGTGATCCGGCCGGGGCTGGGCGTGAATTTATAGGGGTCCTCGGCATTGATCCGGCATTCGATCGCGTGGCCGCGCAGATTGATGTCGCGCTGACGCAGCGTGAATTTCTCGCCCGCCGCGATCCGCAGCTGCTGCTGAACCAGATCGATCCCGGTGATCATTTCGGTGACCGTGTGCTCTACCTGGATCCGGGTGTTCATCTCGATGAAATAGAACTCGCCGTTCTCGTACAGCAACTCGAAAGTGCCCGCGCCACGGTAGCGCATCTGGCGGCAGGCCTTGGCGCAACGCTCGCCGATCCGCTCGACCAGGTCGCGATCGATGCCCGGGGCAGGCGCTTCTTCGATGATTTTCTGGTGGCGGCGCTGCATGGAGCAGTCGCGTTCGCCCAGCCAGACCGCCTTGCCCTCGCCGTCCGCCAGCACCTGGATCTCGATGTGACGCGGATTCTCGAGGAATTTTTCCAGATAGACCTCGGGATTGTTGAAGGCGGCGCCGGCCTCTGTGCGCGTCATGGCCACGGCGTTGAGCAGGGCCGTCTCGGTGTAGACCACCCGCATGCCGCGGCCACCGCCGCCACCCGCGGCCTTGATGATCACCGGATAGCCGACTTCGGCGGCGATCCGCTGGATCTCCTGGGGGTCATCGGGCAGCGCGCCATCCGAGCCTGGCACGACCGGCACGCCGGCGGCGATCATGGCCTGCTTGGCGCTGACCTTGTCTCCCATGGTGCGAATGCTCTCCGGGCGCGGGCCGATGAACACGAAACCGCTCTTTTCCACCCGTTCGGCGAAATCGGCGTTTTCCGACAGGAAGCCGTAGCCGGGATGAATCGCCTCGGCATCGGTGACTTCGGCCGCCGAGATCAGCGCCGGCATGTTCAGATAACTGTCGCGCGGCGAGGCCGGTCCGATGCAGACGGATTCATCGGCCAGTCGCACATATTTGGCCTCGCGATCGGCCTCGGAGTGCACGACCACGGTCTGGATGCCCATTTCACGGCAGGCGCGCAGGACTCGCAGGGCAATTTCGCCGCGATTGGCAATCAGGATTTTTTCGAACATGGCGCTCAGGCGATGATGAACAGGGGTTGGCCGTATTCGACCGGTTCGCCGTTCTCGACGAGGATCTCCTTGATCACGCCGGACTTGTCGGCCTCGATCTCGTTGAGCAGCTTCATCGCCTCGATGATGCACAGGGGATCGCCTTCCTTGACGGTCTGACCGACCTCGACGAAAGACGCCGCATTCGGATTGGGCGAACGGTAGAACGTGCCCACCATGGGCGCCTTGACCTGATGGCCTTGCGGCGCGGCCGGCGCAGGCGCGGCCGCCGGAGCGACGGGCGCGGCGGCGGGCGCCGGGACAACCTGGGCGGGCACGGTGGCGACGGTCGCCGGCGCGCCAGCGGCCGTCTGGGAAAACTTGACGATACGGACCTTGCCTTCGCCCTCGGTGATTTCCAGTTCGGCAATACCCGAATCGGCCACCAGGTCGATCAGCGTTTTCAGTTTTCTAAGATCCATGTTGATAAATTCCTGTGTGCTTGCCCATGCGGGCGCGGGCCGTTCATTGATCGGATCCGGGCGGTAAAAACAAATACGCCGTCGGTCCGACCCCGGCGATGCGGGGAGAATACACGACGGCCACATGTGTTGCTGCTGCCAGCGGGCAGCCCTGGAGTCTCACCCGAAGCCGCCTGATCCTGGGTATGGGGATACCCTTCAAAGCGCCTTTTTACGCTAAAACCGCCGATTTGTCCATAAAACCAGGGACAGAACGGGTTTGCAACAGAGTTATCAAACCCTAAAGCATCTGCGTGATCCGGGCCTGGATATCGTCCGGATCGAGCTCGCCGGTGATCGAATCGACCAGATGGCCCTGGCGGTCGAACAGCAGGGTAAAAGGCAGCCCTCCGCCCTTGTTGCCCAGTTCGCGCATCAGCGCGATCCCCTGCGTGCCGGTCAGCAGTAGCGGGTAGGACACCTGGACTTTTTTGAGGAAACGCCCGACATTGGCCCGGGTATCGATGGCCAGCCCCAACACGGCCAGATCGGGATGCCGCTGATGCAGGGACTCGAGCAGCGGCATTTCGCGCACGCAGGGCGGACACCAGCTGGCCCAGAAATTCATCAGCACCGGCCGTCCCGCATAGGCCGACAGCGCCTGATCCTGACCGTCGAGATCCGGAAATGAGCGCCCGAAGACGGGATGAGCCGGCAGGATCGAGGCCACTGCGCCGTGTCCACCCATCGCCACCCCCAGCGCGGCCAGCGATGCGTTGCGCAAGAATTTACGCCTGTTCATGGAAATGCCGTCCAACGAATGATCACCGAAGGGACGCCCTGAACGGGCCACGACAGCAGATCATTCCAGAGAATCCCAAGCCGTTTCATCATAGCACCAGCCCCTTACAATATCGGTTGGAGGACGCAATGCACGTACACATATTGGGAATCTGCGGCACGTTCATGGGCGGTCTGGCCCTGATCGCCCGCACGGCAGGTCACCGGGTCACCGGCTGCGATGCGGGGGTCTACCCGCCCATGAGCACACAGCTGCGCGAACAGGGCATCGACCTGATCGAGGGCTTCGACGCGGATCAGATCGGCCTGGGCGCCGATCTGTACGTGATCGGCAACGTCGTGACCCGGGGCAACCCGCTGATGGAGGCCATCCTGGACCGTGGCCTGCCCTATACCTCCGGCCCGCAATGGCTGGCCGACCACATCCTGCGCGACCAGCACGTCCTGGCCGTGGCAGGTACGCACGGCAAGACCACGACCAGCGCCATGCTGGCCTGGATCCTCGATCAGTCCGGCGAGCCCGCCAATTTCCTGATCGGCGGCGTGGCGCCGGATCTGGGGGTCTCGGCCCGCTATGAGCCCGCCCGCCGTCACTTCGTCATCGAGGCCGATGAATACGACACGGCCTTCTTCGACAAACGCTCCAAATTCGTCCACTACCGCCCCCGCACCGCCATCCTGAACAATCTGGAATACGACCACGCCGACATCTTCCCCGACCTGGCCGCCATCGAAACCCAGTTCCACCATCTGGTGCGCACCGTCCCGGCCGCGGGGCACCTGATCCGGCCCACGACCGGCGAGGCCCTGGACCGCGTCCTGGCGCGCGGTTGCTGGACACCCGTCGAGACCTTCGGCGCCGGCGGCGACTGGCAGGCCGAACCGCAAACCCACGACGGCCAGCGCTGCCGCATCCTGCATCAGGGCAGGCCGGTCGGCATGCTGGACTGGTCGCTGTCGGGCGCCCACAACCAGGCCAACGCGCTGGCGGCCCTGGCCGCGGCCCGCCATGCGGGCATCGCGCCCGCCGACGGCATCGCCGCCCTGAACCGGTTCCAGGGTGTGCGCCGTCGCCTGGAACTGCGCGGCACCCGGGACGGGGTGGCCGTCCATGACGATTTCGCCCATCACCCGAGCGCCATGGCCACCACCCTGGACGGCCTGCGCCGCCGCGTCGGACCGCAGACCCGTATCCTGGCGGTGATCGAACCGCGCTCCAACACCATGAAACTGGGCACCATGGCCGCGCGGCTGCCCGCCGCGCTGGCCGACGCCGATCTTGTTTTCTGCCACGGCGCCACCCAGGGCCGGCACGCCCTGGGCTGGGACCCCCGCCAGGTGCTGGCCGGGCTGGGCGACCGCCTGTGGACGGGCGACGATCTGGATGCCCTGGCCGACGCAGTGTGCCAGGCGGCGCAGCCCGGCGACCAGGTGCTCATCATGAGCAATGGCAGTTTCGGCGGCATCCACCAGACCCTGCTCGACCGGCTGGCGCAGCGCCCGCCCCGATCCTCTCACTGAATCTCCGCAGTCTCTCTATTTCTTTATGCACGTTCTCTACGAAGACGCCGGCAAGCTCAAGGCCGAAACCATTTTCTCCGAAGCCGATACCTCGCTGCAGGTCGAATCGGCCAGCGGCAAGCGCAGCAAAATCAAACGCAATGCCGTGCTGTTCACCTTTGAACAGCCGTCGCCCGACGGTCTGCTGCCCGCCGCCGAATCCCTGGCGGCCACCCTGGATGCCGGATTCCTGTGGGAAGTCGCGCCGCAACAGGAATTCGAGGCCGCGGCCCTGGCCGAAGACTATTTCGGCCACGCGCCCGACGCCGTGGAAAAGACCGCCACGATCCTGGCGCTGTCGGCCGCGCCCGCCCACTTTCACCGGCGCGGCAAGGGGGCCTTTCGCCCCGCTCCGCCAGAGATCCTGCAAGCTGCCCTGGCCGCCATCGAAAAAAAACACCGTCAGGCGGAACAGCAGGCGCAATGGACCGAAACCCTCCTGGCAGGCACGCTGCCCGAGGCCTTGCGGCCCGTGGCCGCCTCGTTCCTGGACCGGCCCGACAAGAACACGCTGGAATGGAAAGCCTTCGATGCCGCCGTCCAGCAATCGGGCATGAGTCCGGAACGGCTGCTGCTGTCGCTGGGCGTCTGGCCCCATCCCCTGGCCATGATGCGCGACCGGTTCCTCACGGCCCATTTTCCCCGGGGAACAGCATGGCCGTCCGTGGAAATCCAGGCCTGGGGCGCGCATCTGCCCCGGGCCGACGTCGAGGCCTATTCCCTGGACGATGCCAGCACCATCGAAATCGACGACGCGCTGTCGGTCACGATCCCTGAACCCGGCACGGTCCGCGTCGGTATTCATATTGCCGCCCCGGCGCTGGCCGTCACGCGCGGCAGCGCCCTGGACGATCAGGCGCGCGCGCGCATGTCCACGGTCTACATGCCGGGCGACAAGATCCCCATGCTGTCGCGCGAGTTGATCGCCGCCTTTTCCCTGGACGAGGGGCAATGGCGCCCGGCGCTGTCGCTGTACGTCACCGGCCGCCTGTCGGACGGCGAGATCCTGGACACCGAAACCCGGCTCGAAAGCATCCGGGTGACCACCAACCTGCGTCACGGCCAGATCGACGACCAGGTCACGGAAGCCGCGCTGGACGATCCCGGCGCAGCCCTGCCGTACAGCCACTGGCTGCGGCCCCTGTGGCAGTTCGCCAAGGCGGTGGGCGCTGTGCGCGACCGCGCGCGCGGCAGGCCGGAAAATAACAACCGCATCGAATACAACTTCGAAATCGACGGCCCGCCCGACGACCCGGACTCGATCGTCCGCCTGGTGCCGCGCCAGCGCAACGCCCCGCTGGACCGGCTGGTGGCCGAATACATGATCCTGACCAATACACAATGGGGCGCCCTGCTGGCGCGCCACGGCGTCCCGGGCATCTACCGTTCCCAGCAGGCCGGACGCACCCGCATGTCCACCCAGGCGCTGCCGCACGAATCCATCGCCGTGCCGCAGTACCTCTGGTCGACGTCGCCGCTGCGCCGCTATGTGGACCTGATCAACCAGAGCCAGATCATGGCGGCGGCCGAGCACGGCGTCTCCGCGCGGCTGGCCGCCCCCTTCAAACCCAAGGACGCCGACCTGTTCGCCCTGATCGGCGCCTTCGATTCGCAGTACACGCTCTGGGGCGAATTCCAGTCCTCGATGGAGCGCTACTGGTGCATCCGCTGGCTGCAACAGCAGGGGATGAAAGAAGTCCTCGCTCACGTGCTGCGGGAAAACCTGGTGCGGCTGGCCTGCGCACCGTTCGTCACCCGCATCAACGGCCTGCCTGAATTCGAACGCGGCCAGGCACTGCGGCTGGACATCCTCAGCGTCGACGAGATCGGCCTGGACATCGAGCTGCGCCTGCGGGAACCAGTCTGAGGGAACGCACCATGGACACGCTGCCACTGCAACTGCTGGAATCCCGGGACGAAGGCCGCAGCCGCATGGCGGCAGCCCTGCTGCTGTCCCTGGCCGCGCACGCAGCGCTGCTGGCATGGCATTTCATCCCCGCCCGGCTGCCCGGCCAGTCGTCCACCCTGGAAGTCACGCTGGTCAACAGCCGCAGCGAACAGGCCCCCCTGAATCCCCAGGCGCTGGCCCAGCAGAATCTGGACGGCGGCGGAGACCGGGCGCAGGGAATGGCCTCATCCCCCCTGCCGCGTACCACCGACGGCCACGCCGAGGAAACCGTGCTGGCCGCCCTGCGACGCCGGCAGGCCGAGCTCGAAGCCGAGCAGCGCCGCCTGCTGTCTCAATTGGAATCACAGGACACCGTCGTCGCCGCCCGGCCGTCCCCGGAACTGCTGGGCAGCAGTCCCGATCAGGGCGAGGATGACCGTCAGCAGGACAGCCTGGTGCTCAGCGCCCGCATCGCCGCCCTGAAGGAACGTATCGCACGCTACAACGCCCTGCCCCGGCAAACCTTCACTGCGCCGTCCACTCGCGCATCGGACGATGCCCAGTACGTCGAGGCCTGGCGTCAGCGTATCGAGCTGATCGGCACGCAGCACTACCCACCCGAGGCGCGCGGCCGCATCTACGGCGATCTGCAACTGACCGTCTACATCCGGCGCGACGGCAGCCTGGACCACATCCAGTTCGACCGCCCCTCGGATCAGACCGTCCTGAACGGCGCGGCCCGGCGCATCGTCGAACTGGCCGCGCCCTTCGAGCCACTGCCGCCCGAACTGGCCCGGCAGACCGACATTCTCGCCATCACACGCACCTGGCACTTCACCCGCGAAGGCCTGGATACGGGGGCGCCATGAGCATGCCGGGCCGCCGCAAAACCGTCATGACCGTTCTGCTGGTCGCGCTGTGCGCCGCCTTCCTCTACCAGATCGGCCTGCTGGGCATGGTGGTCTGGTTCAATTTTCGCGCCCCCGCCAACACTCCCATCATGCAGGACACGCTCAATGCCCTGCGGGGCGAAGACCCCGAGGCCGAGTTGCAGCATGTATGGGTGCCGTACGAACACATCAGCCAGAATCTGAAGCGCGCCGTGATCGCCTCCGAGGACAGTGGTTTCGTCGATCATGACGGCGTCGAATGGGAGGCCATCCGCAAAGCCTGGGACTACAACCAGCAGCAAGCAGACCGGGGCCGCTCGCGGCGTCGCGGCGGGTCCACGATCACGCAGCAACTGGCCAAGAACCTGTTCCTGTCGAACTCGCGCAATTACCTGCGCAAAGGTCAGGAGCTGATCCTGACCTACATGATCGAAGCTGTCATGAGCAAGCGCCGCATCCTGGAGCTCTACCTCAACGTGGCCCAGTGGGGAACCGACACCTTCGGCGCCCAGGCCGCTGCCCAGCATTATTTCCGCACCGACGCGAACCAGCTTTCATCCAGCCAGGCTGCCCGCCTGGCGGCCATGCTGCCCAATCCGGCCTACTACGACCGCCATGGCGTCACCGCCTACCTGCGTTCCCACTCGGCGACCGTGCGCGCCCGCATGCCCCAGGTCGAAGTCCCGTAGCGCATGCACCGGGCGGCGCCCGCCGTTCAGGGTACTATTGAGCTTTTCACCGCACCCTCGTCCATGCGCACGGCACGACGCTATATCGCCCGCGAAATCTACCGTTCGACCGCCGTCGTCCTGGTGGCTCTGGTGGGCCTTTTCATGTTCTTCGCGCTGATCGATGGCCTGGACAAGGTCGGGGAGCGCCTGTCCCTGTTGAACCTGTTCTACCTGCAGGCCCTGGACATCCCCAGCTATCTGTACGAACTGCTGCCCATCGGCCTGCTGATCGGCGCGGTGCTGGCGCTGGCGGCGCTGGCGCAGCGCAATGAGCTGACCATCCTGCGCGCCTCCGGCATCAGCGGCATGCGGCTGCTGGTCGCCCTGTGGCTGATCACGATCCCGCTGGTGCTGGGCGCTTTCATCCTGTCGGAATTCATCACCCCGGCCGCCGAACTGCATCGCAGCGAATCCCGCCTCGAGCTGCTGGGCCGCACCGATGGCGGCCGCATGTCCAGCGGATACTGGTTCAAGGAAGCCGACGGCAAGCGCGGCACCCGCATCATCAACATCGGCCAGCTCAACGGCCAGGGCCGCGTCGAGAACGTGGTGCTCTACGAATTCGCTGCGGACGATACATTGCGGGCCACCGTCCAGGCCGTCAACGGACAGTTCGAACAGGGACATCTGGTCTTGCGCGACCTGACCGAGACCCGCATCCGCCCGGATTCCGCCAAGGCGCTGTCCGATGCCCGCATCCCCGCTGCGCCCATCAGCGAACTCGTCCATCTGGACGAGCGCAGCATCCCCACCTCGCTTACGCCCGAGCGGCTGATCGCCCGCATCCTGACCCCGGAACGCATGGCGATCTCGGACCTGCTGGACTACATCCGCTACCTCAAGAGCAACCAGTTGCAGCCCGACCGCCAGGAAGTCGCCCTGTGGCGCAAGATCGCCTACCCCTTCACCCTGCTGGTCATGATCACCATCGCCGCGCCCATCGGCTTCATGCAGACACGCCGTGGCGGCGTCGGCCTCAAGGTCTTCACCGGCATCATTCTGGGGGTGAGTTTCTTCATGCTCAACCAACTGGCCCTGAATGCCGGCATGCTGGGCGGCTGGCCGCCCTGGGCCACCGCCCTGGTCCCCAGCCTGATCGGCCTGGTGATCGCCCTGCTGGCCCTGCTGGGAATGGAATACCGCCACTCGCTGTCTCTGTGGCTGCGCCAGCGCCGACTCCAGCGAAGCCCCCTATGACCCCGTCCGAAAGACCAGCGGCCGCCAGCGCCGTGCGCGGTGATGTCTGGGTCATCGGCGACATCCAGGGCTGCGCGGGCGCCCTGCGCGCCCTGCTGGAGCGCCCCGAGCTCTCGTCACCCGACACCGAGCTCTGGTTCGCCGGCGACCTGGTCAACCGTGGCCCCGATTCCCTGGGAGCGCTGCGGCTGATCCGTGCCCTGGGAGACCGGGCGCGCGTCATCCTCGGCAACCATGACCTGCACCTGCTGGCTGTCGTGGCGGGCGTGCGTCCCATGGGCAAATCCGATACGTTTCAGGACATTCTGGATGCGCCCGACGCGGCCGACCTGATCGACTGGCTGCGCCGCCAGCCCCTGCTGATCCGCGACCATGGCCATGTCATGGTGCACGCCGGCATCCTGCCCGCCTGGACGCTGGATCAGGCGCAAGCCCTGGCGGGCGAGATCGAGACGGCGCTGCGCCAGCCCGACTGGCATCCCGCCCTGCACGACCTGTATGGCGAGAAACCCCTGCAATGGCACGACACCCTGCAAGGACCGGACCGGATGCGCGTGATCGTCAATGCACTGACGCGCATCCGGGTCTGTCATGCGGATGACGGCCGCATGAATTTCACTCACAAAGGCGAACCTGACACCGCTCCCGAACTGGTACCCTGGTTCGAGCTGCCGGGTCGCCGCGATCCTGGCGAGCCGGTGGTCTTCGGCCACTGGTCCGCGCTCGGCCTGCTCATCCGCCCGGACGTGATCTGTCTGGACACCGGCTGTGTCTGGGGGCGTTCACTCACGGCATTGCGGCTGCGCGACCATCAGGTCGTCCAGCAGGACTGCGCCGCCTGCCGGTGAACCCGGGCGCGCCGGCGCCGCTTTCAGCCCCCCCGACCGCAGTCGGGTCATGCCGGGCCGCCGCGCACGGCCTCGCCAATGGCGGCCTGAGCGCGACGCGCCACATCCGCGCGCGTCTGACCCTCGGCGGACGGAATCGGCGTCAGGAAACGGCATTCGACCGACACGTCCCGGGCACTGAGCAGGAACCACAGATTCGCCACCAGTGTCTGTTCGCCGACGAAGGCCAGTTCCGGCGCCCGCCGTCCACGCTTCAGAAAACGCAGCGCCACCGGCTGCGTCGGCACACCGGATTTTACGGCGGCATCGAACAGCCCTGCATGAAAAGGCAGCACGTCCGCGCCATCGGTGGTCGTGCCCTCGGGAAACAGGCCCACGGCATCGCCCTCGTCGAAGCAGGCAAGCATCTGCCGACCGGCATCGCGCACGGCGTGCCGGTGGTGCCGGTCGATGAACAGCGTCCCCGCCCAGGCCACCAGCAGGCCGATCACCGGCCAGCGCCGGATGTCGCTCTTGGCCACGAAAGAGGTGGTGCGCACACTGTTGAGCACGAAGATATCGACCCAGGACACATGATTGGCCACCCACAGCACGGCGCCGGACATGACGGGTTCGCCCAGGCAGCGCAGGCGCACGCCGCACAGCCGCATCAATCCGCGCGACCATGCCCCCACGACCCTCCGACGGCGGGCGCGTCCCAGCGCCGGGAATACTGCCAGTTCGGTCAGCAGACCCAGCAGGATCCAGACCGACACACAGACAAAACGCAACAGGAACAGAAACGGCGCCAAGGGCTTTCCCTCTCCGGAGTGGGCAATGGCGCCCATCATACCCGCCCCGGGCCGACGGAGGATGCGCAAAACCGCGCGATTCACGGCATGCGGCCGTCGGGCGGCGCCTTCAGTGCCTCTCCAGGTAGCGCTGCAGGATCACGGCAGCCGCCACGGCATCATCGGGCGCATGCGTGCCCAGGATCTGCTGGGCTTCCAGGCTGGAGCCGCGCTCATCGACCAGCACGACACGCACCCGGAACCGGCCTTCGATCTGATGAGCAAACCGGCGGCTCTGCCGCGAAGCGGGCTGCTCCTCGCCATCCAGCGTCAGGGGCAGGCCCACCACCACCAGGTCGGGTTGCCATTCGGCCAACAAGGCCCTCACCTGGGCAAAACGCTGTTCGCGCGTGGAGGGAGTCAGGACGCACAGGGGACGCGCCTGATTCGTCAGGGTATTGCCCAGGGCCACACCGATTTTCTTGAGGCCGTAATCAAAGGCCAGCAACGTCTGTTCGGCGTCAGGCATGACCCGCATCACTGGCCAGCATCGAGGCGCGGATGCCCAGCTGGGCCAGCGCCGCGTCGTACCTGTCCTCTGCCGGGGTGTCGAACAGAATGTCCTCGGAGGACAGCACATTCAGCCAGGCATTGCGGGCCAGTTCGTCTTCGAGCTGACCGGCGCCCCAGCCCGCATAACCCAATGTCACCAGGAGCCGGGTCGGGCCGTGTCCGGCGGCGACATCCTGCAGCACGTCGCGGGAGGTGGTCAGCGCCACGTCATCGCCCAGCTCGATGCTGGAACTGTATTCGCCGCTGGGCACATGCAGCACAAAGCCGCGATCGGTCTGGACCGGTCCACCGAAGAAGACCGGCGATTCCTGTACCGGTCCGATCTCCAGGGACAACGGCAGGTCGATGCGCTGCAACAGATCGCCGATGGTGAGATCGGTGGGCCGGTTGATGACCAGGCCGAGCGCGCCGTGTTCCGTATGCTCGCAGACATAGATCACGGTATTGGCCAGCTCGCCCGACACCATGCCCGGCATGGCCAGCAGAAACTGCCGGGACAGATCGATGCGTGAACCGGTGTCGGAAGGATGCGGTACGGTCGTCATGGCGATCCCCTGTAGTCCGGCCAATGGCCCTTGTCACTAGAGTATCAGAAACGCGGCGGAACACGCACGGGCGGCGTGATTCATATTTCAATCAATTCGAAGTCTTCCTTCCGGGCGCCGCATTCGGGACAGACCCAGTTGGGCGGGACGTCCTCCCAGCGCGTGCCGGGCGCGATCCCGTCTTCCGGAAAGCCGGCCGCCTCGTCATAGATCCAGCCGCAGATCAGGCACATCCAGGTTCGCATGGCGATGAATTCCTATCCTCTGAAAATGTTCTGCCGCTTGCAAGCGATTAGAATGAATGCATAGTACACAAACCGCCGGTCACGGCGACCGGCTGTCCTTTTTGCCCTCATGCCACCACCCGACTCACCTTCCATCCCCCTGCCCCTGATTTTCGGTCCGTTCGACCCCAGCGGGGCCAGTCACCTGCCTGCCGACGCGGTCATTTGCGCCGGTCTGGGCGCGCACGCAGGCTCGGTGGCCACCGCGATCCACGTCCAGGACACGGCCGGCGCGGAAACCATCCTGCGCCTGGCCCCTGACCTGGTCGACGACCAGGCGCGCTGCCTGCTCGAGGACATGGCCTTTGGCGCCCTGAAAATCGGCCCTCAATACGATCCCGAGACCATCTCGACACTGGCGCAGATCGCCGCCGACTACAGCGCGCTGCCGCTGGTGCTGCAACTGTGCGCGCCGCCGTCGATTCCCGACCTGGAAGACCTGGATCCCGAGGAAACCGTCGGCGCGCTGCTCGAACTGCTGGTGCCCCAGGCGCATGTCATCGTCGTGGATGCCCGGCTGCCGGAACAATGGGCCAGCCAGGGCCTGCTGTCGTCGGCCCGGGCCGACGACCCGATCGGCGCACTGCACGAATTCGGCGCGCCCCTCGTCCTGTGCTGCAACGCGGCGCTCGGCCCCGGACTGAACGGCCTGACCCTGCATGCCCAGGATCAGCCCAGCAGGCGCTGGCCCTGGACGGCGCCCCGCATCCGCACGGGCGACGCCGAAAGCTTGCTGGCCACGGTGCTGTGCTGCCTGCTGGCCTGCGGTCTGCCCCCCGACGAAGCCATCTCCCAGGCAGTCGCAAGCGCCGGCGCCATCCTGGAACGGCACTTCCACCCCGGCATGGGGCAACGTATCCTCCTGCAAGCCGCACCATGAGCACACTGCGTTTTCCTCGCGGCCTGTATGGCGTCACACCCGACTGGGCCGATACCGACCGCCTGCTGGCCGCCATCGAGCAGGCCCATGTCGGCGGCATGACCGCCCTGCAATGGCGCCGCAAGCTCGGCGCGCCGGCCGACCTGCGCGTCCAGGCCCGCGCCGTGCGCGACCTGTGCCTGCGCCTGGGCCTGATCCTGATCATCAACGATGACTGGCGCCTGGCCGCCGACCTGGACGCCGACGGCGCCCATCTGGGCCGCGACGACGGCCTGGTCGCGCAAGCCCGCCTCGCCCTGGGCTCGGACAAGCTCATCGGCTGCTCCTGCTACGATCAGCCCGAGCTGGCCGCCCGCCGGCTGCGGGACGATGCCGACTACATCGCCTTCGGCGCCCTGTATCCGTCCGGCGTCAAACCCGATGCCGTGCGCGCCACCCTGGACCATGTCCGCGCCGGCCGCCGCCTGGTCGAGGACCGGCATCCCCCCGGCGAACCCGCCACGGCGCAGCCGCGCGCCGCCGTGGTCGCCATCGGAGGGATCCGGCCCGACAATGCCGCGCCGGTAATTCAGGCCGGCGCCGACAGCATCGCGGTCATCAGCGCCCTGTTCGAGGCCCCCGACATCCGCGCCGCCGCCCAGCGCTGCGCCCGCCTGTTCGACACCGATCCCGACACCGCTCCTGGCACCGGCACCGGCACCGCATGAACCACCGTTTCGCGAACCGCTGTCCCATGAACCCCTCGCCGCTCCCACGCCTTTTCCAACATCATGCCGCCGCATACGCATCGCGCCGGACTTCCTGAACCTCATCGCCAGCAGAACTCCGTCATGTCCCGCAATACTGAACTCTTCGAACGCGCCTGCCGCGCCATCCCGGGCGGCGTCAACTCCCCCGTCCGCGCCTTCCGTTCCGTGGGAGGCACCCCGCCCTTCATCCAGCGCGCCCAGGGTCCTTACCTGTGGGACGCGGAGGGCACCCGCTACATCGACTACATCGGTTCCTGGGGTCCCGCCATCCTGGGCCATGCCGATCCCGAAGTCGTCGCGGCCGTGCAGGCCGCCGCCGTGGACGGTCTGTCCTTCGGCGCGCCGACCGAGGCCGAAATCGAACTGGCCGAAGCCATCATCGAGCGCATTCCCTCGATCGAACAGGTGCGCCTGGTCAGCTCGGGCACCGAGGCCACCATGTCGGCCATCCGGCTCGCGCGCGGCCGCACGGGCCGATCCAGGATCATCAAATTCGAAGGCTGCTACCACGGCCACGCGGACAGCCTGCTGGTCAAGGCCGGCTCGGGCATGCTGACCTTCGGCAACCCGACCTCGGCCGGCGTGCCTGCGGAATTCGTCCAGCACACCCTGGTGCTCGACTACAACGACCTGACCGCCGTCGAAGCCGCCTTCGCCCAGTTTCCCGAGGACATCGCCTGCATCATCGTCGAACCGATCGCCGGCAACATGAATCTGGTGCGCCCCGCGCCCGGTTTCCTCGAGGGCCTGCGCGCCCTGTGCACCCGTTACGGCGCCGTCCTGATCTTCGACGAAGTCATGACCGGATTTCGGGTGGGCCCGCAAGGAATGCAGGGCCTGTGCGGCGTCACGCCCGACATGACCACACTGGCCAAGATCATCGGCGGCGGCATGCCGGTGGGCGCGTTCGGCGGCCGTGCCGACATCATGGCCGGGATCGCGCCGCTGGGCTCGGTCTACCAGGCGGGCACCCTGTCGGGCAATCCGGTCGCGGTCGCCGCCGGGCGTGTCACGCTGCGCCGCCTGGCCGAGCCGGACTTCTATGACACCCTGCACCGGCAGACCGGCGTCCTGATCCAGGGGCTGGTCGAACACGCGCGGCGCCACGGCGTCACCCTAAGCGGCGACTGGCAGGGCGGCCTGTTCGGGCTGTATTTCCGCGAGACGGTGCCGACCACACTGGCCGAGGTCTCCGCCAGCGATGCCGACGCCTTCAAGCGGTTCTTCCACGGCATGCTGGCCGAAGGCGTGCATTTCGCCCCGTCGGCCTTCGAGGCCGGCTTTGTCTCGTCCACCCACGACGATGCCGTCATCCAGACCACGCTGGATGCGGCGGACCGCGTCTTCGCCCGGTTGTGAGGTCATACGATGAGATCGGTCGGATCTCATCGTATCTCTACAGCGCCGGCCCCGGGGCCAGTCCGTATCCTTGTCCGTCTCAATAATCCGAACCTCAAGTTTCTTGATATATGACAAGGACATGCGACCAAAGAACCCCCTACACTGGACTGGCTTAGAACACGCCCGGTCAGGGGCTGGAGACGCGCCATGTGCGACTACACTCAATACGCTGCCACCCAACATCCGTCCGTCACCCCGCCGGTGCCGGACCTCGAATCCCAAGCCACCGGCCAGGAGCCGCAGGATCTGCGCCTGTGGCTGCGTATGCTCAGCTGCTGCACATTGATCGAAAACGAATTACGCAGCCGGCTGCGCACCGAGTTCCAGACCACGCTGCCGCGCTTCGATCTGATGTCCCAGCTCACGCACGCCTCCAAGGGCCTCAAAATGAGTGAGCTGTCCCGCCTGATGATGGTCACCAACGGCAACATCACCGGCATCACCGACCAGCTCGAAAAAGACGGTCTGGTCGAACGCATGAAAGACGACGCCGACCGCCGCAGCTCGCTGATCCGCCTGACCCTGAAAGGCCGCCGCTATCACCGCCGCATGCAACGGGCGCACGCCACCTGGATCGAGTCCCTGCTCAGCGGCCTGACGCCATCCGCGCGCACGACACTGTTCGACCTGCTGGGCGATCTCAAGCAATCCACCTACGCCCGCCTGCCGACGACCTGATCACCAGGCCACCGCATCCCCCGACGCCCCCATTCGGCATAGAATGGGGGCTGTTTTTTTGCCCTGGGACATCCCGGGCACCTCTTTTCCGCCACCCTCTCGATCTCCTCGCCATGGCCATCAACCTGATCATTCCGGCGCAAGACGCCATCCACCCGATTTCCGGCATCCGCATCGGCACGGCCGAGGCGGGGATCCGCAAGGCCGGACGCCGCGACCTGACCGTCCTGCTGCTGGATGAAGGCACCTCGGTGGCGGGCGTCTTCACCCGCAACCGCTTTCGCGCCGCGCCGGTCCAGGTCTGCGAGGCGCACCTGGCCGCCGGCGCCGGCATCCGCGCCCTGGTCATCAACACCGGCAATGCCAACGCCGGCACCGGGGAACCCGGCATGCGGGCCGCGCTGGAAACCTGTCGCGCACTGGCGGGCCGGCTGGGGGTCGCGGCGGAACAGATCCTGCCCTTTTCCACCGGGGTCATCCTCGAGCCGCTGCCTGTGGACCGCCTGATCGCCGGCCTGCCGGCCGCCTTGGACGACGCCCGTCCGGACCACTGGTTCCAGGCCGCTCACAGCATCATGACCACCGACACCCAGCCCAAGATCCACTCCTCGCGGATCGATCTGGGCCATACTCCGGTCACCATCACCGGCATCAGCAAGGGCGCCGGCATGATCCGGCCCAACATGGCGACCATGCTGGGGTTCCTGGGCACCGACGTGGGGCTGCCGCCCGCCCTGCTGCGCAGCCTGGCCCAGCGCATCGCCGACCAGTCCTTCAACCGCATCACGGTCGACGGCGACACCTCCACCAACGATTCCTTCATCATTATCGCCACCGGCGCCAGCGGCGCGCACATCGAATCCGAACAGGATCCACGCTTTGCCGTCCTGGCCAAGGCCCTGACCGAGGCTGCGCGCGACCTGGCCCAGAAAATCGTGCGCGATGCCGAAGGCGCGACAAAATTCATGACCATCCGCATCGAGCAGGCCGCCTCCACCGACGAAGCCCTCAAGGTGGCCTACGCGATCGCGCACTCGCCCCTGGTCAAGACCGCCTTTTACGCCTCCGACCCCAACCTGGGCCGCATCCTGGCGGCCATCGGCTATGCCGGCATCGACGACCTGGACGTTGCCAGGCTGACGCTCTGGCTGGGCGAGGTGCGCGTGGCGTCTCAAGGCGGCCGCGACCCCGACTACCGCGAGGAAGACGGTCAGCGCGTGATGGCGGAACCCGAGATCCTGGTGCGTGTCGCCCTGGGGCGCGGCGAAGCGGCCGACACGGTGTACACCTGCGATTTCTCGCACGAGTACGTCAGCATCAATGCGGACTACCGATCGTAGCCCCGGCACGGCCGGCCCAAAACCGCGCGCGCGGGCCTCGCGCACAAAGCACTTGATTTACATAAGGATTTCTGCGTAAAATACAGGGCTTGGCTTGGTCCGCACTGGATCAGGCCGTTTTTGGCATACCCGGCCAGGCCCGCGGGGCCCTGGTGTCATTGCGCAGCAACCCTGTCGCAGCGACGCCCTTCAAGCCCCTACAGCCCACACCGGGCATTCTCACAGGAAATCCCCATGTACGCGGTCATAAAAACCGGCGGCAAGCAATATCGCGTTTGCGCCGGCCAGAAACTGAAAATCGAACAGATACCGGCTGACATTGGGCAAGAAATCTCGCTCGACCAGGTGTTGTCCGTCGGCGAAGGCGATACGCTGAAAATCGGCGCGCCCTTCGTCGAAGGCGCCGCGGTCAAAGCCACCGTTCTTGCACAAGGCCGTCACGACAAGGTCAAGATCTTCAAGATGCGTCGTCGCAAGCACTACCAAAAGCGCCAGGGCCATCGTCAGAACTACACCGAAATCCGCATCGACACCGTTGCGGCCTGATCCGGTCATCGTATTTAGGAGCTCATCATGGCACACAAAAAGGGCGGCGGCTCGACTCGCAACGGCCGCGATTCCGAATCGAAACGACTGGGCGTGAAGGTCTACGGCGGTCAACAGATCCTGGCCGGCGGCATCATCGTCCGCCAGCGCGGCACCCAGTTCCATCCCGGCGTCAATGTCGGCATCGGCAAGGACCACACGCTGTATTCCCTCGTGGACGGCGTCGTGCAGTTCTCCATCAAGGGCGCGCGCAACAAGCGCACCGTCTCGGTCGACACCGCGAACTGACCACCGCGCAATCCGCAACAGCCCCACGCCGCGCCTTCGGCTGGCGGCCCCTCACCGGGGCTGTTTTTGCCCTGGGGCGACTCACGGCAAAAAGAGGCCCTGCTTTTCAGCAGGGTCTTTTTTTTCATTAGAATGTATTCACCATGAAATTCGTTGACGAAGCCACCATCGAGGTCATTGCCGGCAAAGGCGGCAACGGCGTTGCCAGCTTCCGCCGGGAAAAATTCATTCCCATGGGCGGGCCCGATGGCGGCGACGGCGGCCGGGGCGGTTCCATCCTCGCCGTGGCCGACCGCAACATCAATACGCTGATCGACTACCGCTACGCCCGTCTGCACCGCGCCAAGAACGGCGAGAACGGCCGGGGCTCCGACCAGTACGGTGCGGGCGCGCCGGACATCGTGCTGCGCATGCCTGTCGGCACCGTGGTCCACGACGCCGACACGGGCGAGCAGCTCTTCGACCTGGACCGCCATGGCGCACAGGTCACGCTGGCGGCGGGCGGCACGGGCGGCCTGGGCAACCTGCACTTCAAGTCCAGCACCAACCGCGCACCACGCCAGTTCACCCCCGGACGGGAAGGCGAGCAGCGCCGCCTGCGCCTGGAACTCAAGGTGCTGGCCGACGTGGGGCTGCTGGGCCTGCCGAACGCGGGCAAGTCCACCCTGATCACCCGCGTGTCCAATGCCCGCCCCAAGATTGCGGACTATCCCTTCACCACTCTGCACCCCAACCTGGGCGTGGTGCGCACATCCCCCTCGCACAGCTTCGTCATCGCGGACATTCCCGGCCTGATCGAAGGCGCCTCGGAAGGCGCCGGCCTGGGCCACCTGTTCCTGCGTCATCTGAGCCGCACCCGTGTGCTGCTGCACCTGCTGGACGTGCATTCACCCGATCCCGACATCGACGCCTGCGCCCAGGCCGTGCTGGACGCCCGGGCCATCACGCGCGAACTCGAACACTACAGCCAGGAACTCGCCGCCAAGCCGCGCTGGCTGGTGCTGAACAAGCTGGACATGGTCGAGGATCCCGCCGCCGTGCAGGATCGCATCTGCCGCGAACTCGGCTGGACGGGGCCGGTGTTCAGCATCTCCGCCCTGACGGGCGACGGCACCCAGGCCCTGACCGGGGCGCTGCAATCCTGGCTGGATGAGCAACAGCGCAGCGCCCATGCCTATGACGACGATCCCCGCTTCACTTCCTGAACTTTCCCGCATCCGCTCAGGCCGCCAACCGCCATCATGACTCGTCCGGAACTTTCCCCGTCCGTCGCCCGGGATGCAAAACGTCTCGTCCTCAAATTCGGCTCATCCCTGGTCACCAACGAAGGCCGGGGCATCGACCAGGAGGCCGTGGCGCAATGGACCGGGCAGATCGCCGGCCTGTACGCCTCGGGGCGGCAACTGGTGCTGGTGTCCAGCGGCGCGATCGCCGAAGGCATGGCGCGGCTGGGCTGGCCCCGGCGGCCCAAGGCCATGTCCGAACTGCAGGCGGCCGCCGCCGTCGGCCAGATGGGCCTGATCCAGGCCTACGAGGCCGCTTTCGCCCGCCACGGCGTGCGCACCGCCCAGATTCTGCTGACGCACGAGGATCTGGCCGACCGGCGCCGCTACCTGAATGCGCGCAGCACCCTGAACACGCTGCTGGCGCTGGGCGTGCTGCCCATCGTCAACGAGAACGACACGGTCGTCACCGACGAAATCCGCCTCGGGGACAACGACACTCTGGGCGCCCTGGTGACCAACCTGATCGAGGCCAACGTGCTGATCATCCTGACCGATCAGTCCGGCCTGTACAGCGCCGACCCACGCAAGCATCCGGACGCGCGCTTCATCCACCAGGGCCAGGCGGGCGACCCCGCGCTGGAGGCCATGGCGGGCGGTTCCGGCAGCGCGATCGGCACGGGGGGCATGCTGACCAAGGTCCTGGCCGCGCGCCGCGCCGCCAACAGCGGCGGCCACACCATCATTGCGTCGGGCCGCGAACCAGCCGTGCTGCAACGTCTGGCTTCGGGCGAGCCCATCGGCACCGAACTGCGCGCCGTGCTGCCGGTGCGCTCGGCCCGGCAACGCTGGCTGGCCAATCACCTGCGTCTGCGCGGGCGCGTCACCCTGGACGCCGGCGCCGTGCGGGCGCTGACCCAGGGCCATCGCAGTCTGCTGCCCATCGGCGTGATCGCCGTCGAGGGCGATTTCGAACGCGGCGACGTCGTGGCCTGCGTGGATGAACATGGCGTGGAATGCGGCCGCGGCCTGATCAACTACTCGTCCGCCGACACCGTGCGCATTCTGCGCCAGCCCAGCGCCCGCATCGCGGAGATCCTGGGGCATCTGTCCGATCCCGAACTGATCCATCGCGACAACATGATCGTCGCCCGCCCCGGCGCCTGAGCCGGGGACGGCCGACGCGTACCCGCGCGGCGCTAACGCTGCGCCGGGATGAACAAGGTCTCCTTGACCTCTTCCATCACCACACAGCTCTTGGTCTGCGTCACACCCGGCAGGCGCAACAGGATCTCGCCCAGCAGATTGCGGTACTGGCTGATTTCCTTGATCCGCGCCTTGACCATGTAGTCGAAGTCCCCTGAGACCAAGTGGCATTCGAGCACCTGGGGCACGCACAGCACCTCGCGTCGGAAATCCTCGAACGCCCGGCTGGACTTGCTCGACATGCTGATCTCGACGAACACCAGCAAGCCGGCATCCAGCGCGGCCGGCGATACCCGGGCATGGTAGCCGGTGATCACGCCATCCCGCTCCAGGCGGCGCACGCGTTCGATGCACGGCGTCACCGTCAGCCCCACCGCATCGGCCAGCTCCGTCATCGACAGACGGCCATTCTGCTGCAACAGATCCAGAATGCGACGATCGATCTTGTCCAGGGCATGGACAGATTCCTTCTGTACGCGCATGATGATTCTCCTGAACGGGGGAACCGGTGCCGGGATGCCGCCGCGCCCACGCGCGGCCCCGGTCCCGGCCCCAAGGATCGGAAACCTTGCGGTGCACCAGGATTGAGTCCTGCTCACCCCATCGGCTTTCACTCATACCTATATATTTTCATGAAAACTGAATTTTTTCATAAAAATTTATCTGGGAATATTGCCTATCATCAATAAAAAATAATTCACAGGATCACAAAAGGTACATCATGAAGGTTCTCGTTCTGGGTGCCGGTGTCGTGGGGGTCACGAGCGCCTATTATCTGGCCCGGCAAGGACACGAAGTCACCGTGCTCGACCGCGAAAGCGGGACGGCAGAGGAAACCAGCTTCGGCAATGCCGGCCAGCTGTCCTTTGGGTATTCCTCGCCCTGGGCCGCGCCCGGCATTCCGCTCAAGGCGCTCAAATGGCTGTTCACCCCGCACGCCCCGCTGAGCATCCGTCCCGACGGCAGCCTGTTCCAGCTGCGCTGGATGCTGGACATGTGGCGCAACTGCACCCCGGCCCGCTACGCCGCCAACAAGGATCGCATGCTGCGCCTGTCGGCCTACAGCCGCCAGTGCCTGCATGCGCTGCAAGCCGATACCGGCATCCAGTACGAGGGCCGGCGCCAGGGCACCCTGCAGCTCTTCCGCACTCAAAAACAGATGGACAGCGCCCAGCGCGACGTCCAGGCCCTGACCGAGGCCGGCATTGTCCATGAACTGGTCGATGGCGACCGGCTGGCCCAGTACGAACCCGCGCTGGCCCAGGTACGCCACAAGCTGGTGGGCGGCCTGCGCACCCCCGACGACGAGACCGGCGACTGCCGCCTGTTCACCCATGCCCTGACCCGCCTGGCCGGGGCCGAAGGCGTGCAGTTCCGCTACGGGGCCACCATCCAGTCCCTGCTGACGGCGGGCGATCGCGTCACGGGGGTGCAGTGCGCCACCGGCGTGGAACAGGCTGACGCCTACGTGGTCGCCCTGGGTTCCTATTCGCCCCTGCTGCTGCGCGGCCTGGTCGACATCCCGGTCTACCCGATGAAAGGCTATTCCATCACCGTGGATATCGCCGACCCGCAACGGGCGCCGGTCTCCACGCTGCTCGACGAAACCTACAAGATCGCCCTGACCCGGTTCGACGAACGCATCCGCGTCGGCGGCATAGCCGAGGTCGTGGGCTACGACACGGCACTGGACACCCGCCGCCAGCGGACGCTGGAAATGGTGCTCAACGATCTGTTCCCCGGCAGCTACGCGCCGGGCGATGTGCATTTCTGGACCGGCCTGCGGCCCAAGACCCCGGACAGCACCCCCATCGTCGGGCCGACCCGGCTGGGCAATCTGTTCCTGAATACCGGTCACGGCACCCTGGGCTGGACCATGTCCTGCGGCAGCGGCCGGCTGATCGCCGACATCGTGTCCGGCAAGCAGCCCGACATCCGCCACGACGATCTGGGCGTCCAGCGCTACCGCTGAATCCGGGCCGGATCGCCTGGCGTCAGATTTCCCAGACGTAACCGTAGCCGCGCAGCGACTGGACGGGCGGGTCCATGCCCGCCTGCTGTCCCCGCAAGCGCAGCCGGCTGATGATCCCGCGCGGCCTGGGACGGTGAGGCCGGGGTCCGCCGGCATGCTGCCAGCCCAGGCGCAGCGCCTGGTCCAGCATGGCATGACTGGCGACATGTCCTGGCGCCTCGAACAGACAGACCAGGATCGCACGCTCGGAGACGGACAGGCGCAGCAAGGCGCCATCGCCATGTCGCAGGCACCAGCCCTGGTTTTCCAGGGACCAGGAACCGATGCAGTGACTGGCCGCCGGCGCCCCGGCGCCGGATCGATCGAGGCGGCGCAGATGCAGCGCACGCAGCACTGCGGCCAGCAACGAGGGCGGATCGCCCTGTCTCATCACGCAATCCACGCCGACCCGCAACAGCGCCGTCAGTTCGCCTCGATGCGCAGGCCTCATCACGGCCACCAGATCCGGGGGCCGCTCCATGTCGCGCGCCAGACTGGCCACCCGGCAGTTGGCGGCCGCATCGGCCATCAACAAGACCGCATCGCTGTCCTGCATCCCCGCCTGAAGCGTTTTCCGGTCGACGTCGGCAATGGAGCGATAGCGCTGTATCCGGCAGCCTTCGGCCCGCAGATACCGCACATCCGCATTGTCATCCGGCGCCAATGCCAACACCCGTCGGTCTCGCATGCGTTCCGTCCCAGAGGCTGGTGAGATTTGTGAAATATTACAAATGCATTATTCCATAAATACCAATGTAATTCCTGTTTTTAGTCAAATGAACAGATGGATACCTTTGCGGACAGACTCCGGCATGCGCGTCTCCTGCGCGGTCTGTCGCAGGTGGCCCTCGCACGTGCCTGCGATCTGTCGCAAAGTGCCATCTCCAGCTACGAGAACGGCACCCGCCAATCCCCCAAGAAGCTGCTGAGCCTGGCTCAGACCCTGGAGGTGGATATCTACTGGCTGAGCCGGGGCCAGGGCGACATGATGCCGCTCCCGGTCGTCGCCAGGTCCCTGGCTGAAGGCGCCTGGCCTTTTTCCTCCATCGACCCCGCCCAGTTCTGGACGTTGACGCGCAAGGACCGCCAGGTCGTGGAGCGCGCCGTCAGCGCCCTGATCGACAGCCTGCTGATTTCGGGTGACAAAGCGTAAACAGTCCCCGGAGCTCTGCCGGCCGGACGCGCGTCTTTGGCGCTGACGGCACCGGTTTCGCACGAGACGGCGACCCCGACGGCGCCGCCCCCGAACGAAATGGCGGGTATACTGGCCGCACGCAGGGGTACTCGCCGGCAGCGCCGGCGTGTTGAGAAAAACCCTTCGTACCAGTACGGATAATGCCGATGCTGGGAGCGTGCGGTTTCCTCCCCGGTTTCATCTTCTCCCCGAGACCATCCTTCCCCGGAACTCGCTTTCCCCTCCCCGACTCGGCTCCATTTCCGAAACCTTTTCGAACCTGGAGCTCCATCTTGACCACTCATCCGCAATTCCTCGCCGCCCGCGCCACTGTCGATCTGGCTGCCATCGAACCGCTGCCGCAATCCCGCAAGATTTATGTCACCGGTTCCCGGCCCGACATTCGCGTGCCTTTTCGCGAAATCCACCAGGACGACACGCCCACGCTGTTCGGCGGCGAATCCAACCCGCCCCTGACGGTCTATGACACCAGCGGCCCCTACACCGATCCGGATGCCGTCATCGACATCCGCAAGGGCCTGGCCACCCCGCGCCTGCCCTGGATCCTGGAACGCGGCGACACCGAGACCCTGCCGGGACTCTCCAGCCAGTACGGCCGCGCCCGATTGGCCGACATCGAGCTGGACACGCTGCGCTTCGACCTGAAGCGCACCCTGCGCCGCGCCCGCGCCGGCGCGAACGTGACGCAGATGCACTATGCGCGCCGCGGCATCGTCACGCCCGAAATGGAGTTCGTCGCGATCCGCGAGAACCTGCGTCGCGACCAGTACATCGACGCCCTGCGCCGCAGCGGACCGGACGGCGACCGGCTGGCCGAACGCCTGACCCGCCAACATCCCGGCCGCGCATTCGGCGCCGCCATCCCCGAGCGGATCACGCCCGAATTCGTGCGCGACGAGATCGCCCGGGGCCGCGCCATCATCCCGGCCAACATCAACCATCCCGAAGTCGAGCCCATGGCCATCGGGCGCAACTTCCTGGTCAAGGTCAATGCCAATATCGGCAACTCCGCCATCCGCTCGGACATCAGCGAAGAAGTCGAGAAAATGACCTGGGCGATCCGCTGGGGCGGCGACACGGTGATGGACCTGTCCACCGGCAAGCACATCCACGAAACGCGTGAATGGATCATCCGCAACTCGCCGGTGCCCATCGGCACGGTGCCGATCTACCAGGCGCTGGAAAAGGTTGGCGGTATCGCCGAGGAACTGAACTGGGAGATTTTCCGCGACACGCTGATCGAACAGGCCGAGCAAGGCGTGGACTATTTCACCATCCACGCGGGCGTGCGCCTGCCCTTCGTGCCGATGACCGCCAACCGCATGACGGGCATCGTGTCACGCGGCGGCTCGATCATGGCCAAATGGTGTCTGGCGCATCACAAGGAAAGCTTCCTCTATGAGCGGTTCGAAGACATCTGCGAGATCATGAAGGCCTATGACGTCAGCTTCTCGCTGGGCGACGGGCTGCGCCCGGGATCGGGCTACGACGCCAACGACGAGGCCCAGTTTGCGGAATTGCGCACGCTGGGCGAACTGACCCAGGTCGCCTGGAAGCACGATGTGCAGGTGATGATCGAGGGCCCGGGGCACGTCCCCATGCAGATGATCCGCGAAAACATGGACCTGCAGCTCGAGCACTGTCACGAAGCCCCGTTCTACACGCTGGGCCCGCTGACCACGGATATCGCGCCCGGTTACGACCACATCACCTCGGGCATCGGCGCCGCGCTGATCGGCTGGTACGGCACGGCCATGCTGTGCTATGTCACGCCCAAGGAACACCTGGGCCTGCCCAACAAGAAAGACGTCAAGGACGGCATCATCACCTACAAGATCGCCGCCCACGCCGCCGATCTCGCCAAAGGCCACCCGGGCGCGGCGATCCGTGACAACGCCCTGTCCAAGGCGCGCTTCGAGTTCCGCTGGGAAGATCAGTTCAACCTGGGCCTGGACCCGGACACGGCGCGCGCCTTCCATGACGAGACGCTGCCCAAGGACTCGATGAAGGTCGCGCACTTCTGCTCCATGTGCGGCCCCAAGTTCTGCAGCATGAAAATCTCGCAGGACGTGCGCGACTACGCCAAGGAAAACGGCCTGGACGAAGCCACCGCCCTGGCGCAGGGCATGGCGGCGAAATCGGCGGAATTCATCCGCCAGGGCTCGGCGCTGTACCAGAAGGCCTGATGCGCCGGACCGTGCATGCGCCGCGATGGCGACAACCATCGCGGCGCAGCGCAGACCGTGGGCGCGATGCGTGGCGAGACGCGGATCCGTCTCGCCGCGCAAGCGCCTATTTGACGGCGTACAGGAACAGCTCGACCCGGCGGTTCAGGGCGCGGCCCTCGACCGTGCCGTTGTCGCCCACCGGGCTGGCGGCGCCATGGCCTTCGGCCGTCAGCCGGCCCGCCGCCACACCCTGCCCCGTCAGATACTGCGTGACCGCGCCGGCGCGGCGCCGGGACAGCGGCATGTTGACCGCGTCGCTGCCGGTCGAATCGGTATGGCCGATGGCCTTGGCGCGCAGTTCGGCATGCTGGTTCAAGGCCCGGGCCACACTGTCCAGGACGGGGAGCAACGCCGGTTTCAGCACCGCCTTGTTGGTATCGAACGAAACATTGCTCGGGATGTTGACCTTCAGGGTGCCATCGGGCATTTCGATGACATCGATCCCCAGGTTGGAGGCGCCGGATTTTTCGACATCCTGCTTGACTGCTTTCCAGTTGTAGCCGACGACCGTGCCCACCACCGTGCCGATCCCGGCGCCGATCAGGGCGGCCTTGCTGGAATCGCCGATGAGCACCCCCAGCCCGGCGCCGATGGCCGCGCCCGCGCCAGCCCCGACCGCCGTGTTCTTGCCCTGGGGCGACATGTTGGCGCAAGCCGTCAGAAGCACCAGACTGCCGATCACCGTCGTGCGGGCAAGCCGCTTCGTGACTGTATGCATCGCATTCTCCTTTTTGTCGAGACTTGAACAGCGTAGCAAAAAGCATGGGCACCGATGTGACTTATTCTATCCCCGGCGCTGGCTCACGCGGCTCTCGACATCCAAAAAACAACCCCGCCGATCCTGTCCGGAAGGGCGGGGCCGCGTCCAGGCGCCCGATCAATGCAGGATCTGGCTGAGGAACAGCCTGGTGCGCTCGTTCTGCGGGTTGTCGAAAAAGGCGTCCGGCGCGTTCTGCTCGATGATCTCGCCGTGATCCATGAAGATCACCCGGTTGGCGACCTTGCGCGCAAAGCCCATCTCGTGGGTCACGCACAGCATGGTCATCCCGGTTTCTTCGGCCAGCTCGACCATCACGTCCAGCACTTCCTTGACCATTTCGGGGTCCAGCGCGGAAGTCGGCTCATCGAACAGCATGATCTTGGGATTCATGCACAGCGACCGGGCGATGGCGACGCGCTGCTGCTGGCCGCCGGACAGCTGACCCGGGTATTTTCTGGCCTGGTCCGGGATGCGCACCCGCTCCAGGTATTTCATGGCGGTCGCCTCGGCCTCGGCCTTGGGGCGCTTGAGCACCCACACCGGCCCCAGCGTCAGGTTTTCCAGCACCGTCATGTGGGGGAACAGGTTGAAATGCTGGAACACCATGCCGACATCGCGGCGGATGGCCTCGATCTGCTTGAGATCGTTGGTCAGCTCGGTGCCGTCGACGATGATCTGGCCTTCCTGGTGTTCCTCCAGGCGGTTGATGCAGCGGATCATGGTCGATTTACCCGACCCGGACGGGCCGCAGATCACGATGCGCTCACTGGGCGCGACATCCAGGTTCAGGTCCTTGAGGACGTGAAACTGCCCATACCATTTGTTGACGTTCTGCAGGCGGATGATGGATTCCGACATGGATGCAGGCTCCTGCGGCGGGATCACCGTCCCGCCAGTACGAAGATTAACGATGCTGCCCTTGATCCAGCTGACGTTCCAGCGCGAGGCTGTACCGCGAGATCGAGAAGCAGAAGATGAAATAGATGACCGAGATGAACAGATAGGATTCCGTGCTGAAGCCGCGCCAGACGGCGTCGGACACGGCCGCCTTGGCCGCCTGTGTCAGGTCGAAAATGCCGATGATCACCACCAGGGACGTGTCCTTGAACAGGGAGATGAAAATCCCCACCAGCGGCGGAATGACGATCTTCAGCGCCTGGGGCAGGATGATCTTGCGCATCTGCTGCCAATAGCTCAATCCCAGGGAATCGGCCCCCTCGTACTGCCCCTTGGGAATGGCTTGCAGGCCGCCGCGCACGGTCTCGGCCACGTAGGCCGCCGCGAACATGATGATGGCGATCTGGGCGCGCAGCAGCTTGTCGATGGAGAAGCCTTCGGGCAGGAACAGCGGCAGCATCACCGAGGACATGAACAGCAGGCTGACCAGTGGCACCCCGCGGATGAGTTCGATGTAGACCACGCACACGGCCTTGACGCCCGGCATGTGCGAGCGCCGTCCCAGCGCGAGCAGCAACCCGAACGGGAAGGCAAAGGCAATGCCGAAGGTCGACAGGATCAGGGTCAGCGGCAGACCGCCCCATTTGGCGTTCTCGACATAGCTCAGGCCCAGCACCCCGCCCCACATCAGCACGCCGACGGCCACCAGGGCGACCACCCACATCAGCCCCAGGAACGGCCGCCAGAACCAGCGGATGCAACTGCAGACGATCACCCCCACCAGGATCACCGAGGCCAGCAGCGGACGCCATTGCTCGTCGTAGGGATAGATGCCGAAAAGGATCAGGCGATGCTTTTCGCGCACGAACGCCCAGCAGTAGCCGCCGCTCTCGCGGCACTGGGCCGCCGTCGTCGCGGCGAAGTCGGGTTTCACGAGCAGATAGTCGATCAGGGCCGGGATCGCCATCAGCAGCAGCCAGAGGGCCAGGATCGTCAGGATCGCATTCAGCGGGGAAGAAAACAGCCGGGTGCGCAGCCAGCCGAGGACGCCGGTGTCGGAACGCGGCGGCAGACGGTCGGTGCCAGGGAGTACGCGGTCCATCTATCGCTCCACCAGCGCGATGCGCTTGTTGTACCAGTTCATGAAGACCGAGATCGACAGGCTGACGACCAGGTAGGCGGCCATGATGATCATGATGCCTTCGATGGCCTGCCCCGTCTGGTTCAGGATGGTGTTGGTGACAGCCACGATGTCGGGATACCCGATCGCCACGGCCAGAGAACTGTTTTTCGTCAGATTCAGGTACTGACTGGTCATGGGCGGAATGATCACCCGCATGGCCTGCGGCAGGATCACCAGCCGCAGCGTGCGCGCACGCGACAGGCCGATCGAGGAGGCGGCCTCCCATTGGCCCTGGCTGACGGCCTGAATGCCGGAGCGCACGACCTCGCCCACGAAGGCCGAGGTATAGGTCACCAGTCCCAGCAGCAGCGCCGAGAATTCCGGCGACATGTTCAGGCCGCCCTGGAAGTTGAAGCCCTTGAGTTCGGGACGGTCCAGCTCAAGCGACCCGCCGCTGATCCAGAAAGCCAGCAGGGGCACCACGATCAGCAGGCCCAGGGCGGCCCGCCCCAGGGGGAAGATCTTGCCGGTGGCGTCCTGATGGCGGCGCGCCCAGTGGGCCAGCAGCAGGATCAGCACGATGGCCAGCGCCAGCCCGCCGAAAATCCAGTCCATGGCATCGCCCTTGAGCCAGGGGAGCTTCAGGCCACGGTTGGAGATGAAGACGTCCGAGATGGGCTGCAAGGCCTGTCGAGGCCCCGGCATCAGCTCGGTGATCAAGGCATACCAGAAGAACAGCTGCAACAGCAGCGGGATGTTGCGCATGACCTCGATGTAGAGGCTGGACAGGCGCGAGACCAGCCAGTTCTTGGACAGGCGGCAGATGCCCAGCAAGGTCCCGAACAGGGTGGCGGTGATCACGCCGATCACGGAGACTTTGAGGGTGTTGAGCAGGCCGACCAGGACCGCGTGGCCATAGGTGTCGGCGGGGCTGTAATCCACCATCGATTCGCCGATGGCGAAACCGGCTTCCTCGTGCAGGAAATCGAAACCGGTGGAGATGTTGCGTGCCGCCAGATTGTGCAGCGTATTGGAAGCCAGGTACCACACGCCCAGACCGACCAGGCCCAGGATCAGGATCTGATAGATCAACGCGCGCGTGCCCGGATCGTTCCAGGACCAGCGCCTGCGCGGCGTCCTGGGTGCACGATTTTTCGTTTCGTTCATAGGATGCGGACAAAAAGGGCGGCTATGGCCGCCGAAATCCGACCGCCGGGGAAACCCCGGCGGCCGAGAGAGCCGGAGAACGGATCAGCCGATCACAATCAGCGGATCGGCCAGGCGTACATCACGCCGCCGTCTTTCCACTGGGCGTTCAGGCCGCGGTCCAGCTTGAGCGGGGAGCTCTTGCCGATGTTGCGCTCGAAGGATTCGCCGTAATTGCCGACCTGTCCGATGATGTTGTAGGCCCATTTCTTGTCCAGGCCCAGGCCCTTGCCCATGTCGCCGGACACGCCCAGGATGCGCTGGATATTGGGGTTGGGGCTCTTGAGCATTTCCTCCAGGTTCTTGGAGGTGATGCCGTATTCCTCGGCCTCGACCATGGCGCCCAGCGCCCAGCGCACGACCATGAACCACTCGTCGTCGCCCTGACGGACCATGGGGCCCAGGGGTTCCTTGGAGAAGTTTTCCGGGAGGATGACGTAGTCATCCGGCGAAGCGGAGGAGGCGCGCAGGCTGCCCAGCTGGGACTTGTCGCTGGTCACCACGTCGCAACGGCCGGCCTCGAAGGTACGGAAGCCTTCTTCGGAGGTGTTGATCACGACCGGCTTGAAGTCGAGGTTGTGGGCGCGGAACCAGTCCGCCAGATTCAGCTCGGTGGTGGTGCCCTGCAGCACGCAGACCGCCGCGCCGCCCAGCTCGGTGGCGCTCTTGACGCCCAGGCTCTTCTTGACGAGCACACCCTGGCTGTCATAGTAGTTGACCCCCGCGCTCATCAGGCCCAGCGTAGTGTCGCGGCTCATGGTGGCGGTGGTGTTGCGGGTGAGGACGTCGACCTCGCCGGACTGCAGCGCGGTGAACCGCTGCTGCGTGGTCAGGGGCGTGGCCTTGAATTTGCTGGCGTCGCCGAACACCATGGCTGCGACGGCGCGGCACATGTCGACGTCGATGCCTTTCCAGACACCCTTGCTGTCGGCCTGCGAGAAGCCCGGCAGGCCGGCATTCACGCCGCACTGCACGAA
Organism: Castellaniella sp.; assembly: GCF_047971665.1. Lineage (GTDB taxonomy): Bacteria > Pseudomonadota > Gammaproteobacteria > Burkholderiales > Burkholderiaceae_B > Castellaniella. The sequence goes on along the minus strand of NZ_JBKEAA010000004.1, from coordinate 35,281 downwards.
GCCGCGCGCCTTGACGGCGTTGAAGGTCTCACCTGCCTGAGCGGTCGTGCCGGCGAACAGCAGGGCCGCGCTGACGGCTGCGAGTTTCATCAGTTTCATATTCATCCTTTACCTGATTGAGCAAGTGGCATTGAACAACACGGAATACAATCTTGTGGAATTGGTCCGTCCAACATGAATCGTAGCCTGTCATTACAGGCATGAAACATGCGGGATATCCCTGCACCCGCCATAGCGCCCGGATTGTGCCATAGTTGCGGCAATCACAGGCCGGACCTCTCGACCCGCAAGGCACGCATGATCGAATTTCAGCACGTCTTCAAATCCTTCGGCCGGGGGCGCAACATCCTCGCGGACGTCAATTTCAGCATCGCCCCCGGCGAATTCGTTTTCGTGTCCGGCCCTTCGGGCGCGGGCAAATCCACCCTGCTGAAACTGGTCGGCGGGCTGGAACCCACCAGCCGGGGCGCCGTCACCGTCAACGGCCACCGCATCGACCAACTGTCGGCGCGTACCCTGCCCTACCTGCGCCGCACGGTCGGCCTGATCCTGCAGGACGCCCATCTGCTGTTCGACCGCAACGCCTTCGCCAACGTCATGCTGCCGCTGTCCGTGCTGGGCCTGGACCGCGCCACTGCGGCGACCCGCGCCCGCGCCGCCATGGAGAAAGTCGGCCTGCGCGGCAAGGAAGACCTGTCGCCCATCGAACTGTCCGGCGGCGAGCAGCAACGCCTGGCCATCGCCCGCGCCATCGTGAGCCGGCCCGCCATCCTGATCGCCGACGAACCCACCGCCAACCTCGATCACGAGAGCGCCACCCGCATCATGGACGTCTTCCGGGACTTCAATCAGGTCGGCGTCACGACGCTGATCGCCTCGCACGACACCGCGCTCATGGCCCGCTACGCGCGCCGCACCCTGCGCATCGACGCCGGCCGGTTCGACGACATCGCGGGCGTGCCCGCCGACACCGAGGTGTTGCAATGAACCGCTGGCTGCGACATCATCGCTACGCGCTGGCCGTGGCGCTGCGGCGCCTGCGCCAGTATCCTTTCTCGTCACTGGCCAACATCGTGGTCATCGCCCTGATACTGGCCGTGCCCATCCTGGGCGCTTCCGTCCTGCAATCCAGCCAGCCGCTGACCCGGGAAATGTCCACCGCGCCGGAACTGACCCTGTTCCTCAAATCGGACCTGTCGCCCGCCACGCAACAATCCCTGCTGACGCGGGTGCGCGAACAGGGGGGCGAACGCGTCGCCCAGGCCCGGCTGATGCCACGCGATCAGGCCATGGCTCAACTGCGCGCCGACCCGACCTGGGCGCGGGCGCTGGACGCGCTGCCCGACAATCCCCTGCCCGACGCACTGATCGTCACCTTGCGCGATTCCGATGCCCCGGCGCGAGAGGCCGCCGACGTGGCGCAGGCATGGCGGCAGTGGCCGGAAATCCAGGAAATCCAGCTCGACAGCGAATGGATGCGGCGCCTGGAATCCCTGCTCGCCTTCGTGCGGGTCAGCCTGGGCCTGCTGGCGATCGCCGTGGCCATCGTCGTGCTGGCGACCGTCTTCAACACCGTCCGCCTGCAGGCCCTGACTCAGCGCGAGGAAATCGCCGTCGCCCGGCTGGTGGGCGCGACCGAGCCCTTCGTCCGTCGCCCCTTCCTGTACCTGGGCGCCCTGACCGGCCTGGCCGCCAGCCTGCTGGCGCTGCTGCTGGCCTGGCTGGCGCTGACGCCGCTGAACGTCATTCTGGGCGGCTTCGCGCGCAGCTACGGCGTGGACTGGGCCATCCACCTGCCGGCGCTCACGGACCTGCTGCTCTCGGGCCTGCTGGTCGTCCTGCTGGGGGCCATCGCCGCGCGGCTGTCGGTCACGCGCCGCACCCGGTTCTGATGCGCCGCCGCGCCCTGACGGGCTCCGGCGGTTTCACCGTCGCCCCGGACGACGCCGCATCGCGCATCGCCGCCTGGCAGCGCCGGGCCGGACGGCATGGCCTGCCCTGGCAGCACACCCGCGACCCTTACCGTATCTGGCTGTCCGAGATCATGTTGCAGCAGACGCAGGCCGCCACTGTCGTGCCGTACTACACGCAATTCCTGGCGCTGTTCCCCACCGTCACCGACCTGGCCGACGCGCCGCAGGATACCGTCCTGCGCGCCTGGGCAGGACTGGGCTATTACGCCCGCGCGCGCAACCTGCATCGCTGCGCCCGGGCGCTCAGGGACACGCACGGCGGCCATTTTCCCGCCACGGCGGACGAACTGGCGCAACTGCCCGGCATCGGCCCTTCGACCGCCTCCGCCATCGCCGCCTTTGCCTACGGCGAGCGGACACCGATTCTGGACGGCAATGTGCGCCGGGTGCTGGCGCGCTATTTTGCCGTCGAAGGCGACCCCGCATCGACGCGCACGGGCCGGCAATTGCAGGCGCATGCGCAATCGCTGATCGATGCCGCGCCTGCCGGGCTGGATATGGTGGCCTACACTCAGGGCCAGATGGATCTGGGCGCCACGGTCTGCACCCGCTCGCGGCCCGATTGCGCGCGCTGTCCGCTGGCGCCGGACTGTCAGGCGCGCATCCAGGGGCGGCAGCACGAACTGCCGTCACCGCGCGCGCGCCGGGCCCAGCCGCTGCGCCACGGCTGGATGCTGATCGCACAATGCGCAGACCGGGTGCTGTTGCAGCGCCGCCCGGACAGCGGCATCTGGGGCGGCCTGTGGAGCCTGCCGCAATTCGAGGACGAGACCGCGCTGAAGGCCGCCTGCGCCCGGCTGTCAGCGGACAGCCCGCCGCAAGCGCTGGCGGCCATCGATCATGTGTTCACACATTTCCGGCTGCGCATCCAGCCCTGTTGGCTGCGCCTGCCGGGCTCCGTGCCCGGGCAGGTGGGCGCGGATCAGGCCTGGGCGCCCATCGAGGCCCTGGATGCCCATGGCATGCCGGCGCCGATCGCCCGGCTGCTGGCCGGCCTGTACGGGGACACCTCCCGGCCGCGCTGACGCGGCACCGTCGAGACCTGGGCCCTCTTGTCGATGCCGGCGCGCCGGTCAGTCCGGGCGGGGCTGATGCGCGCCGATGCTCATCAACAGGCCGCAGGCCACCCCCAGGGTCATCAGCGCCGTGCCGCCATAGCTCATGAAAGGCAGCGGCACCCCCACCACCGGCAGCACCCCGGTCACCATGCCGATGTTCACGAAGACGTAGACGAACATCATCATGGACATGGCGCCCGCCAGCAATCGTCCGAACTGCGTGGGCGCCCGTGCCGTGATGGTCAGCCCCCGCAGCACGATCATCGCGTACAGGACCAGCAGCGTCACCCCGCCATACAGGCCGAATTCCTCGGCGAACACGGCGAAGATGAAATCCGTGGTCCGCTCGGGGATGAAATCCAGGTGTGTCTGGGTGCCCTGCATGTAGCCCTTGCCGTACAGTCCGCCGGAACCCACGGCGATCATCGACTGGATGGTGTGGAACCCCTTGCCCAGCGGATCCGACCCCGGGTTGAGCAGCACGCAGACCCGGTATTTCTGATAGTCGTGCAGCACCACCCAATCCACGTCCGGCTGACAGATCTGATCCTCGTAGGCCACCAGCGTACCCAGGCCCAGCGCAATCGCCAGCACGGCGGGAATCAGCAGCTTGAACGAGAATCCGGCGAAATAGATCACGCAGAACCCCGACGCCAGCACCAGCAGCGCCGTGCCCAGGTCCGGCTGGTCGATGATGAGCCCGGCCGGCACGGCCAGCAGCACCCCGGCCACCAGGAAATCCATGACGCGGAAACGGCTCCCCGCCTGGCGCTGGAAATACCAGGCCAGCATCAGCGGCACGGCGATCTTCATCATCTCCGAAGGCTGGATGCGCGCAATGCCCAGATTCAGCCAGCGGGTCGCGCCCTTGCTGGTCTCTCCGAACAGCATGACCGCCACCAGCAGCCCCACCCCGAGCACATAGAGCAACGGCGCCGCGCGCATGATCCAGGCCGGCCGCAGCAGCGCGACGGCCCACATGGCCGCCACCGCCAGCAGGAAATTACGCAACTGATCGGCAAAGCGCCAGTCCGTATCGCCGACGGCCGAGTGCATGGTGGCCATGCCGACCACAGCCATGACGATCAGCAAGATGAGCAGCGGCCAGTCCAGCACGGCGAACATGCGGCGCACGGCCTGCACAAGCAGTTTCATGGACTCCCCTCCTCGGCGCCGTCCTCGGGCGCCGATGCCTCGTCAGGCAAGGGCGCCGGTTCGGGCGCCTCGTCATCGTCGGGCGCCGGCTGCGTCTCGGGCCGGCCCGGGAACGCCGCCGGCGCCGGGCCGGCCTGCGCATCCCATGCCGCACGTTCAGCCCGCAGGCTCGCGCGGCGCTGCTCGACCCGGGCCGGGTCGAGCCAGTAGTCGAACACCTTGCGGGCGATGGGCGCGGCCACCGAGGCCCCCCAGCCGCCATTTTCCACGATCAGGGCCACCGCGATCTGGGGATCGTCGACCGGCGCGTACGCCATGAACAGCGCATGGTCGCGCAGACGCTCGTCCACGGAACGCGCCCGGTACCGGGCCCCGCGCAGGCTGTAGACCTGCGCCGTGCCGGTCTTGCCGGCCGCCTGATACGGCGCGCCCTGGAACGCGCGCCGCGCCGTGCCCTTGCGCACCACATCCACCATGGCCTCACGGATCACGCGCAGATGGTCCGGTTTCAGATCGATGGTGGCCTGCGGCCCGACCACCGGATAGCTGAACTGGTCCGTGCGTGAATCGATGATCCTGCGCACCAGGTGCGGTTTCATGTAGACGCCATTGTTGGCCAGCACCGAGGTGGCCTGCGCCAGTTGCAGCAAGGTGAACGCGTTGTAGCCCTGGCCCACGGTGACGGACACGGTCTCGCCCTGATACCAGTGCTGCTGCTCGGGCTTCTTGTAGGCCTTGCGTTTCCATTCGCGCGAAGGCAGGATGCCCCTGCGCTCGCCATCCAGGTCGATCCCGGTGATCTGGCCAAAACCGAATTGCTTGCTGAAATCGTGCAGGGCATCCACGTCCATCAGGGCGCCCAGCGAAAAGAAGTACGTGTCGGAGGACACGACGATGGCCCGGTGCATGTCGGTCGGCCCATAGACGGCGCCGCCGGCGTTGCGGAATTTCTGGCCCGCCAGCTCGAAATAGCCGGGATCGGGAATCAGCTCCTGCGCCGAGCGCACTCCCATTTCGAGCGCCGCCAGCGCCACGAACGGCTTGTAGGTCGAACCAATGGGATAGGTGCCGTACAGCGGCCGGTTGATGAGCGGGTGATCCGGCGATTCGTTCAGTTTGCGCCAGTTCTCGACATCGATGCCGTCCACGAACAGGTTCGGATCAAAGGAGGGCGAGGACACGAAGGCCAGCACCTCGCCGGTCTTTGGCTGGATCGCGACCAGCGCGCCGCGCCGGCCGTCGAACTCGGCCTCGGCCATCTGCTGCAGCCCGATATCCAGGGACAACTCGAGATTGGAGCCGGACACGGGGTCCGTGCGGCTCAGTTCGCGCACCGGACGCCCCCCTGCGGTGACCTCCAGCTCCTCGATGCCGGTGTGGCCGTGCAGGGTCTTTTCCCAGGTCTTTTCGACGCCTTTCTTGCCGATGGTCAGCGTGCCCCGGTAATTGCCCATCTGGCCGGACTCCTCCAGCGCCTGCTGGTCGTCCTCGGAAATCCGCCCGACGAACCCCAGCACATGGGCCGCCGATTGCTGCATGGGATACGTCCGTACCCAGCGGGCTTCCAGACTAACGCCGGGAAAGCGGTAGGCATGCACGGCAAACCAGGAGGCCTCGATCTCGTTCAGATTATTGCGCAGCAGCACCGGCGCATAACGGCCGCTCTGCTGGTAGAGGCGCATGAACTTGCGCCGGTCGCCCTCGCTCAGATAGACCAGTTCGCTCAACCGGTCGAGCATGTCGCCGACATCGCCCTGCACCTGGGCGCGTGTCACCGTCAGCGTGTAATCCCGCAGGTTCTTGGCCAGCACCACGCCGTTGCGATCGGAGATCTGCCCGCGTCGGGGCGGCACGGGCACGATGGTGATGCGATTCTGTTCCGCGCGCGCCGAGAGGGCCTCGTAGCGATTGACCTGCAGATACCACAGCCGGCCGGCCAGCAACAGCAGGCACACCAGGGCGAACAGCCCCGCGACCCAGGCGCGCAGCACCACGGTCTGCCGCTGGCGATGTCCTGTTTTGCGGAACTCGAACATAGCCTAGGGCCTAGGGCCTTGCGCCGTCGCCACCCTGACGGCGGGGATGCAGCGACATGAGGATATCCAGCAACGGCCACAACACGCCGGTGAACAGCGCAGACCACAACCAGTCCCAACCCACCCAGGCGCCGTTCAGCCAGGCACCCAGCAGGCTGGACAGCGTGTAGGCGATCACCAGAGCCGGCAGCACCTGAAGCGTCTGCAGCCAGGCATTGAAACGTCGCAGTCGCGGGCTCAGGCGCAGGACGCCATAGGCCGCCAGCACATAGCACAGCGCATGCAGGCCGAGCAGGCCGGTGTCCTGGACATCCATCAGCACGCCGAACACGAATGCCGTCGTCAGTCCCACCCGGGAGGGCGCATGCAGGCACCAGTAAAGCAGCAACAGCAGCAGCACATCGGGCGCCGTCTGCCAGAGCCGCCAGGGCAGCAGGGACGCCACCCACACCAGGATCAGCGTCCCCCACACCAGCCAGCCGGAGGCGGCACTCTGGAACGCACCGGTATCCACCGGCTGCAGATCCATCAGGGAGGACTCCTTGCGGGGCCTACTGGGCGTCGAGGGCATGCTCGATCTCCTCGGGTTCGGGCACATCGGCCACATCCACGCGCAGAACCAGAAAATGGCGATAGCGTTCCGGATGCGACAGCGGCTCGGCGATCGCCACGGCAAAGCCGGTGCCCGAGTCGCGATCGACGCGTTCCACGCGGCCGACCGACAGCCCGGCCGGGAACAACCCGCCGATGCCGCTAGTCACCAGCACATCGCCCGCGCGCACGTCCACGCCGGTCGACAGGTAGCGGACCTCGAGCTTGCCGACCTCATTGCCGCCAAAGGCGATCAGCCGCAGCCCGTTGCGCAGCACCTGGACGGGAATCGACACCTGATCGTCGATCAGCAGGGCGGCCTCGGAGGTGAAGGGCGTGACGCGCACGATCTGGCCCACGACCCCGCCCTCGTCGATCACCGGCATGCCCGGGGCGATGCCGTCGTGCGAGCCCTTGTTGAAAATCAGGCGATGGCTGAAGGCATTGGACGGAACGTAGAAAACCTCGACCGCCACGGACGGCTGGGTGATGGATTCGGAGATGTTGAGCAGGCGGCGCAACTGCGCGTTTTCTGCGGAGAGCTGGGCCGCGTGGGTAGACAGCTGGGCCATCTCGATGCGCTGGCGGCGCAGGGCCTCTTGTTCGTCGCGTACCTGAGTGGCCGCATGCGACCAGCTGTCGACATATTCCACCGCGTCGCGCGGCGCCAGCGCAAAGCGCTGAAAGGGATAGAGGGCCACGGACAGGGAACTGCGCACCGGCCCCAGCACGGACCAGTGCGCATCGACCACGACCATCCCGAGACACAGTGCAAGCAGCAGAACCAGCCGGACTTCGAGGCTGGGGCCACGCTTGAAGAGTCTCAGGGTTCCCGGTTCACGCATAACGAGGAACGTCTGGTCGGGAATCAGTCGTAGATGAACACCCCGCCGAGGCGTTCGAGATGTTCGAGCGCCTCGCCGCAGCCGCGTACGACGCAGGTGAGGGGGTCTTCGGCCACCACCACGGGCAGACCGGTTTCCTCCTGGAGCAGGCGGTCCAGATCGTGCAGCAGCGCGCCACCGCCCGTCAGGGCGATGCCCTTGTCGGTAATGTCTGCGCCCAGCTCGGGCGGGGTCTGTTCCAGGGCCGTTTTCACGGCCGAGACGATCTGATTGAGCGGATCGGTCAGGGATTCCAGGATTTCGTTGGAAGACACCGTGAAGCTGCGCGGCACCCCTTCGGAGAGGTTACGGCCCTTGACCTCGATCTCGCGGATCTCAGAGCCCGGGAAGGCCGAGCCGATTTCCTTTTTGATGAGCTCGGCCGTGGGTTCGCCGATCAGCATGCCGTAGTTGCGGCGGATGTAGTTGATGATGGCCTCGTCGAACTTGTCGCCGCCGACGCGCACCGAGCCCTTGTAGACCATGCCGCCCAGAGAGATCACGGCGACCTCGGTGGTGCCGCCGCCGATGTCCACCACCATCGAGCCGCTGGCATCGGACACCGCCAGACCGGCGCCGATCGCGGCGGCCATGGGTTCCTCGATCAGATAGACCTGGCTGGCGCCCGCGCCCAATGCCGATTCGCGGATGGCGCGGCGCTCGACCTGCGTGGACCCGCAGGGCACGCAGACGATGATGCGCGGACTGGGGGCCAGCATGCTGCGCGGATGCACCATGCGGATGAACTGCTTGAGCATCTGCTCGGTCACGGTGAAGTCGGCGATCACGCCGTCCTTCATCGGCCGAATGGCCTCGATGTTGCCGGGGACGCGGCCCAGCATCTGCTTGGCCTCGTGGCCGACGGCCTGGATGATTTTCTTGCCATTGGGGCCGCCGTCATGGCGGATGGCGACGACCGAGGGTTCATCGAGCACGATGCCCTTGCCACGGACATAGATCAGCGTATTCGCCGTGCCGAGGTCGATCGCCATGTCGCTGGAAAAGTAGCTGCGTAGGAATCCGAACATGGGCGCACTAATAAAATTGGGTGTCTGGTAGATCCATGCAAATTCGCCCGGTACTGATTTGAATCAGGGCCGCCAGAACAAAAGCGCAGGCCAAGCAAACCGCATGGAATCAGCAATGATAACTTATAATCCCGTAAGGTTATGCCTGGATTGAGGGAGAATGTTTTGCAAAACTCCTGCTTTTCACATTCCGGTCACATCCGCACACACTCAAATCCGGTCGCCCCGGCGGCGGCCACTCCAATACGACGACATGGCACTCACCGAACAGGACATTGCCCGGCTGGCACGGCTTTCGGGCCTGAGGCTGGATTCCAGCGACTCGGATCGCGCCCGCCAGGAACTGGACCGCATCCTGGGCCTGATCGAGGAATTGCAAGCCGTGGACACGGCGGGCGTCGAGCCCATGGCCCATCCACTGGCCGCCCACCAGGACATCGCCCTGCGCTTGTGCGACGACACGCCCGACCCGGCGCAGACGCCCGCGCAGCGCGACGCCTGCCTGACCAATGCACCCGCCGCCCACCAGGGGCTGTTCCTCGTGCCGACCGTCATCGAATGATGCCATGACCCAGCTTTCCGCATTCCACAGCATCCAGGCGCTGGGCGAAGCCCTGCGCGCCCGGCGCATCAGCGCCGCCGAACTGGCGGCCGACGCCCTGCGCGCGGCCCGCGCCCACTGCGATCCCAACGTCTTTCTGCACATCGACGACGACCTGACCCTGGCGCAGGCACGCGCCGCCGATCAGGCGCTGGCCGATGGCACCGCCAGCCCCCTGACCGGCATCCCCATCGCCCACAAAGACCTGTTCGTGACGCGCGGCTGGCGCACCACCGCCTCCAGCAAGATGCTGGCCGACTACGTCAGCCCCTTTGACGCCACCGTGGTCGACCGCTGGCGCGAGGCCGGCGCCGTCTCGCTGGGCAAGCTCAGCTGCGACGAATTCGCCATGGGCTCGGGCAACGAGAATTCCGCCTTTGGACCAGTACGCAATCCCTGGGACCCGGACCGGGTGCCGGGCGGCTCGTCCGGCGGCTCCGCCGCCGCCGTGGCTGCCGGCCTGGTGCTGGGCGCTTCCGGCACGGACACCGGCGGCTCGGTGCGCCAGCCCGCCGCCCTGTGCGGAGTCAGCGGCATCAAGCCCACCTACGGCACCGTGTCGCGCTACGGCATCATCGCCTTTGCCTCCAGCCTGGACCAGGCCGGCCCCCTGGCGCGCAATGCCCGTGATCTGGTGCCGCTGCTGGACGCCATGAGTGGTTTCGACCCGCACGATTCGACCAGCCTGGAAACCTGCGACGGCGCGCCCAATGCCGCTGGCCGCGTCCAGGCTGCCTTCGACGCCGCTCGGGCCGGTCAACAGGCCGGCGGCGAGCGCCCGCTGGCAGGCCTGCGCATCGGCGTGCCGCGCGAATTCTTCAACGAAGGCCTGTCCGCTGAAGTCGGCGCCGCGGTGGAGTCCGCCTTGCAAGTCTTCGAGTCCCTGGGCGCCGTTCGCGTGGACGTATCCCTGCCGCGCACCCGCCTGGCGATCCCCGTCTACTACGTGATCGCGCCAGCGGAGGCCTCCAGCTACCTGTCGCGCTACGACGGCGTGCGATATGGCCATCGCGCCGCCAAATACACCGACCTGGCCGACATGACCAGCCGGTCCCGTTCCGAGGGCTTCGGCAACGAGGTCCGCCGCCGCATCATGGTCGGCACCTACGTGCTGTCCCATGGTTACTACGACGCCTATTACCTGCAGGCCCAGCGCGTGCGGCGCATGATCGCCGACGATTTCCGCCGCGTCCTGACCCAGGACTGCGACGTGATCATGGGTCCGGTCACCCCCACCGTGGCGCACCGCATCGGCGACACGCGCCAGGACCCGATCGCCGACTGGCTCAGCGACATCTACACGCTGGGCGTCAGTCTGGCGGGCCTGCCCGGCATGTCCATCCCCTGCGGATTCGGCGGCGAATCGGGCCGTCTGCCCATCGGGCTGCAGATCATCGGCCGCTATTTCGACGAAGGCCGCCTGCTGGCCCTGGCCGACCGCTACCAGCAAGCCACCGACTGGCATCAACGCATTCCGGGACACGCATAAATGGATTGGGAAATCGTCATCGGCCTGGAAACCCACGCCCAGCTCTCCACGCAGTCGAAAATCTTTTCCCGCAGCAGCACGCGCTTTGGCGCCGAGCCCAACACCCAGGCCAATGCTGTGGACATGGCCCTGCCCGGCTCACTGCCGGCCATGAACCGGGGCGCGGTGGAACGCGCGATCCAGTTCGGCCTGGCCATCGGCGCCCGGGTGGCCGAACGCTCCGTGTTCGCGCGCAAAAACTATTTCTACCCTGACCTGCCCAAGAACTACCAGATCAGCCAGTTCGAACTGCCGATCGTCGTCGGCGGGCAACTGTCCTTTTTCGTCGACGAACAGGAACACACGGTGAACCTGACCCGCGCCCACCTGGAAGAGGACGCGGGCAAATCGCTGCATGAGCATTTCACGGGACCGCATGGCGAATCGTCCAGCGGCATCGACCTGAACCGCGCCGGCACGCCGCTGCTGGAGATCGTGACCGAACCCGAGATGCGTTCAGCGACAGAGGCCGTGGCCTACGCGCGCACGCTGCACGGGCTGGTGGTGTGGCTGGGCATCTGCGACGGCAACATGCAGGAGGGCTCGTTCCGCTGCGACGCCAATGTATCGGTACGTCCGCGCGGCCAGGCCGAATTCGGCACCCGCTGCGAGATCAAGAACCTGAACTCCTTCCGCTTTCTGGAACGCGCCATCCAGTACGAGGTGCGCCGCCAGATCGAGCTGATCGAGGACGGCGGCAAGGTGGTGCAACAGACCCGGCTGTACGATCCCGACCGGGACGAAACCCGCGCCATGCGGACGAAAGAGGATTCCGACGATTACCGCTATTTCCCCGATCCCGACCTGCCGCCGCTGGTGGTAGCCCCGGAATGGATCGAACAGGTGCGCGCGGCCATGCCGGAACTGCCGGCCGCCAAGCGCGCACGTTTCGAGGCCGACCTGGGCCTGTCGGCCTACGATGCGGCCCAGCTGACGCTGCACCGCGCGACGGCGGATTATTTCGAGGCCGCGTCGGCGGCCTTGCAGGCGGGGCAGGCCAAACAGGCCGCCAACTGGATCCTGGGTGAATTGTCAGCGGCGCTGAACCGCGACGATCTGGACATCGGCGCCTCGCCAGTGCCACCGCAGCGTCTGGCGGCGCTGATCGCCCGCGTGCTGGACGGGACGATCTCGACCAAGATCGCGCGCGATGTGTTCGCGGCGATGTGGGCGGGCGAGTCGGGCGGCGATCCGGACGCGATCATCGAGTCGCGGGGGCTGCGCCAGATCAGCGATACGGGGGCGATCGAGGCGATGATCGACGTGGTGCTGGCGGCCCATCCGGCGATCGTGGAGGAGTACCGGGCGGGCAAGCAGAAGGCGTTCAATTCGCTGGTGGGCCAGGTGATGAAGGCGGCCAAGGGCAAGGCGAATCCGCAGCAGGTGAACGAGGTGCTGAAGCGGAAGCTGGATGCCTGATCGGTCTTGGCTGGGGCTGTGATTTCGGCCGGCGTGCGCCCCGTGTAGATCTCGGCCGGTGCATGCCCCCGCGCCAACGCGCAGCTCACCCGGTTCCGGCGATGCCGGAACTTCCCGGCGTGAACTCACACTCCGTATTTGCCCCGGTACGCCGACACGGCGTCGCGGTGCTTGGCCAGGGTGGCGTCGTCTTCCAGCAAGGCCATGATGTCGGCCAGCGAGGCGATGCTGACCACGGGGATGCCGTAGGCCCGTTCGACTTCCTGGACGGCCGAGCCCTCGGACAGCGCGTCGTCCGCGCCGGCGCGTTCCATGCGGTCCAGGGCGATCAGCACGGCGGCGGGCTGGGCGCCGGCGGCGCGGATCAGGGCGACGGATTCGCGCACGGACGTGCCCGCCGTGATGACGTCGTCGATGATGACGACGCGGCCTTGCAGCGGCGCGCCGACCAGCGTGCCGCCTTCGCCGTGGTCCTTGGCTTCCTTGCGGTTGAAGGCGAACGGGACCGGGCGGTCGGCGCGCGCGGGGTGGTTGGACAGGGCGATGGCGGCGGTGGTGGCCAGGGGGATGCCCTTGTACGCGGGGCCGAACAGCATGTCGAAATCCAGCCCGGAATCCGCCAGGGCCCGGGCATAGAACTGGCCCAACCGACCCACGCAGGCACCATCATTGAACAATCCGGCATTGAAGAAATACGGGCTGCGGCGGCCGGATTTCATCGTGAAATCCCCGAAATTCAGGACCCCTTTCTCCAGGGCGAAACGGACGAAGGATTGGGCTCGGGAACCGGGCATGGCAAGTGATCTCTGTGCGGGAAAGGCGACATTATCGGATATTTGAGCGAGGCGTTCGCAGGTTTGGCCGCCGCGCTGGGCCTGCGTCCAAGACTATCATGTTCTTTTCCCCCTTTCGCCCCGGGAGTTCATCCCATGCGCCAACCGGTCTTTTTCCTGTCCCATGGCGGCGGCCCCTGGCCCTGGATGCCCGAGGCACAGGCCTCCTATGCCATCCTGGCCGCCGAACTGCAGGCCATTCCCGCCACCCTGCCCCGTCCGCCCGAAGCGATCCTGATGGTCTCGGCGCACTGGATCACCCAGGGCGGCGTCCTGCTCGGCAACCACCCGCAGCCAGGCATGCTGTACGACTACTACGGCTTTCCCGCCCATACCTACGGCATTCGCTATCCCGCCCTCGGATCCCCCGATCTGGCCGCCCGCGCCGCCGATCTGCTGCGGGCCGACGGCATACCGGTGGATTTCGACGCACAACGCGGATTCGACCATGGCGCCTTCGTGCCGGCCCACGTCATGTTCCCGGCAGCGGACATTCCCATGGTCCAGCTGTCGATCGAACACGGCTTCGATCCGGACTGGCACCGCCAATTGGGCGCCGCCCTGACGCCGCTGCGCGACGAGGGTGTGCTGATCATCGGCAGCGGACTGAGCTATCACAACCTGCGCCTGTCCGGCCCCGCGGGCCGCATACCATCGGCGCAATTCGACGCCTGGCTGCAACAGGCCATGGCGCCGACCGATGCCACATCCCGCCATGACCGGCTGCGGGCCTGGAAACACGCTCCGGCCGCGCGGATCGCCCATCCGCAGGAAGACCATCTGGTGCCCCTGTTCGTCGCCAACGGTGCCTCGGAGGGCAGCCCCGCCCTATGCTGTCACCACGAAACCGACGCCGCAGGCGGGCTCACCGTCTCCAGCTTCCGGTTCGACTGAGCCCGGCCGGCATCCTGGGGTAAAGTGCAGTCTTGCAATGACCACCGGATACTCACGTGCTGCGCATCACCTCTCTGAACGTCAACGGCATCCGAGCGGCTTTCCGCAAGGGGCTGGCGGACTGGCTGGCCGCCACCCGCCCCGACGCCGTCTGCCTGCAGGAAATCAAGATCCAGGACAGTGACCTGGTCGACGAGCTGCGCCATCCCGACGGCCTGACCGGCCATTTCCACCACGCCGAGAAAAAAGGCTACAGCGGTGTGGGGCTCTACCTGCGCCAGCCGGCCGATCAGGTCACGGCCGGCATGGCCTGCCCGGAATTCGACGCCGAAGGCCGCATCCTGCGCGCCGACTGGCCCGGCCTGTCGGTCGTGAGCGCCTATCTACCTTCAGGGTCCAGCGGCGACGAGCGCCAGACGGCCAAATACCGGTTCCTGGCGCACTACGAGACCTGGATGGACGGGCTGATGCGGGAGCACCGCGACACCGGCCGGGAATTCGTGATCTGCGGCGACTGGAACATCGCCCACCAGGAAATCGACCTCAGAAACTGGAAGGGCAATTTGAAGAACAGCGGCTTTCTGCCCGAAGAACGCGCCTGGCTGAGCAAGATCCTGGACGAGCGCGGCTGGGTGGACGTGTACCGCCGCCTGCATCCGGACGCGACCGGCGAGGCCTACACCTGGTGGAGCAACCGCGGCCAGGCCTGGGCCAAGAACGTCGGCTGGCGCATCGATTACCACATCGCCACCCCCGGGATCGCCGCCCGGGCGCAGACAGTCGATATCCACCGCGAGCCGCGATTCAGCGATCATGCGCCGCTGACAGTGGAGTATGCGTGGAGGTGATGGGGGACAATGCGGCGACGGGCGGCGCAAGCCCCCCGAGAATCAGGCCGCCACGCGCCGCCCCGACCCCTCGGCCTGTTGCCCCTGGCGCAGATAGTGCTGCGCCAGCACCGCGCACACCATCAATTGGATCTGGTGGAAAATCATCAGCGGCAACAGCACCGGCCCGATGGCCCCCGCGCTGAACAGCACGCCCGCCATGGGCACCCCCGTGGCCATGCTTTTCTTGGAGCCGCAGAATACGATCGTGATCTCGTCGGCGCGGTTGAACCCCATGCGGCGCGCCGACCAGGTGTTCAGCGTCAGCACCAGCGCCAGCAGCACGCAGCAGACCACCACCAGCCAGACCAGCGAACCCGGATCCACAGTCTGCCACAACCCGCCGATCACCGACTCGCTGAACGCCGTATAGACCACCAGCAGGATCGAACTCTGATCGACACTGGTGACAAGCTTGCGGTGACCGTCCATCCAGCGGCCGATCACCGGCCGCATCAGATGACCGGCGACAAAAGGCAGAAAAATCTGCACACTGATCCGTCCGATGGCCTGCAGCAGCGAACTGCCGCCCAGGGCGGACGTATCCGCGCCCAGCAGCCATTGCAGCAACAGGGGCGTGATGACGATTCCGACGATGCTCGACGCCGAGGCGGCGCAGACTGCCGCGGGCACATTGCCGCGCGCGATCGAAGTGAAGGCGATGGCCGACTGCACCGTGCCGGGCAGAACCGTCAGATAGACGATGCCGACATAGAGCGGCTCGCCCAACAAAGGCAAAAGAACCGGCCGGAGCACCCACCCCAGGATAGGGAAAATCACGAATGTCCAGATGAAGATCACCCCGTGCAGCCGCCAGTGCGTGGCGCCGGCGATGATGGCCTCGCGGGAAAGCTTGGCCCCATGCAGGAAAAACAGCAACGCAATGGCTGCGGCCGTGAGCCGTTCGAAGAGCATCGCTCCCTGACCGTGGGCAGGCAAGACCGTGGCGGCCGTGACGACCGCGATCAGGATCAGAGTGAAACGATCAAACAGCAGACGTAATTTTGACATCATGGTAATGGGTGCTCCGGCGGTCCGGGGCTCTCGCAGAGAAGATTAAACTACAGTGAAAGCCATGTTTAGCGGCAAACAGCTATGAAATATTCGCGAACGGACATTCAAGACCCGGCGGACACCACCCGGACCCGACGCAACCCTGCCCGATCCCTCCACCAGGAACCGGCGCCATCGCGGCGCGGCGGGCTGCGTCGCCTGCCCCGTCCCGTCTACGGGCACATCGACAGCCAGCCCAATTTCCTGATTCCCCGGCATCACAAACACGCCTGGGCGCAACTGTCTTACGCCACCCAGGGCCATCTGCAAGTCTGGACACCGGACGCCCGCTTTGTCGCCCTGGCGCACCGCGCCGTCTGGATCCCGCCCGGATTGCCGCATCAGGTCCGGCAATCGCCGCACACCGTCATCCGCAGCCTGTACCTGGATGCCGCCACCATGGGGCTGGACTGGCCCGCCTGCCGGGTACTGGCCGTCAGCCCGCTGCTGCACGAACTGATCCGGCATTTCAGTACACTGCCCACCGAATACGATCTCGACGGACCGGACGGCCGGCTGGCGCAGGTCCTGGCCGATCAACTGGCCACCTGTCCGGATGCCGGACTGATCCTGCCCTGGCCCACCGATCCGCGCCTGCAATCCGTGTGCCGCCAGTTGCAGAGCCACCCTGACAGCGATCTCGATCTGGGCGCCTTCAGTCGCCGTCTGGGGCTGTCGGACAAGACACTGACGCGGCTGTTCCAGCGGCAGACGGGCCTGGGATTCCGCCTCTGGCGTCAACGCGCACGGCTGGTGCACGCCCTGCCGCTGCTGGAAAACGGCGACCGCATCACCGACGTCGCCCTGGCCTGCGGCTATGACAGCCTGTCCTCCTTCATCGCGGCCTTCCGGGCGCACACCGGCGTCACGCCCCGGGCATTCGCCGCAGGCGCATGGCGGGACACTCCGTCCGACGGGACATGAACCGCCGCGCGCCGACGCCGCCCGGGGTTCATGCGCCCGCGATCAGAAGCTTCCCAGGGCCCGGATGCGCCCGCGCATCCACCACAACAGGCCCAGCCCCGGCAGGGCGATCGCCACCGTCAGAATGAAAAAGACCGGCCAGCCGAACCCGGCGACCAGCACCGGCGTCAGCGGGCCAGCCAGATAAGTCCGGCCCACCGCCGACAACGCCGACAGCAGCGCGAACTGCGTCGCGGAGAATTTCGCCTGGCACAGGGCCATCAACAGCGCCACGAAAGCCGCCGTGCCCAGGCCGCCGCACAGGTTTTCGACCGCCACGACCAGCGCCATGGAGTACAGATGCGGTGGCGTGACGGCCAGCATCCAGTAGCCCAGGTTAGAGACCGCCTGCAGCAGACCGAAAAGCATCAGGGCGCGGTACAGGCCCAGGCGCGTCATCAGCGCGCCACCGGCCAGCGCGCCGACGATGGTGGCGGCCAGCCCGAAGACCTTGTTGACCATGCCGACCTCGGTGACGCCAAAGCCCGCGCCCCGGATCAGGAAGGTGGTGGACAGCGCGCCGGCGAACGCATCGCCCAGCTTGTAGAGCACGATGAGCAGCAGGATCGCCCAGGCCTCGCGACGGCTGAAAAACTCGCGCAGCGGCTCGACCACGGCCTCGCGCAGCGTGCGCGGCGGCCGGGTGGCGCGTTCGGGCTCCGGCGACCACAGGGTCGCCAGGGAGGCCAGCGCCATCAGTCCGCCCATCAACATGTACATGGCGCCCCAGCCCAGCCATTGATCGGCCAGGATCAGCGCCAGTCCGCCGGACACCACCATCGCCAGCCGGTAGCCCATGACTTTCAGCGCCGCGCCCGCCGCACGCTCGTCCTGACGCAACACATCGGTGCTGTAGGCATCGAACGCGATATCCTGGGTCGCCGACAGAAAGGCCACCCAGACCGCCAGCAGCGCCAGCGTGCGCAGTTCCGAGCCTGGGTCGAACAGGCCCATGGCGGCAATCGAGGCCGCCAGCAGCCACTGCGTCAAGAAGACCCAGCCACGTCGCCGACCCAGCCAGGGCGGCGCATAGCGATCCACCAGCGGCGCCCAGAGGAATTTCAGCGTGTAGGCGGTACCCGCCAAGGTCAGGAACCCGATGCTCTGCAACGAAACCTGCGCCACCGTGGCCCAGGCCTGCAGCGTCCCGGAGGTCAGCGCCAGTGGCAAGCCGCTGGAAAAGCCCAGGAACAGCAACGGCGCCACACGCCGGCCGCCATAGACGCCCCAGCCGCGCGCCCGGCCGCCCGACCCGGTCGAGGCATCCGCCGCGTCGCGCGCCGGATCAGCATCGGGAGTCGTGGCGTCGCAGTCCGCGCCTCGCGCCTGTGTCATGCGCGGCCGCTCCCCGGCGATTCAAAACGATAGACCGCCAGCTGGCTGCGCCAGCCGCGCAGGTGCCGGATTTCACGGTCGCCCCGGAACGTGGCCAGATGCGTGACCCGCAGCCCCAGTTGCGCCGCCAGCTCCTGAAAGTCACGCAGGGTGCACAAATGGATGTTGGGCGTGTCGTACCACTGATACGGCATCTGATCGTTGACCGGCATGCGTCCGCCCAGGATCGACCAGCCGTGCGGCCAGAAACCGAAATTCGGGAACGACACGATGCCATACCGCGCCACCCGCGCCATTTCCCGCAGGATGTGTTCCGTATGATGCATGGACTGCAGCGTCTGGGACAGCACCACCGTGTCGAACTGCCTGTCGTCGAACAAGGCCAGGCCTTCTTCCAGGTTCTGCTGGATCACGTTGACCCCGCGCCGTACCGCCGCGATCATGCGCTCATCGTCGAGTTCGACGCCGGCCCCGCGCACCTGACGGGTCCGCTGCAGATAGTCCAGCAGCCGGCCATCGCCGCACCCCAGATCCAGCACCCGGCTGCCGGGCTCGATCCACTCGGCAATGCGCAGCAGGTCGGTCCGCAGGGGCTGGCTCGCCTCGTGTGCCGCGTCCGGCGCGGACGGATTCGATGCGCACGGATGCGGCACGGCCGCCGGTATCGTCGTCATGCAAGCACTCCCGCGACGCGGCGGCGCTCGCCCAGCCCCAGGCGGGCGGCAATGCCGTCGTAATAGCCCTGCACCACGGCGTGATAGCGCCGGTCGCCCAGCAGAAAGGCGTCGTGGCCGTGCAGTGCGTCGATTTCCGCGTAGGTGACCTCGCGCTGGTTTTTCAGCAGCGCACGGACGATCTCGCGCGAGTGCTCGGGCGCGAAGCGCCAGTCGGTGGTGAACGACACCAGCAGAAAACGCGCCTGCGCCGGCGACAGGGCGCGGGCCAGATCGCCACCATGCGCGCGCGCCGGATCGAAATAATCCAGGGTGCGGGTCAGCAGCAGATAGGTGTTGGCATCAAAGTAACGGGAGAATTTTTCCCCCTGATGCCGCAGATAGGACTCGACCTCGAATTCGACGTCGTAGTTGTAGCGGTAATCGCCCGTGGGGCCGGGCGCGCGCTGCGCGCGCCCGAACTTGGAGGCCATGACCTCGTCGGACTGATAGGTGATGTGGCCCACCATCCGCGCCACCGACAGGCCGTTGGACGGCACGACGCCATGGGCCTGGTAGTCCCCGTCATGAAAATCCGGATCGGTCAGGATGGCGCGGCGGGCGACCTCGTTGAAGGCGATGTTCTGCGCCGACAGACGCGCCGTGCTGGCAACCACGATGCAATCGCCCACCCGCTCCGGGCAGGTGATCGCCCAGCTGAGGGCCTGCATGCCGCCCAGCGACCCGCCCATCACGGCGGCAAAGCGCTCAATACCGAAATGATCGGCCACGCGCGCCTGGGCATGCACCCAGTCCTCCACCGTCAGCAACGGAAACGATGCCCCCCAGGGCCGGCCCGTGGCCGGATCGATCGTGGTCGGCCCGGTGGAACCGAAACACGACCCGAGATTGTTGACGCCGATGACGAAGAACCGGTCAGTGTCCACGGCCTTGCCGGGGCCAACCATGTTGTCCCACCAGCCGACCTGGTCCGTCTGGTCCGCATCCATGCCGGCCACATGATGCGAGGCATTCAGGGCATGACACACCAGCACCGCGTTGCTGCGCGCGGCGTTGAGCTGGCCATAGGTCTCCACCGCCAGCGTGTACGACGGCAGCACCTGGCCGCTGGACAGCGTCAGAGGATCGGTGAAATGCAGGAACTCGGGGGAGACGTAACCGACACTGCCCTCTGGCACAGGACGCGGATCGGGCACGGAGACGGCCGGCTCGGGAGCGGGCACGGAGGAAAAGGCAGTCGTGGTCATGAGACCTCTTTAGCTGGATTTATGGAGCGCCCGCAAGCGGATCAGGCAAATCGGCGCGAATTCGTGGGTCATTCTAGCATCGAGGTCCGATGCGCGGCCATCCCCGTCCGGCCACCGCCCACCTCGACTGCTCGACCTCCCGCCCCTCGACCGACTGCCCGGCGACGCGACGGCGCCCTCTCGACCCCTCGACCGTTTCAGAGATTAAGGCACATCAACCTTTTCGGATGACGCCATGAGTCGGCCCGCGAACGGTGATACATTTGTTCACGATGGTTTTCATTGAAGAAGCCTTGGCCGCTTCTTCCTTGAGACATGACGGTATCCACCGAGAGGACGCTTCATCATGGAGCAACTGACCAACCGGGAACACGACTGTCTGTATTGGGCGGCACAAGGCAAGACCAGCTGGGAAATCGGCTGCATTCTGGGCATCAGCGAGCGAACCGCCAATTTCCATATCGCCAACACATGCAGCAAACTGGACGTGCGCACTCGCCAGGCCGCCATTACGGCCGCGATACGCCAGGCGCTGCTTTCGCGCCCCCGTCCGGCCAACGCAGCGACAGCCAGAAATCACCCAAGGGCGCGCGCGCATCGGCATCGGGGCCGGCAATCACAATGGCCTCCAGCCACTCGGTGGCCGTGACCCGGACCTGCGCCTCGACCCGCACGGGGCCTTGCGGTCCCCGTCCCCGAATGACAAACCGCTGTTCCGGATCGAAATCCGCGCCGGGCGGCTCGGCGCCCGCATTGCGATACAAGGCCTCGACCGCCCAGCGCGCCAGCCGCTGCCGGACCCGCGCATCAGCCGCCCAGCCCGCAGGCAACTCAGCCGCCCCCAGCGCGAACAGCACACCGCCCGCCCGCGCCGACTGCATCGTCAGGCTCAGCGTCTGATCGCCGAACGGCACGGGCCGGGTTTGCGCCTGCGGCGTATCCGGCAACACCCCGGCCGCGCCAGCCTGGCCGAACGCCACCGGCCGCCAATCGAACGTCGGCGAACAGGCCACCAGCAGGATCGCGCATCCGCCAGCGGCCAGGCGCCGGACGAGTCGCCGCACAGGCCATGGCGCGCAGGCCGCCCGCCTCCACCGGCGCATGCCGCACGAGATCCCGATCAGCGCATGTCCGCGCATGTTCCGCTCCTCTCCCGCATCCCGACAGGCGCCAGCGCGCCCTCCGGCCGCATTGTACGGCGCGATCCGCCGGCGCGGCCCGATCCGCGCCGGCGCCGCTGGCTCCGCAACGATGCAGCTAAAATCCCTCTTATTCAGACCAACCCGGTACTTATTCATCATGAGCCAGGCCTCGGAACGGCGCGCCTATCTGGCGGCACAACCTGAACTGCTCCGCGCCATCCGGCGCGGCATCGAAAAAGAAGGCCTGCGGGTGGATGCTTCGGGAAATCTGGCCGCGACTCCGCATCCGGCCGCGCTCGGATCGGCGCTGACCAATCCGCGCATCACCACCGACTATTCCGAATCCCTGCTGGAACTCATCACACGCCCCCTGCCCGACGCCGGGACGCTGATCGGCGAACTGACCGACATCCACCGCTACATCGCGCTGCGCAACCCCGGCGAGCCTATCTGGAACCAGTCCATGCCGGCGCATCTGCCGCCCGAGGCCGACATCCCCGTCGCATGGTACGGCACCTCCAACTCCGGCATGCTCAAGCACGTCTACCGCCAGGGCCTGGCTTGGCGCTACGGCAAGGTCATGCAATGCATCGCCGGGGTGCATTACAACTTTTCGCTGCCCGAGTCCGCCTGGGACCGGCTGGCCGATGGCGACACGCCGCGAGACCGCCGCGACACCGGCTACATGGCGCTGGTGCGCAACTTCTCGCGCTACGCCTGGTTGCTGATGTACCTGTTCGGCGCCTCGCCCGCCGTGTCGCGCAGTTTCCTCCAGCGCACCGATTACGCCGCCCTGCTCACACAGCTCAGTCCGGACACGTACTGCCTGCCCTGGGCCACCAGCCTGCGCATGAGCGATCTGGGCTACAAGAGCCCGGTCCAGTCCGACCTGCAACTCTGCTACAACGATCTGGATACCTTTACCGCGCGCATTCACCGCGCCGTCACGACCCCGTGGCCCGCCTACGAGGCCATCGGCACTCACCGCGACGGCAAGCGCATCCAGCTGAACACCAACGTCCTGCAGATCGAGAACGAATACTATTCCAGCATCCGGCCCAAGCAGACCACCGGCCGCTGCGAACGGCCCAACACCGTGCTGCATCAGCGCGGCATCCAGTACATCGAAGTCCGCTGCATGGACATCGACCCCTGGGCGCCCGCCGGCATCTCGGCCGAGACCAGCCGGTTCCTGGACGCGTTCCTGCTGTTCTGCGCCATCGAGGACAGCCCCCTGTTCCCGCAGCCCGGCTTCTGCCAGGAAAGCCAGGAAAATTCCGCCCTGGTTTCCCGGGAAGGCCGCCGCCCCGGCCTGCTGCTGCAACACGACGGCTGCGCCCTGAGTCTGCGCGACTGGGCGCAGGAGATCCTGGAGCGCATCGAGCCTTACGCCCGGCTGCTGGACCAGCACGCCGGCGAGGACGGACACCTTACCGCACTGGCCCCGCAACACGCCAAGATCGGCGATCCCAACCACACGCCCTCGGCCCGCCTGCTGACCGCATTGCGCGACGAAGGCCAGGAATTCCACGACTGGACCCTGGCCCAGAGCCAGGCCCATTGGGCCGCGCTTCAGGCCGACGGACTGCCCGCCGACACCCTGGCCGCCTACGACCAGGCCGCCCGGGACTCCATCACCGAGCAGGCCGCCCTCGAGGCCGCCGACACCATGTCATTCGAGGACTACGTCGAGCAGTTCCACGCGGCGCTGGGGCCGGAGCCGGTCAACTGAGGCCGACCTCAGTCTCAGCTAAGTCGGCCTGCGTATCTTGTCTCTGGTGTCACTGTTCGCACGCCTCATTCTGGAGAAAACGCATGTACCGCACCACCCAACTTTCCCTGCTGGCCCTCACTCTCGCCACGGCCAGTTCCCTGGCACATGCCGCCGCAGGCATCGACCGTGAGATCCAGGCCATCGGCAAGGCCGGGATTCCGCTCACGCAAGCCGTGACCATCGCGGAACAGCATGTCAACGGCAAGGCGACCCAGGCCGAGTTCGAGCATTCACGCCAGGGCTGGGTCTACGACGTGGAAATCGTCAGCGGCACCCGGGTCTTCGATGTCCTGATCGATGCCGACAAGGGCACGGTCCTCTCCTCCGTCGAGGACAAAGAAGACCACGAATGAGCCGGGGAAAAAGCCATGCGGGTCTTGCTGGTCGAGGACGATCCCATGATCGGCACGGCAATCCAGGACGCCCTCAAGGATGCGTCCTATGCCGCCGACTGGGTCAAGGACGGCCGGGCCGCCCTGACGGCGCTGCACGGCCAGCACTATGACCTGACCTTGCTCGACCTGGGGCTGCCCGGCGAGGACGGACTGGAGGTGCTGGCGAGCATCCGCGCCAGGGACAACCCCGTTCCCCTGCTCATCATCACGGCGCGCGACGGTCTGGAAGATCGTCTGCGCGGTCTGGACGGCGGCGCCGACGACTACGTGATCAAGCCGTTCGAGATGGCCGAACTGCTGGCGCGGATGCGCGCCGTGCTGCGGCGCAAGGGCGGCACGGCAGCGCCCCTCCTGAGCAACGGCATCGTATCGCTCGATCCCGCCACCAAAGCGGCCCGTGTCGATGACGGGGCGCCATTGCAACTGTCCAACCGCGAATTCTCGCTGCTTCAGGCCCTGCTGGCCAGACCCGGCGCGATCCTGTCGCGCAGCGAGCTGGAAGACCGTATCTACGGCTGGACCGAAGAGGTCGAAAGCAATGCGGTCGAATATCTGATCCATGCCCTGCGCCGCAAGCTCGGCAGCACGGTCATCAAGAACGTCAGGGGAGTCGGATGGATGGTCTCAAAAGGCGTCTGAACGAATCGGTTCAGCTCAAGCTGTCCCTCACGCTCTTTCTGGCGATCCTCGGCACCGCGCTCGTCGCGGGCGCCTTTTCGTTCCTGTCGACCTACGACGAAGCCCAGGACTTGCAGGACGATATGCTGCGCCAGATCGCGCAGCTCGTGGAACGTCAGCCCCAGCTGGCGACGCCGGCGGCCGCCAGTCGCCGCCAGCAGGACATCGATGACGACGTGCGCGTGACCATCCAGCGGCTGGAGCGGGCCGCCCCCGCTGCGGACAACGAGGACGACACCGAGGCCCGCGACATGCTCCCGCTTCCGGCCTCGCTGTCCGACGGCCTGCACACGCTGGAAGCCGATGACGAGACATTCCGCGTTCTGGTCAGGACCACCGCCTCAGGCGAGCGCATCGCCGTGTCGCAGGAATCCGACTTGCGCAACGAGATCGCCAGCGAAGGCGCTTTCGGCGCCATCATGCCATTGCTCATCCTCATGCCGGTCCTGCTGCTGATCGTCGCCCATCTGGTGCGCAAGATGTTCCACCCCATTGCCGTCCTGTCCCGGGAAATCGACCAGCGCGCCGGACAGGAACTGCACGCCATCGAGGCTCATCGCCTGCCCGTCGAGGTGCGCCCGTTCGCCGTGGCGATCAACCGCTTGCTGGCCCGTGTGCGCCAGAGCATGGACGACCAGCGCCGTTTCGTGGCGGATGCCGCGCACGAACTGCGCTCACCCCTGACAGCCCTCTCGCTGCAAGCCGAACGCCTGGCGCAAGCGGACATGTCCAGCCAGGCGCACGCGCGACTGGCGGTGCTGCGCCGGGGCATCGCGCGCGGCAGAAATCTGCTGGACCAGCTCCTGGCGCTGGCGAGGGCGCAATCGGCCACGGCTGCGGCGACATCGTCCCTCTCCATCCAGGCCATTTTCCGGCGGGTGCTCGAAGACCTGATGCCACTGGCTGAAGCCAGACATATCGACCTGGGGGTCGAGGGCACGCAGGATGCACGCGTGCAGGCCGGCGAACTGGACCTGATCATCATGATCAGGAATCTGGTCGACAACGCCATCCGCTACACGCCCGAAGGCGGACGAGTCGATCTCTCGGTGGATGTGACGGGCGCAACGGCCCGGATCAGCATCCAGGACGACGGGCCGGGGATTGCGCTGGCGGAGCGGCAGCGGGTTTTTGATCCGTTCTATCGCACGCTGGGCAGCGAGCAACCGGGTTCGGGACTCGGCCTGTCCATCGTCCTGACCATTGCCCGGCGTATCGGCGCGCAGATTCATCTCGATTTTGCGGATCCGGAACGGAAAACCGGGTTGCGGGTGACGGTGACGATTCCGGCTGGATGATCCGTGTCCAGGGGCTTTGATGACTTGCGCCCGATTCCGACCATGAGCGGCCAATTACAGATCCACTTGAGCAGCGAATGCGCGAGCAGCCGATCTTGGGCGCGATCGATGTGACGGCAGCCCCACCAAACGGCACCGGCGCGCCATCGAGCGCCCGCGAGGCAACGGCCAATAAAAAGCAGCCGAATTCAAGTATTCACCCACGATGCCGTTATAGCCGGTGACAGCTGCATGACCGTGCCTTCGCCGCATATATATATTTAGACATACAATGTCTAATTCACAAACACTTGCCCAGCACCATTCTTCTCCCACCCGTACCCTGCAATGCACCGCTCCCCGGGCTATCCATCACTTTCATAAAGACGCGAAACCACAATGCTCGCCGCCAACTACAGCAGCTCATTTGTTCCGGTCTCGATCTTCGTCGCCATATTGGCCTCCTATACGGCCCTGGACATAGCGGGACGCATCACCAAGACATCAGGGCGCGCGGCGCGGCTGTGGCTGGCCGGAGGCGCCTGCGCCATGAGCGTGGGCATCAGGTCCATGCATTTTGTCGGCATGCTCGCGCTGAGCCGGCCGATTCCCCTGGGCTACGACCCGACGATCACCGTGCTCTCCCTGTTGATCGCCATCGCCTCGTCGGCATTAACCCTGTGGATAGCCCACCAGGAAACCCTGCCCTGGCTGCGTCTGGCCGTACCACAGCCGATATAGGCAGTAGCCCGCAAGCAGCAGCAGGAGTCGCGCATGCAGAATGCAAGTCCATATACGATTTACACCGCAACCGACCTTGAACCCAGTCCACCCGGCATCTGGGCCTATCACTGCGCCATGAGCCTGCTCACATACCCGGTCGATGAAGCGATTGCGGAACAACTGGCCTTCATGGGCAAGACCGCCGATGCCGACCGGGCATGGATGCTCGAATACGGCCCGGACATGCTGCGCTTTTGCAATACCTACGAATGGTGCCGGGACCAGACCAAGCCATTCGTGACCGAACTCCAGGACGTTCCGACGACCTTGATCGCCTGGCTGCACCGGTACATGGTGAAAGGGCATGCCGTGGCCGTGCACGATGTCAACGACTTGCCGCGCAACGCGCGGGCCATCCAGGCCGAATTCCGGCGCCAGGGAAACCAAAGCGTCCTGAGCGTGCCGATATTCCATGAAGAAAAGCTGCGCGGCATCATCGGCTTCGACGCCACCACCCGGCACAGAACCTGGTCTCGCGGCGAAGTCCACGCGCTGTTTCAGTGCGCGGGCCTGGTTGGGCAGGCAAAATACCGGAACCAGCGAAACCACGGCAACACCGCGTACGAAAGCTCGGCTCCCCTCGTCTACCTCAGCATGCGCGGTGTGGCCCGGGGCGTCCCGCCCAACACAATCGTCGGCGTGCGCTCGGCTGGAAACTACAGCGAGATATGGCTCGAGAACGGATCGATGGTGCTCGACTCGCGCACGCTTGGAATGTGGTCGGTCCTGCTGCCGGGGCAGTTCTTTTTCCGGGTGCATAGAACAGCCATCGTGAATGCGCTGCATATCGTCGCAGTCGACCGCAGAAGCCACGACAAGTGGCTGATCGAAATGCGGGCGGCGGCCAATGCCTGGCCGGTATCGCGTTCGTACCGGAAAAGCCTGCGCGAACGCATGGGAATCTGGCCCCGGTCGTCGGATCAAAAATGATAGGCCGTGCGCAGAGTAAACGACTGATCCCTGTATTGCCCATTGACGCGCAATGAATACTCCGTCTTCAGCTCGAACCCCTTGGGCGTAACATACTCCAGCCCGGCCGACAGGTTTGCGTAAGTCCTGGGCATGCCCGACCTCAACGAGAACGGTTTCGAGCCCAGGCTGCCAAGCTCCATGGTGGTTACGACGTCTCCGCCATTCAAGAAGCTTGCGCCACCCACCAGATAGGCCCGCAGCGTCGAGCCGCTGGCGAGGTTCCTGCGCCCGCCGATCTCCAGCATGGGCGAAACCATGTACGACGTGGTGTCGTTGCCGTGAACCTTCAGGTCGAACAAGCCGGAGCCCTCTTCCTGATAGCCGTTCTGGCGAATATGGCTCACATCGAAGTCGACATAGGGGCGCAAGTACCAGGACTGTCGGCTGACCTCATAGGCAAGCCGCAGCCTGCCCGCCAGGAAGAACGACTTGGGCGTGCTTTTCGCCACCCCGTCAAGCGTGCTTCGCGACATCCGGCTCTGCTCCACGCCGCCATAGACGGCAACCGCGGCCTGCCAGGGAGCGCGGTTGTACTTGAGGGCCAGACCGCCCGAGAACGTGTCGCTATAGTTCGACACACTGGAGGAAGAGGTGGTTTCACCATACGCATAGCCTAGCGCTCCGCCCAGGAACCAGTTGTGCGATATTTCGCGCTGCGCGCCGATGGTCACCGTTTTCTGGCGAACTCGATAACCTTCGTCATCCGCCGTCGTATCGCGCACGATCCAGTTCGCGTCCAGGCGCGCCCAGGTGCAATCGCCCTCCCGCAACATGGTGCTTTCCCCGACAAACCCCGGGCAGCTCATCATGCGGTTCATCGAAGCGTAGGATGCCTGCATCTGATTGCTGGCGCGGGCGAACTGGCCATCATGGGCAATGCTGTTCAGGGCATCCCGGTACTGGTCCTGCGTCTGGACGCCGGTGAACTTGTCGAATGCGAGGCCGGTGCTTGCATCGCCCCGGTTCCATAGCTCCTGCAGCGAACGGGTGATATTTGCGCGATCCGCGCTAAGCGCAAACACCGAGGGCGTAAAATCGGCATCGACCGAAATCAGCGGATCGCGCCAGGCCTGGGGACCATTGTTCTTCAGCATGTAACGGAATAAGGGGGAGTCGCTTTCGGCAACCGGCACGCTGGTTTGCGGGATGTCGAAATGCGCTATGCCCAGCCAGATGTTTTTCACGGGATTGTGCAGCACAGGCCGAACCGTGCCGGCGAAGACCGACGCCCCGGACACCGAAACAAAATCGCTGTTGTGGTTGGAAAAACCAAGATCCGGCCGATAGACGCCCGTATTGTTCAGCGTGCCGGCAATCCGCGTCGTCAGATAGGCGCCGGGCCCGCCGGGATTGAGCACGCCGCCATTGTTCAGATCGCCCTGGAACTGCAGCCCGCTGTACAAGCTTCCCCCCGCCTCGTTGTTGAAAACGCTGCCGCTTCCCATGAGCACGTCGCCCGCCACGGTTCCAGTATTGGTGACGGCCGTGCGCCCGGGGGCGTCGATCGCCGTCTTTGCCTGGATGACACCGGCATTGGCGATGGTCGTGCTCGACAGGGGAGACAGCGCCAGGATGGCCGTTCCGGACGCAAGATCGGCGCCCAGGAGCGCCTTCGACGCCAGGCCGATCGTGATAGACCGGCCTCCTCCGTTGGCGCCATTGCTGACGGCTACGAGGGCGGGAGTATCTGCGCCGCTGGCCACGACCTTGGCGGCCTGTCCAATATCGATGGAGATCGGTCCGCCATTGGCCAGGTGATTGTCGGGCGTGCCGTATTGATAAAGCGTGCCGTCCTTGAACACGCCTCCACCGCCAATGCTCATCGCCAGGATAGCCGGAGCGTTCGCGCCTGTAGTCTGGACGGATCCCCCGGCCCCGACGGAAACATCGATGGCGCCGCCATTGCCATCGCCAGCAGTCAGCCCCGCCCCTTGTATGAGACTGGTCGTGTAATGCGCGGAAGCCTGGTCGCCCGTCAGTCCTCCGCCTCCGCCTATGCTCTGGGCGAGAATGCCGATGGCACCAGCCCCCGACGTCGCCACCGTGCCGGAGATGGAAAGATTGATCGCGCCGCCATCGCCGCCGGCGGCCGCAGCGCCCAACTGCCTCAGGGTCGTCAGATTGGGCTGGGTCGTCAGCCCCGCGATGCCTCCCCCTCCGCCGACGCTTTGCGCCACGATGCCGTGCGCGTTGACGCCCGATGTCGAAATGCTGCCGTTCGCGTCCTGCGTCACGGTAACCATTCCTCCCGTCGCGCTCATCTGCGAAGTGGATCCAAAGGTAATGTTCGCGGCATTCGCGGCCGGCGCCGTCGAATCGTCGACCGCAGCATAGCCGCCGCCACCGCCCACGCTTTGCGCGAGAACGCCAAAAGACAGCGCACCGTCCGTAACGATGCTGCCGCCCGGGTTGGCGACCGCCACACTGCCTCCGTCGCCGGCGCTGGGCGGGGCCTCTACCCCGTCCTCTCCTCCCGAGCTACCCAGCAGGATGTCGGTGCTCTCCAGGGATGCGCTGGACGACACGATGGCCGCTCCGCCGCCGCCCCCGACGCTTTGCGCGAATATGCCGGGGGAAAGCGATCCGCGTGTCGCGATGCCACCGTTGTTGCTTGCGCTTACCGCGCCGCCGCTCACCTGCGCAAAACCGAACCCGGGGGGCACCCATTTGAACTCGCCCCCCAAAGTAAGATTCAGCGTAGCGGTATGCTCCACGGGAGCAAGGCTGCCATTGTGCAGGCTGAGCACGCCCAGGCCGCCGCTGCCGCCCACACTTTGCGCCATGATGCCCGCCGAACTGGACGCATGGGTCGTGATCACGCCCCCATGAGTCACGGTCACCGAGCCTCCCGTGCTTGTCGTCCCCCCTCCGGTCTGGGTGCCTGTGGCGCCTAGCTTCATGGTCGGATCGAAATGGCTCAAAAGAAACATCGGCTGGCTGACCGACGACACGCCCCCTCCGCCGCCCACGCTCTGGGCCAGAATACCGGGGGCCTGATAACCCTGCGTGCTGATCCGGCTGGTCGAAGCACTGGCGTCGACCACGACCACCCCGCCGATACCGCTCGAGCCATCCACGCCCCCATCATTCACATTGATGGCGGAGGTGAAGGCAGAGCGCAGCCCAGTGTCGAGAAGCTCGATGACGTAGGTGATCTTATCGATGATTTCACCACTTTTGCTGCCCGCGGCCTGCTCTACCGCGTTCTCCAGATCCTGGCCGCTGGCGACGCTCCGCCCGCCGCCACCGCCTATGCTTTGCGCCAAGATCCCCATCGAACCGTCGCCCAGCGTCGCAATCGTGCCAGTATTCAGGACGGTGCTCGGGTCCGACGATGAACCGCCACCAGAACCGGCCGCGCCGCCGCTTCCCCCGGTCTGGTGCGTGATGGCGATTTGCGGCAGTAAAAGAAATGCGCCGCGGGATATGGGCGCCGCGGCATGGATCAGCGCATTGATGCTGGAAAACAGACTGGAGATCCCACTCGAATCGATCATCCCCGCATTGCCGCCGCCTCCGCCTATGCTTTGGGCGACGATGCCGGGCGCGTGATCCCCCGCCGTCTTGATGAGGCCATCGTTGCGCACGTTGAATGCGGCGGCGTCGCCGCCAGCGCCACCACTGCCGCCTGTTGTAACCCCGACGGACAGGTCAATGGCTTTGCTGAGCTCCAGTTCCGGGCCGCTCTCCAGCCAGAGCGCCACCTTGTCGAGCAAGTCGGGCAGGTCCGATGCCGAGCCAAGGATGTCATTGAAGGAACCGGCATCATGCGTCTGAACGATGCCGCCGTTGCCGCCTCCAGCGCCGATGCTCTGCGCGAGAATGCCGACCGACCCCGTGCCCAAGGTGGTAACGGAGCCCGTGCCGGAATTATCGGCTTTGACCTGCCCGCCATTGCCGCCTTGCCCTCCCTGGCCGCCGTGGCGAAGACTGAACTGCAAACTGATCAGCGAACTGCCGATCGTCGACAACTTGACCGGGGCCAGCACGCCCCCGCCGTTGCCGCCACCCCCGCCTATGCTCTGCGCTATCAGACCCTTGCTCTGCTCTGCCGCCGTGCTGACGAATCCGCCGTTCACAAGCGTGACCATACCGCCAACGCCGCCGCCTTGCCCCGAACCGCCATTGCTGATGGCGAGCGTAACGGCTCCGCTCGGGTTGTCCCCGGTCGGCGGCGCGATCGTGACGGTGCGCGAATTAGCCAGGCCTCCATTGCCTCCGCCGCCCCCGATGCTTTGCGCCAACACCCCGTCGCTATGTGCGCCAAGCGTCCCGATGATTCCCGGACTGGTCTGCGTGAACGAAACGGAGGAGCCCGAACCACCGCCGCCTCCTCGTCCGCCATTGCTCAGCGTAATGTTCAGCCCTACGCCAACGCCGACCGCGGAGGCCGACCCGGCGCTGCCACCGCCACCGCCAACGCTCTGCAGCACGACTCCCGAGGAATTTCCCGCCTGGGTATAAATGCTGCCATTCGACGAAAACCGAAGCTCGCCGCCATTGCCGCCCGCCCCGCCGTTGCCGCCGATGGCGATGGACGTAATCACTCCGGTGGCATTCGCATCCCCGCCAAAGCCGCCTCCACCGCCAATACTTTGCAGCGACACCGCCGCGCTGTTGTCACCCAACGTAGCAATGCCGCCCGTATTGTCCATGATGATGCGGCCTCCGGCGCCCCCGGCTCCGCCGCGGCCTCCGCCCACAGCCATGATGCCGTTGGTGGTTTCCGCCAGGCCGCCCCCCCCGCCCGCGCTGCTGGCGAGCACGGCGGCCGCATCGTTGCCCACCGTGGCAATATCACCGGCGTTGGTAATGGAGATGGCCTGATCCGCCTGAGCGCCCGGGCCGCCGTCCCCGCCGCGCCCGAATGATCCGCCGCCTCCGCCCTCGCCGCCTTCTCCGCCGAGCACATTCGCCACAATGCCTTTGGCACCCACGGTGTCGCTCGAACCCGTCTTGATGGCCCCGGTGTTGGTGATGGTAATGGCGCCCGGCGCTCCACCCGCGCCCCCGGGGTGCCCTCTGGCCCAAGTGCCGTCGCCGCCATTGCCGCCCTGGCCCCCCTGGCTCAAAGCGAAAATGCCGATCGAGCGACTGCCCAGCGTCGAGATCGTGCCGCCGTTGGCAATGATTACCGGGCCCGCGTTGCCACCGTCCCCCGCCCGCGTGTCGGCATAATTGTTCGTCGACGCATTCCCCCCAAGAGAACGGGCGACCACACCGTACACGCCGTCCCCCTGGCTAACGACCGAGGAGCCCGCCGAGGACGTAAAGGTGACCGTCGACGCATCGCCGCCCCGCCCCGCATTGCTGTGGCCGCCGAAATCCCCGATGTGCTGGGCAGTACCGCCATTTCCTCCCATCGATAACATGCCCACTCCGGCGCTCACGGTGTCCGGTCCCGGCCCGTGCACCGTCACCGATGTCATGCCCAGCAAGCTCACGGTGGCCTCACCGGCGTTCCCGCCGCGGCCGGAATCCCGCTCGCCGCCGAAACCTGCGGGCAAGGCGCTATCGCTGCCTGTGCCGCCCAATGATTGGGCCGCAACGCCAAAGCCAATGCCGCTTACCGTCGTATCGGTCAGCGTCGCGCGCGCCAGATGTCCATCGCCCCCGATGCCATAGCCGCCATCAGGCCCATTGGCGTTGCCATACAGGCCTCCATTGCCGCCACCCGAATGAAGATCGACTCCACGACTGGCAGAGGTGACCACGCTTTTTGACAAGCCATAATCAATATTCCGGCCGCCCGCGCCGTTGCCCCCCCAATGGGAGTATTCATAGTCAGTATGCTTGCCATTCCCGCCGTTGCCGCCGCTCACATCGATCCGGATGCCGGCCTGGCCGGGTCCCGTCGCGGTGCAGATCAGATTGCTGTCGCTCTGGATGAAATCCCGCAGTCCCCATTGGCCATCATGGCCGTTGTCCGGGTGGATGCCGCCCGAGTAGCAGGTGCCGTCCGCACCACGATATATATAGGCCAGCGGCGAACCGGACTGGGCATGGGCTGTCTGCACAGAAAAATGGAACGCCGCAATCCCGGCCAACAAGAAGAGTGCAAGCCAGCGCAGCGGAAAACCGCTGCCGCGGCCCAGGCTCAAGCATTTTGGCGTAGCTATCATGGCTGCATATACTCAAGAGGTATGGAACCGATTAAAGAAAATCGCCGGCCAGCGGGCAAGATGAAGATGACGAATCAACATTCCTGTCCGACGAATGGCCATTTGCCGCCACAGCGCCATCAAAGATGATTTGACATATCCGCACGGGAAAACTCTAGCCGGCCCGGCATGTACCGCCCAAACCGGCGTTGCCTACACTACTCCCATCAGCTGCCCGCCTCGCGAGCCCATGAAGGTCGCACATGAATCCCACCCGGGTTTTGCGGAGGCTCCAAGCTTTGGGGGAATGGACCCAGGGCGAATCAAACGAAGTTTTCCTGGGAAGTGCGTGAACGCGCCGTGCGGCTGGTGCAGGAGCATTGCAGCGAATCCCCGTCGTTGTGGGCGGCGGTCGGTTCGATCGCCCCGAAGATCGGCTGCACGCCGACCACGCTGCTGGGTTGGGTCAAGCGCACGGAGATCGATAGCGGTGTGCGCCCCGGCGTGACCACGGCCGAACGTGAACGCATCCTGGCCCTGGAACGCGAGGATCGGGAGCTCCGCCGCGCCAATGAGATCCTGAACCCACCAGCGCTTTTTTCGCCCAGGCGCATCTCGACCGCCAACTGAAGAAGTGAACGCCTATATCGATGGACACCGGGACCTGTACGAGGTATGGCACGCGCAAGGTCTGGCGCCAGATGCACCACGAGGGCAAGCCGATGGCCCGCTGCACGGCCGAGCGGCTGATGCATCGCATGGGTATCGAAGGGGTGCGTCGGGGCAAGCGGGTACGCACGACCGGCGGCCGAATTCCGATGGACTGATTCCAACCTGAACGAGTGTTCGTAACTCGTTGATTTATCTGGCGCGCCCGACAGGAATCGAACCTGTATCAGAAGCTTCGGAAACTCCTATTCTATCCATTGAACTACAGGCGCACGGTCTGCCGGCGCGGAGCCGGCCAGTCGGCCTGGGCCTGCCCCGGAGGGCCTGCGCAGGCGCCCGCGTCATTGCGGCACGGGGACGCCATTGTATCGTGTTTGCGCATCCGGCGCTGTCCGGAGCCCTGTCCAATATCAGATGAGTCTGAAGGGGGCCTGGTGATTCCAACATCAGATGAGTCTGGAGCTTTGGGCGCGGGTCGTCGATCATCGGGAGATGATCTTGACCTTGCACGACGAACGGCTCACCAGCCGGGAGAGCCTGGAACAATTTCTGGCCGGCACCGCTGGGCTCGATCCACAGGTCGCCGACGGCACCGAGGCGCAGCGCCACGCGCACGTCCTGTCGGTGCTGCAGCGCTTTCGATACCACTCACTCTCACGCGACAAGTAGTGACTGGTCATCGGCTACCAGCTGGCCACCAGCGGCTACTCACGCCAGCACCTTAGCCGATTGATCGCCCGATTCCGCGATCACGCCCCGCTTGGGCAGCGCCACGCGCCCGCGCACGGCTTTACGCGCCGCTACACCGAGGGTGACATCACCGCGCTGGCCAGGCTCGAGGCCCTGCACGAGAACCTGAGCGGGGCGGCCACCCGCCACCTGTGCCAGCGCGCCTGGCTGGTCTACGGCGACGCGCGCGATGAGCGCCTGGCCACGATCTCCGTCTCCCACCTGTACAACCTGCGCCACGAGGCACGCTACCGGCAGGCGCGCGGCCACTGGGAGCCGGCCCGACCCAGCCGGGCCGTCTCCATCGCGATCAGAAAGGCTCCAAAGCCCGCAGGGCGCGCAGGCTTCCTGCGCATCGACAGCGTGCACCAGGGCGACTACGACGGCATCAAGGGCGTGTACCACATCGACGCCGTGGACTGCGTCACCCAGTGGCAGGTCGTGGCCTGTTGCGAACGCATCTCCGAGGCGTTCCTGCTGCCCGTGCTCGAACAGATGCTCGCCTGCTTCCCGTTTCGCATCCGCGGGGTCCATGCCGATAACGGCGGCGAATACATCAACCACCGCGTGGCCGCCCTGCTCGACAAGCTCAACGCCGAGTT
>NZ_JBKEAA010000003.1:0-79661 GCF_047971665.1 Castellaniella sp. | reverse complement strand
GCCACTGTCTGGAGGGTGATCTGCAACGAGGAACCGCTCGCGCCGTCCTGAAGGCGCGCCCTGTCCTGCTTGACGAACCTGATGCCACACGACCAGACTTAGCCTCTGTATCCACACGTCATTCAGGCGCCGTCAAGCAAACACAGGGATTCCGGATGCGGCACATCCTCGTCTATTCCGATTCATTGTCCTGGGGCATCATCCCCACCACGCGCTCGCGCCTGCCTTTCGAACAGCGCTGGCCGGGCGTCATGGAAATCGGGTTGCGCGCCGCCGGGCATGATGTGCGCCTCATCGAGGATTGCCTGAATGGCCGGCGCACCGTCTGGGACGACCCCTTCAAGCCGGGCCGCAACGGGTTGGCGGGGCTGGCGCAGCGCATCGAGATCCATTCACCGCTGGATCTCGTGATCCTGATGCTCGGGACCAACGACTTCCAGTCCATGCACGAACACAATGCCTGGCATTCGTCGCAGGGCATCCTGGCCCTGATCGACGCGATCCGTACCGCGCCCATCGAGCCGACCATGCCGATGCCGCGCATCCTGGTCGTCGCCCCGCCCGCCATCCGCACGCCCAAAGGTCCCATCGCCCCCAAGTTCGCGGGCGGCGAGCGCAAATGCCAGGGGCTGGCCGAGGCCTATCGTCTGGTCTGCGCACAGGCCTGCTGCGATTTTTTCGATGCGGGCAGCATCATCCATTCCAGCGACGTCGATGGCGTCCACCTGGACGCCCCTCAGCATCTGGTTCTGGGTCGAGCGCTGGGCGAGATCATCGCGCCCTGGCTTGCGCCGGACACCGGACCAGCCCGAAAAAAGCACATGCCATGACACGTGCCTTGCAGTTCGCTGCGTCGCCGGGCGGGGCCTGACCAGCAAGAACCGGCTCCCGCTACCCCAGCGCCGTGTCCAGGAACATCATCACGGCGAAGCCGGCCATCAGGCCCACCGTGGCCGCGGTCTGGTGACCATTGCGATGGGTCTCGGGAATCACCTCGTGCGACACCACAAAGATCATCGCGCCAGCGGCAAGCCCCAGACTGACCGGATAGGCGATCGGCAAGCCGCTGGCAAGACCCACTCCCACCAGCGCGCCCAGGGGCTCCATCAGACCCGAGACGATTGCGACCAGAACCGCCTGCCAGAGCGGCAAGCCGATGGCGCGCAGCGCCAGGGCCACGGCAAGCCCTTCGGGAATGTCCTGAATGGCGATGGCCGTGGTCAGCGGCAGACCGACCGCCAGATCGCCATGCGCGAAGCTCACCCCGATCGCCATGCCTTCGGGCAGGTTGTGCAGCACGATGGCCAGCACGAACAGCCAGACGCCGCTGATGCGGGCGGCTGCCGGGCCATGAGGCCCCGAGCTTTCATGCTGATGCGGCGTGAAATAATCCAGCCCCAGCATCAGCAACACGCCCAGGCCCAGCCCGATCACGACCGTCAGCGCCGCGCCCACGCCGCTGTCCAGCAACTCGCGGGCCGCATCCAGGCCAGGCAGGATCAACGAGAACGAACTGGCCGCCAGCATCATCCCCGCCGCGAACCCCAGCATGCAGTCCTGCGTGCGCGTCTCGACGGAGCGCAATCCAAAGGCCAGCAGCGCGCCCAGCGACGTGGCGCCGAAACCCGCGGTTCCACCCAGAACCGCGTACCCCAGATATCCCCGGTTTCCGTCCGCAAATGACGCCACCCCGCCGCCGATCAGCAGCCAAAGTACGCCCAGCAACGCCACCAGCAAGCTCAGGGCCGCGATCCGGTGCTCGCGCCACTGCCGCCGCCAGGCCTGAACGAGCGGTGTGGGAACCGCCTGTGCGTCACTCATCGCCCACGTCGCCGCAAGCCTGGAGGACGGCCACATCCGGACCGGCGAAAACGGCGGCAGACCACCCTGTGTTCATACGTTCTCCTGGCTATTGACTCAAATATCCATTTTACGTCTCCTGCGGACGGACGCCGGCTCGGATACACTCCCTGGACAGGCTGAATCCGGGACCCTGAAATGGACGATCAAGTACTTGCCGCAATGGCCCGCTGGCCCGATGTGCCGGCGGTCCGCGGCTGGCTGTCGCTCTCGGCTCGCGGCCAGTGGCGCCTGCATCCCCACGGGCAAGGCTGGGGCGCCCCGGACGAGACGCCCGGCGAAGCCATCACCAACCCGCAGATCATTGCCTTCATCGGCCGCAACTACCAGGCCGACGACACCGGCCGCTGGTTCTTCCAGAATGGTCCGCAACGCGTTTATGTGCGTCTGGACGGCGCGCCCTGGATTTTGCACCTGCACACCGACCCGCAGGGGCTCCTCCGTCTGCAAACGCATACCGGCCTGGACTACGGCCCCGTCGGGCATTGGTGGCTG
This sequence comes from Castellaniella sp., assembly GCF_047971665.1. GTDB lineage: Bacteria > Pseudomonadota > Gammaproteobacteria > Burkholderiales > Burkholderiaceae_B > Castellaniella. The sequence continues at coordinate 77,306 of NZ_JBKEAA010000003.1, read as the reverse complement.
GACACCGAAGGCCGCCTGTTCGCCCAGGCCGCTCAGGGTGCCGGACTGCTGGCGGACCACGATCTGGCCCGGATGATCGATACCTTGCGCGCGACCGGCGGCCAATCGCTGGATGACTGGCTGGAACAACCGGAACCGGCCGGAATCACCGTGTGGCCGGCCAGCGCCCCCCGTCTCGATGAGGCCCGGGTCGGCACGCCGCTGGGCCTGCTGGCGGCCGAGGCCCTCGAAACCACACTGGGTTTCATCCGCCGGCCCTGATACCCCGCCAGACGCCTTGCCCGATCCGCGCCATGGACATCCGCTGCGTCCCGGGCCACCGCACATTCCGTCAAAACAGTCGATCCACTGCACCGGTCGCAGGCTAAAATCCTCGCATGACCTCGCCCGACCCCGCCTTCTACCATCCCGCGCCTCGCTCGCAGCAATTCTGCTCGCAGTGCGGCCATGCGCTCAGCCGGGAGATCCCGCCGGATGACAACCGCATCCGCGACCTGTGCACCCATTGCGGCGCGATTCATTATCAGAACCCGCGCAATGTGGTGGGCGTGGTGCCGATCCTCGAGGACCGGGTGCTGCTGTGCCGCCGCGCCATCGAGCCGCGCCTGGGCAAATGGACGCTGCCGGCCGGCTTCATGGAGCTGGGCGAAACCACTGAACAAGGCGCCGCGCGCGAGAACCAGGAGGAATCCGGCGCCCGCATCCGCATCCGTTCCCTGCTTACGGTGATCGATGTGCCCAAGGTCAATCAGGTCCACCTCTACTACCTGGCCGATGCGCTGGGGCCGGATCTGGCGCCCGGCCCCGAGACCCTGGAGGCGGCCTTCTTCGGCCTGGACGAGATCCCCTGGCACGATCTGGCCTTCCGCACTGTCAGCACGACGCTCGAACACTATCTGCAAGACCGCGCCCGGGGCCACTTTTCCACCCACCATTACGCCATCGATTCGCGCTTTCCGGTCTAGGGCCTGTTCACACGAATCGAGGACTCGCGCTCCCATGACGATCACCTGGATCGAAGATCGCGACCCCCTGCCCGATCCGGCCCGGGTGCCGGTGACCGAAAGCGGTCTGGTGGCGGCGGGCCTGGACCTGTCGCCCGCCCGGCTGCACGAAGCCTATCGCAAGGGCCTGTTCCCCTGGTACAGCCCTGGCGAACCCGTCCTGTGGTGGAGCCCGGATCCGCGCATGCTGCTGCGCTGTGAGGATCTGCACATCAGCCGCTCTCTGGCCAAACGCCTGCGCCAGTTCGACCAGACAGCGTCCTCATTGCGCGTCACCCTGAACCAGGCTTTTCCCGAAGTCATCGCCCGATGCGCCACGCGCGGCATGCCCCGCATCAGCCTGGGCGCAGCCCGTGAAGGCCACGTCTGGACGCAACCCGACACGGCACAAGGCCGGGACGGCACCTGGATCACGCCGGACATCATGGCTGCCTACACCGCCTGGCACCGCATGGGTCATGCCCACAGCGTGGAGACCTGGATCGGCGGCCAGCTGGCGGGCGGACTGTACGGCGTCGGCCTGGGACAGTGTTTTTTCGGTGAATCGATGTTCAGCCTGGCCACCGATGCCAGCAAGGTCGCCCTGGCCTATCTGGTGCAGCACCTGCGCACCCGGGGCGCGCCCTGGATCGATTGCCAACAGGAAACCCTTCATCTGGCCCGCCTGGGCGCGCGCCCCGTGGCCCGGAAAACATTTCTGAGCCTGCTGGCGGCCGGCCTCGATCTCCCGACGCCGCCCTGGTGCCAGGGCCGCCTGCGCGCCGACGGCCGCCTGGAACCTCTCCCCACCGGCTGGCCTTCCGATGCCGCTGGTGCCACAATGAATCGGTCAGCACTCTGGGAATCCTCTGACTCAGAGGATTCCTGATCCGGTTCATGAGCAATCCCAGCGAATCCGTCTTCAGGCGTCTGCAGTTCTACACCACGGCCTCCTATCCATGCAGCTATCTGCCCGGCCGCATGGCGCGGTCCGAGGTCGCCGCCCCTACCCATCTGGTGGACGAATCCGCCTATGCGCGCCTGATCGAGCAAGGCTTTCGCCGCAGCGGTCTGTTTACCTACCGGCCTGCCTGTGAGCAGTGTCAGGCCTGCATGCCCATCCGGATCGACAGCCAGCGCTTCCAGCCCGACCGCACACTGGGCAAACTCTGGCGGCGCCTGCAGCCCCTCCTGTCCGTGCGCCTGGCGCCGCTGCACTGGGACATCCGGCATTTCGACCTGTACCTGCGCTACCAGAAACAACGCCACCCCGGAGCCGGCATGGACCAGGACGATCAGGCCCAGTACACCCAGTTCCTGCTGACCAGCCGGGTTCACTCAGAGATGGCCGAGTTCCGCGACACCGATGGCGCGCTGCGCATGGTGGCCATCATGGATCGCGTCGACCATGGCCTGTCGGCCGTCTACACGTTCTACGACCCTGCATGGCGCAGCAGTCTGGGGACTTACGGCATCCTCTGGCAACTGGACTATGCCGCCCGTCTGGGGCTGCCCTGGCTGTACCTGGGCTACTGGATCGAGGAAAGCCGTAAAATGGCCTACAAATCACGCTTCAAGCCGCATCAGATCCTGCGTGGCGGGCTCTGGACCGAGTCGCCGGATGGCGACTGAGTCCAGGCCGGCGCGACGCATCCCTGCCCTCCAACCGATCCCGTTGCCGTCCCATGTCACTGCTGTTCCAAGCCTATCCGCTGGCGCGCGCCGCCCTGTTTTCCATGGACCCCGAAAAGGCCCATGAATGGACACTGCAGGCGCTGCAGCGCGGCCAGGGATGCAGCGCGGCCCGGCTGCTGACCGCGCACCAGCCAGTCCTGCCGCGTGTCGTCATGGGACTGCCCCTGCGCAACCCGGTCGGCCTGGCCGCGGGACTGGACAAGAATGGCGCCTGCATCGACGGCCTGGCGGCCCTGGGCTTCGGCTTCATCGAGGTCGGCACTGTCACCCCGCGCCCTCAGCCCGGCAACCCCGCCCCGCGCATGTTCCGCCTGCAGCGCGCGCGCTGCCTGATCAACCGCATGGGCTTCAACAACGATGGCCTGGACACCTTCATCGCCAACGTGCAGCGCAGCCAATGGCGCAGCCGGGGCGGCGTCCTGGGCCTGAACATCGGCAAGAACGCCGACACACCGATCGAGCGCGCCGTGGACGATTACCTGCTGTGCCTGGACGGCGTTTATCCGCATGCCGACTATGTCGCGGTCAATATTTCCTCACCCAACACGAACAACCTGCGCAGCCTGCAAAGCCACGAAGCGCTCGACACGCTGCTGGGCGCCCTGCAGGCACGCCGCGAGGCATTGGCCGACCGTCATGGCCGGCGCACGCCCCTGGCGATCAAGATCGCGCCCGACCTGCAGCCGGAGGAAATCGACTCCGTCGCCGATCTGGTTCAGCGTCACGGTGTCGACGGGATCATCGCCACCAACACCACGCTGTCGCGCGAGGCCGTGCGCGGCCTGCCTCATGAGGACGAGGCCGGCGGCCTGTCGGGCCCCCCGGTCCATGCGATGTCCCTGGCCGTGATCCACCGCCTGCGCGAGCGCCTGGGCAAGGACACGGCCATCATCGGCGTGGGCGGCATCGAATCCGGCCGTCAGGCCGTGGAAAAAATCCAGGCCGGAGCCGATGCGGTGCAGCTCTACACCGGACTGATCTACCAGGGGCCGGCACTGATCGCCGAGTGCGTCCGGGCGCTGGAGGCGACCACCTGACGCCCCGCCCGGCCCGTCATCACGAACCCTGGATCCGCTGCTGCACCCGCGTCCGGCGCAGCAACTGCGCCTGTTTCAGCGCACGGCCGCGCACATAGCGGTGATGCAAACGGTCCAGATACAGGTACACCACCGGTGTCGTGAACAACGTCAGCGCCTGGGACAGGATCAGGCCGCCCACCATCGTGTAGCCCAGCGGCTGGCGCAGTTCGGACCCGGCGCCGGTGCCCAGCATCAGTGGCAGCCCCGCCAGCAGCGCGCACATCGTCGTCATCATGATGGGCCTGAACCGCAACAGGCAGGCCTGGTAGATGGCCTCGCGCGGCGACAGTCCCTGTTCGCGCTCGGCGACCAGGGCAAAGTCGATCAGCATGATGCCGTTCTTCTTGACGATGCCGATCAGCAGCAGGATGCCGATGATCGCGATCACGCTCAGGTCGAACCCGCTGCCCATCAGAATCAGCAATGCGCCCACCCCTGCAGACGGCAGCGTGGACAGGATGGTCAGGGGGTGGATATAGCTTTCGTAGAGCAGGCCCAGCACGATGTATACGGCCACCAGTGCGGCTGCAATCAGATAGGGCTGCGTCGCCAGGGATTCCTGGAAGGCCTGGGCTGTGCCCTGAAAGGCCCCCTGGATCGACAGCGGTACGGCCATCGAGGCCTGGGCGGCCTGGATGGCGTCCACCGCCCGCCCCAGCGAATAGCCTGCCGCCAGGTTGAACGAGATCGTCACCGCCGGGAACTGGCCCTGGTGATTGATCGACAGGAATCCCGGCTTTGATATGTCCAGCCGCGTCAGACTCGACAGCGGCACCTGTTCTCCCGTCAGCGGCGACTGAATGTACAGGCGCGAGAACACCTCGGGATCCGACTGCAAGGCCGGTGTGATTTCCAGGATGACCTGGTAGCTGTTGATCTGGGTGAAATACTGCGCCACCTGACGCTGGCCCAGCGCGTTGTAGATCATGCTGTCGATCATCGCCGGCGTGATGCCGAACATGGCCGCGCGCGCACGGTCGATTGTCACCACCGCGGTATTGGCGCTGTTCTGCTGATCGGTCGCCAGATCGGCCAGAGGCGCCAGGGTGCGAAAGCGTTCCAGCAAACGGGGCGCCCAGGTGTTCAGTTCGGCCAGGCTGGCGCTGGTCAGGGTGTACTGGTACTGCGTGCGCGACAGGCGCCCGCCGACGTTGATGTCCTGGCCGGCCTGCATGAACAGCTGCACACCGGGTACATGCTCCAGCCGGGGACGCAGCCGGCGGATGACCTCGTCGGCGCTGGCGAGCCGACCCGCCGCGCGCGGCTTCAGGCTGATGAAGAACCGCCCCGTATTGAAAGTCGGCGCATTGCTGCTCATGCCGAAGGCGGCGATATCCGGATCCTCGCGCAGCACCTCGGCCAGCGCCATCATCCGCTGGTTCATGGCCTCGAACGAGCTGTCCTGAGAGGTTTCTGCCAGCCCGAAAATCGCCCCCGTATCCTGCTGCGGAAAGAATCCCTTCGGAATCACGATGAACAGGGCGGCGGATGCCGCCACCGTCGCCAGAAAGACGATCAAGGTGGTCAGCTGGTGATCGAGCGCAAAATCCAGGCCCCGGCGATAGACCGCCAGCATGCCGTCGAAGCCGCGCTCGAACATCTGATAGATCCGCCCATGCGAAGCCTGCTGCGGATTGCGCAGATAGCGCGAGCACAGCATCGGCGTCAGGCAGAGCGTCACCAGCACGGAAATCGCGACGGTCATGGTGACGGTCACGGCAAATTCCCGAAACAGCCGCCCCACCATGCCGCCCATCAGCAGCAAGGGAATGAACACGGCCATCAGCGACACCGAGATCGACACGATGGTAAAGCCGATCTCGCGCGCGCCCTTGAGCGCCGCCTCCATGGGTCGCATGCCCTCCTCGACGTGGCGCCAGATGTTCTCCAGCATGACCACGGCGTCATCGATCACGAAACCCACGGAGATCGTCAGCGCCATCAGCGACAGATTGTCCAGGCTGTATCCAGCCAGGTACATCAGGGCGAAGGTTCCCATCAGCGCCAGCGGCACGGTGACGCTGGCGATCAGCGTGCCGGCCACGTTGCGCAGGAACATGAAGATCACCAGCACCACCAGCACGATCGACAGCAGCAGTGTGAATTCGACCTCGTGCACCGACGCGCGGATGTTCTGCGTGCGATCGATCAGCGTGCTGACCTGGATGCTGGCCGGCATGGACGCCATCAGGCGCGGCAGTTCCGCGCGGATGCGCTCGACCGTATCGATGACGTTGGCCCCCGGCTGCTTGGTGATCCCCATCACCAGGGAACGCCCGTTCCAGGACACGTCGTCCGGCCCCGCCCCCTTGCCGGAAAAGGCCCAGGCGGCCTGTTTGGTATCCTCCGGCCCCGGCACGGCGATGCCGATGTCGCGCACTCGCACGGGCGCCCCGTTGCGCCAGGCCACGATCACGTCGTTCCAGGGGGCGGCATCCAGGACCTGATCGTTGGTATAGATGCTGTAGCTCTGGCGGCTGCCGTCGATCGTGCCCTTGGGCTGGTTGACCGTGGTGGTGGCGATCACGCCCCGGATCGACTCCAGGTCCAGGCCCAGCGCGGCGATCTTCTGCGGATCGACCTGAATGCGGATGGCCGGCTTCTGCTGGCCGAAGATATTCACCTGCCCGACACCTTCGACCCGTGACAGCTGCTGGGCCAGGATATTGTCGGCAAAGTCGTTGACCTCAGTGACCGGCAGCACCTCGGACTGCACCGACAGGATCAGGATCGAGAAGTCCGCCGGATTGATCTTGCGGAAGGTCGGCGGACTGGGCAGATTCGAGGGCAACTGGCGCGCCGCCGCGTTGATGGCGCTCTGCACATCCAGCGAGGCGCCGTCGATGTCGCGATCCAGCGCGAACTGCAGCGTGATGCGCGACGAGCCCAGCGCATTCACGGAGCTCATCTGCACCAGCCCGGGGATGGTGGAGAACTCCCGCTCCAGCGGCTGAGCCACACTGGTGGCCATGGTTTCCGGATTGCCGCCCGGCAGCTTGGCGGTGACCTGGATCGTGGGAAAATCGACCTGAGGCAGCGGCGCCACCGGCAGCAGCGGAAACACCGCCAGACCCAGCAAGAACAGCGCCATCGCCAGCAGCGAGGTGCCGATCGGACGCCGGATGAACGATTCGGAGATGTTCACGAGGTTTTCCCGGGCGCACGGGGAGCAGCGTCACCAGGTGCACCAGATGCCGCTTTGCCAGGTGCTCCGGGCGCGGCCTTGTCGTCCGACGGCTGCGCAGCGGCCTCGGCGATCTTCAGCCCGGGCCGCAGCTTGTACTGACCATCGACCACGACCCGCTGCCCAGCGGACAGACCCTGCGTCACCACGGCCAGACCGTCCTGGGCCGCGGCCATCTGCACGGTCTGCAGACGCACCCGGTCATCCGGCTCGACCACGTAGACGTACAGGCCCTGTGCGCCGCGCTGCACAGCGGACTCGGGCACCACCAGGGCGCGCTTGCGGTCGCCCAGAATCAGCCGCACATCCACGGTCTGCCCCGGCCACAGGGTCAGGTCCGGATTATCCAGCCGCGCCTTCAGGCGCAGTGTCCCGCTGGCGCTATCGATCCGGTTGTCCACCAGGACCAGTGTCCCCCGGCCGAGCCGCTGATCGCGGCCGCGATCATAGATCTCCACCATCAGCCCCGTGCCGGGCCGGCTTGCCGCCACCGCCTCCCGGACCTGAGTGAAGGCGGTGTCCGGCACGGTAAAACTGACCGCGACGGGATCGACCTGATTGATCAGCACCAGGCCATCGGCATCCGTCGCCCTGACCAGATTGCCGGGATCCACCCGCCGGGCACCGGTGCGCCCTGTCAACGGCGCCGTGACGCGGGTGTAATCCAGTTGCACGCGCGCCGCCTGAATCTGGGCCTCGTCGGACTGGATCGTGGCCTGCAACACCGTAACCTGAGCGCGCTGGGTATCCAGGGTCTTGCGGTCGATGGCGCCATGACGGGCCAGTTCGATATAGCGCGCCAGATCCTGCCGGGCATTGTCCAGCTGCGCCTGATCGCGCGCCCGCTGGGCGACCGCCTGGGCCAGTTGCGCCTTCTGGACACGGTCATCGAGCTGCGCGATGAGCTGTCCTTGCCGCACGACCTCGCCCTCGCGAAAGCCGACGGATTCCAGCTGGCCATCGATGCGCGCGCGCACCGTCACGCTGGCCCAGGCCTGGACCGCGCCCAGCCCTTGCAGGCGGATGGGCATGTCGCGCGCCGCCACGGTCGCCGTGTGCACCAGGACCGGGGCCACCTTGGGGTTCTCCGCAACGGCAGACGGCATCGCGCGGCCTGACCACCAGCTCCACGCGCCCAGGACCAGCAGCGCCGCAAGGCCCAGCCATAAAAAGGAACGGCGCACGGAAGAAATCGCCATGAGGCCTCGAACGGGATGATCGACCGAAAAATCCCCGCCGCGACGGGGCCCGGCGGAGCCGGCGGCCGCAGGGCCGCCTCTGGCCGAGTATACGAGGAAGCGCAGGCGGGTGCCGAACCGGACGATGAGGCGATCTGTCCTGGGTCCCGGGGCGCGGAGCCTGCGTCATCCTCAAATCAAAAACCCCGGGATTTTCGTCCCGGGGTCTGGTTCGTGGCCGACGCTGAGGCCGGCCGGCGACGCCTGTTGCCGATCAGGCAGCGGCGCGGCGCGAACGCGAGCTGGTCTTGGTGGCCTTGCCGACGTCTGCGGCAGCCTTCAGCGTGGCGTTGGTCGCGGCGGTGAAGTTCGATTCCGCAGCGCTGGCGGCCTGACGGGCAGCCTTGGAGGCGGATTCATAGGCATTGGTCGCGGTGGCCAGCGAGGACTTCAGCAGCGCCACAGCACCTTCGGAACCAGTGGGGGCGTTGCGGGCGAATTGCTCGACCACTTCGGACACTTGCTTCTGGCCTTGGGCCAGTTGGGCTTCGGCCAGCTTGTTCAGGTCGCCCTGAATGTCGGCCAGGATTTCGTAGACGTCCTTGCTGTAGGACACGGCCTGTTCCGGACGGACCAGCGCGGAGGTGAAGGCCAGCAGTTCCTGGGCATCCTTCAGCTCGGCGGCTTCCTGGGATTTCTGGGCGACGTCTTCCAGCGCGGCCTTGGTGGCCTTCAGGTTCAGGTCGACCAGCTTTTCAAAGCCGCTGAAGAACGTGCCTTGAACGGCCAGGAAGTTGTCGATGACGGCCTTTTGAGAGACCAGCAGGGATTGGTTCGTGCTCATGATGACTCCTTGTCAGTAGTAGAAGGCTTCCTCAAGGGCACAATGCCGGGCACCTTCTCGATCGCAGCGGTTTTGCTGCAACGCACAAATAGAATTTTATAGGAATCCACAAGAATGTCAAACTATTTTGTTGCGATGCAACAAAATAGTTTGCGTGTGGCGTGAAAGCCTCGGCCTGCGGGACGAAAACCTCAGTGCTGGCCCTCGTAGCCCAGCGCCTCGGAGATATGGGCGCTGGTGCTCATCAGCAACGGAATCCAGTCGTCGCGCATGCGTTCGGCGGGGGCCGACAGGGACAGACCGGCCAGCAGCGCGCCGCTGTCGTCATGGACGCCCGCCGCGATGCAGCGCACGCCGAGTTCGAGTTCCTCGTTGTCGCGCGAATAGCCATGCCGCCGCACCAGGGCCAGTTCGCGCTCCAGCTGGTCGATCTGCGTGATGCTGTTGCGCGTGGTGCCGGCCAGCCCCGTACGCATGGCGTAGCTGCGCACGTTGCGGGCATCCCATGTCGCCAGGAACAGTTTCCCGGTGGAGGTCAGGTGCAAAGCGGCCCGCCCGCCAATGGCGCGCACCACCTGCATGCCGGATCGCTCGCTCCAGGCCCGCTCGATGTAGACGATTTCATCCCCCTGGACAAGGGACAGATTCACGGTCTGACCGGTCTGACGGTGCAGGTCGCGCATCGGGCCGATCGCTGCCGCCCGCACATCCAGCCGGCCCTTGACCAGCGAACCGAGCTCCAGCAGACGCATGCCCAGCCGATACAGGCCACTGTCCACACGCTCGACATAGCGGCCCACGGCCAGATCAGCCAGGATCCGATGTGCCGTCGAGGCATGCAGCCCGGTGGCCGCCGACAGGTCCTTGAGGGTGACCGGATCGCGCTGTCCGGCCAGCACATCGAGGATGCGCATGGCGCGGTCCAGGACCTGGATCGTCACCGAGCCATGATCGCCGGATGCGGTCGCGAGCGCCGAGACCCCGTGCGGGGACGATGAGGAAGAATGAGAAAGAGGTGCCATGGGTTCGATTTGTTGCATCGCGCCATTTTTCCATACTATGAAAAAACACACCGCATGGCAAGTATTTTCTGATATCTTTCCGATGGTTACGCAACCTGCGGGGCGCGCGGTCCGACAGCGGCATCAGGCGGGCGGATCGAGCCGTCCGCCCAGGGACAGCACCTCGGCGCGCAACCATGCCAGCGCCTCGGCGGCGGCCTCGGGCGCGCCCTTGACACCCAGGTCGATGTGGGGCTGCCCACCCGAATCGCCGACACTCGGCAGGCTGAAGGCGCGAATGCCCGGCCAACGCTGTTCCAGCGCCTCCAGCGCTGGCGTAATGCGCGACTCGGGCAGGCCGAACACCAGAAAGGAATGCTCGACCCGGGACTCGCAGTGATGCCAGCGGGCATAACGGGTATCCAGGGTCCAGGCCATCATGGCATGCGCCATCACCGGAAAGCCCGGCATGAAGCTGTGATCGCGGATGAAAAAACCGGGAATCTTGTTGTAGCTGTTCGGGATGATTTCCGAGCCGGCGGGGAAAACGCCCATCTGGAGCCGCTGCTGGTTTTCCACCGTGGACATGTCGGCGCTGCCCTGCCCCTTGGCGGCCATTTCGGCGCACCGCTCGCCGATCAGGCGGGCCGCCTCCGGATGCAGTGCCAGCGACACGCCCAGGGCGCGCGCGGTCGCCTGACGGGTGCGGTCGTCCGGCGTGGCGCCGATGCCGCCGCAACAGAACACGATGTCCGCCGTGGCGAAACTGCGGCTCAGACATTCGACGATGTCGTCCTCGTCATCGGAAATGAACTCGGCGGCATGCAAGCGCAGCCCGCGTTCCTGCAACAACTCGATCAACCGGGAAAAATGCTTGTCCTGTCGCCGCCCGGACAGGATCTCGTCGCCGATGGCGATCAGGCGCACACGCGGCGGTTGCAGCGGAACCGGGCTGTTGTCGGCCCTGCAAGCGGAGTGCGGGCCGGATGAGTCCGCATCATGGAGGGCATCGGAGGGCTTCATCGGGATTCCAGGTCAGAGATCGATGGTGATTTCGGCCCGCAGGCGGCGGATCGCCTCCAGGCAGAAGTGAGCGTACACCAGCGCCGAAAATACGGGCATCACCAGCCAGAACAACGGAATCAGGTTGACGACGGCCAACCCGGCCGCGATCAGCCAGAGCTGACGGCTATGACGCCGCCACAACAGCCGGCGCTCGGTCGGACTGGCATGCTCGATCATGGCATCCACGCGCAGCATCATGTTCAGGGCGAAGGCCCACCAGAACACCGGCAGGATCAGCGCCATGGGGGGAATCAGCCACAACGGCATGGTGAACAGCCAGCCCAGGCAGAACAGCGTCCCGACCCAGATCGCATTCCAGATCCCCAGCGCCGTGGTGTTGCGTCCCTGACGGGTCAGCCCCTGATAGTCGCGGCGTTCGAGGTGACGCAACACGATGGGCATGACGAACACGGCGGCGATCACCAGCCCCAGGATGCCGGCCATGGGCAGCAGCAGCCCCGCCGCCAGCAGCGGCACCAGCCACAATTTCAGAGAAAACAGGCCGATGGCGACGAGCCATCCATCGACGGTGTTGAACAGGCCCCAGGTGGAGGCCTCCTGATCGAGCCAGCCGGTCAGGGGCTGCCAGAAGAACCACAGCAGCAGCACCGCGCCCAGAAAAGCGATCGCGAAAGGCATGAACAGGGCCGCGAGCATGCGCGGATGCAACTGGCTGGCGATGGCGCGGCGGAACGCCTGTCCGACCAGCGACAGGCCGTCGGTGGAGCGGGGGCTGCGCAAGGCGAGGTCTTGATGCGTCATGGGGCGAAAGTATCCTGGAAATGTGTTCGACGGGCGCCCCGGATCGATCTCCGGGAAACCCATACAATCATCTTATTCAAAGAAGGGGATTTCTGTCTGCATGAAAGTATTCGATCCACACGCCAACCCGCATGACCTGCGCCAACGGCTGGCCACGGACACAGGCCGCCGCGTGGCCTGTTACTGCGCGGCCTGGTGCCGCACCTGCGATGCCTGGCGTCCCCTGCTGGAAGAACTGGCCGGACAATATCCCGACTGGACTTTCCTGTGGGTGGACGTCGAGGACAGCCCCGACTGGCTGGGTGACGAGGATATCGAGAATTTTCCCACGATTCTGGTGCAGGATCGGGCGGGGACGCGCTACTGGGGCGCCGTGCAGCCACGCGCCGAACAGGTGCGGCGGCTGCTCGACGGCGCGGCGGATCTGCCGGTGCTGCCGGCCGGCCCCGGCAGCCTGGATACGCTGGCGCGCGGGTAAAGGACGCCTGGAGATCAGGCGGATTTGCCTCCTCCCAGCAACACGCCGACAGGCCGGCGCGACGGCACGACGGCGGGGCGCGACTCGGCCTCGGGACGCGGCGCGGCTGCAGCGGGTTCGTAGGGCTTGGTGAAAAAATCATCCACCGGCGCCTCGGGCGCGTGCCAGCCCGATGCCCCGCGATGGCCGCCAACCGGACGGCGACGGGAGATGTTGCGCGGCAATTCGAGCTCGCCTCGCGGGATCCGGGTCTTGATGAGCTTTTCGATGTCCTGCAGATAACGCTCTTCATCAGGCGAGAACAGCGCGATGGCCTCGCCCGTGGCCCCGGCCCGGCCCGTGCGGCCGATGCGATGCACGTAGTCCTCGGCATTGCGCGGCAGGTCGTAGTTGATCACGCAAGGCACGCCGGCCACGTCCAGGCCGCGCGCGGCCACATCGGTGGCCACCAGCACCTCGAGCGTGCCGGCCTTGAAGGCGTCCAGCGCCTTCATGCGTTCGATCTGGGTCTTGTTGCCATGGATGGATTCGGCGCGCACCCCATCCTGTTCGAGCTGACGGGCCAGACGGCTGCAGCCGATCTTGGTGTTGGAAAACACGATGACCTGACTGAGCTGGCGGGATTTGACCAGATGCACCACCGCCCGGCGCTTGGCGTCGCCCTCGAGAGGATAGGCGATCTGGGTGACGGTGTCGGCCGTGGCATTGGGCCGCGCGACCTCGACTTCGACCGGGGTGCGCAGGAAACTGCGCCCGAGCTTGCGGATCTCGGGACTGAACGTGGCGGAAAACAACAGCCCCTGGCGCCCCGGCGGCAGCAACCGCATGATGCGATCCAGGTCCGGCAGAAAGCCCATGTCCAGCATGCGGTCGGCCTCGTCCAGCACCAGAATGCCGACCTGACTGAGATTGACATTGCGCTGCTCGACGTGATCGAGCAGACGGCCCGGCGTGGCAATCAGGATTTCGCACCCCTGGCGCAGCAGATCGCGCTGCGGACGGATATCCACCCCGCCGAACACCACCGCCGTGCGCAGCGGCACAAACCGGCTGTACTGGGCGACGTTGGCATGCACCTGGTCGGCGAGTTCGCGCGTGGGCGTCAGGACCAGGGCGCGCACGGGATGCCGCGCAGGCGAGGCGCTGCTGTTGGCAAACGGCATCAGCCGGTGCAGGATCGGCAGGGAGAACGCGGCGGTCTTGCCCGTGCCCGTCTGGGCGGCCCCCATGACATCGCGCCCGGACATGGCGATGGGGATGGCCTTGGCCTGGATCGGCGTGGCGGAAACGTAGCCGGTGGCCTCGATGGCCTGCATGATGCCAGGGTGCAGGCCGAACTGGGCGAAGGGGACGGGCGCTTCGGTGGCGGAGTCTTGGGAAGTGGAATCGGTCATTCGTCGGATTGGGTGCGCAGGCGCCCGGAAATCCGGGGTCACGCGTTCATGAACCCCCCATTTTAACGTGCATCGCTGCAAGCCGGGCAATTGGTACAATGAATCCCTGACAATTTCCGGGAGACGTCGATGTCCATGGCTGATCGAGATGGGGTGATCTGGTATGACGGCAAACTGGTGCCCTGGCGTGATGCGACCACGCATGTGCTGACGCACTCGCTGCACTACGGCCTGTCCGTCTTCGAAGGTGTCCGCGCCTATCGCACCGATCACGGCACGGCGATCTTCCGCCTGGAAGACCACACCAAGCGCCTGTTCAATTCAGCGCATATCTACCAGATGAAGATCCCCTTCTCGCGCGAGGCGATCTCCGAAGCCCAGATCGAGGTCGTGCGCCGCAACCAGCTGGAATCCTGCTACATCCGTCCGCTGGTGTTCTACGGCTCCGAAAAAATGGGGGTCTCGCCCAAAGGCGCCTCGGTGCACGTGGCCATCGCCGCCTGGCCCTGGGGCGCCTACCTCGGCGAAGAAGCCCTCAAGCAAGGCATCCGCGTCAAGATTTCCTCGTTCGCGCGACAGCACGTCAACGTCACCATGCCGCGCGCCAAAATCGCCAGCACCTACGCCAATTCCATCCTCGCCAACGCCGAGGCGCTGGACCACGGCTATGACGAGGCCATCCTGCTGGACACGCAGGGCTTCGTGGCCGAAGGCTCCGGCGAGAACCTGTTCATCGTGCGCGACGGAGTCGTCTACGAACCTGACATCGCTTGCGCCCTGACCGGCATCACCCGGGCCTCCATCCACCAGATCGCGACCGATCTGGGTCTCCGGGTGGAATCGCGCCGGCTGACCCGCGACGACCTGTATATCGCCGACGAGGCTTTCTTTACGGGCACGGCCGCCGAGGTCACCCCGATCCGCGAGATCGACGGTCGTCAGATCGGCGCCGGAGAACGCGGTCCAGTCACCGCCCGGCTCCAGAAAGCCTTCTTCGACGCGGTGGCCGGCAAGACACCCAAATACCATCACTGGCTCTCCAAGATCTGACCCTGATCTGTCCGGCCTTTTTCAGGAAACACCATGAGCAGCGTGCCCGAAACCGCCCACTCCCAAGATATCGTCGAAGTCGGCGCCGCCGACCTGCCGGTCTACTGCCCCGGCCCCAAAGCACCGCTTTGGAGCCAGCACCCGCGCATCTACATCGAGGTCGTCAAGAATCACGTGGCCCGCTGCCAGTACTGCGGCACCCGCTATGCCCTGCGCGAGGGCGAAAAGGTGCATGGCCACTGAACCCACGCCCATGTTCCCCACGCCCGAAGAGGCCGAATACGCCTTCTACGAGGCCATGCGCCAGGGGGATGCGGCGCAGATGATGCGCGTCTGGAGCGACGACGAGGACGTGGTCTGCATCCACCCGGGCAGTCTGCGAACCCTCGGCCCCGGAGCCATCCGGGAAGCCTGGGAACATCTTTTCACCAGCGGTCCGATCAGCGCCTTCCCGGCGCAGGTCAAAGCCATGACCGGGGTGATGAGCGCCGTCCACGTGCTGATCGAACAGATCATCGTGAATACGCCACGTGGCAAGGACACCGTGAATTTCTACGCCACCAACATCTACCAGAAAGGCCCGGAAGGCTGGCGGATGATCGTGCACCATGCCTCGCCCGCACCCCGCGAGGCCGATCTGTTCGACCGCCCCGACGCCTCCCGCACCCTTCACTGACGGACGACATGAGCGCACGCATCGATGCCGGTCCGTATCCCGTACCGGCCTGGTTGCCGGGCGGACACGTCCAGACACTTTACGGGGCCTTCTGCGCCCAGCACCCCACCCTGCATTTCGTGCGCGAACGGGTCGACACGCCGGACGGCGATTTCGTCGACCTGGACTGGTGCGGGCCGGGCCTGAATCCCAACCAGCGGCCAGACGGCCAGGCCTCCCCGCACGAATCCAGCCTGGTGGGCACCGCAGCGCACCGCTGGATCGAAGACGGCGATCAGGCCGTCCTGGCGGGCGACGGCCCCGCCCTGGTACTGTTCCATGGCCTCGAAGGCAGCAGCCTGAGCCCCTACATGCAGACGATCGCGCACGCCCTGCGGGCCGCCGGCTGGATCGTGGCGGCGGCGCACTTTCGCGGCTGTTCGGGCGTCCCCAACCGCCTCGCGAGGGCCTACTACAGCGGCGACTCGGCCGAGATCGACTTCATCATCGGTCACGTTCGCGCGCGGCTGCCCGGGGCCAGCCTGCATGTCGCCGGCATTTCACTGGGTGGCAATGCGCTGCTCAGGCTGCTGGGCGAGTCGGGCGCCCCTGTGCATGGCCTGCGGGCCGCCGCCGCGATCTCCGTGCCGATGGATCTGGCCGCGTGCGGCGGACGCCTGTCGGACACCCTGTGGGGACGACAGATATATTCCCGCTATTTCCTGCGCAGCATGTGCCGCAAGATCTTCGACAAGGCCCGCGAATTCCCCGGCCTGGTGGACGTGTCGCGCGCCCGGAACCTGCGCACGCTGCGCGAGTTCGACGATTTGTACACCGCCCCCATGCACGGTTATCACAATGCGCTGGACTACTGGACACGCGCCTCCAGCCTGCCGCTGCTGGCGTCGATCCGCACTCCCACCCTGGTGCTGAATGCTCGCAACGATCCTTTCGTGCCAGAAGCCTCGCTGCCGGGCTCGCATGATGCGTCCGATGATGTGCTGTTGCATCAACCGGCCCAGGGCGGGCATGCCGGTTTCGTCACCGGCATGTTTCCGGGCAACCTGCGCTGGCTGCCCGCACGGCTGCTGCAGTTTTTCAGCGCCGGCAACTGAGTCGCCGCCGGCCCGCGCCTAGCGCTTGAATGGCTCCAGCAGCGCGCGCTGGTTGTCCAGCTGCGCGCGCAAGGCGCGGATGCGCATGTCCAGCCGTGACTGCGTGTAGAAATCCTTCGACTGGGCGCGTGCCTGCTGCAGATGCTCGACCGCGGTGGGCAGGGCTCCGGTCTGCTCGAAATAGCTCGCCATGGCTTCGTTGGCCTCGACCTTGCGCCCCATACGCTGCAGACTGGTCGCCAGCAGTTTCTGGAATTCAGGGATGTCCGGCCACTGCTTGGTGACGGTCCGCAGAAAGGCCGCGGCGGCCTCGTCCTTGCCGGCCCGCTGCAAGGCGCGGGCCCGCTCGTCGGCGACCCCCTGGCTGCGGGGCCAGCGCTTCCAGGCGGCCGCCGAGGCCTCCACGGCGGCTGACGCCCCCTGGACACCGGCCAGCTGGATCGCCAGCATGTCCAGCTGCGGCGCGCCCTGGGCGGCCTGCGCCTGCGCCAGTTGCGCGCGCGCGCCCGCCAGATCACCCGCCGCCTGGGCCAGCGAAGCCAGTCCGTACAGGGCCGCCGCCTGACGAACGCCCCTGAGTTCGCGCGCCTCGCTGTGCAGTGTCTGCTGCAAACGCTGGCGGGCCGCATGGTCCCGTGCCTGGATCAGCGCCAGCCGGGTCCGCACGAACCAGAATTCGGCATCGAGCCGCACGGGCGCCGGCGGCTGGCCTTCGATCCGGTTCTCGATATCCGACAGGCGCTGAATGGACAGCGGGTGCGTCGACGCGTAACCGCCGCCCGAGCCTTCATTCAGACGCGAAGCATTCATCAGGCGGCGGAACATGGCCAGCATGCCCTGCGGCTCGAAGCCTGCCTGACGCATCATCTGCAACCCGGCCCGGTCGGCCTCCTGCTCCGCGCTTCGTGAAAAGCCGAGCTGTTGATCGATCGCGGCCGCCTGCCCAAAAGTGGCGACCCCCATGGCGAGATCGCCCTGTCCGGCCAACGCCGCCAGCAACGCCCCGATCAGGGCGGCCACCATGATGCCCGTCCCCTGGGACTGCTGCGAGATGCCCCGGGCGATATGGCGCTGCATGACGTGACCGATTTCGTGCGCCAACACACCGGCCAGCTCGGATTCGCTCTGCGCTCCGACCACCAGCCCGCTGTGCACGCCGATGAAGCCGCCCGGCAGGGCAAAGGCATTGATCGAAGGATCTCGCACGGCAAACACCGTGATGTCCTGGGTCAGGGCCTGCGGTGCGCGGGCGGCCAGCCGCCGGCCGAGCATGGTCAGATACTGATTGATGTCCAGGTCATTGACATAGGTGGGATCCTGGCGGCCCTGCTCCATGATCGCCTGGCCCAGAGCGCGTTCCACGATCGGAGACAGCTCCGCCGACGAGGCGGCCCCCATCGAAGGCAGGCCGACGGGTTGGCTCCAGGAGGGCAACGCGCCCGCTGTCAGCGCACCGGCCAGACACAGGCCCACGCCCGCGCGTCGCATCCAGCGTCTCATGAAAAAACCCCCGGCCACAGCCATCCCCGCATCAAGCCACCCCCGCATGCCGGGCGACCTGGCGCCGGCGTCGTGGCGGCGGCAGACGATTGCGCGCGGACAGCCGCATCAGGGTGCCCAACGCCACCAGCAGGCCAAACGTCTCGATCAGGCCTGCCGGCACCCACATGATCAACCCCCCGAGCACCTGATCGTCGACGGCGCTGAAATCCGTCAGCGCACGCCCGCACAGGTCGAAAACAGGATAAAGGTCGTGTTCGGAAAACGCGATCACGGCGCCGGCAACCATCTGCGGCGCCATGGTGAAAATCGGAGAAAGAATCCGTCTTCCGGGCGACATCGCTGCCGGCGGATGGGGCCGCCGATCCAGAATCAGATTCCAGTACAGCAAGCCGGTGATGACCACCGACCAGTTCATGAGCCGGTACAGCCGCCAGTCGAGCATGGAATAAAACTGCACAGTCGGCTCGAGCCAGACCAGCACCATCAGCAGGAACAGCAGGGGAATCAGGTAGCGGTGCGTGGCCAGCGCCTCCAGCACGCGCACGGGCCTTGTGCGGCGAGCCGCCGCCAGCCGGACCCGCCAGGGCAGCGACAGACCGGCCCGCATGACCTGGCCCGGGTAGGCGCCCATGATCAGCAGCGGCCCCAGATGATGCAGCACCAGATGCTGCAGGCGATGGATGAAGAACATGCGCTCGGCGTAGTAGTCCAACTGCGTGTGCATGGACAGGTACAACGTCACCCAGCCGATCCAGAACAGGCACTTGCGCACCGCCCCGACATGGTGGACGCGGCAGCCACGCACGAAAAGCCATGCCGACACCACGAGGGCCAGCACCAGGGCAGGCGAAAATTCCCAAGGCTGCAGCCAGGCAAGCACATCCATGACGAGCCGATTCATCCAGGATAAGTCATGACATTCGATCAGAGCCCATTCATGCCGATCGACGGAATCCCTCGATCAGCGAAAACTCGCCCTAGTTTAAAGCATTCTAAAATGACTCTTTTCGCCGTTCGAACTTCCATGGCCTCTCCGACCTACGACATCGCCATCCTGGGCTCCGGCCCGGTCGGCTGCGCACTTGCCCTGGGCCTGGCAAGCGCGGCGCCTGACCCCGCCCGCATCGCACTGATGGGGCCGGAGCCGACGCCGCGCCCGCCCGGCCAGACCATCGACCCGCGCGCCCTGGCGCTGAACCACGGCAGTCGCCGCTTCCTGGAGACGCTGGGCGCCTGGCCCGAACGCAGCGCCGACATCCTGACCGTGCACGTATCCCAAGCGGGTCACCTGGGGCGCACCCTGATCGACCAGGCCGAACTGGGGGTCCCCCGGCTGGGCTGCGTGACAGCCTATGACGACCTGCTCGACACCTTGCACGCCGCCGTCCGTCGCACCGGCATCACCCTGCTGACGGAACGGCCGCCACGGCCACTGGCGGGCTCGCCCGTGCAACTGCGGCTGGCGCAAGGCCCCTGCACGGCGCGCCTGGCCCTGCTGTCCGACGGCGCTCAGCCTGTGGGCCTGCGCCGCGAATACGGCCAGCACGCCGTGCTGGCCACTGTGCATGCCGCCGCCCCGGTCCCGGGACGCGCTTTCGAGCGCTTCACCCGCACCGGGCCGCTGGCCCTGCTGCCGCATCCCGCCGGCGACGCGCTTTACAGCCTGGTCTGGTGTGTGCCGCCCGACCGCGCCCAGGCGCTGTGCGGCCTGACCGACACGACATTCGACGCGGCCCTGCAGGCGGCCTTCGGTCAGCGCCTGGGTCGCTTGCGGCGGATGGACGCAGCCCATGCCTTTCCCTTGTCCCTGCATGCCGGGCCCAGTCTGCCGGGCCCGGGACTGGTGGCCGTGGGCAACGCCGCCCAGACCCTGCATCCGGTCGCGGGCCAGGGGCTGAATCTCGGCCTGCGGGACGCGGCCCAATTGGTTCAGGCGCTGCAACCCTGGCTGGCGACGCCGGACACCCCGATCCAGCCGTTGCTGGAACAGCATGCCCGCCGCCGCCGGGCGGATCGGACACTGACCCTGGCGGTCACCGATACCCTGCCACGCATCTTCGCCACAGCCAACCCGCTGGCACGTCATGCCTGCGGCCTGGGGCTGGCCGCCCTGGATCTGCTGCCGGCGCTGCGCAAGCCCCTGGCCCGTCATCTGCTGCAAGGCCAGCGCCGATAGGCATGCCCCGGGGCCGGACGGGCCTACAATGCCAGGCATGCGCATCGGATCCTGGACCCTGTCCCACCCCGTCTGCGTGGCTCCCATGGCGGGGGTCACCGACCGCCCCTATCGGCGCCTGTGCAAGGCGCTGGGGGCTGCCTATGCTGTCTCGGAAATGGCCGCCAGCAACCCCCGCCTGTGGGACAGCGTCAAGACCTCGCGCCGCCTGAACCACGACGGCGAACCCGACCCCGTGGCGGTGCAGATCGCCGGAGCCGACCCCGACATGCTGGCCGAGGCCGCCGTGTTCAACGTGCGCAAGGGTGCGCGCATCATCGACATCAACATGGGCTGCCCGGCCAAAAAAGTCTGCAACGTCGCATCCGGCTCGGCTCTTCTGCGCGACGAGAATCTGGTGGCCCGCATTCTGGATCGCGTGGTGTCGGCCTGCGCACCACTGGACGTGCCGGTAACACTGAAGACCCGCACGGGCTGGGACCGCAACACCCGCAACGCCGTGCGCATCGCCCGGCTGGCGGAGGACTGCGGCATTGCCGCCCTGACGCTGCACGGGCGCACCCGCTGCGACCTGTACACCGGGCAGGCAGAATATGACACCCTGCGCGAAGTCCGCCAGGCGATCCGCATTCCGCTGATCGCCAACGGCGACATCGATTCCCCGGAAAAGGCCCGCCTCGTCCTGGATTACACTGGAGCCGACGCCATCATGGTCGGCCGTGCCGCCCAGGGGCGGCCCTGGATCTTTCGCGAGATCGCCCATTACCTGGCGCATGGGACCCGCCTGCCACCGCCTACCTATGGCGAACTGCGCGAACATTTGCTGGGCCACCTGGACGACCACTATGCTTTCTATGGCGAACGCACCGGTGTGCGCAGCGTCCGCAAGCACATCGGCTGGTATCTGGCGAACCTGCCGGACGCAGACACGCTGTTGCCACGCATCATGGCGCTCGACAGCACGGCGCTACAATCGGACGCCCTGCGGCGCTGGTTCGACGAACGCCCTGCGGATGCGGTCCTGGAGACCACGCCTTTTCATCATTGATTTTCCGATCGACCCGACATGAGTACCACCACCCCCCTGGAACACGCCGTCCGCGAACAGCTCGAACGCTATTTCGAGGATCTGGGCGACGCCACCCCGCACGACATGCTGTCCATGGTCGGCCTGTGCGTCGAGCGTACCGTCCTGGAAGTCGCGCTGGAGCGCACCGGGGGCAACCAGACACGCGCGGCCGACATGCTCGGCATCACGCGCGGCACCCTGCGCAAAAAACTCCAGGCGCACCAGATCCAGGCGTAGCACGTGTCCACACGGCATACACCCGGCCTATCGAATCGCGCGGACAGATCCCGGATGCCACTGTTTCACGCCCTCCTCTTCTCCTTTCTTTCACCATTGCCGAGATGACCCTCAAGACCGCTCTGATCTCTGTGTCCGATAAATCGGGCATCGTCGAATTCGCCCAGGCCCTCACCCAGCGCGGCGTCGCCCTCCTGTCGACAGGGGGCACCGCCCGCCTGCTGGCCGACGCCGGCCTCCAGGTCACCGAAGTCGCCAACCACACCGGTTCACCGGAAATCCTGGACGGCCGGGTCAAGACCCTGCATCCACGCATCCACGGCGGCCTGCTGGCACGCCGCGACGATCCAGCCCACCTGCGCACGCTGGAAGAACAGGACATCCCGCCCATCGATCTGCTGGTGGTCAATCTGTATCCCTTCCAGCAGACCATCGCACGGCCCGACTGCATCCTGGCCGACGCCATCGAAAACATCGACATCGGCGGCCCGGCCATGTTGCGCTCGGCGGCAAAGAACCACGGATCGCCCGATGGTGGTGGTGTCACCGTCGTGATCGATCCAGCCGACTATCCCCGCGTCCTGGCCGACCTGGACAGCCCGGCCGGACTGCCGTCCTATGGTCTGCGTCTGGAACTGGCCGCCAAGGTCTACGCCCACACCGCCGCCTATGACGGCGCCATTGCCAGCTATCTCAGCAGCCTGGCGACGCGCGAACCCGCGCCCGCCGAGGTGCCGCAACGCGAGGCATGGCCGCGTGTGCTGACCGTGCAGATGCACCGCGAACAGCCCTTGCGCTACGGCGAAAACCCGCACCAGGGTGCCGCCTTCTATCGCGACATGCGGGTGGGCAAGGGCCTGCTGGCGGGCTACCGCCAGATCCAGGGCAAGGAACTGTCCTACAACAACATCGCCGATGCCGACGCGGCCTGGGAATGCGTGCGCAGCTTCCAGACGGGCGCCTGCGTCATCGTCAAGCACGCCAACCCTTGCGGCGTGGCCCTGGGCGCCGATGCCCTGGCGGCCTATCGTCAGGCCTTCAGGACCGACCCGACGTCGGCCTTCGGCGGCATCATCGCCTTCAACACCACGGTCGACGAGGCCGCCGCGCAGGCCGTGAGCGAGCAATTCCTGGAAGTCCTGATCGCGCCCGCCTACACCGGCGCCGCGCTGAACCTGCTGGCCGCCAAGAAAAACGTCCGCGTGCTCGAAGTCCCGCTGGGCGCCGCTCACAACCCCTTCGACCTGAAGCGCGTCGGCGGCGGCTGGCTGGCGCAGGACCCGGACCATCTGCAGGCCACCGAAGCCGATGTGCGCGTCGTCACACGACTGACACCCAGCGCAGAGCAGATGCGCGACCTGCTGTTCGCCTGGAACGTCGCTCAGTTCGTCAAGTCCAATGCCATCGTGTTCTGCGGCCAGGGCATGACCCTGGGCGTGGGCGCCGGCCAGATGAGCCGCATCGACTCGGCCCGCATCGCCTCCATCAAGGCCGAAAAGGCCGGCCTGACGCTGCGGGGTTCCGCCGTCGCATCGGACGCCTTCTTCCCGTTCCGGGACGGTCTGGACGTGGTGGCCGACGCTGGCGCGACCTGCGTCATCCAGCCGGGCGGCAGCATCCGGGATGATGAAGTCATCGCGGCCGCCGATGAGCGCGGCATCGCCATGGTCTTCACCGGCACGCGTCATTTCCGTCACTGAGCCCGGGACAGCCATGATCATTCTGGGGGTCGATCCAGGGCTCAGGCGCACGGGTTTCGGCGTCATCGAAGCCCAGGGAGCGCGGCTGCGTTACGTGGCCAGCGGCACGATCGTCGTGCCGCCCGCCCTGCCCCTGCATGGACGCCTCAAGGTCATTCTGGACAATCTGCGCGAAGTCGCCCGCGATGCGCGGCCGGATCAGGCGGCGCTAGAAAAAGTCTTCCTCAACGCCAATCCCGCCTCGACCCTGCTGCTGGGCCAGGCCCGCGGCGCCGCCCTGTGCGCCCTGGCTGATTGCGGCCTGGACGTCCATGAATACACTGCATTGCAGATCAAGAAAGCCGTGGTCGGCACCGGTCGCGCCTCCAAGGAGCAGATCCAGACCATGGTGCGCCACCTGCTGTCGCTCGACGGCGAGCCCGCCGCCGATGCCGCCGATGCCCTGGCCTGCGCCATCTGCCATGCCCACTGCGCCCCGCTGGCCGGACGGCTGCAGACGTTGGCGCCGGAGACCCTGACCACGGGCCGGCGACGCCTGCGCACCGGCCGCCTGGTGTCCTGATGAACATTCTCTCTTTCATGCGGTCCGCTGCCCGCATTCACCCGGAACGACGGAGCCTGCCATGATCGGCCGCATCACCGGAACCCTGATCGAGCTGTCCCCTCCCACCGTCTGCGTCCAGACGGGCGGTCTGGGCTACGAAATCGACGTGCCCATGAGCACGCTCTACAAGCTGCCCCCCGTCGGGCAGAACGTGACCCTGCACACCCACCTGGCGATCCGCGAAGATGCGCATGTGCTCTACGGCTTTGCCACGCCGGCCGAACGCAGCGCCTTCCGGGCGCTGATCAAGGTCAGCGGCATCGGCGCGCGCACGGCCCTGGCCATGCTGTCGGGCCTGAGCGTGGAAGATCTGGCCGATGCGGTCGAGCGGCAGGACTCCGGCCGCCTGGTCAAGGTGCCCGGCATCGGCAAGAAGACCGCCGAACGCCTGTTGCTGGAATTGCGCGACAAACTCGGCGCCGCCTCGGGGCCGACACGCCCGGGCGGCGCGCCGGCCGACACGAGCGGCAGCGACGTGCTCAATGCGCTTCAGGCCCTGGGCTATTCTGCCGCCGAAGCCCGCCGCGCCATGACCGCGCTGCCCGAAGGTCTGAATGTGTCCGAAGGCATCCGTCAGGCGCTGAAGATCCTGGCGCGGGGCTAGGCCTGTCCCCCATGCATGGTGATGATCTGATCCCTTTCCGGGACGAGGATGGCCAGCCCGTGCCGACCTCGTCGCCCACCGCCCGGCGCGGGCACGCCGACCCGCGACCGTCCGGGCAGCCGCCGCGCCACGCCACCGCCCTGGATGCCCTGCGCGAGGTATTCGGCTATGACGCCTTCCGGGGAGAACAGCAGGCCATCATCGAGCACATCATCGGCGGCAGCGACGCTCTGGTGCTGATGCCCACGGGCGGCGGCAAGTCGCTGTGCTACCAGATTCCCGCCCTGGTGCGCCCGGGCACGGGCATCGTCATCTCGCCGCTGATCGCCCTGATGCAGGACCAGGTCGATGCCCTGCTGGAACTCGGCGTGCGCGCCGCCTTCCTGAACTCGTCGCAAACCCTCGGACAGGCCCGCGAAGTCGAGCGGGCCTTCGTGCGCGGCGAACTGGATCTGCTGTACGTCGCGCCGGAACGCCTGCTGACCCCACGCTGCCTGGATCTGCTGAATGCCGGATGCATCGCCCTGTTTGCCATCGATGAGGCCCACTGCGTATCGCAATGGGGCCACGACTTCCGCCCCGAATATCAGGAGCTGAAATTGCTGGCCGAGCGCTGGCCCGACGTGCCGCGTGTCGCCCTGACCGCCACGGCCACAGCCGCCACGCGCGCCGACATCGTCGCCTGCCTGTCGCTGGACGAGGCTCCGCACTTCATTGCCAGTTTCGACCGACCCAACATCCGCTACAGCATCATCGAAAAACACGAGGTGCGGCGCCAGTTGCTCGACTTCATCCGCGCCGAGCACGCCGGGGAATGCGGCATCGTCTACGCCCTGTCGCGCTCGCGGGTCGAACAGACGGCGGAATTCCTGTCCCGCAACGGCATTGCGGCCCTGCCCTACCATGCCGGGCTGGATGCCCGGACCCGCGCCGAACACCAGGCCCGGTTCCTGCGCGAGGACGGCGTCGTCATGGTCGCCACCATCGCCTTTGGCATGGGCGTCAACAAACCCGACGTGCGTTTCGTCGCGCATATCGACCTGCCCAAATCCATCGAGGGCTACTACCAGGAAACCGGACGCGCCGGCCGCGACGGCCTGCCCGCGGATGCCTGGCTGGCCTATGGCCTGCAGGACGTGGTGCAACAGCGGCGCATGATCGATGATTCCGAGGGAAATTCCCTGCATCAGCGCCGCCAGAGACACCAGCTCGATGCCATGCTGGCCCTGTGCGAGACCGTCACCTGCCGGCGCCAGGACCTGCTGGCTTATTTCGGACAGGCCATCGCTCCCTGCGGCAACTGCGACACCTGCCAGGAACCTCCCGCCGCCTGGGATGGCACGGTCGCCATGCAGAAACTGCTGTCGGCCGTCTACCGCCTGTGGCGCGAACGCGGCCAGCGTTTCGGCGGCGGCCACCTGATCGACATCCTGCGCGGCCAAATGACGGATCGGGTCAAACAGCACGGGCACGATGCGCTCAGTGTCTTTGGCGTGGGGGAAAATCTGTCGGTGGACGCCTGGCGAGGCATTCTGCGTCAGGCGCTGGCGCTGGGCCTGCTGACCGTCGATCTGGAAGGCTACGGCACGCTGGCGCTGACCGATGCCAGCCGCGCCGTGCTCAAGGGCGAACGCACCCTGATGCTGCGTCCGGTCGCCACGAAACGCGTCAAGCCCAGCCGTCACCGCACCACCACGGCAGCACAGCTGGATGCCCTCCCGCCCGACGCCCTGGCCCGCTTCGAGCACTTGCGCGCCTGGCGCGGACGCACGGCGCGCGAGCATAATGTACCGGCTTACGTGATCTTTCATGATGCCACGCTGCGCGAGATCGCCCTGCGCAATCCGGACAGCCTGGATGCCCTGGCCAGCATCAGCGGCGTGGGCGCACGCAAGCTGGAAACCTACGGCCCCGACGTGATCGCCTGCGTCGGCCAGATCCGCGACTGAGGCCCGTCCGGCCAGGGCCTGCGTCACTTGTCGTCAGACCCCGATGGCCCAGGACGATCCTTATCGATACCGCCTCCTCCGCGCCGAATCCCGCCCCGCAAGCCGCCACCACCTGGCTGCTGAGCGCCTGCTGTTTCGCCAGCATCGCCTCGATGCGGGCCTGCGACACCTTGCTGCCCGCGATCGGCGCGGAATTCTCCGTCAGCACCGGCGAGGCCGCCCGGACCGTGTTCACGTTCGCCATTGCCTACGGCATCTTCCAGTTGTGCTTCGGCCCGCTGGGTGACCGCTACGGCAAGCTGCGGATCATCTCCCTGTGCGCCCTGGCCTGCGTCATCGGCAACAGCCTCGCCTTCACGGCCATGAGTCTGGACGGGCTGGTCACGGCCCGTATCCTGTCGGGCGCCAGCGCCGCCGGGATCTTTCCGCTGGCCATGGCGTGGATCGGCGACAACGTGCCCTACGAAACCCGCCAGACCGCGCTGGCCCGCCTGGTGAGCGCCAGCGTGACCGGTGTGCTGGCCGGGCAATGGCTCAGCGGCCTGATCGCCGAATGGGCCGACTGGCGCTATACCTTTATGGCGCTGGCGGTGGCCTTCCTGGGAGCCGGCAGCCTGCTGCTGAGAACCGCCCTCGCAGGTGCGCGGCTGCCTCGATCGACGACAGCCGCGCTGCCCCCGCGACAGGCGCTGCGAGAGATCCTGGCCTCGTCCACGGCCCGCTCGATCCTGACCGTGACCACCATCGAAGGCGCGCTGGCCTTTGGCGCCCTGGCCTTCATTCCCAGCCTCCTGCAACGCCACCACGACGTCTCCCTGGCCATGGCGGGCGGCATCGCGGCCTGTTACGGCATCGGCGGCTTCGTCTATGCGCGCCTGGCCGCGCGCCTGGTCAAACGCCTCGGCGAACCCGGCCTGGCGCGCCTGGGCGGCCTGCTGCTGTGCGTGGGCTTCGTGTCTTTTGCCTATGCCCCCAGCCTGGTCTTGACCCCGCTGGCCTGCGCGCTGGCCGGTTTCGGGTTCTACGGCCTGCACAACACCCTGCAAACCCAGGCCACACAGATGGCGCCTGGCGCGCGCGGGATGGCCATGTCTCTGTTCGCCTGTGTGCTGTTCCTGGGGCAGTCCGTGGGCGTGATCGCGGCGGCCTGGGTGGCCGATCACGGCCAGGACACCTGGATTTTTGCGCTGGCCGGCGGCGGGCTGCTGATCCTGGCCCAGCTTGTCGCGCACCGCACACGGGCGAGCCAACGGCTGGCGGGCTGAATCCTCGAGGCACGCATGCGGCGGCCCTCGCGCGGGCGGCCTAGAACAGCTCCGGTTCGCCACCCCCGGCCGCAGGGGCCTTCAGCCCCAGGTGCTGCCAGCAGCGACGCGTGGCCATGCGGCCGCGCGGGGTGCGCTGCAAGTAACCGTGCTGGATCAGGTAGGGCTCGATGACATCCTCGATGGTGTCGCGCTCCTCGCCAATGGCGGCGGCCAGACTGTCCACGCCCACGGGGCCGCCGTCGAATTTGTGGACGATGGCCTCGAGCAGCTTGCGATCCATCAGGTCAAGCCCCTGGGGATCCACCTCGAGCATGGCCAGCGCCGCCTGCGCCGTGCCGGTGTCGATGCGCCCGCCCGCCCGCACATCGGCGTAATCGCGTACCCGGCGCAGCAGCCGGTTGGCGATACGCGGCGTGCCGCGCGAACGACGGGCGATTTCGGCCGCGCCGTCATCGGTGGCATCCGCCCCCAGCAGCCCGGCGCTGCGCCGCACGATATGAGCCAGTTCGTCGGCCGAATAGAACTCCAGCCGCGAGACGATGCCGAACCGGTCGCGCAGAGGATTGGTCAGCATGCCGGCGCGGGTGGTCGCCCCCACCAGGGTGAAGGGCTGCAGATCGATCTTGACGCTGCGGGCGGCGGGCCCCTCGCCGATCAGGATGTCGATCTGGAAATCCTCCAGCGCGGGATAGAGGATTTCCTCGACGACCGGAGACAGGCGATGGATCTCGTCGATGAACAGGACGTCGTTGCGCTCGAGATTGGTCAGCATGGCGGCCAGGTCGCCGGGGCGCTCCAGCACCGGGCCGGAAGTCTGACGCAACTGCACGCCCATCTCATGGGCCACGATGTGCGCCAGCGTGGTCTTGCCCAGGCCCGGCGGGCCGAACAACAGCACGTGATCCAGGGATTCGCCGCGCTGCCGGGCCGCCGCGATGAAGATGTCGAGCTGTTCGCGCACCCGCTGCTGGCCGACGTAGTCCCCCAGGGACCTGGGCCGCAGGGCGCGTTCGACGGAGTCCTCGGCGCGCGAAGCCACATCCGGCGTCACCAGACGGGGTTCGGGCGGACGAGCCGAGAGGGAATCTGCTTGGATGGCCATGAAAAGACTGTGTTGATATCCAGTATCGGGATTATGCCATCACCATCATGCCGCCGGCCATCACGACCGTCCCCGGCGCGGCGACAGCACAAAATCCGCTTCCCCGTCCAGTGCGCGCTTCAATTGCGAATAGCGCTCCAGCAGGTCGGATTTGTAGACCACCCCCAGCAGCCGGGCGGGCCGGTCACGACTGATCACCGGCAGCCGTTCCCCCTGAAAGGCGCTGAACTGCGACTGGGCCTCGTCCAGACTCAGGTCGGGATACAGGGGCTTGACGAACTCCAGGCGCAGCACCTCCCCGCAGGTCTTGGATTGCACGTCGGTCTCGGCCAGCATCATGCGGGTCAGGTCCTGCTGGGCAATCACCCCCTGCCAGGCCCCCTCGGCGTCGGTCACATACAGATATTTGACCGGGTAGTCCAGGAACATCTCCTGCGCGCGCCGCACCGGCGCATCGGTGCGGATCACGGTTTCGGCCGGCCGCATCAGGCTGTCCAGCCGGGCATGGCGCAGCTCCTGGCGCAGCTCCTGATTGTCCTCATGATGCAGGGTCACCTGGTACATCACCGCCTGAGCCAGGCCGCGCGACACGAAATACGCCGCCACGCAGGCCAGCACCAGCGGCAGCACCATCTGGTAGCTGAGCGTCATCTCGAAAATCATCAGGATCGCCATGAAAGGCGCGCTGGTCGCCGCGGCCAGAAAAGCGCCCATGCCCACCAGCGCCAGGACGGCTCCATGACCGGCCAGCGTGGGCCAGACGACCCCCAGTCCCTGGGCGAACAAGGTGCCCAGGGCCGCGCCGACGAACAGGGTCGGGGTGAACACCCCGCCCACGGCGCCCGACCCTGCCGTCAGCGCCGTCGCCAGCACCTTGAGCAACAGAATCGACAGCACGACCTGCCATGCCTGGGGCTGGTGCAGCAGGGACGTCACCACGCTGTAGCCATTGCCTGCCATCTGCGGCATGAAGACCAGCACGCCGCCCAGCAGCAAACCGCCCAGGGTCAGACGCAAGGGCAGCGGCAGGCCGGTGCGGCCGAACAGCGATTTCACCCCATGAATGCAGCGCAGAAACTGGGGCGCCCCCACACCGGCCAGAATGCCCAGGGCCAGGCTGGGCAACAGCAGATCGGCCGAGACGGCCTCGAGATCCGGCATGGCATAAAGCGCCATGTAATGGCCGCTGAGCCGCATGACCAGATTCGACACGGCGGCCGCCACCAGCAGCGGACCGAAATTCTGGAAGGACATGGAGCCGAGAATGATCTCGCCCACGAAGACCGCGCCGGCAATCGGGGCGCCATAGGCGGCGGACACCCCGGCCGCCGCGCCACAGGCCACCAGCAAGCGCAGGCGCGCCGTGCCGGCGCGCAGCAACCGCCCCAGGACGGACGCCCACAGGGCGGCCAGGTGCACCATCGCGCCCTCGCGACCAATGGAGCCTCCCGTGGCGACCGTGCACAGCGAAGACAAAGACCGCAAGACCCCCTGGCGCACGGACATCCGCCCATCCCCGATGGCCACGGCCTCCATGTAATCGGAATGCGCGTCACGCGAAACGCGGCGGGCTGCCACGAGCAATCCGCCCGCGCACAGGCCGCCGACGACCGGCGTCATGAGCCGCAGCCACCAGGGCAGTTCTCGCATCACCTGGGTGATGGCCCCCGAGTGTCCGGCGAACAGCCACTGGATCGCCTGGATGCCGGCATGAAAGGCGATCGTCACCACCGCGCCGCCCACACCGGCCAGGGCCGCCCAGCACAGCACGGCAACCGCGCCATCCGCCCGCAGATGCAGATCCGGCCCGGGCATCGCCTAGGGCCTGAAGTCCGGAGGGCTGGGGGGGCGGGAACGTCCCAGCATGCGCCAGTACACCCAGAAATTGAAGATCAGCGCCACCGGCAATGCGATCACGGTGGCCGACAGGGCCAGACGCAGCGTGGCCACCGGCGCGGCAGCATCCCATAACGTGATCTCGTCGAGCACCAGGTAGGGGAAGAAGCTGTAGGCGAGACCGCCCAGCATGATCAGGACAATGGTCATGACGAGCGCATAGGGCAGCGCCGAAGCGCGGTAGCTGTGGTTGATCATCCGCTGCAGTGTCATTTCCGTCACCACGAAGCACACCAGCAGCGTGCCCCAGACCAGCGCGACCGCCAGCCAGTGCAGGCCATCGCCCCATTTCAGGAAGACCCCGGCATTGGAAAAATCCAGCACGACCGACACCCCCACAGTGCCCACGGCCCCCCACCGCAACGTGCGCCGGGCCCAGCTCACGGCGCGCACGCGCAGTTCGCCCGCCTCGCGCATCATCAGCCAGGCCGCGCCCAGCAGGCTGTACACCGCCACGGCGCAGCCGCCCATCAGGATCGCGAAGCCCGTGTAGCCCCCGCCCGGCTGATACGCCACCGCCACCCGCGCCAGGATGAAGCCATGGGAAAACGCGACCAACACGGCGCCCACGCCGAAGCCGAACTGCCAGCGTCCTTGATGCGCAGCAGGCGCCCGCAGACGCCATTCAAAGCACACGGAGCGCAGCATCGTGCCCAGGGCCAGCAACGACAGCGGCAGATACAGGCGTCCCAGGGTCTGGGGCCAGGCTAGGGGAAAAGCCACCGCGAACAGGCCGACGCCGAGGAATATCCAGAATTCATTGGCATCGCGCCAGGGGCTCAGCAAGGACAGCATGCGCGGCCGCAGGGCGGACGGCGCCACCAGGGACACACAGCCCACACCGATGTCGAAACCATCGAGCAGCACGCCGGCCATGAGGATGCCGAAAAACACGATCATCAGCGCCAGGGGGATCCAGAAGGCCGGATCCTGGGCGCCCAGGCCCAGCAAGGCTGCCAGAGAATCGATCATGCGCGCCCCCGACGACGGGCCACCGGCACCACGCCAAAGCGGGTGGTGTGTCGCAGCAGCTGATAAAAGCCCGTGGCCAGCGCACCATAGACCACGAGTTGCAGGCCCAGAACGGCGGCAAGAGCCGCCTCGCCCGTATCCGTGCCGATCTCACGCAGCGAGACCGTGCCTTGAATGGCATACGGCAGATTGCCGACCAGCAGGTGTCCCCAGCCCGTCACCTGCAGGAGCACGGCCAGCCAGGCCAGCGCGCGCAAGCCGATGCGCCCGGCGCGCGACAGGTTGTCGGGCTCGTAGCCCAGACGACGCCCTCGCCACCATGCCCGGCCGGCCAGCAAGGCCAGCACGCCGGTCAACACAACGGCCAACCGCGCCGACAGGTAGGTGATCAGCAAAGGAGGATGCATGCCCTTCAGATCGTTCAATCCCCGCAGCGGGCCAGCCGCCGGCAACCCTGCCCAGTCCGGCCAGTCCGAGAGCTGCGTCGATCGCCACGCCTCGCCGCCCCGGGCGTCAGCGGGCCAGAGTTCCAGGGATGGACGCTCGGGCGGACCACTGTTCCATTGCGGCACGACAGCGGCGACACGCGCCGGCTGCAGCGGCAGCAACTGGCGCCCCAGCACGGCAACCAGGAGCGCCTGCACGATCAGGGACAGCAGCACCAGCCGCAGCCCCCAGGCGTAGACGATGCGATCCCCCGCATCGCTGGGACGGTCCCGGGTGCGCAAGGCGGTCACGGCCAGCATCAGCGTCGCCACGAGCAGCAGGCCACCGACCAGCATCACCCCGAACAGCACGGGCGCGATCCCGCCCAGCATATCCAGCCAGTGCGCCACCTGGTAGCGGCCTTCGTTCAGGACCGCGCCAACCGGCCACTGCAGCCAGGCCAGCAACACCATGATCCACCAGACCGTGAGCGACGTGCCCACGGCCACCGCGCCCACGATCAGCGCATGCATCCGGTCGGACAGAGAACGCTGTCCATACAGCATGGCGCCCAGAAAGCAGGATTTGAAGATGAAAGCCGTCAGCACCGCCATGCCCACCAGCGGGCCCGCGACCTCTCCGGCTCGATCCATGAAGCCCGGCCACAGCGTACCCAACTGCAGCAGCAGCGGCAGGCTGGCGGCAAACCCGAGGATCAGGGACAGGGCGAACACCCGCACCCAGAAACGATAGGCGAGCAACGCCGCCTGGCTGCGGCCGGCGAACAGGCGAAAGCCGAACAAAATCCAGGCCAGCCCCAGTTCAAGCGCCAGGAAAAACAGTCCGAATCCCAAGCTCAGGTAAAACTGGGAAAGCGACAGAACCCATGCGGTTTGCGTCATAATGTGCGCTAGTTTATCTGAACCCCCGTATAGATGAGCCCACTTTGCATGTCGGAGCGCGTTTCCCCGCCCTGGACGAGCATGGCAAAATGACGGGTTCATCCTTTTGCCCATAACAGCCCCAGAGGCCAGTCCACCCCCGCACCATGACCACCGATTCCGCGCCTGCCTCGAATTTCCTGCGCACTCTCATCGACAACGACCTGAAATCCGGTCGCTACCAGGACAGGCAATGGGCGCTTCCGCCCAGCCCGGCGGAGGTCCGCCGGGCTGGCGCGCCCGATCCCGCCCGCATCCGCACCCGCTTTCCGCCCGAGCCCAACGGCTACTTGCATATCGGCCATGCCAAGAGCATCTGCCTGAATTTTGGCCTGGCGCGCGATTACCAAGGCATCTGCCACCTGCGCTTCGACGACACCAACCCCGAAAAAGAAGAAAACGAATACGTCCACGCCATCATCGAGATGGTGCGCTGGCTGGGCTTCGACTGGACGCAACACGGCGTGGAACACTGTTTCTATGCCAGCGACTATTTCGAGACCCTGTACCGCTGCGCCGAGACCCTCGTTCAGGCCGGCCATGCCTATGTGGACGAGCAGTCCGCCGACGAAATGCGCGCCACCCGCGGCACGCTGACCGAGCCGGGGACCGATTCTCCCTGGCGCGACCGTCCCGCTGCCGAATCCCTGGCGCTGCTGCGCGACATGCGCGCCGGCAAATTTCCGGACGGCCGCATGGCCCTGCGCGCGCGCATCGACATGGCCTCGCCCAACATCAATCTGCGCGACCCGGTGCTCTACCGCATCCGCCATGCGACCCACCACCGGACCGGCGATGCCTGGTGCATCTACCCCATGTACGCCTGGGCGCATCCGGTCGAGGACGCGCTGGAAGGCATCACGCACAGCATCTGCACCCTCGAATTCGAGGACCAGCGCCCCTTCTATGACTGGATCCTGGAACGCCTGGCCGAACTGGGTGAGCTGGCGGCACCGCTGCCGCATCAGCACGAATTCGCGCGCCTGAACCTCAACTACGTCGTCACCAGCAAGCGCAAGCTGCGTCAGCTGGTCGAGGAAAACCATGTCAACGGCTGGGACGATCCGCGCCTGCCGACCCTGGCCGGTCTGCGCCGCCGGGGCTACACGCCCGGCGCCATCCGCCTGTTCTGCGAACGCCTGGGGGTCTCCAAGGCGGACTCACGAATCGACTACAGCAGCCTGGAGTTGGCCCTGCGCGACGATCTGGATCCTGTCGCGCCCCGCGCCGTGGCCGTGCTCGATCCGCTCAAACTCGTCATCACCAACTTTCCGGAAAATCACGCCGAGCCCTGTTCCGCGCCGCTCAATCCGCACGATCCGGACGGTGCCCGCCGCGCATTCCCCTTCACACGCGAACTCTGGATCGAACGCGACGATTTCCGGGAAGAACCGCCCAAAAAATATTTCCGCCTGTTCCCGGGCAACCTGGTGCGGCTGAAATACGGCTATGTCGTGCGCTGTACCGGGTTCATCAAAAACCCCCAGGGTGAAATCGTCGAGGTCCACGCCGAATACCTGCCTGACACGCGCAGCGGCACACCGGGCGCCGATGCCGTCAAGGTCAAAGGCACGGTCACCTGGGTCAGCGCGGCCCATGCCGTTCCCGCCGAGATCCGCCTGTATGACCGGCTGTTCACCGAACCTCATCCGGACGGCGGCGACCGGGATTTCCTGCAAGCCATCAATCCCGACTCCATCAAGATCGTGAACGGCTGGCTGGAACCAGGCACACGGGCCGAGCCCGGCGCGACCTGGCAATTCGAGCGCCTGGGCTATTTCGTCGCGGATCGTGAGGACTCCACGCCCGAGCGCCCCGTGATCAACCGCGCCGTCACGCTGCGCGACACCTGGGTCTGAACCATGGCCAAAACCGCCGCCGCCCTGGATTTCAAAAGCGCCTCTCTCCATGTCCTGCGGGCCGTTCTGCACACGGCCGACACGGCTGAGCTGACACAGGCGCTGGATCAGCGCATGAAAGAAGCCGGGGCCTTCTACGAGAATGAGCCGGTGGTGCTCGACGCCCAGGAGCTGGATCAGGCGCCCGACTGGCAGGCCCTGGCCGAAGCCCTGCGCCGCCATCACCTGCACCCCATCGGCGTCCGGGCGCCCGAATCCTTGCAGGCTTCGGCCCACCAGGCCGGCCTGGCTCCCCTGGACATCTCCACGGGCCGGCAAGCGCCAGGCCGCGCGGCCACGCCGGCTACCGACAGCCAGCCACCGAGCATGCCGCAAGCCCCCGCGCAACAGCCGACGGCCCGCAGTGGCGACCCGGCCGCCCCCGGCCACGATGCCGACACGCACAGGACGTCGTCCTCCGCCAGCGCCGAACCGCAAACCGAGACCCTGGTGATCCGTCACCCGCTGCGCTCCGGCCAGCGCATCTACGCGCGCGGCGGCGACCTGATCGTCATGGGAATGGTCAGCCAGGGGGCCGAAGTCATCGCCGACGGACACATCCACGTCTACGGTCCGCTGCGCGGCAAGGCCATGGCCGGCGCGCGCGGCAATCCGCGCGCCATGATCCTGACCACCCAGCTCGATCCGGAACTGCTGGCGATTGCCGGCGTCTACCGGGTCGTCGAGACCCGGCTGCCCGAATCACTGCACAACCGGCCCGCCCAGATCGAACTGGACGGCGACACGCTGCGCATCCGGGCCCTGCTGGGCGGGGGACATTGAGCGGGCGGCCCGCAGCGGGCGGCCGCTTCGTGCGCCACCATCCACCGGCATCGATCCCATGCCCGGATACGTGGTCACATCCAGACACGCTCCCTGGACGGCAAGTCGGCCTGCCAGGGGATTTTTGCTTTACGATGTCATGAATTTTTCGAACAGGGGAATACAGTCACCATGGCGCGCATCGTTGTAGTCACCTCCGGCAAGGGGGGGGTGGGCAAGACCACCACCAGTGCGAGCTTCTCAGCCGGCCTGGCCATGCACGGCCACAAGACGGTCGTGATCGACTTCGACGTCGGCCTGCGCAACCTGGACCTGATCATGGGTTGCGAACGCCGCGTCGTCTATGATTTCGTCAATGTCATCCAGGGCGAGGCGACACTGCACCAGGCGCTGATCCGCGACAAGCAGCTGGAAAATCTGTATGTTCTGCCCGCGTCGCAAACGCGCGACAAGGATGCCCTGACGCGAGACGGCGTGGAAAAGGTCCTGACCGACCTGGCCGCCATGGATTTCGAATACATCGTCTGCGACTCGCCCGCCGGGATCGAGACCGGCGCAGTGATGGCATCCTATTTTGCCGATGACGCGCTGGTGGTCACCAATCCCGAGGTCTCCTCGGTGCGCGACTCCGACCGCATTCTGGGCATCCTGTCAGCCAAGTCCCGTCGCGCCGAACAGGGCGACGAGCCGATCAAGGAACACCTGCTGCTGACCCGCTACAACCCCAAACGCGTGGCCGAAGGCGAAATGCTGTCCCTCAGCGACATCGAGGACATCCTGCGCATCCGCCTGATCGGCGTGATCCCTGAATCGGAAACCGTGCTGCAAGCATCCAACCAGGGGGTCCCGGCCATCCATATCCGGGACTCCGACGTCGCACAGGCCTACAAGGACGTGGTCGCCCGCTATCTGGGCGAGGAAAAGCCCTTGCGTTTCGTGGACTATGAAAAACCAGGCCTGTTCAAGCGTCTGTTCGGGGGTAAATAAGCATGTCGTTTCTGGATTTCCTGCGCGGACAGAAAAAAACCTCGGCCAGCATCGCCAAGGACCGTCTGCAGCTCATTCTGATCAACGAACGCGGAAGCGGCCGCAACGCGCCCGATTTCCTGCCGCAGATGCAGAAGGAACTGATCGCGGTGATTTCAAAATACGTTCAGATCAACCCCAAGGACATCAAGGTCAATCTGGATCGTCAGGACTCGCTGGAGGTCCTGGAAGTCAAGATCGAGATGCCGCAGGCCGAAGCGCGCAACTGAGCGCGCTGCCCCCACAGGGGCCGGAGCGGCCGCCGGCCAGACGGTGCCGCCGTGGACGCCTGTGTCGCGTCAGGTCCGGCGAGCAGTCGGCACTGCGCTCAGATCCAGGTCAGCGTGGCCCAGACGACCAGCGGGATCGTCGCGACCGAAAGCACGTTGCCCAGCAACACGACGCTGGCCACGGTTCTGGGTTCCACCCGGTATTGCTCGCACAGCAGATAATTCAGCACGGCCGGCGGCAGCATCACCGACAGGGTCACCATCCGCGACCATTCCGGCGTCAGCGGCAGCAGCCACAACACAATCGGCAGCGTCAGCAAGCCGGCCAGCAGGTACAGGACGTTGATCCGCAGCGCCAGACCCAGTTGCTCGATCCGGTCCTGGGACAGACGCACCCCAAGGCCGAACAGCATCAGCGGAATGGCGATCTGGCCGGTCAGCTCCATCGTCGTCAGCACGAACGGCGGAATCCACTCCCGGTGCGGCGCCAGCAGCACCCCCAGCAGGGCGGCCCAAATATTCGGGTTGCGCAGCCACAGCCAACGGCTGCCGCCGCGCGACAGCATGAACAGCCCCAGCGAAAAATGCAGCAGGCTCGACAATACGAACAGCACGACGATGTCGCCCAGCAGTTCCTTGCCATAGGCCAGCATCATCAGCGGAATGCCGATGTTGCCCGTGTTGCGGAACATCCCCGGCACCAGAAAGGCAGGACGGGACACGCCCGGGCACCGCACCAGCGCCAGCAGCAGACCGGGCACCAGGATGATCAGCACCCCGGCGGCCATCAGCGGCCAGCCACGCACCAGATCGACCGGATTGTCCAGCAGCGCGGAAAACACCAGCGCCGGACAGAACACCATCACATTGGCGTAGTTGATGAACCCCATGTCCGGCGCGCGCGTCTGCCGGCGCCCGAAGACGAAACCCAGGACTGACACGAAGAAAACGGGCAGGACGATATTCAGTAGTGTCAGGATCATGGGAGAAAGGTGACGAGGGAAAACGGGCAGCCCAGAGTGTACTGCGCCGCGCCCCCGCGAACGGGCCTGTTTCAGTCATAAATGGCGTCGTCCACCGGCCGTCCCGGCCCCGTCGCCTCGATCCGCGCGAACAGGTCCGGCTCAACGCCCCAGCGCAAAGTCCTCCGCCGGCAGCGCCATCAGCACCTCGGGCCCCGCCTCGATGGC
This sequence comes from Castellaniella sp., assembly GCF_047971665.1. Classification (GTDB taxonomy): domain Bacteria; phylum Pseudomonadota; class Gammaproteobacteria; order Burkholderiales; family Burkholderiaceae_B; genus Castellaniella. The sequence continues at coordinate 39,249 of NZ_JBKEAA010000003.1, read as the reverse complement.
CGCCACATGCGCGCGCGTCCTGGGCAAGATGCGGGCAAAATAGAACTGTGCGGTCTGCAGCTTGGCCTGGTAGAAAGCCTTGTCGCCCTCGCCCGCCGCCAGCTTTTCGACAGCCACACGCGCCATATCGGCCCAGAAATAAGCCAGCGTCACATACCCCGAATACATCAGGTAGTCCACGGACGCGGCCCCCACGGCCTCGCGATCGGTCATGGCCTTCGTCCCGATCTTCAGGGTCAGGTCACCCCACTCCTTGTTCAGCTCGGCCAGTGGCCTCACCAGTTCAGCCAGCGCACGATCATCGCTGTTGGCCTTGCAGAATTTGTGCACGATCCGTGTAAACATGCGCAGCGACCCGCCCTGGGTCAGCAGCACCTTGCGCCCCAGGAGATCGAGCGCCTGGACGCCGGTCGTGCCCTCGTACAGCATCGAGATGCGGCTGTCGCGCACATTCTGCTCCATCCCGTGCTCGGAGACATAGCCATGCCCGCCAAAAACCTGAACCCCCAGATTCGCCGCCTCGAAGCCGGTTTCCGTCATGAAGGCCTTGGCGATCGGCGTCAGAAAACCCAGCAACTGGTCGGCGTGCTCGCGCGCCGCCGCATCCTGACTGCGCTGCACGATATCCACCTGCTGCGCGGCGTAGTACAGCAACGCGCGGTTGCCTTCGGCAAAGGCCTTGATCGTCAACAGCATGCGGCGCACGTCGGGGTGCACGATGATGGGGTCGGCCGGCTGATCCGGGCATTTCGGGCCGCTCAGCGCCCGCATCTGCAACCGTTCGCAGGCATAGGCCGAAGCCCCCTGGAGCGCCACCTCGGCATGCGCCAGCCCCTGGATCGCGGTTCCCAGCCGGGCAGTATTCATGAAGGTGAACATGCAGTTCAGGCCCTTGTTGGCCGGCCCGATCAGGAACCCCGTGGCGTCGTCGAAATTCATCACGCAGGTGGCATTGCCATGAATGCCCATCTTGTGCTCGATCGAGCCGCAGGTCACGCCATTGCGCGCGCCCAAGCCACCCTGGCCGTCGCTGAGGAACTTGGGCACGATGAACAGGGAAATTCCCTTGGTTCCGGCGGGCGCGTCCGGCAGCCGGGCCAGCACGATGTGAACGATGTTTTCCGCCATGTCGTGTTCACCTGCGGAAATGAAGATCTTGGTGCCGGTGATCTTGTAGCCGCCCCCGGTCTGAGGCTCGGCCCGGGTGCGCAACAGGCCCAGGTCGGTGCCGCAATGCGGTTCGGTCAGGCACATGGTGCCCGTCCACCGGCCCGAGACCAGCGGTTCCAGGTAGGTCGTCTGCTGTTCCGGTGTGCCATGCGCCTGCAGGGTATTCATGGCGCCATGGGACAGGCCGGGATACATGCCCCAGGCCCAATTGGCCTCGCCCATCAGCTCGCTGATGGCCATGCCCAGGGATTCCGGCAGCCCCTGACCGCCATGGGCCGCGTCATGCGCAAGCGCGGGCCACCCGCCCGCGATGTACTGCGCATAGGCCTCCTTGAAGCCCGCCGGGGTGCTGACGCCTGCGGCCGACCAGACGCAGCCCTCGCGGTCACCCACGGCGTTCAGCGGCGCCAGCACCTGCTCGCAGAATCTGGCCCCCTCCTCCAGGACAGCGCCGACCATGTCGGGCGTCGCTTCCTCGCAGCCGGGCAGCGCCTGGTAGTGGGCGGGGTAGTTCAGGACCTCGTCACGCACGAAAAGCATGTCGCGCAGGGGGGCTTTGTAATCAGGCATCTCCAGTCTCCAAAAGCGTGGTCGCAAGGCATCCGGGCGGTCCCCGACAGGAACCTGCGCCAGGCCCGTCCTTTTTGAGGAATGAAATTTTTAAGGGATCGAATCAAAATTCAAACAGTCGTTTGAATTTAAGAGAAAAGCCTGTTTGAAGTCAAGATGACGAGGTCAGCGTGACAGTCCCCGACAGCGCAATCTGCAAGGCCTGCTCCGCCGTGACGGGTTTCGAGAACCAATACCCCTGCAGCTCGTCGCAACCGAGCTGCGTCAGGACATGAATCTGCCCCTCGAGCTCGATCCCTTCGGCCAGAGACCGGGCACCGAGGTTCTGGCACATCTCGATGATGGTCTTGATCAGGGCATACCCGCAATCGTCATGAAACAGCATCTCGACAAAGCTGCGATCGATCTTGATCAGATCGGGACGAATGTGATGGATGGAACTCAGGCTTGAATAGCCGGTTCCAAAATCGTCGATCGCGATACTCGCGCCCGTCGTCCGGAGCAATGTCAGCCCATCGAGCATCGTCTCGATGTTTTCGCTGAAGGCGGTCTCGGTAATCTCGAAGGTCAGCCGCGCCCCATCGACCTGCTCCTGCTCCAGGATCGCAAGGAGGGCATGCATCTGCTCGGGAGACCTGAGATCATGCATCGACAGATTGACTTTCAGCCTGACCGGCACGGGCCACAGATGGATCTGACCCAGTGATTTCTTGAGCACCACGCGCGTGACCTCGTGGATCATGCCGCATCGTTCTGCGATCGGGATGAACTCACCGGGACTGACCAATCCAAGCACCGGACTGTTCCATCGCACAAGCGCCTCGAAGCCGTTCAGCTTCAAGCTCTTGGCCAGCGCGATCGGCTGAAACAGCATGAAGAGTTCCGCATCCAGATCGGCCGCCTTCAGCGCTTGTTCGACGAGCCCCGAGCGGCGTATCGCCTGCTCATGTTCGGGGGTGAAAAGCTCGACGCACCCCCGGCCCGCCTGCTTCGCATGAAACAGCGCATAATCGGCACGCTCGACATGAATGTTCGGCGCCTCGTGGAGTTCCGCAAGAACGACCTCGTTGAGCCCGACAGAAGCGCCCACACTCACGGTGAGATTATGAACGGTCAAAGGGCGCTTGCAGATGTCCACGATCCGGTCTCCGACCCGGCAAAGCGCCTCCGTCTCCAGTCCGGTGAACAGCATCGCAAACTCGTCCCCTCCCACGCGCGCGACGGAAATGGCGCCCTGACTGACGCTGGTCATGCGCAATGCGATCTGGCGAAGCACCTCATCGCCGATCGAGTGTCCATGCGCATCATTGATCTGCTTGAACCGATCCAGGTCGACCATCGCCACCGCGAACGGCCTTCGCTCCTGAACGATGTGTTCCAAGGCATTGTAGAAATGCCGCCGGTTGTTCAGCCCGGTCAATGCGTCGGTGGCTGCAAGTTGCGCCTGATGCTCATGCATTCGGCGCAGCTCACCTCTGGAATTGACAAGCTGCCTGAAATCATGGGCAAACACCATCATGACAAACAGCATCACCAGAGCGATGAGCGCCAGATTGATCGACACCACCACTTCGATCAGCGAGCCATTCCATATCAGAAACAGACAGAAAGGCGGAATCATGAGCACGGAAATCAGCAGCGCTGCCGCCCGGGCATGCATGAGCAGCGAGATGCAGCAGATAAACGTCAGGCCGACATAAAGAACGACCTGGCCGTGCGTCGTGATCTGGCCCTGGGGATCGAAATTGATGCCATGCTCGTACATGGCCAGCGCCCAGAACAGCAGAACGGCGGCGAAAACGCCGGAAAGAATGGTGGTATCGCGGATCAGGATCCGGGCACGATCGCGGTTGACGGTCGCAATGTCCAGGCGGTACCAATAGATCCCCCTGCAGACCATGATGAGGATGAGAATCGACGGAATCAGTATCGTCAGAACAGGGGAGGCATCCTCATAATGCGTGAATGATAATAAAAACGTATTTATTATCAGCATGGTGTAGAGCACCGGCACACGCTGCTTGAATGCACCGACCTGCGCAACAGACAGTTCGTCCGAAGAATCAAACTCGAATCTTTCGAAGATCGACTGCCACAATTTTGGAACCCCCGCCTTCCATTTCAACAGCTGACTGGAAAGCATCATGAAGCCCGTCTCCCGGTCGTCATCATCATACTATCCTTTGAGCTGAAAATAATTTTCAGGGACGGCCGACGCACAGGATCATGGCGGGTCTGGCCGGTGTAATGGCGCATTCACCCACTCGTTGCACGATACAGACGCAAGAAGGGCCCGTGACATGAACGAGCCCTTTTTTGCGTCGCGCGGCCGGAACGAAGCGCGCCGGTCCCGGCGATCAGCGATTCTTGCCGATTTGATCTCCAATGACGCCGCCAATGGCCGCGCCGCCCACTGTGCCAAGCACACCGCCATCGGAAATGACCGCTCCCGCCACACCGCCTACGCCAGCCCCCGTGACGGCAGCCTTCTGACGATGGCTCATGCTGTCCCAGGACGAACATCCTGCCATGGCGGTCGCCAGCATCAGCGCTGCACCGATTCTTCCGAGTGTCCTGATCGTCATCATGATTCTCCTTCTTGCATGTTGCTTCATGATCCATGCCTTGCCGGCATCTTGACGTTCTTTATAAGCAACCACCGCAGGAAAAACTGTGAGTCATGATATCGATACTTTAATCTTGTAACAGTCGGACCGCTGGAGGCGAGCGCCTCACGCGGCAGGCGACGCCCTACTTCACGAGAGCCAGGACGTCCCGAAACGCGGGATGCGCCGGTGTTTCGAGCCATTCATAGATCGCCATTTCCGATGTAACGATCTCCAGACCATGATGGCGCCAGCGTTCGCAGGCAGCCGACCAGTCCGACATGCGACGCGAACCCGTGCCGTCAGCCACCAGCACTGGCTGGAAACCGGCCTGAGCCAGCCCCAACCCTGTCTGTAACACACAGATATGCGCTTCAGTGCCTGTCAACAACACCCGCGTCCGGCCTGTCGGCCAGCCGGCCAGGAAACCAGCCTCGCGGCAGGCATCGAAATGGGTCTTGGACACGACCCGGTCGATATGCGCCCGCAGGTCGGGATGGGTGGCGCCGATCTTGCCAGGCCAGTGCTCGGTGGCCCAGACAGGCACCGACATCAGGCGCGCGGCCTGAGCCAGGCGCGCGACCCGGCCGCGCAAGGCCTCAGTTTCGCAAATGGCGGGCAACAGCTTTTCCTGCATGTCCACCACCAGCAGCAAGCTGTCGTGCGCCCTCAGCGCGGGAGCGGTTGCGGGCATGGCGGATCTCCTATTTCAGCGCCTTGTAGCGCAATCGATGTGGCCGGGCGGCCTCCTCGCCCAGACGCGCCTTCTTGTCGGCCTCGTATTCCTGATAATTGCCGTCGAAGAACACGGCTTTGGAATCGCCCTCGAACGCCAGGATATGCGTGGCGATACGATCCAGGAACCAACGGTCGTGGCTGATCACCAGCACGCAGCCGGCGAACTCGAGCAGCGCATCTTCCAACGCGCGCAGCGTTTCCACATCCAGATCATTGGACGGCTCGTCCAGCAACAGGACATTGCCGCCCGCAATCAGCGTCTTGGCCAGGTGCAGGCGGCCGCGCTCGCCACCGGACAGCTTGCCGACATGCTTGTTCTGGTCGCCTCCCTTGAAATTGAAACGGCCCAGGTAGGCGCGCGCCGGCATCTCGAAACGGCCCACAGTCAGCAGATCGGCGCCGTCGGAGACCGCGTCGAAAACGGTCTTGTCGTCCGGCAGCGCGTCACGCGACTGATCCACATAGGCCAGTTTGACCGTCTGGCCCAGAACGACCTCGCCGGCGTCCGGCGTTTCCTGACCCGCGATCATGCGGAACAAGGTCGATTTACCAGCGCCATTGGGGCCGATGATGCCGACGATGGCGCCGGCCGGCACCCGGAAATCGAGATCATCGATCAGCAGGCGATCACCAAATGATTTGGTCACATGACGGAACTCGATGACCTCGTTGCCCAGGCGTTCGGCCACGGGGATGAAGATCTCCTGAGTCTCGTTGCGTTTCTGGTATTCATGTGAAGACAGTTCCTCGAAACGCGCCAGACGCGCCTTGGCCTTGGCCTGCCTGCCCTTGGGATTCTGCCGCACCCATTCCAGTTCTTTCTGGATGGTGCGCTGGCGGGCGGATTCGGCTGCCTCTTCCTGTTTGAGGCGGTCTTCTTTCTGTTCCAGCCAAGAGCTGTAGTTGCCTTTCCAGGGAATGCCGTGACCACGGTCCAGTTCGAGGATCCATTCGGCCGCGTTATCCAGGAAATAGCGGTCGTGGGTCACCGCGACCACAGTGCCGGGGAACTGGCGCAGGAACACCTCCAGCCATTCGACCGATTCGGCATCCAGGTGATTGGTCGGCTCGTCGAGCAGCAGCATGTCGGGTTTGGACAGCAGCAGACGGCACAGGGCGACACGGCGCTTCTCCCCTCCGGACAGCCGGCCGACCCCCGCGTCCCAGGGAGGCAGGCGCAGGGCGTCGGCGGCAATCTCCATCCGGGTCTCGATATCGTCGCTGCCACTGGTCGCGGCGGCCGCAATGACCGCCTCCAGCTCGGCCTGTTCGGCGGCCAGCGCATCGAAATCGGCATCAGGCTCGGCATAGGCGGCATAGACCTCGTCCAGCCGCTTGCGGGCCTCGAACACTTCGCCCAGCCCGGCCTCGACCGCCTGACGGACCGTATGCTCGGGATCCAGCTGAGGCTCCTGCGGCAGATAACCGATGCGCAGGTCGGCCATGGGAACGGCTTCACCCTCGATGTCCTTGTCCACCCCCGCCATGATTTTCAGCAGCGTGGACTTGCCCGAGCCATTCAGGCCCAGGACGCCGATCTTGGCGCCAGGAAAGAAAGACAGCGAGATATCCCGCAGGATTTGACGCTTGGGCGGCACGATCTTGCCGACCCGGTTCATGGAATAGACGTACTGTGCCATGTCTCAATCGTGAAAAGACGGGCCAAAGAATTCGGCCACGTAAAGTGCTGATTGTAGGCCGGACCGTACAATGACAACCATCCGCGACCCCGATCTCTTGCCTGCCATGCCCCTGCCTCTCGCATTCACCCCCACTGAAACCGACCTGCTGGGCCGCACAGCCGATGCGCTGTGCGCCTATCTCGGCAAACCCGTCATCGCGGAAATCGTGTCCGAACCCGAGGACGGTTATGAATGGGCGCTGTTCGCCCTGCCGCTGGGCCCGGCGGGCGAGGCCGACGACCGGCCGCGCGTTCAGGCGGGCGGCCCCGGAGCCCGGTTCCTGGGCAATACCGGAGGACTGGACCTGAGCGATGGTCAGGCTCTGGATTGCGAGTTTCTCTGGGCCATTCAGCTTTCCGACCTGGAAGGCGTCCGCTACATCAAGGTTGATGCCCAGGGCGAAGAAGTCGCCTGGACCGACACCCTGACAGACCTCCTCCCTTTCGAGCTACGGGATGAGCCCGGACACGGGTCAGTCCCTGCGGACTGACCCGTGTCCGGGCGAATCGGGGGGGGCATGCAAGCCGCGACATGGGGAGAGATGCCACACCCATGAGTGGCGTCAGGTCGCCATCGGATGCTTGCCCCGCATCGTCGCGTCACGAAAACGGTCACGCACATACATCGCGACCCCGGCCGGCCACATGGCCGCCACCAGCAGGCGCGATTCCCAGTGGCTCAGGCACCGCCCGGCGGGACGAGCCACACGCTGCGCGCGCAAGTGCAGCCCAAAACGAGTGTAGCGGATCGCCGCCCCGAAAAAGGAGGCTGGCTGATAGCGGAACCAGCCCAGACAATGTTCCACCGTGTCATGCGCCAGCAGCCACAGACCCAGCGCATGACGGCCGCTCTCGGCCGACCGTCCTTCTTGGGACAGACTGCCCGCCTCGTCGTGATACACGCGGAACACCTGATTGACGAAACGGGTCAGATAGCCGGCCCGGGCAATGGCTCGCCAGACCAGACTTTCGGGGACAAAACCGGGAATGTCCTCGGGAAAAGGGAATTGACGCAGCACATCCGTGCGCAAGCAGCCGAATTTTTCACCCCGGACGTGATAGCGAAAGGTCATGTCCAGCGAGGACACGTCCATGACATCCCGGGGATACATGTCGCCCACGATCCGGCCATCCGGACGCGCGCACAGCCCCGTGATCGCCACAGTGCGTCCACGCTGGGCATGAGGGATCTGCTCCCAGACCCCCGCCATGTGATAGAGGGCATTGGGGTCGAGCTCGTCGTCGCTGTCGATGGCCACCAGCCATTCGCCCTGGGCATGACGCACCCCGTTGTTGAAGGCTGTTTTCTTATGTTGATTGGATTGCCAGACGTAACGGATCGGAAAGCTGGATTCCTGCTGCCACCCCTGGATCAGGGTCCGGGTGGCATCCGTCGAGCCGTCATCCACGACTACCCATTCGAAATCCTGAAAGGACTGCTCCCGCAGTGAATGATAAACACGATCCAGCGTGCGCGCGCGGTTGTAGGTAGGAGTGATGACGGAGAACAGATGGCGCCAGCAAGCCATGCAAGAAGGCTCCTTCTTGTTTCCAATTTACGAACTCATGATAGCTGCAAAAAAAAACCACGAACCAGCAGGTCCGTGGTTTCCCTGATGCCGAATTGTATATAAACAATACGGCCGATGGCGTCAGACGTTCAGGCGCGTTTGACCTTTTCGAGCATCTTGAAGACACCCTTGGGCGAGCGCACGAAAAGACGCTTGAAAGCCTTGCCAAGGCAACGGCGCTCCAGGGTGTTGCGCCGCGTGCGTTTGATTTCTGCCATGTAAATCTCCTGGTGTAAGGCGGGCTTGAAAGCAAAACGTGCCATTTTAGCAAAGTTTTCCCCGAATCCGGGAATCCGCATGCGATTGCCCGCCGTGCGCGGCCCGCCGACACAACGGCGGGCCGCGCACGGCAACAACACTTGCGGCCGGATTATGATGGCGGGATGAACGCACCCATCCGCATTTTTGGCGCCCGCCAGAACAACCTGAAAAACCTGGACTTGACGGTCGACACCGGAAAACTTCTGGTGGTCACCGGCGTGTCCGGCTCCGGCAAGAGCTCACTGGCTTTCGATACGCTGTACGCCGAAGGCCAGCGGCGTTACGTGGAAACCTTCTCGCCCTATGCGCGCCAGTTTCTGGATCGCATGGACAAGCCCCAGGTCGATCGCATCGAAGGCATCCTCCCGGCCATTGCCATCGACCAGATCAACCCGGTGCGCAATTCACGCAGCACCGTGGGCACCATGACGGAATTGAACGATCACCTGAAACTGCTCTACGCCCGCGCCGGCCACCTGCACTGCCGCCAGTGCGCGCGCCTGGTGACGCGCGACGATCCTGCCGGCATCCGGTGTCAACTGGATGGCCTGTGCGCAGCGCGCGATCCGCGGCTGGTGATCACCTTTCCCGTCTCGGTGCCCGCCAATTTCACCGAAGACGAGGTGCGCGGATTCCTCGAACAACAAGGCTATACCCGGATTCACCGTCAGGATGACCCAGCCGCCGGAACCGCCGATCAGCAGACAGGCGCGACGCGCAAGGCAAGCGACGCCAGCCGGCGCGTGCTGCATGTCGTGCAGGATCGCTTCCGGCTGGCCAATGCCGAGCCGGCGCGTGTGGACGAAGCGCTGGAAACCGCCCTGCGCCAGGGCAATGGCCGGATCACTGTCCATGCGCTGTTCGACGACCAAGACAAAGAACAAGACTGGCGCTTCAGCGCAGGCCTGCATTGCGCGCAATGCGACATCGACTACAGTACCCCGCTGCCCAGCACCTTTTCGTTCAACTCCCCGCTGGGCGCTTGCGAACATTGTCGCGGCTTCGGCAGGGTCATGGGCATCGACTACGGCCTGGTCGTGCCGGACGAGACACGCAGCCTGCGCGACGGCGCGATCAAGCCCTGGCAGACCACCAGCTACAAGGAATGCCAGGTCGAGATGGAGCGCTACGCCCCCAAGGCCGGCGTCCGGCTGGACACGCCCTGGCGCGACCTGACGCCTGCGGAGCGCGACTGGGTGATTGGCGGCGCGTCCGACTGGAAAGGCGGCCGTGCCGCGTGGAAACATCAATGGTATGGCGCCCAACGCTTTTTCGACTGGCTGGAGTCGCGCGCCTACAAGATGCATGTGCGGGTGCTGCTGTCGAAATACCGCAGCTACACACCATGTCCGCACTGCAAGGGGGCACGGCTCAAGCCCGATGCCACGTTGTGGCGCCTGGGGCAGGATCACGCCCCGATCCCCGGCACGCCGCGCTTCCTGCCCGTGCATGCGGGCTGGACACCTGAACAGCTGGCGGCCCTCCCCGGCCTGGGCCTGCACGACCTGATGCGCCTGCCCATCGAGCGTGTGCGCGACTGGTTTGACAGGATCGAGCTCGGGCGCTCGCTGGACGAGGCGTTGACCGAGCTGCTGGACGAAGTCCGCGCACGGCTGCGTTTCCTCTGCGACGTCGGTCTGGGCTACCTGTCGCTGGATCGCCAGAGCCGCACCTTGTCGGGCGGCGAGGTCCAGCGCATCAACCTGACCACAGCGTTGGGCACCTCTCTGGTCAATACGCTTTTCGTGCTCGATGAGCCGTCCATTGGTCTGCATCCGCGCGACATCCACCGGATCGTTCAGGTCATGCACCGGCTGCGCGATCATGGCAACACCCTGGTGGTGGTCGAGCACGACCCCCAGGTCATGATCGCTGCCGACCGCATCCTCGACATCGGTCCGGGTCCGGGCGAACGCGGCGGGCAGATCGTCTTCGATGGCTCACCGGACGAACTGACCATCGCCGATACGCTGACGGGCCGCTATTTCAGTGGCCGGATGCGCATCGAGCCTCCTCGCCCCCTGCAAGTTCAGGACGGCACCCCACGCCTGCTGCTGCAAGGCGTTTGCGCCAACAACTTGCAGCGCGTCGATTTTTCCTTGCCGCTGGGGCGGCTGGTCTGCCTGACCGGCGTGTCCGGATCAGGCAAATCCACACTGGTGCAGGACGTGCTCTACCCTGCGCTGCTGAAACATCTCGGCCGTTCTACCGAAGCCCCCGGAGAATATGCCGCCTTGCTGGGCGCCGAAAGAATTGCCGACGTCGTGATGGTGGACCAGACGCCCATCGGCAAGACGGCGCGTTCCAACCCCGCCAGCTATGTCGGCGCCTTCGACGCCATCCGCAAACTGTTCGCCGCCGCCGCTCTGTCGCAGGAACGCGGCTACACGGCCGGCACCTTCAGTTTCAACACGGGCGATGGCCGCTGCCCTGGTTGCGGCGGTACCGGCTTCGAGCATGTGGAAATGCAATTCCTGTCGGATGTGTACCTGCGCTGTCCGGACTGCGACGGTCACCGATTCCGTCCCCAGGTCCTGGAGGTTCGCATCGAACACCTGGGCCGCAGCGCCTCGATCGACGAGGTCCTGGACATGACCGTGAGCGAGGCGCTGGACTTCTTCAAGGGGCTGCGCGACGTGCAATGGGGGCTGGCGCCTCTGGCCGATGTCGGCCTCGAATACGTACGCCTGGGCCAGCCGGTGCCCACACTGTCGGGCGGTGAAGCCCAGCGCCTGAAACTGGCCGGCCACCTGGCCGAGGCCGCGCGTTCACGCGCGCCCCAAGGCGCGCTCAAGGGCAGTCTGCTGTTGTTCGACGAACCCACCACCGGGCTGCATTTCGACGATATTGCCCGTTTGATGCGGGCCTTTCGCAAACTGCTGGCGGCGGGCCACTCCCTGCTGATCATCGAGCACAACCTGGATGTGATCCGCGCAGCCGACTGGATCGTGGATCTGGGCCCGGAAGGCGGCGACCAGGGCGGGCGCATCATGGCCGAAGGCACCCCGGAAGATCTGATGCGCCACCCGGATTCCCACACCGGCCAGGCACTGGCCGATTATGTGCGGCAGATCTCGCCGGAACACCGGACCGCTCCCGATACCTCAAATCCTTACGAAGCACAGAACGGAAAACACCCGCAAGCGGAGGCCGCCAACGGCTCTGCGCTCATCCTGCGAGAGCCTGCCGCGCATGCGACACCCGTATCCGCCAGTCCCGACATCCATATCCTGAATGCCCGCGAGCACAACCTGAAAGGCATCGATGTCAGCATTCCACGCGACGCCTTCACCGTCATTACCGGCGTATCAGGATCGGGCAAATCCACCCTGGCCTTCGATATCCTGTTCAATGAGGGCCAGCGGCGCTACCTGGAATCCCTGAACGCCTACGCCCGCGCCATCGTGCAGCCGGCAGGCAAACCGGACGTGGATGCAATCTATGGCATTCCGCCCACCGTGGCCATCGAACAGCGCACCAGCCGCGGCGGACGCAAGTCCACCGTGGCCACCATGACAGAGATCCACCATTTCCTGCGCCTGCTGTATGTGCGCCTGGGCACCCAGATGTGCCCCGACTGCGACATCCCCGTCGCGCCCCAGACGCCGGAACAGATCGTGGCGCAACTGCTGCGCGACCATGCGGGCCAGCATATCGGCCTGCTGGCCCCGCTGGTGGTGGCGCGCAAGGGCTATTACACCGATCTGGCGAAATGGGCAGCCTCGCATGGTCACACGCACCTGCGCGTGGACGGCGTCTTCACTCCGGTCAGCCCCTGGCCGCGCCTGGACCGCTACCAGGAACACACCATCGAACTGCCTGTCAGCGACCTGATCGTGGACGCCCGCAACGAGGCGGGTCTGCGCGATGCCGTGCGCGGCGCCCTGGCGCTGGGTCATGGCAGCTTCCGCGTGCTGGCCGGCCTGACCGCCCCCGGCCCGGCCACGATCGAGGCCCGCCGCGCCGCTGGCCTGGCACCGGATCCACGACTGCTGACTTTTTCCATCAAACGCGCCTGCCCCAACTGCGGCACCAGTTTCCCGGAGCCCGACCCGCGGCTGTTTTCATACAATTCGCGTCATGGCTGGTGTCCCGGCTGCTTCGGCACCGGCCTGCAACTCACAGGCTTTACCGAAGACCAGACCGGCGAGGAATCCGTCTGGCTGGACGAGACCACCGGCCTGCCGCAGCCCTGCACTCAATGCCAGGGTCAGCGGCTGAACCGTGTGGCCCGCGCCTTCCGCTGGCGTGACCGCTCGATCGCACAACTGGCCTCGATGCCCGTCAGCGACGCGCAACGCTTCTTTCTGGGCCTGGCCGCCCAGGGCCGCGAAGCCGAGATCGCCCGCGATATCCTCACTGAGATTCGCGGCCGTCTGGATTTCATGATGGACGTAGGGCTGGGTTACCTGGCCCTGGATCGCGCAGCGCCCACCCTGTCCGGCGGCGAGGCCCAGCGCATCCGTCTGGCGGCACAGCTGGGTTCGAATCTGCAGGGGGTCTGCTACGTCCTGGACGAGCCCACGATCGGCCTGCACCCGCGCGACAACCGCATCCTGCTGGATGCATTGGCCCGGCTGGAAGGCAACGGCAACACCCTGGTCGTGGTCGAGCACGACGAGGACACCATCCGCCGCGCCGGTCACGTGATCGATATCGGACCGGGCGCTGGTATACGAGGCGGCATGGTCGTGGCCCAGGGCACGGTCGAGGAAATCACCCGCAACCCGGCGTCGATCACCGGGCGTTACCTGAGAGAGCCTCTGGTCCACCCCATGAACGGCCGGCGCGTCGTCGATGCGGCCACGCCCAGCCTGGAGATCGTGGATGCCACACGACACAACCTGCGCCAGGCGAATGCCCGCATCCCCCTGGGGCGGCTGAACGTCATCACCGGTGTGTCGGGCTCAGGCAAATCGACGCTGGCGCGCGACGTGCTGCTGGACAATCTGGCCCAACGGGTCGGCAACCGGCTCAACCCCGGGGCCTGGCTGGGCTGCCGGACGATCCGGGGCTGGGAAGCCGTCGACCGGGTGCTGGAAGTCGACCAGACGCCCATCGGCAAAACCCCGCGCTCCTGCCCCGCCACGTACGTCGGCTTCTGGGACGATATTCGCAAACTCTACGCGGGCACGCGGGAATCACGACTGCGCGGCTGGACGGGCTCGCGCTTTTCCTTCAATACCGGTGATGGCCGCTGCCCCGAATGCGAAGGCCAGGGCATGCGGACCATCGAGATGAGTTTCCTGCCGGATGTGAAAGTCCCGTGCGACGCCTGTCACGGCGCTCGCTTCAACCAGGAAACGCTGGGCGTGCAATGGAACGGACGCAGTGCGGGCGATGTCCTGCGCATGGAAGTCGATGATGCCATCGGCCATTTTTCCGCACATCGCCGGATCGCGCGCGCACTGCAACTGATGCAGGACGTGGGCCTGGGCTACCTGACGCTGGGCCAGCCTTCGCCCACGCTGTCCGGCGGTGAGGCCCAACGCATCAAGCTGGTCACGGAACTCACCAAGGCGCATCTGGATGAGGGGGTGCTGCGCACCGGCCGCGCCTCGCGCATCCCTCACACGCTGTATGTGCTGGACGAGCCCACTGTCGGCCTGTCGACGGCGGATGTGGAAAAACTGATCCGTGTGCTGCACCGTCTGGCGGACGCGGGTCATACCGTGGTGGTCATCGAACACAATCTGGACATCATCGCCGAGGCCGACTGGATCGTCGATCTGGGCCCCGAAGGCGGTGATCAGGGCGGCCGCGTCGTGGCCCAAGGCAGTCCGGAACAACTCCGCGCAGGCGACACGCATACCGGCCGCATCCTGGCAGAATTCCTGGCATGAGCACGCCGGGCAGTTCCAGGCATGAACACGGGTTCACGCGGCACGAAGGCCGCGCCACGCATTGCCTGTTCGAGAATCAGCTGACGGGCGAGTCACTGCGACTGCTCGACCCGGTAGCGCGCATCACGGTGCATCGCCGCGCCGAGCTTCCTGCCGCCTGGGATGCCATCGAGACCGCCCGGCGGGCGGGCCGCTGGATCGCGCTGCTGCTGGACTACGAGCTGGGCGAATGGTTCGGGCCGGAGACGGCCGATGCGGTCGATCACGAGCAGCATGATCGCCTTCCCCGCATGACGGCACTGATTCACGCCGGCGCCGAACGGCGATCCGACGGACCGCGAAACGCAACCGGTCCGGCCTCCCGAGGCCGGCACCACATGCCGCCCTGGCATCCGCGCCCTCGGCCCGCCATCTCCCGCGATCACCACGCCCAGGCCATCGACATCATCCGCGCCGGTATCGCCCAGGGCGACTATTACCAGATCAACTACACCCTGCCGCTGCACCTGGACTGGCCAGCCGGGCTGGACCCGGTACATGTCTACGCCCACTTGTCGGGCCAGCACCCCATTGCCCACGCGGCCTGCATCCGCGACGGCGACCGCTGGGTGCTGTCGATGTCGCCCGAACTGTTCGTGGCCCGCGAAGGAGACCAGCTGCGGGTACGGCCGATGAAAGGCACCGCACCGCGCCATGCCGATCCCGCTCGTGACCGGCAGGCCGCCGAGACCCTGCAACGCTGCGCCAAGAACCGCGCCGAGAACCTGATGATCGTGGATCTGCTGCGCAACGACCTGGGTCGCATCGCCGTGCCCGGCAGCGTGCATGTCCCAGCCTTGTTCAGCCTGGAGGCCTACCCTTCGGTCTGGACGATGACCTCCACCATCGAGGCCAAGGCGCCGGACATCCCGCTGGCCGACGTGCTGCGTGCCCTGTTTCCCTGCGGTTCGGTGACCGGGGCGCCAAAGATCGCCGCCATGCGGGCAATCCGGACGCTGGAGGCGCGCCGCCGCGGCATCTACTGCGGCAGTGTGGGTTGGCTGGCACCGGACGGGGATTTTTCGCTCAACGTCGCCATCCGCACCATCGAATTGCGCGATGGACAGGCGGAATTCGGTGTGGGCGGCGGCATCGTGTACGATTCCCAGGCCGCCGATGAATGGGAGGAATGCCTGTGGAAAGCCCGCATCCTGAATCCGGACTGAGCCTGTCCGGCGCGGCCGGCCCAGCCCCCGGGACGGCGGAGATCCGACGCATCGCGCCCGGGCTGATCGAAACCATGCGACTGGAGCGGGGTCGCATCGCACTCTGGCCCGGCCATCGAGCACGGTTCCTGGCTTCGGCCCGGGTCCTGCGCTACCCGCTCGATACAAAGGCTCTGGATGGCTGGCTGACCGAACAGATTCAGGCACTCCCGCGCAGCAGGCCGCATCGCCTGCGTCTGCTGCTGGCGGCTGACGGCGGATTGTCTCTGGAATCCGCCCCTTTGCCGCCGACTCCGGACCCGGTGTGCATCGCCCTGGCGGTGGATGTCCTGGGACCAGACGCCACGCTGAATGCCGCGACGCCCTGGTTGCGCCACAAAACCACCCACCGCCCCTGGTTCGCGGCAGCCCAGCACTGGCTGCAAGCTCACCCGGACTGTTTCGACCTGATCTTCGGCAATGATGAAGGCTGCCTCTGCGAGGGCAGCCGCAGCACCATCTATATCAGAAACGAGGACGGGGCCTGGCTGACCCCACCGCTGGACAACGGCCTGCTACCCGGCGTACGTCGCCAGGCGTTGCTCGATGAAGGGATCGTACGCGAAGCCCGGCTGGAGCTGTCCGATCTGCGCCAGGCGCCAGCGCTCCGCATCTCGAACGCCCTGCGCGGCTGGCTGGATGCCAGAATGGTCACACCCGCACTATCGTCCACCGCAGCCACGAAGGCTCGCCGAAAAAAACGACGACCTGGATAATGACGGCATGGAACCCCGAATCACCGCATCCCCGCCAACCCCTGGCGCACCGCCCAATCAGCCGCCACCATCCCCATGGAGGCGGTGATGGTCACGGCTGAACCGTAGCCCGCGCAAGACAACCCTTGCGGCGCGGCGGCCGGAGCGGAAGCGCCCTGCTCACCGGTGACGGCGGCGTCAGCCTCACCCGTGCCTGCTTGCGTCCAGGCCCGGGGCAACACGACCGGCTGGTCGAACCACAGACAACGCACCCCCATGCGCGGCACCCTGCGGCGCGGTTTGCCCCCTGCCGCCCCGCCCTTGGGATAGCCATGGCGCTGTCGCAATTCCTGGCGCACCCGTCCCAAAAGGGCATCGTGTGTCGCCATCGAGAGATCCCCGGCCCGCAGCGCCAGAGGATCCGTCTTGCCGCCGGCCCCGCCGCACACCAGCACGGACCAATCCGCCCGCCGGGCCTGCAGGATCATGGCGATCTTGGCCTTGACCTGATCGGTGCAGTCCAGCAACACGCCCGGCGGGCACGACAGAATGGCCTCCACATTGTCCTGGCCGATGAAATCATCGACACATTCGACATGGCATCCCGGATTGATATCGCGGATACGGTCCGCCATGGCGGCAACCTTGGCCTGGCCCAAGGTACTGCCCAGCGCATGGACTTGCCGGTTGATATTGGATTCAGCCACGTGATCCAGGTCCACCAGCGTCAGCGTGCCCACGCCCGAGCGGGCCAGCGCCTCGGCGCACCAGGCGCCCACGCCGCCAATACCGGCCACCACCACACGCAAGTCGGCCAGCGCCCGCCCCGCGCCTTCGCCATACAGGCGATCCAGGCCGCCAAAACGGCGCGCAATATCGGCATCGAGGGACTCGGCAGACAGATCGGGCATCACGACGGTGAACGAACAGGAAAACGCTGATTTTAGCCCGGCCCCGCCCCCGCTGTGACGCGCCCCTACCCTGTCCGCGCAAGTCCTCTACAATACAAGCTGTCCCTCCCTCTCAGGCCAACCATCCCTCGTGAACACGCCCGCCGCACGCGCCGACCAGATTCCGCCTCCGCCGGAAGCCTTCCATCTGCGAGACGCGGCCTGGCATCAGGCGTCCATCAACCAGACCCTGCAAAACTGGGATGGTCGTTCCGACCTGTGGGTATTCGGCTATGGGTCGCTCATCTGGCGACCGGAATTCGATCACCTGGAGGCCCGTCGCGCGCGCATTCATGGCTATCATCGCGCGCTGTGTCTGTGGTCACGCATCAATCGTGGCACCCCCGAACAGCCGGGCCTGGTTTTCGGCCTGGACCTGGGCGGTTCGTGTGAAGGCACCGTCTACCGGATTGCCGGTTCCCGCGTACCGGCCATTCTGGATACGCTGTGGCAGCGGGAAATGCCCAGCGCATCCTACATCCCCCGCTGGTTGAACTGTCATACCGAATCCGGTCCGGTCAGCAGCCTGGTCTTCACCATGGATCGCAGCGACGAAGGCTACGTGACCGGCCTGCCCATCGAGCAGATCGTCGCCATCGTCCGCCAGGGACACGGGCGCTATGGCCCCTGTACCGAATACGTGCTGCAAACCGCCGACGCCCTGGATGCCGCCGGCATCACCGATCGCCGCCTGAGCGCCATCGCGCGTTCACTGCGCCTCCCCTCCTGACGCACTTCCTCAACCCGATCATCATGTCCATCGCAGATATCCGCCAGACCTATCAAAAATTCGAATTGCTCGAGTCCGCTGCGGCCTCCGACCCGTACACGCAGTTCGACCAGTGGTTCCAGCAGGCCCTGCACAGCGAGGTCCGCGAGCCAACCGCCATGAGCCTGGCCACAGCGGACACCGCGGGCCGTCCCTCGGCACGCATCGTCCTGCTCAAGGAGTTCGACGCCCGGGGTTTCGTGTTCTACACCAATTACGAGTCCCGCAAGGGCCTGGAACTGAGCACCAACCCCCAGGCCGGGTTGCTGTTCTTCTGGCCCGAACTGGAACGTCAAGTCCGCATCGAAGGCCCCGTCAGCCCAGTGGCCCCCGCCGAGTCGGACGCCTACTATGCCAGCCGTCCTCTGGGATCGCGCATCGGCGCCTGGGCCTCGCCCCAGAGCCGCCCGCTCACCCATGAGGCGCTGGCCGAACGCGTGGCCGAGCTGGGCCGCACGCTGGGCGACGACCCGGCCCGGCCGCCTCACTGGGGCGGCTACCGCCTGGAAGCCACCCACTTCGAATTCTGGCAAGGTCGCCCCTCCCGTCTGCACGATCGGCTGGTCTACGCGCGCGATGCCGAAGGCGACTGGGTACTCGATCGCATCGCCCCCTGAAGGCGCCATGCGCTCACGGCCCACGACCGCCGACTTCCCTGCCCTGTACTTCCGTTCGGCGCTGGGCAGGTTCCCGACCGGTGTCACCGTCATTACGGCAGAACACCCCGGCACCGGCACCCCGCTGGGCCTGACGATCAGCTCCTTCAGTTCAGTCTCGCTGGACCCGCCCATGGTGCTGTGGACGCTGACGCATGCAGCCGCATCGCTGCGTGCCTTCAAGTCGCTGGACCGCTACGTCATCCATGTGCTGTCGGCCGGCCAGGTGGATCTGGCCCGACGATTCGCCAATGGCCCACAGGCCGAACGCTTTGCCGGCCTCGATCTGGAACGCACCCCCAACGGGACACTGATGCTGGCAGACACCCGCTGCGCTGCCTGGTTCGAATGCCACAACACCCAGCACCATGAGGCGGGCGATCACGTGATCTTCGTCGGTCAGGTGGAGCATTGCCACCGCCAACTGCTGTCGCCGCTGATCTACCATGCCGGCGATTTCGACCTCACGCCAGGCAGCGAACCGCTTTCCCGCAACTAGCGCCTGTTCACACGCATGCACGACTATATCCTGACCCTTTCCTGCCCCGATCGCATGGGCATTGTTCATACCGTCAGCGGCTGGCTGCTGACGCATCACGGCAACATCGTTCACGCGCAGCAATTCGGCGACACCGATTCATCACAATTCTTCCTGCGCGTCCATTTCGCGCTGCCCGCCGCTGAACCGATTGCGGCGCTGACGGATGATTTCTCCAGCATCGCCGAGCGCTTCGAAATGCAATGCCGGTTCCACGATGTCACCTGCAAATCCAGAATGCTGTTGCTGGTCAGCCGTCAGGGGCATTGCCTGAACGACCTGCTGTTCAGGGTGCGCAGCGGACAGATGCCTGCCGAAGTCGTCGGCGTGGCATCGAACCACACCGATTTTCAGGCGCTGGTCGAATCACACGGCCTGCCTTTTCATCACCTGCCGGTCACGGCCGACACCCGCGCCGCACAGGAAGCCCTGATCCTGGCCTTGGTCGAACGCGAGCAGGTCGATCTGGTCGTGCTGGCGCGTTACATGCAGATCCTGTCGCCGGCGCTGTGCCGCGCCCTGGAAGGCCGCGCCATCAATATCCATCATAGTTTTCTCCCCGGATTCAAGGGCGCGCGCCCCTACTACCAGGCGCATGAGCGCGGCGTGAAGCTCATCGGAGCCACGGCACACTACGTGACCGAGGACCTGGACGAGGGCCCCATCATCGAGCAGGATATCGAACGCGTGGACCACGCCATGGGCCCCGGAGAGCTGGCCGGCATCGGCAGCGATATCGAATCCGTAGTGCTGTCGCGCGCCGTACGCTGGCACGTCGAGCACCGCATCCTGTTGAACGGACGGCGTACTGTGGTGTTCCGCTGACCAGGGCGCGTTGCTGGAACCGCCGCCGCTGCGACCTACGCCGCGCCCAGATCGAACAGGCTGGTGACTTCGACCTCAAGCACCTGCGCATCATCCTGATTGAACAGACACCAGGTCCAGCGGACGATACCCAGGTCGCTCCGGGTGGATGACACCCGGCTGGAATCGATCGTGGCCTCCAGGCGCAGCCGGTCACCGGCCCGAACCGGAAACATCCAGCGCAGCCGCTCCAGCCCTGGTGAGCCAAAGGATTCCGAATCATGCAGGACCGCCTCGCAGGCCATACGCATGGCCAATCCGCACGTCATCCAGCCACTGGCGATCAGCCCTCCCCAGCGACCGTCCCGGGCACGTTCGGCATCGACATGAAACCATTGAGGATCGTAGGCGCGCGCAAACGCCAGCATGTCGGCCTCGTCCACGGTGACCGGGCCGTGATGAATCACCTGGCCGGGTTCGAATTCCTTGAATTTCATGGGATCATGCTCCGGAAAGCGGCGCCCGGCCCTCGGGGCCGGTTCAGAATCGGACCGGGGACATCCCGGCGCGACAGGCCGACAGTGTAACGCCAGGAACGAACCAAGGCGACAGGGTCGCGGCGGCCGCCCGAGGCGGGAATCACGGCGATCCGAAGCGGAAATCGTCAGTCGAACGCCGCCGCCGCCCGGGAAATCCGGTCATTGACGCCCTGCCAGGCAGGTCCGGCCGGGGGACGCTGCAACAGGATGCGTTCATAGCCGGCATCATCGAGCTCCCGCAACAGGGCGTACAGCCGGCGCGCATAGATCACGGGATCGACCGGGAGGACGATCCAGTCCACCCCGTCCGGTGCCGCGCCAGGCTCGGCACCCAGCACGACCGCCACCACACGACGGCCGGAGACAACAGGTGCCATTTCGCCTCGGGTCCAGCCAGCCAGCGTTTCCGCCGCCACCACCGCCACGGGCGTGCGGGGCGCGTAGTGCGCCTTGAGCGAACCGGAGACCCGGGGCGCCGCCCCATCGGGCAGAGCGGGCGCCACACCCAGCACCTCGGCAATCTGTGTCGCCGTCACATGTCCGGGCCGCAGCAAGACGGGGCCCACCCCCCGATCCAGACGGGACAGATCCAGGATCGTGGACTCGATGCCGACTTCGGAGGCGCCGCCTTCCAGGATCATCAGTGCATGTCTGTCCAGATGAGAGAATGCGCCACGCACGTGATCCGCTCGCGTGGGCGAAACCTGACCGAACAGATTGGCCGACGGCGCCGCCACGCCGCCGGAGCCATTCGACTTGAGCACCGCGAAGGCGTACAGCAGCCGCTGCGCCACCGGATGCGACGGGCAGCGCAGCCCGATGCTGTCCTGGCCGCCGCTGACCGCGTCCGGGATGTGCGCCGCACGCGGCAGAATCAAGGTCAGCGGTCCCGGCCAGAAAGCCGCCATCAATTGTCTCGCCTGCGGCGGGATCGACCTCGCCCAGTAGCCCGGGTCCGTGTCCGGTGCCAGATGGACGATGACAGGATGATCGGCCGGTCGCCGCTTGGCCGCATAGATGCGCGCGATGGCTTCTGGATTTTCCGCATCCCCCCCCAGACCGTAGACAGTCTCGGTCGGAAAGGCGACCAGTCGCCCCTGCGCCAGTCGTTGCGCGGCCTCCAGGATCTGATCGGGACCGGCCTCTACGGGACTCGCATCCGCTCTCGGATCAGACATCAGGCAGGCCCAGGACGGCGGACACCCGGGCAATGCGTTCACGCAATTGTGCCGCATCGTCCGCGAGAACGTTCACATGGCCCATTTTTCGGGCGCGGCGCGCCTCGGATTTGGCGTACAGATGCAGCCGGGTTCCCGGCACGGCCAGCAGGCCCGCCCAGTCGGGCTCACGCTGACGGCCCTGCGCGTCGAACCACACATCCCCGAGCAGATTGAGCATGGCGGTGGGCCGCAGGAGGTCCGTGCCGCCCAAGGGCAGCCCGACCATGATGCGCGCCTGCTGTTCGAACTGACTGATCAGGCAGCCATCCTGGGTGTAGTGACCGCTGTTGTGCGGGCGCGGCGCCATCTCGTTGGCCATCACGCGTCCATCGCTCAACACGAAGAACTCCACGCACAGGACACCCTGATAGTCCAGGTGATCGGCCAGGGACAATGCATAGCCTCGCGCCTGATCCGCAATATCGGAGGCGACAGCGCCATCGACGATCGACAACGCGAGAATGCCGTCCCGGTGGGTATTGCGCGAGGGGGGATAACTGACGGCACGGCCGCGCAAGTCACGCGCCACCACCACCGAAATCTCGTCCTCGAGAGGTTGCAGGGCCTCCAGGACACACGGCACGCCACGCAGTGTGCCGAAAGCCTGGCGGGCCTCGTCGCGCGAGGCCACACGGACCTGGCCCTTGCCGTCATAACCCAGGCGAACCGTCTTGAGGATGCCTGGAAACAAGGCATCGGGACAGCCCTCCACATCCGCCATGGAGCCAATCGCGGCATGGGGAGCCACCGGCACGCCGGCAGCCTGGATATAGGATTTTTCCGCCAGCCGGTCCTGAGCCACTGCCACGGCATCGCCTGAAGGCGCCATGGTCCGGGTCCGCGCCAAGTGGCGCAGGCTGTCGGCGGGAACATTTTCGAACTCCGTGGTCACGGCGGCACAGCGCTGTGCCAGACGATCGAGCCCGGCCACATCGTCATAAGCGGCGCGAACGTGCTCGTCGGCAACCATGCCCGCCGGACAGGACTCGGCAGGATCCAGCACGGCGACCCGGTAGCCCAGTGTCTGGGCCGCCTGACAGAACATGCGGCCCAGTTGCCCGCCCCCCAGAACGCCCAGCCAGGCGCCCTGAGGCAACGGGGCCGTCCCCCAGGCCGCCGCAGTCGAGGCGGCATCCTCCGGCGCGCTCATGTCGTCTCCGGCGGCACGACCATGGCGCGCGCGGTGTCGGTCTGGCGGGCGCGATAGTCCTGCAATTTGCGCAACAGCTCGGGATCGGTCATGGCCAGGTTGGCGACGACGTGCAGCGCGGCATTGGCCGCGCCTGCTTCGCCGATGGCGAAGGTTCCCACGGGTACGCCACGGGGCATCTGCACGATGGACAACAGGGAGTCCTCGCCACGCAGGTAGCGTGAAGGCACGGGCACGCCAAAGACCGGCACTGGCGTCAGCGCCGCCATCATGCCGGGCAGGTGCGCCGCGCCACCCGCGCCCGCCACGATGGCGCGCAGACCGCGCCCCATCGCCTGGGCGCCGTATTCGACCATGTCCAGCGGCATGCGATGCGCGGACACGACACGCGCCTCGTGGGGAATGCCGAATTCATCGAACACCGCCGCCGCGTGACGCATCACATCCCAGTCACTGGACGAGCCCATGATCAGGCCGACCAACGGGCCCGGCGCGTTCATGTTGCCCCCTTGGCGCTGCGCGCCGTCCCCCCGAGGGGGAATTCACGCTTGGGGCGGCCCGGCGCGTTCATGTCGCCCCCTGGGTCAGACGATCCAGGGCCTCGCGGTATTTGGCGGCCGTGCGGTCCAGCACCCCGGCGGGCAGGCGGGGCGCGGGCGCGGTCTTGTCCCAGTCCTGGGTTTCCAGCCAGTCGCGCACGAACTGCTTGTCGAAGGACGGCGGGCTGATGCCCACAGCGTAGCCGTCCGCCGGCCAGAAGCGCGAGGAATCCGGCGTCAGGACTTCGTCCATCAGATGCAGTGTGCCGCGCGCGTCCAGACCAAACTCGAACTTGGTGTCGGCAATCAGGATTCCCTGCCCACGCGCGTACTCGGCGGCCTTCGCATACAGGGCCAGCGTGACGCGGCGCAATTCGGCCGCCAGGTCGGCGCCCACCTGGGCCACGACGTAGCCGAAATCGACGTTTTCGTCATGCTGGCCGAATTCGGCCTTGGCCGCAGGAGTGAAGATCGGCTCCGGCAGCCGCTCGGCCTGACGCAACCCAGACGGCAAGCCGATGCCGCAGACTGCGCCGGTGGCCTGGTAGTCCTTCCAGCCGGAGCCGATCAGATAACCGCGCGCGACCGCCTCGACCAGAATGGGTTCCAGGCGCTTGACCACCATGGCGCGCCCCGCCACCTGATCCCGTTCACCGGGAGCGACCACATCCTCCGGCGCAATGCCGGTGGCATGCGTGGGGATCAGCCCTCCCAGACGCCCCAGCCAGAACTCGGTCAGGGCGGTCAGGACCTGGCCCTTGCCGGGAATCGGATCGTCGAGGATTACATCGAAGGCCGAGATCCGGTCGGTGGCGACGATCAGCAGCTTGTCCTCGCCCACGGCATACATGTCGCGGACCTTGCCGCGCCCCAGCAGGGGCAGCGACTCGATGGAAGATTGGAGCAACGCCTTCATTGGTTTCATTTCACCAGTTGCTTGAGTTCACCCGACGCGTAACGCGCGGCCATGTCGGGCAACGGAGTCGCCTTGATCCTGGAGGCGTGTCCGGCCGTGCCGAATTGCTCGTAGCGTGCCAGGCAGACCTTCTTGGCGGCTTCGCGGGCCGGTTTCAGGTATTCACGCGGATCGAACTTGGCGGGGTTCTCCGCCATGAAGCGGCGAATGGCGCCCGTCATGGCCAGACGGATGTCGGTATCGATGTTGACCTTGCGCACGCCGAATTTGATGGCTTCCTGCAGTTCCTCCACCGGAACGCCGTAGGTTTCCTTCATGTCGCCGCCGAACTCGCGAATTTCTGCCAGCAATTCCTGGGGTACGCTGGAACTGCCATGCATCACCAGATGCGTATTGGGCAGACGCGCATGGATTTCCTTGATGCGCTGCACCGACAGGATGTCCCCCGTGGGCTTGCGGGTGAACTTGTAGGCGCCGTGGCTGGTGCCCACCGCGATGGCCAAGGCATCCAGCTGGGACCGCTTGACGAAATCAGCGGCCTGCTCCGGATCGGTCAGCAACTGCTCGCGGGTCATGGTGCCCTCGGCGCCGTGGCCATCTTCCTTGTCGCCCTTCATGGTTTCCAGCGAGCCCAGGCAGCCCAGTTCGCCTTCCACGGTGATGCCCAGCTTGTGCGCCATGGCGACCACCTGCTGGGTGACATCCAGGTTGTATTCATAGGAAGAGATCGTCTTGCCGTCAGCCATCAGGGAACCGTCCATCATGACGCTGGAAAAACCCAGCTCGATGGCGCCGCGGCAGACATCGGGCGACTGGCCGTGATCCTGGTGCATGACCACCGGAATGTGCGGATAGGACTCGACCGCCGCCTGAATCAGGTATTTGAGGAACCCCTCGCCCGCGTATTTGCGCGCGCCGGCCGACGCCTGCATGATCACGGGGCTGTCCGTCTGCGCGGCCGCCTCCATGATGGCCTGGACCTGTTCCAGATTGTTGACGTTGAACGCAGGGATCCCGTAGCCGTGCTCGGCCGCGTGATCGAGGAGTTGACGCATGGAAACCAGGGCCATGACAGGACCTCCAGTGAAGAATGGTATGGTGGAAGAAACGGATGACAGGATTTTAAGGCGGAACGAGAATCGCTGCTGACGCGCGGGGGTGACACAGACACAAAAGCGCCACACGCCCGAAGCTCACACCCCGGACGGTTCCTGCCCCAGTTCGCGCATGCCCATCAGGACGCCGGCCGCCGTGCGGACTTGGGCCGGAAAGCCTTGACGATCTCGTCGCGGGTCTCGACATACGGACCGCCGATCAGATCCAGACAATAGGGCACGGCCGCAAAAATGCCAGGCACCAGGACGGCCCCCCCATCATCACGCAGGCCTTCCAGGGTTTCCCGGATGGCTTTGGGCTGTCCGGGCAGATTGATGATCAACGCGGCGTGATCGGTCAGTTCGCGGATCACTGCCACCTGACGCGACAGAATGGCCGTGGGCACGAATTTCAGGCTGACCTGGCGCATCTGTTCGCCGAACCCGGGCATCTCGCGCGTCGCCACATCCAGCGTGGCCTCCGGCGTCACATCGCGTCGCGCCGGCCCGGTTCCGCCGGTCGTCAGCACAAGATCACAGCGCGCCTCATCCACCAGCTCGCGCAAGACGGTCGCGATGCCTGCCCGCTCATCCGGAATCAGCCGCGTGACGACCTGCGGCGGCTGCGTCAACGCGGACGCCAGCCAATCGCTCAGAGCGGGGAGGCCCTGGTCCTGGTAAACCCCGGACGAGGCACGGTCGGACACGGAGACCAGGCCCACGATCAGTTCATCGGGGTGGCGGCGGCGCAAGGGAAAGGAATCGCTCATGGGATAGACTGTACGAATGACGAAATACAGCCATTCTATTAGGGAACCGCTGGGCCAGCGTCCATCGACTGTCCGGCCGGCCCCGAGGCGCCTCGGATAAGGCATGGGCGAGGCGCTGGTGCAAGCCAATACCCTGCTGCTCATCGGGGGCGACCTGTGCATCCGGACGGCACACGCGCTGGACCCGCAGCACTGGGCCTGCATCGGCCTGAGGCGACGGCCCATGAACATCCCCCCCGACGACGACCGGATTCACTGGCTGCAAGCCGACCTGAACCGTGCCGACACCCTGGCCCGGGCTCTGGCTTCTCCAACGGCACCCGGCGTCATCACGCACCTCTTGTACGCCCCCACGCCCGACGTCCGGACCCCCGAGGCCTATGCCTGCGCCTATCCACACGGTCTCCAGACCCTGCTGGCCGCCCTGCCCGGCGCGGACCAGCTGCAACGCGGCATCCTGGTCGATTCAACCGCGGTCTGGGGGCCGGACACAGCCGATCAAGAGGTGAACGAGGACACGCCGACTTGTCCGGAGGATTTTCGCGGCGAGACCATGCTGCAGGCCGAGGCCCTGCTGCAGGCCCGGCTGCCCGGTCGCGGCGCCGCGCTGCGCCTGTCGGGGCTGTACGGCCCCGGGCGGCTGCGGCTGGTGGACGACCTGCGGGCCGGACGCATCACCGCGCCGGATGGCCCGGGGCACTGGGCCAACCGGATCCATATTGACGACGCGGCCCGGGCCTGCGCTCATCTGCTGAGCCTGACCGCCCTGCTGCCCTGCTACATCGGCACGGATGACCATCCGTTGCCGACAACCGTGCTGTACGACACACTGGCGCAGATCGCAGGAGGGCCGATACCCGCCCGGGCGGACCGCCCCCCCGATGGCAGGCGCCTGTCGAACGCGCGGCTGCGGGCCAGTGGCTGGGTCCCCCGCTGGTCAAGCGCAATCGATGGCTACGTGGCCAGTCTCGACGCCGGGCCCCCGCACCGCATACACTCCCCTCCATGCCAAACACGCCCCCCCCCCTCGAACTGAGCACCACCCTGAGCCTGCGCAGCGGCGACCAGAGCTGGGGGTCGGAGCGGCGCATGGCGCTGCTGGCCGCCATCGGCACCGAGGGCTCGATCAGCGCGGCGGCCCGCAAGGTGGGACTCAGCTACAAGGCAGCCTGGGATGCCGTGGACATGATGAACAGCCTGTCCGGCGACCTGCTGGTCGAGCGCGTCACCGGCGGCAAGCGCGGCGGCGGGGCCCATCTCACCGACCGGGCACGCAAACTCGTCGCCTGGTACCAGGCCGCCCAGGCGGAGCATCAGCGTTTCATGGAAACACTGGCCCGTTTCGGCCCCGACGGCACCCGGCACCTGGACCTGCTGCACAGCATGGCGCTGCAGACTTCGGCCCGCAATCGCTACGAGGGCACCATCGGCGCCCTCGAATCCGGCCGCATCAACGACCGCATCCGGCTGGATCTGAGCGAAGGCGTATCCCTGGTCGCCACACTCACTCATGCCAGCACCGAGCGTCTGGGGCTGGCCAAAGGCCGGCGCGCCCTGGCCTTCCTCAAGGCCCAGGCTGTCCGTATCCAGCCGCCGGCATCCGGCATGGCACCCGCCGGGGAGACCCGTGCGGTCAAGGGCGCCCGTGTGGCCAGGGCGTCCCACCCAGCCTCACCGGCGACAACCGCCACGGTTCCTGACGGCATGAATCACTGGGCGGGCCGTATCGGCCACCGCGCGGACGATGGCACCCTGGCGGAAATCAGCCTGGATGTCGGTCCCAGGATCCGCATCACCGGGTTGGCGGCCCCGAATGTCCCGAACGATGCGCTCGCCCCTGGAGACCAGGCTGTGGCCAGCTTTCAGGCGACCGACATCCTGATCGGCACGATGGATTGACGCATGCAATGTGCTGAATGGCCCAAAGACCGGGGACAACGGCCTCAGGCCCGGGCAACCCGCCCGGCCTCGCCCTGGATCTCTCCGTGGGCGATGCGAAACACCTCGTCGGCCAGCGACTGAACGTCGGCCTGATCATGCGTGATCAGGACTGTGGGGATATCGATGTCGCGCTGCAATTGCGCCAGTTCTTCACGCATGCGCACCCGCAGATCGGCATCCAGGGCCGACAAAGGCTCATCCAGCAGCAGCAGTCCCGGATCGGTGGACAACGCCCGCGCCAGCGCCACGCGCTGGCGCTGGCCGCCGGACAATTCGGCCGGATAGCGATCCAGCAACGAGGACAAGTCAAAAGCGCCGACCCAACGTTGCGCCTGCGCAGGCAGATCGCGGCGACCGTGCAGATTCAGCCAGCCCCGCCGCAGGCCAAAGCCGATGTTCTGGCGCACGGTCAGATGGGGAAACAACGCATAGTCCTGAAACAGATAGGCCAGCCGCCGATCCCGCGGAGGCACATCCACTCCGGTCTCGGCATCGAACAGCACCCGCCCGGCCACTTCGATACGGCCCTGGTCGGGACGCAGCAACCCGGCGATGGCCTGCATCGTCAGGCTCTTGCCTGACCCCGATGGCCCGAACAATGCCACCCGCCGGGCGTCGGTCCGCCAGCGCGGCTGAAGCAGAAAACCGTCGGCACCACCGACCCGGCAACGGATATCGACGGAAAGACTCATGACGCGCTCCGGCGAGCCGACCGGCCGCCACGCCCGCCGGGCACCAGCCAGGAGGCCAGGCACAGAATGGCGATACAGGTCGCTGAAGTGACCAGCACCAGGATATTGGCCGTATCGTCGTTGCCGGCCTGAACCGCCTCGTAGATGGCGATCGACAATGTCTGTGTGCGGCCCGGAATATTGCCAGCCACCATCAGCGTGGCGCCGAACTCTCCCAATGCGCGCGCAAACGCCAGCAGCACCCCGGCCAGGATGCCGCGTGTCGCCAACGGCAGACTGACCCGAAAGAACACCGCAGCGGGTGAGACACCCAGCACTGCGGCGGCCTGTTCCAGACGGTGATCCACATCCAGAAAAGCCGCGCGCGCAGCCTTGAGCACCATCGGGAAGGCCACCACGGCAGCCGCCACCACGGCGCCCTGCCAGGTAAAGACCAGCTCGATTCCATGCGACTGCAGCCATTCACCCAGCCAGCCGCGCCGGCCGAACAACACCAGCAGGTAATAGCCGGTCACTGTGGGAGGCAGCACCATGGGCAGGGTCAGGAATGCATCGACCACGTCGCACCAGCGCGAGGACCAGCGTGACAGGCCCCAGGCCACGGCGATTCCGCCGAGCGTCGCCAGCACGGTCGCCCACCCGGCGACCTTCAGGGACAACAGCAGCGGAATCCAGATATCGCTCATCGATCGATCGGATCAGGGCTTGGAGAACCCGTAACGCGCCAGCACGGCCTGACCTTTGGCAGACAGCACGAATTCGAGGAAACCGGTCGCCTCGGACGCACGGCCGTCACGCTGCACCAGAGCAATCGGATAGGCGACCGGCACCGGCGTCTCGATG
Source organism: Castellaniella sp. (assembly GCF_047971665.1). Classification (GTDB taxonomy): domain Bacteria; phylum Pseudomonadota; class Gammaproteobacteria; order Burkholderiales; family Burkholderiaceae_B; genus Castellaniella. The sequence goes on along the minus strand of NZ_JBKEAA010000003.1, from coordinate 9,449 downwards.
GCCTGGATGACCTTGACCTTGTCTTTCATGATCGCGGCGTCGGTCGCATAGACAAAGCCTGCATCGACCTCGCCCCGCTCGACATAGCTGAGCACCTGGCGCACGTTCTGACCCAGGATTTCATGCGCCTTGACCTTCTCCCAGGCGCCGGCCTTTTCCAGGGCCGCTTTGGTATAGCGGCCCACCGGCACGGAGGCCGGATTGCCCAAGGCAATGCGCTTGACACCCGGCTTGTCCAGATCGGCCAGGGACGCAATCCCCTGGGGATTGTCGACCGGCACCACCAGCACGACCTCGTTGCGGGCGAAATTCACCCGGGTGGCGGGGTCCACGGTCTTGGCGGCCTCGGCCTTGTCCATGGCCTTCTGGTCGGCCGACGCGAATACGTCTGCTGGCGCGCCTTCGATGATCTGGCGCAGCACGACGTCAGACGAACCAAAAGTCGTCAAGACCTTGGTACCCGGCTGGGCCGCCTCATACTGCGTCGCAAGCTCCTTGAACGCATTGGTCAGACTGGCGGCAGCCGACACCAGGACTTCACCGGCCACGGCCGGCATCACCACGCAGGACAGGGCGCACGCAACTACCCAGGTACGAATCTTCATGCAGTACTCCTTGGTTTTCATCATGGACCGCCCGTTCCCAAAGTTCGGAGACATGGATAAACGGATGAGGTGATCATCGTAATATATATAGGTATATTTCGCTATAGCCACTGCACAATGATTGACCTCGAGCAAACGCCGCCTTCTCCAGCGCTCATCAGCGCGCACCGGTCCGTCCCGGCGCGGGCGAGTAAAATCCTCGCATCCCCACCACGCAAGCCTCTGCGGACATGGCGCAGCCCTCATCCTTTCCGACGATCGACGCCTTCCTGGACGCCCTGTGGCTGGAGGACGGGCTGGCGGACAATACGCTGGCGGCCTACCGACGCGATCTGAGCGCCTTCGGCGGCTGGCTGCGCGCCACGCACGACCGTCCGCCGGAGGCGGCCCGCCAGGAGGATATCCAGGCCTGGCTGGCCGCACAGCACCGACAGACCAAGGCCAGCACGGCCAATCGCCGCCTGGCCGCCTTGCGGCGCTTCTTCCTGTGGGCGCTGCGGCGCGGCCTGTGCGCCGAAGACCCCTGCCTGGGTCTGCGCAGCGCCCGTCAACCCGCGCGTTTCCCCAAGACCCTGTCCGAGGCCCAGGTCGAGGCGTTGCTGTCCGCGCCGGACGTCGGCTCCACGCTGGGCCTGCGTGACCGGGCCATGCTGGAGACGTTGTACGCTACCGGCCTGCGCGTCAGTGAGCTGGTCGGCCTGGCCGTCCAGGACCTGAGTCTGAGCGACGGGGTAGTCCGCGTCGTCATGGGCAAGGGCGGCAAGGACCGGCTGGTCCCCCTGGGCGCGGAGGCCCTGCACTGGATCGAACGCCATCTGCGTGAAAGCCGGCCAGACATCCTGGGGGCACGCTCCTGTGACGCCCTGTTCGTCACCAGCCGTGGCGCCGCCATGACGCGCCAGGCCTTCTGGCTGCTGATCCGCAAATACGCGTTGCAGGCCGACATCCATGTCCCCCTGTCACCCCACGTTCTGCGCCATGCCTTTGCCACCCATCTGCTGAATCACGGCGCCGATCTGCGCGTCGTGCAGATACTGCTGGGTCACGCCGACATCTCTACGACCCAGATCTATACCCACGTTGCCCGCGAGCGTCTCAAGACCCTGCACGCGCAGCACCATCCGCGCGCATGAGACCCGCCCCCGCAAGGATCCTCCATGCCCAAGACCAGGCACACCTCCGAGACACCCGCCACCCATTGGCTGCGACAGCAGAAAATCCCGTTTGGCGAGCATCCTTATGATTACATCGACCATGGCGGTGCGCGCGAAGCGGCGCGTCAGCTGGGCATTCCCCTGCATCAGGTCGCCAAGACCCTGATCATGGAAGACGAACAGGCCCGGCCACTGGTGGTGCTCATGCATGGCGACCGCGAAGTGTCCACCAAGAATCTGGCCCGCCAGACCGGCGCCAAGAAAATCACGCCCTGCGCGCCGGACACCGCGCAGCGTCATTCAGGCTACCAGGTGGGCGGCACCTCGCCCTTTGCCACGCGCAAGCACATGCCGGTCTGGGTCGAGGCCAGCCTGCTGGACTACGCAACGGTCTACCTGAACGGAGGACGACGCGGCTACCTGATCAGTGTGACGCCGGACATTCTGACCGGCCCGCTGAGCGCGAAAGCCGTGTCCGTGGCGTTGGGAGCAGAGGACTGAAAAGATGGCGCCTCCGGCAGGAATCGAACCTGCAATCTTCCCTTAGGAGGGGAAAGTTATATCCATTTAACTACGGAGGCGTGTCGAGGAAGATGCCACCAGAATGGGCGCATCCGCAATCGGTTGTGGCCGTGGCGCAAGCGGAGGATTATAGTCTACGGCCTGGCGGCCAGGTCCACCGACGCGCCAATCTCCCGAGCGGTTTCCTGGACGGCGATCAACAGGCGGCGGGCACCCGGACTGTCGGTCTGGGCGGCCAGCAGATTCCCTGACACACAGAGGTACTCCGGCCTGAGTTCATGCAGGTACAACAGCGCCTCGGGCTGCTCCGCGAAACGACGCAGACCCAGGCGCACTCCGTGCTTGCGCAGCATGGCGGCAAATGCCACCACCTGCGCCTGATGCGCCACCAGACCATAGGAATCCAGCTCGATCAACAAACGGGCGCTCTGGTCCGGCGTTCCCGCCAGCAGGCCGGCAACCTCCGCACGGAATTCCTCGTGCAGAATCGAGGCCAGAGACGCGCGCAGCACCAGATCGCCCGGATGGGCGCGCAACCACCCCAGCCCCAGACTCACCGCCTGAACATCACAGGCCGACGACAGCCCCAGGCGCACGGCGGGCGGCATGAACAGATAACCCGACAATGGCTCCGAAGCGCCAGGCTCGTGCAAGGCGAGCAGGCCAAGCGTGCGGTCCTCTGCCGTCGGTAAAGGATCCCGCTGGGTCGCCAGGGCGAACCAGCCCTCGTCCAGCGCATTGCGCAGCAAGGTTCGCCAGGCCTGCTCGCCGCCACCCCGGCCACCAGTCATGCCGCGCAATGCCTCATCCGGCAAATATTCCACATCGGTATGGCCGGCGCTCTCGGCTCGCATCAAAGCCTCGTCCAGGCGCGACAGCACATCGCTGAACCCTTCTCCCGGCTCAAAGTCCGTCAGCACCATACGCCAGCGGCACAGCCCCGCCTGCCCCAGCTGCAGACGCTGAGCCTGCAAAATCTCGCCCACCGCCTGCGCGACACGCACCGCCGCCGGGCCGGGCATCATCGGCAGGATGAACACGAAATCCGACCCGTTCAAGCGCGCCAGCCAGGCCTGCGGCCCCAGCCGCTCATGCAGAACCTCCATCACCAGTTGGCCCACATTGCGCAGCCACTGGTCCACGACCGGGCGGCTCATGTTCTGGTTGATCAACCGCAGATCGCACTGGCGAAACAGCATCACATGCCCCGCTTCTCCCTGGCCGGGAGAGGACTGCTCCAGCAACCGCCGGAACTCATTGATGAAATATTTCCGGTTGGCCAGCCCCGTCACGGCATCCTGGTTCAGTTCGAGTTCCAGCGACTCGATCCGCGACTGATGCTCCACCGCCGTCGCTCGCACGCGCTCGTGTGTCCGTGCAATGATCCGGGTGACCTCGCGCAATTCCGCCATCGCAGGATGACGCACCGGCGGCAGATCGCCTCCGGAAGCCCCCTGCGCCATGGCCTGGACGCGCGCCGTCACATCGTCTTTCAGCGCCCGGCGCAGCCAGCGCATCAGGGCGAACACGAACAATCCCCACAGAATGCCGGCGCCGAGCGTCAGCATCACGATCCGCGACGTGCCGATCCACAGCGCATTGCGCGCATAGGCATCATTCGACTGCAACCGCACGATTCCCAGCTGGGACCAGCCATTGGTCACCTGCCGCTGAGCCTCGTGCCGTTCCAGGGGCAGCAGATGGCTGAACCAGTCCGGTGCCGTCACGGCTCCATCACGACCGCCCTCGATCTCTCGGCGGATCAGAATCCGGCCCGAAGGATCCAGAAACTCGACCATCCTGAACTGACCGCTATCGAACAGCACGGAGAGCAGCAGTTCCCGTACCGCCGGATCCTGATTGGACGGTTGCGACAGTGTCAGGGCCAGTGAGGTGGCGGTTGAATCGCTCTGGCCTTGAAGCTGGGCATCCAGATACCGGCGCGCCGAATCGATGCTGAAAATGGTCGCCCCTGCCAGGATCACCAGGATCGCCAGCGTCACGCTCAACAGCAATTGTCGCAACAAAGACATGACACTCCTTTCATTCCATCACGGCTGAAAACCTTCGGTCCGCATGCGGGACGACAGATCCCGCCAACGGCCGATGCCTTCCACCGGAGACCGCTTGCCTCCCGGCACATACACCCCCTGCGCATTGAAACTGAACACCGGCGTGAGATCGGGCCGGTCACGCGCGGACTGGACCCGGTCCACCAGGCTGCCGAGCACCAGCGGCGTCGCCTGCGGCTGGGGATAATAGCCCAGGATCATATGAGCAATACTCTGGCCGCCAATCCGCGCACGCACATAGATGAACCGGAGCTTTTCAGGTGACACTCCCAGGTACAACAGGGAAAAATACTTGCCGATGACATAGTCCTCGCAATCCCCTGCACCCTTGGCCAGGGACTGCAGCGGGGTGGCCCAGTAATCCGGCCGCCCCCGGATGGAAATATCCTCTCCGCCGACCAGCGCTCTGTTCCAGAAACCATTGACCATGCGCAGTTTTTCCTGTTCGCTCAACCGTGCCGCCCTCACCAGCAGAGCCTGCCAGGACGCCACGGCGCGACCGGCCCGGCCTCCGTAATGCCGGCGCGCGTAGGCGGCCAGCCTGTCCGGATCGAACGTGACCGCAGACACCGACTCCCAGGCCAGAGCCAGACACAGGATCAGCGCTGTCAGCCCTGATGTCAGGAATCGCGCGCTGACAGCGATCGATTGGCAATGGGGCATGCCCTGATTTTGATACGGGATGAGACGCAAATAAAGAGGAGATGCAAAACTTTTATGGATAACACGTAAGCATGTCTTTGATCGCACGTGCATCGAGGCCCTGAAGGAAAAGTCCAAGACATCACCCCCCGCACAATGCTTTGCCATCGCACGCCGCGCTCCGGGGAGATCCCCGAAGCGCGGAACAAACCAGGCCGGCTGGATTAACTGTGATCCACCTTCAGCTTGCCATCGTTGATCAAGCTCTGGATCAATGCCGCCTGATCCCCTCCCTGGCCCGCCGCCAGATCGACATTGTCGATGACGATCTGCTGATCATGACCATTGGCCACGTCACCATTCGTGCTCACGTCGATGATGGTCTTACCCGCATCCGCGCCAGTACCACTGCTGATGTGGAGATACTGTGTCAGGTCATCGGGGTCCGTATGGTTCTGAAGCAGATCGCTCAGATCCAGGGTGTCCTTGCCCTTCGGATCTCCGTTGCCGACACCGAAGTCGGTCACATGATCCACCGTCGCAGGCTGCCCCGAGGCGGCCTGGTCGCCCAGTTTCCATACGAATACGTCATCGCCCGCGCCGCCGGTCAGGAAGTCGTTGCCGGCCCCACCATACAGATGATCGCCACTCGCACCGCCCAACAGGGTATCGGAACCCTGGCCGCCATAAAGCGCGCTGTTGTCGTCCGTGCCATGCAGGGTATTGCTCTGGCTGGATGAGTTATCGATCGACACATCGAAATTCGTCGAAACCTGGTCCCCGGTGCCGTCCGTCACCGTGGCGCCCAGCGGCAGGGTCAGGCTGTCCTGATCGACCGTATGGGGGACGGTATAGGCGTCGGTATGCCACTTGACGCCGATCTTTTCATCCACCGAGAACCGGCTGGCGCCATTTTCCACAGAACCTACGACAATATGGGTGATTTCATCTCCGGCGGGCGCCGTCAGCTTGAAACTCTGGGTGGTCACTCCATGCATGGGATTACCCTCAGGCGAATCACTCAAGCCGTGGTGCTCTTCCACATGCATGGGGGCATTTTTATAAAACACATAAAATTTCACCCCCTCCGTGTGGCTGCCGAATTTATTCAGCGTGATGTTCACCTCGGTCACATGTTTACCGGCAGTGCTGCCGAAATTCATCTGCAGCTTTTCACCATAAGGACCATCCGACTCCGCGTTCGTCTTAATATTATTCTCGAGGAAAAGCCGATCATTATCGCCATTGGCCATGTTCGGATTGTCAATCCCGATACCATATTCCTGGTTGACACTCACCACGACCTCTGCGGCCGGATCACCACTGTTCTTGACACCATCGGCACCCGTCTTGTCGATGAAGCCCGTCAGCGTCAGCGAAAGATCGTCCACAGTCGCACTGGTGCTCATCCAGCTGCCGTTTACATCAAACGAGAAAGTGCTTGTCCCGCTCGTCCCCGGCACGGTCGTGCTCGACGACACCACCGGATCCAGCGCCTGGAACATATGCACAGCGTAGGTGCCGTCCGCCGCCGACCCCGACACTTCGAATACCTTGTGCGTGGGGTCGTCCTGATAGACCGCGTACAGCTTGCCCGTTGCCGCATCCTGCTGATACATCAGGGCATGACCGCCGGAGGTCAGCGTCGTCGTTTGCGGTGTGCCATCGATCTTGACACTGGCCATCACCGCCGCGCCATTCAGATTGGCCTGATCCGCCCCCGTAATGGTCATCGTGGCGCCGGACACATCCTTGTTGACATTGATCCCCGTATCCGCGGTGGTCGTCAGATTGGCCTCGTTGGCCAGCAGCGTGTTGTCAGCCTCATGTTCGACCACCGGCACGGTCGGAATATTCTTGTAGCCGTTCAGGTCGATTTCGATATGTCCGACCTGAGTATCGCCATCAGAATCCGTGACGGTGTAGTTGTAGGTCAGTGTTTTTTGACCGATCGGGAATTCATCGCGGGCCTCCCGACTCATCTCGAACACATAATGGCCATCGGCGCCAACCGTCAGGGTCCCGTACTGGTTCGTGATCACTGTCGAGCCGCCGGCGCCCGCCACGCCATTTTCCCAGACCACCGATCCGGCGCCATCGGCACCATACTGCCATGTCGTCACGTCGGAACTCTGGTCGAAGAGCTCTCCTTCGACCTTGGGCAGCGCATCCACAGAGGAGACCGACGCATACAACTCAAACGAGTTTGCCTGATTTTCCTTCGTATGGATCGTTGAAACCAGATTGCCGTTCGAATCCAGGAATCCCTTGATGCTCAGCTGATAGGTTTGATCGCCCACCGTAAAGGTCTGTACGTCCGTCAGGTTGGTGATTTCGATGATATCGTCATCACTGTTGTCCGGCTGAGCAGGGGTCTCCGTATGCTTCAGTTTGATCGTCTGCTGAACGACATGATCAACGCCATCGATCTTTACGTGAATGGAAACCTGAAGATCGACCGTTTTCAATAGCGGACTAGACGTCTGATGGTTATCGTGAGTGAACATCCCCAGCTTGAAGGTCGTATCCAGAAGATTGGTATCCGCCTGACGAAGATTCTCATTATCCACAAAGGAATAACCTGAGGTATTCGCCGTCGCACCACCTCCCCAGATGATCTGATCAATCCCGGGATCGCTGTCATTATTGATCGCTTGACGCAAGGTTCCGTTGTTCGCCAGCTGCCAATTGACAAAGCCGGCTTCCAGCCCCCCCACACTCACCGTACTGACAGGAACGTCCAACTCGCTCACCGCATTGGGATGATGGACCGGCACATCATCCTTGATGCTGATCTGAACCGTGCCATTCACCGTATTCCCGCCGGCGTCCTTGGCCGTATAGGTGAAATTTTCCACGCCATTGCTCACATTGGCGCCATCGTTGGCCACCGGATTCGTACTGTACGGATGGGTCAGCGTATACGTCCAGCTGCCATCGGCCTTCAGTTCGAACATCCCGTAGCTCGTCGTCTGCGTCATCGGGGTATACGTCACATCCGTCCCGCTGACCGCCAGCTGACCCGTCACAGTCTCCGCCGTGCTGACCGGATTCGAGCCCGTCACTGTTCCATGGCCCAGATCACCCGTATCGGTCGTTGTATCCAGCCCCGCCTCATCGACCGTTCCCTTGTTGTGCGTGGTATCGGCTGTCAGCGTCACATCACTCACATCGATCTTGAGCGTCGCCGTCGACAGATCACCATCGCCGTCACGAATGGTATACACAAAGGTATCGACCGCATCGGCCGTCACTGCGTTGCTCGAGGACTTGTACGTATAGCCGCCGTCGGCATTCAGAATCAATGTGCCGTAGGCACCCGCGATTCCCGTACCACCAAGGCCGCCTGCCGCCGCGGTACTCGTATCGCTTCCCGCGCGTACGCCCACCACGCCGCCACTGGTGTCTTTGCCATCGGCACCGAACACATCTGCTGTTCCGTCGGTCAGCACATTGCCAGTGACTTTCCCTCCTTCAACCACGCTGTCGGTATCGGCACGCGCCACGGGCACATCGTCGACAATGTCGATCACCAGAGCGCTGGCCGCCGACGCATCGCCATCGGCGTCCCTGACCTCCACCGCAAAGCGGGCCGTGGTGTCATCGCCCGAGGTATTGTCCACCAGCGCGTAGCTGTAATGGATCGTGCCCGCGCCCGTGCTCCTGTCGTACGCGTAGTACGCACTCACCTTGCCCTGCGCGCCATCGTCAAAGCTCGTCGGGTGCGCCGCATCCGCGCTCAGCGCGTGGCCGCCCAGACCCACCGAGCCCACGCCGTCCCCGGCCGTAACGCTGATCGTCCCGGAGGTCTTCTCCGAGTCCGCGTCCCCATCCGCGCCCGCCGCTTCGGGACCCCGGGAAGCCAGCCCCGCCTCGGCCACCACCGCGCCGGCCGCACCCGCCGCCGGAATCGTATCGACCGTCGGCGCCGCAACGCCCAGATCGATCGTCAGCGTCGCGCCGGTCTCATCCCCGTCGCCATCTGTCAGCGTGTAAGCGAAGACATCCTTCACTCCGCCGGTCGTGCCCGCCGTTCGCGCATAGCTGTAGGCTCCATCGGCACCGATCGTCAGCACCCCGTACTGTCCATCTATCACCAGAGCGCCGGAGGCATCGGTCGTGGCCGCGTGCGCCGGCATGTTGCTGCTCGCCACCGCGCTGACCTTCGCCCCGTCGGCGCCTTGCGTGTCCACGCCACTGGCGTTCGTGTTCGTCGTGCCCACGCCCGTGAGCACGTTGCCCGTCTCGGCCGTGTACTGGCCCACGGCCAGGCTGTCGGTGTCGGCTCGCGCCACGGGCACATCGTCGACACGGTCGATCAGCAGAGCGCTGGCCGCCGACGCATCGCCATCGGCTTCCCTGACCTCCACCGCACCGCGGGCCGTGGTGTCATCGCCCGAGTTATTGTCCACCAGCGCGTAGCTGTAATGGATCGTGCCCGCGCCCGTGCTCCT
>NZ_JBKEAA010000002.1:0-51811 GCF_047971665.1 Castellaniella sp. | reverse complement strand
GACGTCCAAGAGGAGGAGGTACCCTACTGGGAGCACATCAAGCGTGTTCACCGATACGTCATCCGGCCACTGGTGCAGGTAGGTGATGAGCTGCGCTGGGGCGCCGAGGCGGCGAGTCGCTGCATGTTCAATTGGATGTCGTCGGTGCGCGATGGCTACCTACCTGCCGATTTCGGTTGGCCTAACATCGAACACGGCGTTCGGCAGGTGAAGGCTAGCATCGAGAGGCGGCTGGAATTCCGCAGTGAAGAGATCTTCCGCCGGCATACCTCGTTTGTCGTGCGAGGCATCGACTTCTATCGGAAGTTTCGAGCAGAAGGATTCGAAGATGTTGGCGACTTCGACGTCCTCGCATATTGGCCTGATCACAATCTATTGGCTGCGGTCGAGTGTAAGTACAACCAACCGGCCTACACAATGAAGGACGGTCGCCGGATTCGCGACAAAATCTTTGGTCGCAAGGACGACGACAAGGGTCAGATCGGAAAGGTGCTTCGCAGAGGTGTCTTCTTAGAGCAGCACCGAACCCGGATGCTAGAGCTCCTAGGATGGCCGAAGCCCGTCAAGGCTGCAGAGCGATACGTCGAACTCTACGTCAGCCGGGATATCTCCTACTGGATGGTTCACCCTCCTTATCCTGTGCCAACCCACTTTGTGAGAGTTTCGACGTTAGATTCTTGGCTGAAGACCAACCTCTTCACGGCTGCAGGCCTAACTTGAATCTGTTAAACCAAGCAATCCCACCGTACCCCTGACAACAAAGGCTGCTTCCATATGACTCGTCGATTCAACATGGCAACGCTAAAAGCCCTCGCACAGCCTCCAACTGACAAAGCCGCAGACTGGCTAGTTGGCGCGGAAGATTCGGTCACGTTCCTCAAGGCGAATGCGCAGAGTGAAGAAATCGTGATCTACGCGAGTGGCCCAGCCGTTCTAATACACGGCGTGCTCGCGCCCGCTCAGCAGGTGACGCCTGCTGACCAAGAAGACTTGATGCACTGCTTTGTCGAGACTGACGAGAGCTGGGTAATCCAGAAGAGCTACGGGGGCGGTGAAGGTCACAAAGTCTACCTTGAGCCGCCGCTGAGGCAAGGGGGAAAGTCGCTCTCTGGCGGCGAGAAGCTGATCTTTCGCAGATCGTTCCACGGTGTGCAGAAGGGAGAGAGCCCTGTGGAGTTGAGCCAGAAACTGGTGCATTCGCTAGGTCTACACTTTGTATCCGAACGCAATGCCTACTGCCGACTCGATGACCGCGGCGACATCGAAGACGTGATCCGCATTCTGCGAACCGAATTCGGAGACGTCCGCGAAAGCCTCACTGCCGTCACAATTCTCGCCAAAGATCTTTCGACGTACATGGCACTGGCGAACATGGCGCTGGTGTTCATGTTCGACTTCACGCGGGTTGCCCGGGACAGCTTCAACGGCTGGGGCGACCATAACCGAATTGACCGAAGTGCACCTGATCTTTTTTATCACGGTGGCGGCATTGCCAATGCCAGCTACGTAAACGGCCGGATGATCGTCCGCACCGCCATTCCCCTGCAGCAACTGATCGACGATTGGAAGGAAGAGTCGAACCCAACCAAGCGCGAGTACGCGACTTTCAAGATCTTCGACCGCAAGAATGGGGTCGAGATCGAAACATCCAGCGCTCCTGAGTTCCTTTCCAACTACTTCCAGGAGTCAAACCTTCCTTGGGAGATATCACCGGCCTTCTTCCGGCCGGATGTCTTGCACCGCTTCAAGTCTGACCCTGAGAAGTACACCCTCGATGACCGCACGATCAGCTGCCGCAATGCGTGGTATCTGAAGGGCTACGACATTAACGAAGCAGGGCAGGTTCACGCTTATATCGGCGATCTCGCACGCCTCCCAATTGAAGAACAGCGCTACTGGCAATCGTTCAACGAATGGTCGAAGGGTCCCATCTCAAAGCGAGCACATGAAAACGACATCATGGGCGAGTTCAGCTCTGAGTACGACCCGCTCCACCTCTTGAAATATAAGATCGGAAAGCTCAACGACACGCCACCCGCATGGTGGCTGCCACGAAGCTCCGAGCATCTCGACGCTGCCCGCTACCCAGCAACCGATTCAACGTTTGAGTGGGCCAACGAGATCATGGCTCTCGACCAGCTAGTGGTCGAGGGGTTCCAACTCAAGCCATTGCGCAAGGTCCTCGAAGACAAGGGCGCGAAAGCGGAGCCCAGTTGGGCATCGCTCCGGGTTCTAGGGGCCATTCTGGTAGCTACCGGACTATCCGAGGACCAAGCTAAAACCACGCTTACGCCGCTTTCAAGGCTGCACGGATTGCGGAGTACGCTCCGGGCTCACAGCTCGATCACTGAGAAGGACAAAGAGGAAAGGCTAGCACGATCCACCCATGGGACGCTGCGCGCTCACTTCAAATGGTTGGCGGGTGAGTGCGACAGGGCTTTCGACGCCGTACTACGGGCTCTGGATGCAGGGGATCTCAATCCCTGAAGGTCCGCGCGTCGGCGCTTTCTGGGCTAACTACCACTCTACGAACAAGTGGGGGCGTTTGGTACCTCCCGCCCCCCCTCGCGGTGGACTTGCAGATTCAAAAGCATCAGGAATAAGTAGTTATGGACGATAAAAAACGGAAAGACGCCGCTGCTTCCCTGTTGAAAGACATGGAAGCCACATCCGCCCGGATGCGCGAGCTGATCGTCGCTATGCCTCCGCATGACCTGCTCGGCTACATCTACGCACAGCGCATGATGAAAGCGATTGCAGACCAAAGCTCCGCCGAAGAGCAATGCCAAACGGACGTCCCGGATGACCTGATTAACGAAAACCAGTTCTTGCTGGAGTACGTGCACGCGGTTCTCGCGTCAGATGCCGCTCCTGCAAATATGACATTCGACGAAGCCCGGTGCGCAGAGCTGTTTGAACTTGGCCGCAAACTGCGAGAGCAAGCCATACTTTTCGCCATGGCCACGTCTGCTGATACAAAAGATGGAATCTTCGGTCCCGACACCGCCGACATTGAATTTCGCGCGAAATCCAATTGGGTCATGATGCGCGGGAACCGCTACCAAGTTTTGGAAGGCGAGTTCTACCGCTACGTTCTGGCGCCTCACAATGAGGTTTTAGAGGAAGCGTATGGCGTTGGTGCTGCCTATATCGCGGAAGGTTTCCAGGCCATGGCCGACGCCACGCGTTCTGGACATGCCGAAGCCTCTATGGAGATGATTAAGCAGATGGAGGCCGCTCAGGCCTTCGCTGCGGCACAGGAAAAGCCTCTGGAAGAGATTATGGAGGCATGGGTTGCGGCTAATGCGGAACAGGCGAAAGCCGCTGGGCGGGCAATGGATGACATGTTTCGGGGCGGCATCGCAAATGTGAGCCGTCACACGAAGCTACCACCGACGCTGCTAGCAGACTTGGCGTACCGGCGCGGCGAAGAAACCGAGTTCTTCTCCGCGGGCGATTTTGTGGGAACCCCCTACCGGACACTACCGGCCCGGAAGAAACCCCTAATCCAGCTTGGGTCAGATTACTACGCCGTCGATCCGTGTTTCGCCCGCGATGCGGGGTATCGTTCTCTTCTCTACAACCTGCTTCAGCGAAAACCGGACTACAAGAAGACCTTTGAGAATCGTCAGAAGCTGATGAGCGAAGCTGCCTTCGCCGACCTTCTGGCCGCTCAGCTTCCCGACGCCACAGTGCTCCAGGAGATTTACTACAAGGATCCTGCCAGCAAGCAGTGGTCCGAAAATGACACCCTCATCCTGATTGATGATGTGCTGTTTTTGGTTGAGGCCAAGGCCGGTGCGGCCGCCACCATCGCATCGCCAGCGCTTGATTTCGGCCGCCACGCCCAATCCGTTCAGGACTTGGTGCTTAAAGCGTACAAGCAATGTGAGCGCTTCTTCAATTACCTGAATTCGGCCGATGAAGTGTCCCTCTACCGCCTAGTGGACGGCAAATATGAAGAGTGTAGCCGCGTCCGCCGCTCCGACTACCGAGTAATGGTGCCGATTGGGCTGACGGTTGAATCATTCTCGCCCTTTTCAGCGTACTGCAAGAAACTGCCGCAGGTTGAGCCACTACTTGGAAGGCATCCCTTCGTTTCGCTGTCTATTGACGACCTGTTTGTACTCAAGCGATTCCTTCCCACACCCGGCCAGTTCGCCCATTACATGGAGGTGCGGCAAGCGGTGGCCGGGATGCGTCGGGCTCATCTCTTCGACGAGTTTGACCACCTTGGTGCGTACCTGAAGAAGAACCGATTCGATCAGGATATCGCCGAGCAACTGCAGGACGGCAAGGTGAACATGCTTATCTGGGACGGCATGAGCGACATCGTTGATAAGAGCTTCGAGGGTGAAGACTGGGAGGCCAGGCCGTTTCCGACCCAGAACTTCCCTGAAGATGTGCGAAAGCTGCTTGATGCTCTTGACGTAACCCGAGCGCAAGGTTGGCTTTCGGCGGAGAGCCATATCCGTGACCTAGGAGAAGAAGGCCGGAAAGATCTGGCCAAGATGCTCACCGACCTTCGCCAAACGCTGAATCAACATCCCGCCCGTTACTTTGTGCTGGCCGGGGACGGAGAGCCGCTCTTTGTCTGGCTACAACAACACGGCCAGCAAATTGACTGGAAAAAAGTAAATGAGAAGGCCAGTGCAGCTTCGTTAGCCGTTAAGGCTTCTAACGTGATTGGCGTCGTTGCAGAGATTAGTTCCGATGGAACCTATCACCGGGCGCAATCGTTCGCAGTTCACATACCAACAGAGCGAACGGAAGAAAACGCCTCCATCTACGAAGATGCTGCCCGAATGGCTCACCCAACGCGGGCGGTGAATCTCAAGCAACCGGAAAACGCCCCTTCTCTTGGAAAGATCAAAAAACCGGGACGAAATGATCCCTGTCCATGCGGGAGTGGCGCGAAATTCAAAAGGTGTCATGGCCGTTAAAGAGCAAGCCGGAGCTGTCCAGCAGCCCGTCGCGATGAATATCTCTTGCGCGCGCATGTTTAACCGCTGCTGATCAACGACCGCATCCAGCCTCCACCGGACATTGAAGTCTGCCAACTGCATTTCCTTAATGGGTCGAGTGCATTTATTTGCGCTGACATTGCTACGTCTACACTGTACCGAAATTTCGGTACAGTACAGGTACAGTGACCAGTTTTCACCAATTCAGGTAAAATACGCTAACCTTCTGATTTGAAACTGGTTTTACCTATTTCAACCTACGCTAGAATTCGCCCCATTTCCCTGTAGAAACACTGTAAATCACCGACTCAAAATCCCCCCCAGGCGGGCGGAGAGCCCGGGAGAGGTTTCAGCCGCATGGACAGACGAAACAGATGTGGGAATGGAAGTCATAGATTTCATTCGTTGGAATTGAAAAACAAACTGAGCACGGCGGGCTCATCGATCGCATCGCCCCCCAGCTCGCCGGCGATCTCTCCGTTGCGCATCACATAGAGGCGATGGCTCAGGTTCAGCACCTCGGGCAGATCCGATGAGATCACGACCACGGCCGCGCCCTCCTCGCACAATCGCTGAATGACCTGATACAGCACACTGCGCGTGCCGACATCGACGCCGACCGAAGGCTCGTCGAAGACATAGAGCGCGGCCTCGCGCGTCATTCCCTTGCCGAACAGCACCTTTTGCTGGTTACCTCCGGACAACAGCGCCACGCTTTTGTCGAGATTGCGCGGCACCAGCTCCACGCCTTGCGCGGCCTGCGCCGACAACTGCTTGCCGAGCTTTCTGCGCAGCCAGCCGCCCCAGCCGCGCATCGGCCCGTTCAACAAGGGCAAGGTCATGTTGGCGCGCGAGGTGAAATCCAGCACCAGGCCCTCGCCCTTGCGATCAGGTGGCAGATAGAAAAAACCGTCGTCCAGCATCTCGCGGACCGCCGCCCTGACACGCGGCTTGCCGTTGAACACGATGCGACCCGTCTTGACCGGATCCAGCCCGAATATCGCCCGGAACAACTCTGATTTGCCGCACCCGACCAGTCCGGCGAACCCGACCACCTCGCCGCGTTTTACAGTCAACGACACGTCGCGTACGCCGTTCATCGAGCTCAGCCCCTGGACATCCAGTACGACATCGCCGGGGCAATGGGCGATTTCCGGGTAGATCTGCTCGATGACCCGGCCACTCATCAAGGCGATCAGCTGATCGGGTGTCACCGTGCTGGCATCGACCGTGGTGACCTTGCGGCCATCGCGCAGAACCGTGATGCGATCCGCGATCCGCGAGATCTCCTGCATGCGGTGCGAGATGTAGATGATGCCCACGCCTCTCGCCTTCAGCCTTTCGACCAGCTCGAACAGGCGGATCGCCTCCTTGCCGGTCAAAGAGGCGGTCGGCTCGTCCAGGATCAGCACCGAGACTTCGCCGCGCAGGCCCTTGGCGATCTCCACCATCTGCTGCTGGGCGCGCGTCAATGTGGCCACGGAGGCCTCGCCGTCGATCTCGAAGCCCAGATCGGCCAGCATCTCGCTGGCGCGTTGCTTGACGGCTGCCTGGCTCAGCAGCCCGCCGCGCTGAGGCTCCTCGCCCAGGCTCAGGTTCTGCGCGACCGACAGCGTCGGAATCAGCGAAAACTCCTGGAACACCGCACTGATGCCTTGCTGGCGGGCATCATGCACGGTGGCGAACCGGACACGTTCTCCGCGCATCCGGATCTCGCCGCCGCTGGGCGTGTTGGCGCCCGCGAGCAGCGAAATCAATGTGGATTTCCCCGCCCCGTTCTCTCCGAACAGGACGTGGACCTCGCCAGCACGCACGTCGAAATCCATCTGGTCAAGCGCCAGCACCCCGGGGTATTGCTTGCTCAGGGATACGGTGCGCAAAAGTGCGGCGTCTTCGTGCATGCTGGCCCCTGCGTTACTTGACTTCAAAAACCGGACGGAAGCCTTTGGGCGGCAGGATATCGGTGAGCTTCACGGTTTTGATGTTGTCGCTGTCGACCATGAAGATCTTCGGTCCCACATGCCGCTTGACCTCCTTGCCTTCGAGCAGGCGCACGGCCTGATCGATCGCGATCCGCCCCTGGATCACCACGGAGTCGGCCGGCGCCGCGATGATGCGGCCCCGTTGAATGCCGTCATACACGCCCGGCGTCATGTAGAAGGAGAGCAGCTTGACCTTCTTGTCCAGATTGCGCGACCGCAAGATCCCCACCGCGGCCTCGGCCGTGACAGCCGTCCCGGCCACATAGGCCAGATCCGGATTGCCTTGCAGCACGTCTTCGACCAGCTGCGATTGGACCTCCTTGCCGGTGTCGCCGTACTTGGGATCGAGCACCTTGACGGCGCTGCCCTCGACAGCCGCCATGAACCCCTTGTTCGCGGCCTCGACCCATGCCGCGCCGGCAGGCCCCGGGAACCAGCCAACCTTGACCTCCGGCGAGTCCGCCGGATGCTTCCTGGCGAGATACTCGCCGGTCGAATGCCCCATGGTGTAGAACGAAACCAGCGACTTGGCCGAGACGTTGGGCGAATTGATCCCGTTGATCAGATCGATGATCGGCACCTTCTTGGCCGCCACCGTCTCGAGCACACTGTTCAGCCCATCGCCGGAGATCGACACGATCACCACAGCATCGGCACCGCGCGCCACACAATCCTCGATCTGCGAGATCTGTCGGGCCAGATGGGTGTAGCCGCCCGCATCGGCGAGCGTCATCTTCACGCCCTGACGCTTGGCCTCTTCGGTCACCCCGTAGTCGGCACCCAGAAAATAGGCGTCTTTCATATGGGGAAACGACACGCAGATATCCCATTTCTTCGACGCCTTGGCCTGCGGCGTGTAGTCGATGGGCGACTGCTTGCCATCGACCGCGAAGGGAGGATCGGTGACTTCTGCTTTATAGGGGAACCAATCGGCGGCATGGGCGCCGCCCTGCCACATCAACGCGGCGGCAAAGACACTGGATACAAAGGAAACGCGCAGGGAGATACCGTTCATGATGAACTCCGTTGGCTTGGGAAAGAGAAGGGACTCGTCGCAATCAATGCGCGAGCTCGGATCGCATCTGGTTGATTCGTTGCCTGCGCTCGGCGCGGGCCTGCAATGCCTGGGCCATGTCGACCATGACGAACTGCGCCTTGTTGTTGGGCTGCATCTGAGCGATGCGGTCCATGTCGGCGCTGATCACGGCGCCGATCGTCGCATAGCCGCCCCCCGAGACCGCGTCGCGCTGGAGGATGATGGGCTCGCGCCCCCCCGGCACCTGGATCGAGCCGTACGGATAACCGGCGTCCACGATATTGGAGGGATCGTCACCCGCGCCGAACGGCGGCCTGCGCGGCTTGAATTGCAGGGGGGTGCCGCCCTTGTAGCGGTAACCGATGCGGTCGGCCTCCGAGCCGACTGTCCAGGTCTCCGCAAAGAAACTGGATACGGACTCCTGGAGCAGCCGGTGGCAATACAGCCCGGGCAGCACCCGCAGGGAGACCTCCTTGGTCAAGGCCGGAATCCATTCGGCCTTCGCGCAGCGGCCGGCCTTGGTCCGCACCGAGGCGGTCCCCACCGGCAGGCGGTCGCCCGCCGCCAGCTTGCGCCCCTGGTAGCCGCCAAACGCGCCCAGGCCATAGGTCGAACGGCTGCCCAGAACCTCGGGCACATCGATGCCTCCGGCCACAGCGATGAAGCAGCGCGCACCCGCCTTCATGAAGTCGAAACTCATCTTGTCGTCCGCTTTCACCGCGAACGACTCGTAGCGCGGGACTTCCTGGCCGTTGATGCGGACCACGACCTGCGCGCCGGTCACCGCCACGACCGCCGGCGCATCGAAGCGCAACTCCGGTCCCAGCAAGGTGCATTCGATCGCCGCGGCGCCCTCGTCATTGCCGACCAGCAGATTCGCCAACAAGTAGCTTTCCTGATCGAGCGCACCCGACAGCGGAATGCCAAGGTGGTAATACCCAGGACGTCCTGCATCCTGCACACTGGTCGCCAATCCTGGCTTGATGACTTCAATTGCCATACAGCACCTTCAGCAGTTGTTGGTTGTAGCTGTCCGGGTCGGCCATGAATTCCTGCAGGGAAAACGACACCGGCTCGATCTTCAGTTGATAGGTTCCCGCCCCGACCTCTTCGATCAGGCGGTCATACTCGGCGCGGTCAATCGGTTTCCATTTCACGATGTCGCCCGGCTTGAAGAACACCATCAGGTCCTTGAAGTACGGGAGCTTCTGTTCGGGATCGAAGATCGGCGCGGGGGTGACGCCGAACATCTGGTAGCCCCCCGCGCCGCGCACCGAATAGACGCAGCTGAAGCAGCCGCCATAACCCACCGTCTGTTTGGGTGTGTCGGTGCGTGGACTCAGGTACTTGGGCACCTGCAGCTGCTGTTCACGATCCACCATCTGATAGAGGAACGGCAGGCCTGAGACGAACCCCACCATGGACACGAACCAGGGCGCGCCGGAATGCGAGGCAATGAAGGCATCGACCGATTCGCGATGATTGATGCGGGCCGCATATTCGATATCCGTGCTGCTCGGATCCTGGTGCCGTTCACGAAAACGCATCAGGGTTTCGTGCGTCCACGGATCGTTGTAGAGCACCGGCACCTCGACAATGCGTGTTTTCATGTTCATGTCGGCGGCGCCCAGATTGGCTTCGATCTGCCGCAGGATTTCCAGCAGGTCGTCGGGCAGGATCACGTCGGGATCGAACCGCACCAGATAAGCGGCATTGGCCGGGCAGATCTCCGTGACGCCAGGGACAGCCTGCTGGCGCAGCGTATTGCAGATCGCCATACCTTTAAAGAATGCGGACAACGACATCTCTTCGCTGATTTCAACAAAGAGGTGCTCGTCTCCACCGAAGGTATAGCGGGCCTTGTCGGGCAGGGAGGCTTCATTCATCCGGTCACCTTCAAAGAGTCATCAGAATTAGTGTGTGAACCAGCGGCCACAGGCGTCTGCGCCAGTGGGTTTTCCGCCAGCCAGGTCTCCAGGAACCCGGTATTGAAATCGGCCGATCCCACCCGGGCGTCGTCGCACAACGCCTGATGCAACGGGATCGTGGTCTGGATTCCCTCGACCTTGAGTTCCTGCAGCGCGCGGCGCATCCGCGCCAGCGCGCTGGCGCGGTCGCCATCGTGCACGATGAGCTTGCCGAGCAGCGAGTCGTAATAGGCCGGCACGGTATAGCCGGGGAACAGCATCGAATCGAACCGGACACCCGGACCGCCTGGCACCACCAAATTCGACACCACACCGGGACTGGGCATGAACCCCTTGGCCGCGTTCTCGGCATTGATCCGGACCTCGATGGCCGTGCCGGACATCTGAATGTCCTGCTGCCTCAGGCGCAGGGGCTCACCCAGCGCGATCCGGATCATTTCCTTGACCAGGTCGATGCCGGTGATCATCTCGGTGATCGGATGCTCGACCTGGATGCGAGTGTTCATCTCGATGAAGAAGAACTCGCCCGTGTCGTCATCGTAGAGATACTCGAGCGTGCCGGCGCCCCGGTACGACACCGCATTGGCCAGGCGCAGCGCCGACTCGCACAGCGCGGCGCGGGTCTGTTCGCTGATACCCGCGCAGGGCGCCTCTTCCCAGACTTTCTGGCGTCGGCGCTGCAAGGAACATTCGCGCTCGAAACAGTGCACGGCATGCGTGCCATCGCCGAGGATCTGCACCTCGATGTGACGGGCGCTGCGAATGAATCGCTCGAGATAGACCTCGCCGTTGCCGAAAGCGGCCCTGGCCTCGGCGGTTGCCGTCGTGAACTGCTGACGCAGCTCGGACTCGTCATTGGCAATGCGGATCCCGCGCCCGCCGCCTCCGGCAGAGGCCTTGATCATGATCGGATAACCGATCTCGCTGGCCAATGCGGCGGCGATGTCGGCGTTCTCCACCACCCCCACGCTGCCTGGCACCGTGGGCACATCGGCCCGCATGGCGGCGGCGCGCGCGGCGGCCTTGTCGCCCATGGTCCGGATGGCATCGGGCGTGGGCCCGATGAAGACCAGGCCGGCCGCCTCGATCCGCTCGGCGAAATCCGCGTTTTCCGAGAGGAAGCCATACCCGGGATGCACAGCGCCCGCGCCGCTTTGCACGGCGGCCTGCAGTACGGCCTCTACATCCAGATAACTCTTGCTCGCATGCGCGGGGCCGATCCGCACCGCCTCATCGGCCATCCGCACGGCCTGGCTGTGAGCATCCGCATCGCTGTAGACGGCGACGGTCCGCAGCCCCAGCTCACGCGCCGCCCGGATGATGCGTACGGCGATTTCTCCGCGATTGGCGATCAGCACCTTGTTGAAAGCAGCTTTCATATCGCTGATCTCTACGCAGGCTGGATCGTCACGATGACCTGGCCCGGATCGACGGGCGCGCCATTCTCGACCTGGAACTTGCCGACCCGGCCGGCGGCTTCGGCGTTGATGTAGCTGAACTGCTTCATCACCTCCACAAGTCCCAGCACGTCGCCGACGGCGACCTCGTCGCCTTCGGATTTGAAGGGCGGCTCCTCGGGCGAGGGGCTGCGGTAAAAAGTCCCCGGCAAGGGGCTCAGTACTTCATGGATATCGGACATCTATGTCTCCTGATCGTATTTTTGAAGGATCAAGCCGAAACGAGTTTATCGATGCCTGTCACGGCGATATCTCTTTCGGCCAGAGCGGATCGTGTCGCACGCACCAGCTCGAGCGCCCCCGGCGTGTCGCTGTGAATGCAGACCGAATCGAATTCAATGGCGACGTCCTGCCCCTCCACCGTCTGCACCAGCCCTTCCGTGCAGGCGCGAACGACCTTTGAGGCAATGGCCTGCGGATCGAGCGCCTCGACACGGCGCGTGAAGACGATCGAGCCGCTCATGTCGTAGTCGCGGTCGGCGTAGAACTCCCGCACCACAGGCTGCCCCATCTCCAGGGCGACCCGGTGCACGACCGAGCCCGCCATGCAATACAGATGGAGCGTGGGATCGACCTGCTGCAAGGCGCTCACCAGGGCGCGCGACAATTCCTCATCGCGCGAGACATGCATGTACAACGCGCCGTGAGGCTTGACGTGCTGCAGCGACATGCCGGCCAGCCGGGCAAACTCACGCAGGGCGCCCAGCTGATACACCACATCGTTGACCAGCTCTTCGGTCCGGGCATGAATGTGGCGCCGGCCGAAACCCACCAGATCGCGGAATCCCGGATGCGCGCCGATCCCGACGCCGTGCTGCTTGGCCATGGCAATCGTCTTGCGCATGATGCTCGGATCGCCCGCATGAAAACCTGTCGCGATATTGGCCGAGCTGATCAGCGGCATCAACTGGTCGTCCACGCCGTCGCCTATGGTCCATGGACCGAAGCCTTCACCCAGATCGGAGTTGAGGTCAATGTGTTGTTTCACCTGCACTTACCCTTGTGTATGGAATCCTGCAAGTCCCTGTTGAGACTGAATGCAACAGAGAATAGAGCCTCCTCATGGCGGCGGAAAGTATTATTTTTTGATGGTTTGATATCTGAAAAACAGATGGCAAGTGCAAAAAATAATGATCTACTGACGAAAATCTTACGGGATCGCAAGAGGGAAGCATCGAAATTTCCCATGATCAACAAGTTTGGATATTTGAAAAAAAGATTATCCTGATTGAAATCACCTTTTCATCAAGACGACCATGGCACTCTCGATCCGGCAGTTGAAGTATTTCACCGCAGTGGCCGAAGTCGGCCGCATCTCCCAGGCCGCCGTCCAGCTGAACATCTCGCAATCCGCTGTCACCACCGCCGTGCGCGAGCTCGAGGAAATGGTCAGCCAGCAGCTGTTCGAACGTCATTCCCATGGCGTTGAACTGACGAGCGCCGGGCGCCGGTTCCTGAGCCATGCCTACGCGGTGCTCGCGGCCGCGGACGCGGCCGAGCGCATGCCCGTCGAGGCCACGAGCGTGAAAGGCACCCTGACCATTGCGGCCAGCTACACCGTCCTCGGCTATTTCCTGCCGCATCACTTGCAGCGATTCGCCCAATTGCATCCGCACATCCAGGTCAAGGTGCATGAAGCGATCCGCGAAGACATCGAAGAAGGCCTGATCATGCAGCGCTACGACATGGGCGTGCTGATCACATCCAACGTCGCGCTGCATGATCTGTCATTCGAGACGTTTTTCGGTTCGCAACGCCGCCTGTGGGTGCCGAGCAAACATCCGCTGCTCGACAAGGCCGAGGTCACGCTGGCCGACGTATCGCTCGAGCCCTACGTCATGCTCACCGTCGACGAGGCGGCGGCAACCGCGCTCAAATACTGGAGCAAGACTCCCTACCGGCCCAACATCCTCCTGCGCACCAGCTCGGTCGAGGCCGCCCGCAGCACGGTTGCCAACGGCATGGGGGTCAGCATCCTGTCCGACATGGTCTATCGCCCCTGGTCCCTGGAGGGCAAGCGCATCGAAACCATCAACCTGCGCGACGATATCCCGACGATGAACATCGGTCTCGGCTGGCGGCAGGGCGTGGACTACACCCCCGCCATGGCGGCCTTCCGCAACTATTTCCAGCAGCAGTTCCTGGACCCGACCTCCGCACGATCCGGACGCAGCCGACCCTGATCAAGGCGGGAGATCGCCCGCCCGCGCGCGCAGCAGCAGCAACGCGGCAAAGGCGGCCAGGCCGATCCCGCCCGACAGCCACAGCGCGCGGGCGCCCCAGGCATCGAGCGCGATGCCGAAGAGCAGCGGCGCCAGCGCCTGCGCGACGCGCGCCGGCATCATGAGCCAGCCCTGCCGCGCGCCATACCTCCGCGTTCCGAAAAACACCAGCGGCAACGTGCCCTTGGCGATGGTCAGGATGCCGTTGCCCGCCCCGTGCAGCACGGCAAAAACCGGGGCCATCGCGGGACCGGCGAACAGCAGCACCATCACCCCGACGGGATGCGCCAGCGCCGCCAGGCGCGCCGACAGCAGGGGATGAACGCGCCGCAGGAATCCAAACTCGAGCAGGCGACCAGCCACCTGGGCGGGACCGATGAGCGCGCCCACCGCGACCGCCGCCGCGAATGTCGCGCCAGCCGTCTCCAGCATCCGCGGCAGGTGTGTCGCCATCGCCGTGCTGATGAACCAGGTCGCGGCAAAAACGAACGACAGCAGCGCCGTGGCCAGCCCGGGGCGCGCCGACTCGGCGGCCGCAGACGCACCGGCCTGCGCCTCGTTGGCGGCCAGAGCGCCCCCGAAGCTCGAGCACACCGGGACTTTCGGCAGCCAGGCGTTCAGCGGCAGGCCCATCAGCAGATGCATGATCGCCCAGCCGAAACACGCCTCGCGCCATCCGAACTGCGTCCCCATCCAGGCCGACAGCGGCCAGCCGACGGTGCTGGCAAAACCCGCGATCAAGGTAATGCCCGTGATCGCGCCACGCGCGCGGTGGCCATAGAGATGCACCAGACAGGAGAACGCCGCCTCGTAAAGCCCTGCGCCCATCGCCACGCCGACGACGAGCCAGGCGGCCACCATCGTCCAGAGGCCCTGGGCGACACCGAGCAGGCCCAGACCAAGCGCGAACACCAGACTCGTGCCCGCCAGGACGATCTGCCCGCCATAGCGGTCGATGGCTTGGCCGGCCCAGGGGCCGACCAGCGCCGATGCCGCCATGGCGGCGGAAAAGGCTGCATAGATGGTCGGCGCGGACAAGCCCAGGTCACGGGCCATCGGATCGGCCAGCATGGCCGGCAGGTAGTAGGAAGAAGCCCAGGCCAGCGTCTGGGCCGCACCCAAGGTTCCGACGACCCGAACAGATGTACCTGGCACGATGCACCGCCCCTTCGACATGAATGACTGATCCCCGGCCCGCTGCGCCGGTCAGCCCCCTTTGTCGCTACAGTCCCCCGACCCCCGGTTCCAGATGACCGCACACGCCCCATTGTCCCAGCGTCCAGGCGCATTGCGTATCGATCAGGAACTGATTGATGCTGGTGTTGATGATCAGACGAGGGCCGGGCACAGTGGAATCCGCGCCGGTTGCCAGGCGCCAGGCCATATCGATCACGCCACCGTGGGAGAATACCAGCAGATGCTGCGCTGGATGTGCCTGCGCCAATTGCTCGAACGCCTGCTGGATGCGCCGCCGGAATTCACCCAGGGATTCGCCACCCTCCATGCCATCGTCCAAGGCATGAAACCCGACCGGCTGGCCCTGTGGGTTGCGCAGGGCATCCAGCGGCTGTCCCTCGTACGAACCAAAATGCCGCTCCCGCAACATCGCCAGACGCTCGATGGGCAGGCGCCAGTGCGAGCTGGCGATCTCGGCCGTCTGGCGAGCCCGGGCCAGATCGCTGGTGACGATGCGTTCGATCGGCGCATCGAAGTGCGGCGAGCGCAGCCAGGCTTCCAGCTGGCGCGCCTGCGCCACACCAGCCGGATTCAGGGAAAGATCCTGCCAGCCCTGGAGCCGGCGTTCAGTGTTCCATAAGGTTTCGCCATGGCGAACCAGCCAGAAGGTCGTGGGCATCGTTGTCCTTGTGAATGACCGGCTCAGTCCTCGTCTTCAATCGTCTGCAGATCCCAGATCTCCTTGAGCATGGAAATCAGCGCGATCAGTACCGGATCGGCCGCGTGCTCATGAGACACGGCAAACCCCAGAACGGCATCGACTCTGGCATGACCCCAGACGATGAAGTCCTGATGCTGCGCGCCTGTCAGGGCAACCTCTTCGCGCATCAAGGCGCAACCGGCACCAGCACGCACCAGCGCGTCGATGTTGGCCAGATCATCGCTGTTCATCACCGTCCGGTGCACGAGTCCATGTCGTTCGAATAATTCGCGCAGTAGCAGATGCGTATGGCTGCCTGGATAACCATCGACCCATGGCATCACGGCGATCTCTGGCCAGCCGGCCTCGCGCGCCTGCGCCGCGAGCGAATTGGGCACGACGAGGCGATAGGATACCGTACGCAGCGGGACCCACAGGACATCACGCGGCGGCCAGGCGGTAATGGTCAGGGCCGCCGACAGCGTACCGACGGACACCTGGTCGATCAGTTCGGACGACGGCAGGATGTGGGTCTGCAAATCGACCATCGGCAGACTGGCCGTGATGCGGCTGGCCAGGTGCGCCAGCCGCAGGAAATCCATGCGTTCACTCGGAACGCCCAGATTGACGGTTCCGTGCAACTCGCCCTTCAGGCGGGCGGCATTCGCCTTGAGCTGATTGACCTGCGACAGCAGCGCCTCGGCCGTGGGCAGCAGCATTTCGCCGGCACGCGCCAGAGTGATACGGCCGCTGGTCCGGTCGAACAGCGCCACACCCAGACTTTGTTCCAGGGCCTTGATCTGTGCGGTGACCGCCGGTTGCGTCAGATGCAGGGCATCCGCCGCCCGGGTGAGATTCCCGGTGCGGGCAACCGTGACGAAGGCACGGATCTGATAGATTTCCATAAAGACAGAGGAAAGATCAGGCCGCCAGCAGGCGGATCTGGGTCGGCTCCAGGCCGATCGAGACCTCAGCGCCAGCGGGGTAGATCTCCAGCCCGGTCAGGTGCGCCTGATCCGCCGTCACCAAATGGTCGCCCACCCGCACCCTGTAACGAGTGAACTCGCCCAGGAACTCCCGATGATCGATGATGCCCGGCAGCCAGATCAGGCAGGCATCGCCCCGGCCACCCGCCTTTTCGATCTGCACGGTGTGCGGCCGGAAGCTGGCCGCCAGGCGGGCCCCCTCGGGCACATTGCCATTGTGCGGCAACCGGATGTCGCCCAGCCCAGGGACATCCAAGGACAGGTGCGTACTCGAGCGCTCGCGGATCTGACCATCCAGCACATTCATCGTTCCTACAAAATTGGCCACGAACCGGTTGCGTGGATAATCATAGAGATTGGTGGGACTGCCTACCTGCTGCACGACGCCCTGATCCATCACAGCCATGCGGTCGGCCGTGGTCATGGCCTCTTCCTGGTCGTGCGTCACGAAGATCGTGGTGATCCCCAGACGCCGCTGCAACGCGAGCAGGTCCTGCCGCATCTGCACACGCAGCTTCTTGTCCAGATTGGACAGAGGCTCGTCCAGCAGCAGCACCTGC
The DNA here is from genome assembly GCF_047971665.1 of Castellaniella sp. Classification (GTDB taxonomy): domain Bacteria; phylum Pseudomonadota; class Gammaproteobacteria; order Burkholderiales; family Burkholderiaceae_B; genus Castellaniella. The sequence goes on along the minus strand of NZ_JBKEAA010000002.1, from coordinate 34,800 downwards.
GGTTCGATGATGATGGTGCGCGCGAGCGCGACCCGCTGCTGCTGGCCGCCGGACAGTTCGTTGGGACGGCGTTTGGCATATTGAGACAGACTGACCAGATCCAGGGCTGCCTCCACCTTTTCACGGATCTCGGCGGATTTCATCTTGCGCTCGACCAGACCGAAGGCAACATTATCCCAGACGCTCATGTGCGGCCACAGGGCATAGCTCTGGAACACCATCCCGATATTGCGCTTGTGCGGCGGCACACGGCCGATGTCCTTGCCGTCGACCAGCAACTCGCCGGAATCATGCATGTTGAAGCCGGCGATCAGACGCAGCAGGGTGGATTTTCCAGACCCCGACGGCCCCAGTAGGGCAAAGAATTCACCGGGTTCAATCAGCAGGCTGATGTCTTTGAGAACCTCGTTGCGGCCGTAGGAAAGGCGCAGGTTTCGACACTCGACGCTCACTTTTTTCATGACGATTCCTAAAGAGCTCGGGACTGGCGTTGACGCGCAGAACTGCGCTCGACGATGACATGGGAGATGTAGGTGCCGATGGCGACCGCCACTACGGCGATGACGCCCAGCGCGGCGCCAGGCCCTCGACCCGACGCGCTTTGCATGTAAAGGTAGATGCCATAACTCATGGGCGCGTCACTGTCGCGCGTGACCAGCATCAGGGTGGCCGACAGCTCGACCGCCGCAGTAATGAAGCTGATCACGAAACCGGCCAGGATGCCGCCGCCCATCAGGGGGATGACGACCCGCCGGATGATGCTGAAGCGATTGGCCCCGACAGAGGTCGCCGCCTCCTCGAGCGAAGTGTGGATCTGCTGCAGCGCAGCCACGCACGACCGCAGCGCGTACGGCAGGCGTCGCACGGCGTAGGCCAGCATGATGAGCACCCAGGTGGAGGTGAGCCCGATTTCGGTCAAGGGAATGTTCACATTGCGGAAGGTGCGCAGATAGCCGATGGCCAGGACGATCCCGGGAATGGCGAGGGCTGCCGACGCGATCCAGTCCAGCCATTGGCGGCCGACCAGGCGGGTGCGCAGCAGCACATAGGCGATGGCTGTACCGAAAATCACATCCAGGCCCGCCGCCAGACCGCCATAGAGCAAGGTGTTGGCGATCATGCCCTGAGAGTCCTGGAAGACATCGACATAGTGCGCCAGGGTGTAACCGTCGGGCAGGGGCGCGTAGCTCCAGACCGTCGCCAGCGACAGCATCAGGATGCCGAAGTGCGGCGACAGCACCAGCAGCAGGACGAGCAGGATCCAGGCATAAGCCATGAGGGACTGCAGGCGGCTCAAGGGGCGCTGCTGCAGCGAATTTCCGCCCTTCTGCAGGGTGGAATAGTCGCGTCCCTTGAGCGCGCTGGCCGAGAGCCACAAAGCCAGGATCGAAAAGGCGATCATGATGACGCTGATGGCATAGCCCAGGGGATCATCGAGACCCACCTGAGTGATGCGCAGGTAGGCCTGCGGCGCCAGCATGTTGGTGGTGCCCATGACCAGCGGTGTGCCAAGATCGTCGAAAACCTTGACGAAAACCAGCGAGGCGCCCGCGATATAACCAGGCAATCCCAGGGGGAAGATCACACGGCGGAACAGTCGCCAGCCACGCGCGCCCAGGCTGAGGGCGGCCTCCTCCATGGCGCCGTCGATGTTGCGCAGCGCCACGGTCAGGTTCATGAGAATGAAGGGGAAATAATGCAACGCCTCGACAAAGATGATGCCATTCAGTCCGTCCATGATCGGGATCGTGACGCCGAAATATTCGGCCAGCAGCAAGTTGACGCTGCCCGCCTGACCAAAGATCAGCTGCAACGCCACCGCCCCGACAAAGGGCGGCATGATCAGCGGCAGCACCCCCAGGGTCTGAATCAAGATCGCCCCACGAAACTGGAAACGGATCGTCAGGTACGCCAGCGGCACCGCGATCAGCGAGGCGAACAGCGTCGCCATGCTGGCAACATACAGGCTGTTGAAGAAGGACTCTTTCAGCAGCGCCTGATGAAAGAAGGCGATGAAGTGACCGATCGTCAGGCTGCCATCCGAATTGACGAACGCACTGTAGAACACATTCCCGACTGGAATCACGAGAAACAGAAGCAGGAAAAGCAGTACGAACAGCGCCACCAACTGGATGCCAAGCGACTGTCGTCGTACGGCACTGTAGGCTCGCTGACCAAGGGCGATGGTTTGCGACATAAGGGCCCCTACGTCCGCAGACATGTCTCCGGACAGAACTGACGATATCGGGTGCGGGCCCCTTGGGGCACCGCGCGTTTCACATGCGAAGCAAACCCAAACCGCTGATCCGCCTTACAGCCCAGCGGCCTGCTGGGCGAGCTTCACCGCTTCGGCATAGTTGCTCTTTGCCTGATTATTCCAGTCACCCTGCAGCTTCGACAGCTTTTGGGTCACGGCCGAATCCTTTTTATCGGCATGGAACAATGCCTGCAATTCCGGATCCTGGACCTGGGCATGACTGAGCAACGGCGACCAGGCCAGTTGTCGCGCCTTGTCCAGCAGCTTCTTGGCCTCACCTTGATTGGCCTTGTCACCGAGCCTGGCGGCCGCCGCATAAATGGCCTCCGTCGCTTCCTGCAGTTCTTTGTGCCGAAAGGTGATCGTCTGATCGAACAGCGACTGGACAATGAAATAGCGGTTCTGCGACAGCGCCGTATCAAAATTTACCTTGCTGCGCGCGGCGATCTCCTGAGGATCCGGGTAGCCCTCCGGAATATTGCTCAGCTTGGCATAGGGCAGCACCGGCAGGCGCGAGATTTCCGGCTTGAGCAACAGTTCCTGGCCCGCCGGGCTGACGGTGAACTTGATGAATTCCCTGGCTTCGGCCTCGTTGCGGGCGCCTTTGATGAGACCAATATTGGCGGGCACGATCGCGGTTTCATCGGGATAGATGAAATCCACGGGGAATTTGGAATATTTGCTGGACAGGCCAAAGAAATCGATCACCGGGCCGGCGCCGAACTGGCCATTGTTGATGCCGTCAGGCACCCCGAAGGAGCGTTCCGTGATGGCGCCACTGTTGCCCGCCATGCGCAGCAATGTAGACCAGCCCTGGCCCCAGCCCTCGCCCTGCAGGATCGTCTCGACAGTCAGATGCATGGTGCCCGAACGCGAGGGCGAGGTCATGCCCACCAGCCCATACCATTCGGGCTTGAGCAGGTCGGTCCAGGTCTTGGGCGGTGCGATCTTGCGTGCCTTGAGCAGCCGGGTGTTGTACATGATGCCGTAGCCCGCCAGGGCCTGCCCCATGAACTTGCCCTCGGGGTCGTTGATGGGAAAGCTGCCGATATTCTTGGGCACATCCGAATTGTGCAGGTCCGTACTGTCGGCCATCAGGCCGGCCTTGGACAGCACCTCGAAGGCATCGGGCGCGCTCGCCCAGAATACATCGGGCCGCTTGCCGGCATCCGTTTCCTTCACGAAGGCAATGCCGGACACGGTGTTCTTGTTGAGGATTTCGAGATTGATGTCGGGATGCTTGGCCTCGAAGGCCTGTTTGTACGCGTTGGTGAGATCCTTCGGAAACGAGGTGATCACGGTGACGGTCCCCGCCAGGGCCGGTGCGCACGCCACCAGGGAAAGCACGGCCAGCACCGGCCTCAGGGAAAGCGATTTCAGGTTCAGCATGTTGTCTCCTGCTTATTGGTCGAGGGGGTCACCACAACATAAGCAGGCACCGACGGAGCGTCCAATCACCATTTTTGATGATGGTCATAATTGCCTGGGGACGAGGGTTCCGGGTCAGCGTTTACCCCAATGATTCAAGGACCCGCCTATACGCCTGTGCGCTGGCGCAGGGTTGCGCGGCAGATGAAGCTGGCGAGGCGGGAATGCTGATTGCGCGACATCCCGCTGCTGAACACCCTCCAATTTGTAACAAATCCCGTCACCCCCTCTTGAAACTCCGGAAACCGTCCTTATAATTAGCACTCAACGGGAGCGAGTGCTAACAGGCTCCGCCCCCTGCATCCTTCAATTTCTATGTACAGGAGTTTCTCCATGGCACTGCGTCCTTTGCACGATCGTGTGATCGTCAAGCGTCTGGACAACGAGCGCACCACCGCCTCGGGTATCGTCATCCCTGACAGCGCGGCTGAAAAGCCCGATCAAGGCGAAGTCTTGGCTGTCGGTCCCGGCAAGAAAACCGAGGACGGCAAAGTGATCCCGGTCGACCTGAAAGTCGGCGACAAGGTCCTGTTCGGCAAGTACGCCGGCCAGTCCGTCAAGGTCGATGGCGAGGAAGTGCTCGTCATCCGCGAGGAAGAAGTCCTCGCCGTGATCCAGTAAGCCACCTCACTGTTCAATCCCAAGGAATTTCAACATGGCTGCAAAGCAAGTTTATTTCGGTGACGACGCCCGCACGCGCATCGTCCGCGGCGTCAATATCCTGGCCAACGCCGTCAAGACCACCATGGGTCCCAAGGGCCGCAACGTGGTGCTGGACCGCTCCTTCGGCGCGCCCACCGTCACCAAGGACGGCGTTTCCGTCGCCAAGGAAATCGAACTGAAGGACAAGTTCGAGAACATCGGCGCCCAGCTGGTCAAGGAAGTCGCTTCCAAGACTTCGGACAACGCGGGCGACGGCACCACCACCGCCACCGTGCTGGCACAGGCCATCGTCGAAGAAGGCCTGAAATACGTGGCCGCCGGCATCAGCCCCATGGACCTCAAGCGCGGCATCGACAAGGCCGTGGTCGCCGCTGTCGACAGCCTGCACTCTCTGTCCAAGCCCTGCACCACCAGCAAGGCCATCGCCCAGGTCGGCTCGATCTCGGCCAACAGCGACACCTCCGTCGGTGAAATCATCGCCAACGCAATGGACAAGGTCGGCAAGGAAGGCGTCATCACCGTCGAAGACGGCAAGTCCCTGGAAAACGAACTGGATGTCGTCGAAGGCATGCAATTCGACCGCGGCTATCTGTCGCCCTACTTTATCAACAACCCCGACAAGCAAGTCGCCGTTCTGGATGATCCGTACATCCTGATCTTCGACAAGAAGATCAGCAACATCCGTGACCTGCTGCCGGTGCTGGAACAAGTCGCCAAGTCCAGCCGTCCGCTGCTGATCGTGGCCGAGGACGTCGAGGGCGAAGCCCTGGCCACCCTGGTCGTGAACAACATCCGTGGCATCCTGAAGACCACCGCCGTCAAGGCGCCGGGCTTCGGCGACCGCCGCAAGGCCATGCTCGAAGACATCGCCATCCTGACGGGCGGCACGGTGATCTCCGAGGAAACCGGCCTGTCCCTGGAAAAGGCAACCCTGGCCGAGCTGGGCCAGGCCAAGCGCATCGAAGTGGCCAAGGAAAACACCACTGTCATCGACGGCGCCGGCGATGCCAAGAACATCGAAGCCCGCGTCAAGCAGATCCGCGCGCAGATCGAGGAAGCCACCTCGGACTACGACCGTGAAAAGCTGCAAGAGCGTGTCGCCAAGCTGGCCGGCGGCGTGGCGGTGATCCGCGTGGGCGCGGCCACCGAAGTCGAAATGAAGGAAAAGAAGGCGCGTGTCGAAGACGCCCTGCACGCCACGCGTGCGGCCGTCGAAGAAGGCATCGTCCCCGGCGGCGGCGTGGCGCTGATCCGCGCCAAGGCCGCCGTGGCCAAGGTCAAGGGTGACAATGCCGACCAGGCCGCCGGCATCAAGCTGGTCCTGCGCGCCATCGAATCCCCGCTGCGCACCATCGTCTCCAACGCCGGCGACGAGGCCAGCGTGATCGTCAACGCGGTCGAACAGGGCGAAGGCAACTACGGCTACAACGCCGCCACCGGTGAATACGGCGATCTGGTCGAGCAAGGCGTGATCGACCCGACCAAGGTCACCCGCACCGCGCTGCAAAACGCTGCCTCGGTCGCCAGCCTGCTGCTGACCACCGAAGCCGCCGTGGCTGAAATCGTCGAAGACAAGCCCGCAGCCCCGATGCCCGACATGGGCGGCATGGGTGGCATGGGCGGCATGGGCGGCTTCTAAGCCCCTGTGCCCTTCCCGGTCCGGCGCCTCGGCGCCAGACCGGCGCCCGGCCTCACCTTGCAGCGGACACGCTGCTCGGACTCGTCAGGCACGAAATCGTCCGAAAGGACTCTGCCGTGTCCTGCCACATCCCCGCCCCGGTTCGCCGTGGCGGGGATTTTTTATACAATGCCGACACTCTCCCGATCGGCCGACCCATGACCCGACCCTCCTCCTACAAAAGCACCGGCGGATTGCTGCGCATCGTGCGCGCGTTCGGCTATTCACTGCAAGGACTGGGCGCCGCATGGCGTCACGAGGCCGCGTTCCGTCAGGAGACCCTCCTCGCGGCAATCCTGATTCCGCTGGGACTGTGGCTGGGCAACACGGCCATCGAACGGCTGCTGCTGGCCGGTGTACTGGTGCTGGTGCTGGTCGTGGAACTGCTGAATTCCGCGATCGAGGCGCTGGCCGATGCGATCAGCACAGAACACCACCCTTTGCTGGGACGCGCCAAGGACGTCGGCAGCGCAGCGGTGCTGCTGGTGCTGATCCTGACGGGCGCAGTCTGGATTGCCGTGCTGGCGCCACGCTGGTGGCCCTCATGACCCCCTGAACCACACTGAGATCCGGGGCGCGACCGCTATCCACACGCCCGCCCCGCCCTTTTTCAACCCGACACCACGGACTGCCCGACGCCATGACCTTCATCGACAAGCTGAACCGCGCCTGGACTCGCCAGGACTCCCTGCTGATGGTGGGCCTTGACCCGGACCCGAGACGCTTCCCCGAAGAACTGAAAGACCGCCCCGATGCAGTCACCGAGTTCTGCCTGCGCATCGTCGAGGCGACTGCGCCCTATGTGTGCGGCTTCAAGCCGCAGATCGCCTATTTTGCCGCGCTGGGCGCCGAGGATCAGCTCCAGGACATCTGCGCGGCGATCCGTGAGCGACACCCGGACCTGCCCATCGTGCTGGACGCCAAGCGCGGCGACATCGGCAGTACGGCCGCGCAATACGCGCGCGAAGCCTATGAGCGCTACGGCGCCGATGCCGTGACCGTCAATCCCTACATGGGCCGGGATTCGGTGCAGCCCTACCTGGACTATGGGGACCGCGGCGTCATCGTCCTGTGCCGCACATCCAACCCCGGCGGCGCCGACCTGCAGGAAACACGCATGGCCAACGGCATGCCGCTGTACCTGCACGTGGCCGATCTGGTCGCGCGGACCTGGAACACCACGGAGCAATGCGCGCTGGTGGTGGGCGCGACCTTCCCCGACGAGATCGAGCAGGTGCGCCGGCGGATCGGCGACATGCCACTGCTGATCCCCGGTGTCGGCGCCCAGGGCGGCGACATTCCGGCGACCGTGCGCGCCGGACGGACGGCGGCGGGCACCGGCATGATGATCAACTCATCCCGCGCCATCCTGTACGCCGGCCGGGGCGACGATTGGGCGCAGGCCGCCGCGCAGGCCGCCCGCGACACACGCGACGCGATCCGCGAGGCGCTGAAATGACGCTGGATTATCGCTGGCTTTATGACACCGTGCGCGCGCGCTTTGAATCAGATGCAGCCATGGAGGTCTTTCTGCCTCAGGCGCTGTCCCCTCGGGCACTGAAACAAAAAAACGATGACCGTTACCTCTCGGCCATGACTCAGCGGGTCTTTCAGGCCGGCATGCAGCACACAGTGGTCGATGCCAAGTGGCCGGAATTCGAGCAGGCCTTCGACGGTTTCGATCCGGAAACCATGGCACGGCTCGAGCCGCGAGACATCGAAGCCCACATGAAAAACGACCGGATCATCCGCGACCGCACCAAACTGAAGACCATCCCCGAGAACGCCCGGTTCATTCTGGACATCCGCCAGGAGCGCGGCAGCAGCTTCGGCGCCTTCCTTGCCGATTGGCCCATCGACGACATCATCGGTCTGTGGCGCCTGCTGGCCAAGCGGGGCGCGCGGCTGGGCGGGCGCTCGTCGGCCGGATTTCTGCGTCTGGCGGGCAAGGATACGTTCCTGGTGACCAGCGATGTGGTCGCGCGCTTGAAGACGGCGGGGGTCATCGACCGCGAGCCCGCCAGCCAGCGGGATCTGCAGGCCGTGCAGGCGGCCTTCAATGCCCTGCATCAGGCCGCCGGCAGGCCGCTGTGTCAGTTGTCGGCCATGCTGTCGCTGAGCATCAATCCGCAGTTCTGAAACCGCAGGGATGAGCGTCAATCCTTGCCCAGCGCCGTGAGCGCCGCCTGCAGGGCGCGGCAGACCGCCGCGTCGCGCACGGCCTCGCGGTCGCCCTCGAACACCTGGGTGATGGCCCGGGTCACGATCCCGGCGCCGGCGCGACGCGCAATGCCGAAACACACCATGCCGACCGGCTTGCCGGTGGTCGCGCCTCCCGGTCCGGCAATGCCGGTGGTGGACAGCGCCAGATTGGCCTGAGGCACCGCCGCCAGCACGCCGCTGGCCATTTCCATGGCGATTTCCTCGCTGACCGCGCCAAAGCGTTCCAGCGTATCGGGCGACACGCGCAACTGCTCGATTTTCGCGGCGTTGCTGTATGTGATGAAACCGCGTTCGAACCACAGGCTGGAACCGGGGCAGGAGGTAATGGCGCCCGCCAGCAACCCGCCGGTGCAGGATTCCGCCGTGGCGCAGAACCAGCCTGCGGCGCGCAGGGCGGCCCCCACCTCGCCCGCCAGGGCCCGTGTTTCACGTTCGTTCATGACAACCCCCAAAATCGCACGAGCAATGCCCCCGCCAGCAAAGCATACAGTGCGGCGACGATATCGTCGATCATGACCCCGAAGCCGTTCTTGAAACGCCGGTCGAGCAGGCTCACCGGCGGAGGCTTGGCGATATCGAACAGGCGGAACAGCGCCACCGAGACGATCTGGGACCAGAGGCCATGAGGCATCAGCCACAGCACCAGCCAGATGGCGACGATCTCGTCCCAGTTGATGCCACCATGATCCGGCACACCCAGCGCCTCGCCGCATCGCTGGGCGGCCCAGCAGCCGATCCCGAACGACACGAGCAGCACCAGCGCCATCCAGGCGTCGGGCAGATCGCGCAGCAAAACGGCCCACAGCAGCCAGCCGACCAGCGTGCCCCAGGTGCCCGGCGCCGGATGAATCAGCCCTGACCCCAGGCCGAATGCCAGGATCCGTTCCGGGCGCGAGAAGACCCACCCGGCCGAAGGACGGCGGATGGGTTGGACGGGGCCGGGCCCTTGATCCTGCACAGAGGGCTGATCCGTCATGCGCGGGCTCCATGCGGCGCGGAGAAATGATCGAAACCCTGGCGGACCACCGGCACGATTCCGCCGGCGCCATCCAGCACGCGCACGCCCGTGCCGCGCACCAGCGTGCCCACACGGGTCACAGGCACCTCCAACTGGCTTCCCAGCACCTGAATCTGCTCCCGCCACTGAGGCTGCGCGGTGAAACACAATTCATAGGCGTCTCCGCCCGAGAGCAGGGCCTCGCGCCGCAGGGCCTCATCCAGTCCGGCCAGCGCCGGATGCGCCGGCAAGGCATCCAGCCACAGATCGGCACCGCAACGGCTGGCCTGAAGAATATGACTGAAATCCTGCAGCAGGCCGTCCGACACGTCGACGGCGGCATTGGCCACGCCGGCCAGGTACCGGCCCAGACCGAGGCGCGGCACGGGCCGGTCCAGCGCCGGGAGCGTGGCCCGCAGGCGTTCGGGATCGGGAGGCAACCGGCCCAGGGTCAGGCGCAGCGCCAGATCCGCCGCGCCCAGCGTGCCGGACACCCAGACATCGTCGCCGACGCGGGCGGCGTCGCGGCGCAGGGCGTGCGACCGGCGAACCTCGCCCAGAACAGTGATGCTGAGCACCACACCGGTATCGCTTCGCGTCGTGTCGCCCCCCACCAGCGGGCAGCCGGATTCACGCGCCAGCGCATGAAACCCCGAGGAAAACCCCGCCAGCCAGGCATGATCGACCGCGGGCAGCGACAGCGCCAGCGTGCAAGCCAGGGGGCGGGCGCCCATGGCAGCCAGGTCGGACAGATTGACGGCCAGGGCCTTGTGGCCCAGAGATTCGGGATCGGCATCCGGCAGAAAATGCCGCCCCTCGACCAGCATGTCGGTGCTGATGGCCAGCTCGTACCCCGGCGACAGGGGCATCAGGGCGCAATCGTCCCCCACGCCCAGCATGCGGGCGGGCGCCGGTTTTTTGAAATACCGCGAGATCAGGTCGAATTCGCCATCCGCCTGCATAGGATCGTCCTTGCCGCGTCAGCGGTGCGCCGTGGCCTGGACCTCGGGAGCGCGGACCTCGGCGGCGAGCTTGTCGAGCACGCCGTTGACAAAGCGATAACCATCGGTGCCGCCAAACGATTTGGCGAGCTCGACGGCCTCGTTGATCGCCACGCGATAGGGGACCTCGACATGCTGGACGAGCTCGAAGCTGCCGATCAGCAACACGGCATGCTCAATGGGGGACAGCTCCGCCAGCGGCCGGTCGATATAGGGCACGAACCGTTCGCGCAGCGCATCGGCCTGAGCCGCCGCGCCCTGGAGCAGGGTCTGGTACCACTGCGCGTCGGCCTGACCGAAGTCCTCGCCATCGCGCACATGCGCGTCGATCTCGCCCAGCTCGCCCAGATCGGCGCCACCGCGCAGCAACCAGGCATACACGCCCTGCAATGCGAATTCGCGCGCCAGGCGGCGTGCGCTGCGGGCATTGGCGCGACCGGCGCGCGCGGGCTTGGACTCAGTCATCCACATCCTCTTCGTCGTCGAAATCGTCGTCCTCGTCCTCGTCGTCCTCGGATTCCGGTTCCAGCGCAGCCACCAGGTTGGCCATCTCGACGGCGGCACGGGCGCAGTCGCGGCCCTTGTCGGCGGCGCGCGCCTGGGCCTGCTCGTCGGTGTCGGTGGTCAGCACGCCGTTGGCGACCGGAATGCCGGTTTCCAGGGCGATGCGGCTGATGGCCGATGCCGATTCGTTGCTGACAATCTCGAAGTGATAGGTCTCACCGCGGATCACGGCGCCCAGGGCGATCAGGGCATCGAATTCGAAAGTCTCGGCCATCTGGGCCAGGGTCACGCCCAGCTCCAGGGCACCGGGAACGGACACCACCATGACGTCGCGTTCGTCCACGCCCAGCGCGGCCAGTTCGTCCAGGCATGTCTGCAATTCGGCCGTGCCGATTTCCTCATTGAACCGAGCACGCACGATGCCGATATGCAGGCCTTCCCCGTTCATGTCGGGGGTCATCACGTAGGGGTTCATAGTCGCGATTCCTTGGTCAGGCCACGGCGTCGGATACGCCGGGTTCGTTATGGTAACCCGTAATGGTCAGGGAGAACCCCGCCATGCTGGGCATTTTGCGCGGCCGCGCCAGCAGACGCGCCTGGCCCACGCCCAGATCGCGCAGGATCTGCGCACCGATGCCGAACGTGCGCAGGCCGTGGCGCTCGCCGTCGATGGCCGGCTGCGCGGCCTGCGCATCATCACCGCTGCGGGCCCAGGCGTCGAACTGGGCGAACAGCAGGTCGGCGCCGCCATGACAGTTCAACATCACCAGCACCCCACTGGGCGCCTGCGAAATGGCCTGCAGCGCCTGGGGAATGGTCCAGCTGTGGCGCGTGGCGTCTTCGCACAGCAAATCCAGCATGCTGGCCGGTTCGTGCACGCGCACCAGCGCCTCCTGGTCGGGATGGATGTCGCCATGCACCAGCGCCAGGTGCGGCGCGTTGGCGGCGTGATCCCGATAGGCCACCGCCCGGAACGTGCCCCAGGGCGTCGTCACGGGGCGCTCGACCAGGCGCTCGATCATGGATTCGTGTTCGCTGCGATACTGGATCAGGTCGGCGATGGTGCCGATTTTCAGGCCATGCTCGCGGGCGAAGACCATCAGGTCCGGCAGACGCGCCATGGAGCCGTCGGGCTTGAGGATCTCGCAGATCACGGCGGCGGGATTCAGGCCCGCCATCGCCGTCAGGTCGCAGCCCGCCTCGGTGTGGCCGGCGCGGACCAGGACGCCGCCCTGGACGGCGCGCACGGGGAAGATATGCCCCGGCTGCACCAGATCGGCCGGCCGGGCGTCGCGCGCCACGGCGGCCTGGATGGTGCGGGCGCGATCGGCGGCGGAAATGCCGGTGCCCACGCCTTCGGCCGCCTCGATGGAGACCGTGAAGTTGGTGCCGTAGCGCGTGCCGTTCTGATTGGACATGAGCGGCAGTTGCAACTGCTCGCAGCGCTCTTGCGTGAGCGTCAGGCACACCAGCCCGCGCGCATGGGTCACCATGAAATTGATCGCATCGGGCGTGACGAAATCGGCCGCCAGGACCAGATCGCCCTCGTTTTCACGGTCCTCCTCGTCCACGAGAATGACCATGTGCCCGGCGCGCAGCTCGTTCACGATCTCCTGGACCGGGGAAATATCGAAAGGCGGCTCGATCGATGCCGCGCTGGATGCCATATTCATGCCATGCCTGCCGAATCAAAAACGGTAAAAGAACATTTTAGCCCCTGACGGACTCCGGCCCGCCCAACAGGGCGTCGGCAAATTCCGCCGCCCGGAAGGGCTGCAGATCCTGCATGCCCTCGCCCACGCCGATCCAGTACACGGGCACGGGCCGCACCCCCTGGCTCCCGGCCGCGACGGCCGCCAGCGTCCCGCCCTTGGCCGTGCCGTCGAGTTTGGTCACGACCAGGCCGGTCAGGCCCAATGCCGCATCGAACGCGCGAATCTGCGCCAGCGCATTCTGGCCGGTGTTGCCGTCCACCACCAGCAGGATCTCGTGCGGCGCCGACGCGTCGGCCTTGCCGATGACGCGTTTGATCTTCTTCAGCTCTTCCATCAGGTGCAGCTGGGTCGGCAGCCGGCCCGCAGTATCAACCAGCACCACATCCGCCGATCGGGCCCGCCCGGCATTGACGGCATCGAACGCCACAGCGGCCGGATCACCGCCCTCCTGGGCGATGACCGTGACACCATTGCGCGCGCCCCAGGCGATCAGTTGCTCGCGGGCCGCGGCGCGAAAGGTATCGCCGGCAGCCAGCAGCACCGAGGCCTGACGCTCACGCAGCGCATGGGCGAGTTTGCCGATGGAGGTAGTCTTGCCCGCGCCGTTGACCCCGGCGATCATGATCACCATGGGCGCGGCCTCGCCGACAACAAAGGGCTTTTCGAGCACGGCCAGATGTTCGGTCAGGATGTCGCGCAGGGCGGCCCGCACGGTTTCGGATTGCTCGATGCGCTGGCGCCGCACGCGGGTGCGCAGTTCGTTCAGCAGTTTTTCCGTGGCCTCGACGCCGGCATCCGCCATGATGAGCGCGGTTTCGAGCTCCTCGAACAGGTTCTCATCGACCTTGACCCCGCTGAACAGTCCGCCCAGGCTCTGCCCGGTGCGCGACAGGCCGCGCCGCAGGCGGCTCAACCAGGAGTCGGCGGCCTCGGCGCCCGCCTTGTCCGGCGCGCGGACGCTGTCCAGCCGGACCAGCGGATCGGCGGTCTCATCGGGCCGGTCTGACCAGGCATCCGGGGGCTGCGCAGGCGCCTCGACCAGTGCGGAGGCGGCCTCGGCGACAGAGGCCGGCGCGGAATCAGCGACCGCCGGCATGTCATCCGGAATGCGCACGTCCGCCGCATCGGCCGGATCAACCGGATCAGGCGAGATGGCCGCGTCAGCCGGGGAGGCTGTATCGGGCGGAGCGGCCGTATCAGGCGGGACGGCGGGCAGCTCGGTGGGCGCCACAGGCGCAATCTCCGGCGCATCCTGGACTTCCAGCGCGGGATCCGGTGCCTGCTGGGCGGGCGACTTCTTGCGTTTAAAGAAACTGAACATAGGCTTTACACTGAAAACGATCCTGCCGGACCCGGCACGGACCCCGCGTACCGAGCATGAAAAAACACCAGATCCGTATTGTAGGCGGTGCCTACCGCCGCACGCCCATTTCCGTTCCGCACGGTGAGCACCTGCGCCCGACGCCCGACCGGGTGCGCGAGACCCTGTTCAACTGGCTGGCGCATTTCTGGGACGGCACATTCACCGGCCGCCATGTGCTGGATCTGTTCGCCGGCACCGGGGCGCTGGGCTTCGAGGCCGCATCCCGGGGCGTGGAAACCGCCCAACTGGTCGAACAGGCCCCGGCCGCGCTGGCCGGCTTGCGCGCCGTCCAGGCCCGCCTGAAAGCGCCCGCCATCCGCATTCATGCGGGCGAGGCCTGTGCGTTCCTGCGCGCGCTGCAAGCGCCTGCCTACGATCTGGTGATGCTCGATCCGCCCTTCGGCGCAGGCTGGCTGCCACGCCTGCACCCCCTGCTGGACCGCGCCGTGCTGCCGGGCGGCCTGCTTTATCTGGAATCAGAGGCTTCTTTCGACGCCCTGCCCTCCGGCTGGGAACTGCTGCGGCAAGGGCGGGCGGGTCAGGTCCGCTATGGATTGATCCGTACGGGTTGATCCGATTTGCTGCGATGCAAAAAAATATGAATAATGGCTGTCTGGCGCCCCCCTTGAACCGACCCTCGACTGCGTGTTCGGGCACCTGGGGAATCCGGGCGCCGACGCCATGACAAGCGGAAAGAACCGATTCGATAACGACCAACAATTCCGTCAACCTATACGGAGACCTCATGATCACCGCCGTCTACCCGGGTACTTTCGACCCGCTCACCCGTGGGCACGAGGATCTCGTGCGACGAGCGGCCAGCCTGTTCGACCAGGTCGTCGTGGGCGTGGCCCACAGTCAGAACAAGCGGCCGTTCTTTCCCCTTCATGAACGCCTGGAGATCGCCGAGGAGGTCCTGGGGCATTACCCCAACGTCCGCGTGCGCAGCTTCAGCGGCCTGCTCAAGGATTTCGTGCGGGAGCAGGATGCCCGCGTCATCGTGCGAGGCCTGCGCGCCGTCTCGGATTTCGAGTACGAATTCCAGATGGCCGGCATGAACCGTCACCTGCTGCCCGAGGTCGAGACGCTGTTCATGACGCCGTCGGACCAGTACCAGTTCATCTCCGGCACCATCGTGCGAGAGATTGCCACGCTGGGAGGGGATGTCAGCAAATTCGTGTTCCCGTCCGTGGAACGCTGGCTGCACGCCAAGGCCAAGACCTTGCGCGAGGCCCAGGAGGCCGCGAGCGGGGAATGATCCCGGATCTCTGTCCGATCCTCCGGGAGACGGACAGAGATCGGGCTAGGCGGCCCAGTCGACGGGGCCGGCGTCGGGGTGAACCTTGACCAGCCGGCACGGCTGGCCGAGCCATTGCGAGAACCAGGCCGAGGCGAGATCGCCCTCGTCCACGACCCGCACGGCCTGCCCGCCGACCCGGGCGGTACGCTCGACACTGTCGTCGTCTTCGATCACATCCAGCGGGATATCCAGGCGCAGCATGCCGTCGGCGCGGATCACCAGATAGCCGAAACGCAGGCTGACCTCCAGACCGGACAGGCCCGGCGCCCTCGAGGCATCGAGCCAGCGGTCCTGTTCATCGACGGTCAGCCAACGGCGGTCGTAGGGCTGAGCGGCCTCATCGGCCAGGGCGGCTGCCCCGGCAATCGGCTGGAAAGCGGTATCGGTCGTCATGATGTGTGGTTTTGTCTTGGTCATTACTGTCCCAGCAGGCCCTTGAGCGCCTTGCCGATGCGTTCTACCGGATCGGCGCCCGGCGCCGAGGGCGCCGGGGCGGGATTGGGCGCCGTGCCCTGGGCCTCCGAGTCAGGCGCCGACAAGGCCCGATCGATCAGATCCTGCCCCTTGAGCAGTTCCATCAGTCCCGATTTGAGGACGCGCTGGACGGAAGGATTGCGAATATCCGCCCAGCTTACATCATATTCAGGATGCGCCCAGGGGCCGGTGACGCGGATGGGGATGGTCGCGCCCAGCAGCGGCGTCAGCGCGATGTCCAGCCCTTTGGGCAACCGCGCCGCCACCTGGGCCTGCAGGACCAGGTCCAGGCTGCGCCCCGGCACATCGACGTTTGCCGGCTTGCCTTCGGACAGTCGCACCAGATCGGAGGCCACGGTCAGTTTCGACAGCGTCCCCTGGCCGTCCTTGAGATCCAGGCGGGCATCCAGGCTGCTGAACGCCGTGCTGCGCCGGGCGTCGAACGGTGAGGCCAGCGCGTCCATGCGTCCCTTGAGCACATTGCCGAGGACGGCGGCCACCTCGGTCAGCGTGCGCGAGGCATCCACGCCCTGCACCGCGCCATCGCGCAACTGCACGGACACCCTCCCCGTCAGAGAACGCTCCAACGCGTCCAGTGTTTTTCCCTGCATGCGCAGGTCGATCTGGGCTGCCCCCAGGCCCGACAGCAGGTTCTGTTTGGCGGCGGCCTGAATCAGCGGCGCCACGGCGATCTTGTCCAGGTTCAGCTTCAGACCGAATGTCTGGTCGGCTGCCGCGCTGAACTGCCCCGACAGCGTCCCCTCGTACAAACCGGCCGACAGGCTGGACACCGTCAGGACGTCTTTCTGGATCCGCGCCTGAACATCGACGCCCGTCAGCTGGATGTCGCGCATCCGCAGATCGCCGATCCTTGCCGTGCCTTCGACATCCAGCCCCCGCAGGAACGACAGATCGATGTCCATGGGGGCGGACGGTGCCTTGGCCGCGCCCACGGCCTTGTCCCTGTTCGCGTCCTTGTCCACGCCCTTATCGGTGTCCTTGCCGGTATCCTTGTCCGCTTCGACGGATTGCCTGGCCGCGGCCGGGGCCTGCGGCACCGGCAGCCAGCGGTTCAGGTCGAGTTTTTCCGTGTTCAGCGAAAACCGGGTCTGGGGCTGAGGCGTGCCCAGCCTCGTGGTCTGAGACTTGAAAGCCGCCTGGCCGCCGTCGATCACGGCATTCAGATCCGCCAACAACTGGTCCTGCACCATGTCCAGGTGCACGCGGCCGATCATGGGAAACTCATAACTGCCGCCGGGCAACCGCTGGTCGCGCACGACCATGTCGCCCTTGACGGCGCTCAGGGAGCCCTTGCGCAGCGCCGTGTCCCAGGTCAAAGGCGAGGTGAGTTTCAGACGCAGCAGACGGTCCCCCTGCGTCAGCCCGCCATCCAGACTGGCCTTGCGGAACTGCCACTGGCTGGCATTGCCCGACAGGCCTTCCAGGCCGAGCGAGACAGCCAGCGTGTCGCCGCCGGACCATTTCAGGGTTCCGGTCACCGGGTCGGCCTGCGCGGAATCGGGCGAAATGGCGAGCGCGGGGGCCTCGAGAGCCAGATCGAGGTTGCGTTGGCGATCCTGGCCTAAAGCGCGCAGCACCAGTTTGTCGATCTTGAGCGCGGCATTGCGCTGGTCCAGCCGCAGTTGCGCCGCCGTCAGATTGACCTTGAGCCCCTGGATGGGATGTGGGCCGACAATATTGCCGTCCAGCGCCAGTTCCAGATCACCGGCGGCAAACTGACGGGCCTCGCCGTCATAGGCCAGATTGCCCCGCAACGTGGCATGCGCCTCGTCCAGGTTGCCCAGCCGCCCGCCCAGCGTCATATTGATTTTCTGTGCCGCGTACCCCCGCTTCTCGGGATTCAGGCGCAACAGCGCCTGGGCCTGGAACTGGGCGTTCTGCACCGGATCGCTGCCGGCGATCACGGCCTTCAGGGAGACATCGAACGGCTGATCGTAGGTCACCCGCCCCGTATTCGCCTCGATCTGGTTGAACGTGGTGGTCAGGCCGTCGCGCTGGTCGATGTACTGCACCCGCCCGCCCTTGAGTTCCAGGCCGGCGATGTCGATAGTGAAATCCGACCGGGCACTGGGCGCCGCCGCGACGACCGCCATGGGCGAGGCGGCCGAAGCGCTCACCGCATCCGCGCTCAGCAGATCACTGAAATTGAAGCGCCCCTTGGCATCGCGCACGACATAGGCCTTCAGGCCGGTGACGGCCACATGATCGACCACCAGCTGATTCGACAACAGGGGCCAGATCGCCACCGCGAAGCGGGCGCTGTCGATGGAGACGAACGTGTCCTTGGCTCCCCGGTTGGACAGGGCGACATCGCTGACGGACAGGCCGATACGGGGGAACAGCGACAAGCCGATATCGCCGCCGATGGTCAGCGTGCGCGCCGTCCGCTCGTACACCAGGGATTGCAGCCTGGCCTTGTAGGCATTCGGATTGAAAGTCAGCAAGAAAATCGCCAACCCCACCACGGCCAGCAACAGCGCCACGACCAGGCTGAACAACACCCGCTTCAACCAGACATTCATTTTTGAACCCGCATCCTCGATCAGCAGTCCGCGCTCGCGAGCCGGACAACATCTGGAATGCTAACCCATGCTCGTGCCCGACACGGGCGTTTACAGCGTATGGCCGCATTCTATTGCACCACATTGCATTTCGTAGAAGAATGCCAATGGTCATTATGATTCAAAGCTATAAAAAAATGCGGTCGAAGGCCTTATATTGAGAATATATTCATCAGTACGATGGCTGACTGCACCAGAACACCGCACAGGAGACTGCATCCATGACTCGCCGCTTCGAGACTCTGGCCATCCATGCCGGCTACTCGCCCGACCCCACGACCAAATCGGTCGCCGTCCCGATCTACCAGACCACCTCGTACGCGTTCGACGACACCCAGCATGGCGCTGACCTGTTCGACCTGAAGGTCGCGGGCAACATCTATACCCGCATCATGAACCCCACCACCGGCGTGCTCGAAGAGCGCGTCGCGGCCCTGGAGGGTGGCGTGGCTGCGCTGGCTGTCGCCTCGGGCATGACGGCCATCACCTACGCCATCCAGACGCTGGCGCAGGCGGGCGACAACATCGTCTCCACCAGCAAACTCTACGGCGGCACCTACAACCTGTTCGCGCATACCTTTCCGCGCCAGGGTCTGGAGGTGCGCTTCGCCCCCCATGACGATGTGGCCGCGCTGGAGGCCCTGATCGACGAGCGCACCCGCGCGGTGTTCTGCGAATCCGTCGGCAATCCGGCGGGTAACATCATCGACATCCAGGCGCTGGCCGAGGCCGCCCATCGCCACGGCGTGCCGCTGATCGTGGACAACACGGTCGCTTCGCCCGCCCTGTGCCGGCCCATCGAGTGGGGCGCCGACATCGTGGTGCACGCCCTGACCAAATACATGGGGGGTCACGGCACCAGCATCGCCGGGGCCATCGTGGACGCCGGCACCTTTCCCTGGGCCGAGCACCGCGACCGGTTCCCCATGCTCAACGAGCCGGATCCGTCCTATCACGGCGTGGTCTACACCGAGGCCTTCGGTCCGGCCGCCTTCATCGGCCGCTGCCGCGTCGTACCCCTGCGCAATACCGGCGGCGCGATTTCTCCCTTCAATGCCTTCCTGGTGCTGCAAGGCATCGAGACCCTGGCGCTGCGCATGGAACGCCACTGCGCCAATGCCCTGGCCGTGGCCCGCTTCCTCAAGGATCACCCGCAAGTGGCCTGGGTGAACTATGCCGGCCTGCCGGACCATCCCGAGCACGCCCTGGCGCAGAAATACATGGGCGGGCTGCCTGCCAGCATCCTGTCCTTCGGCATCAAGGGCGGGCTGGCGGCGGGCGCGCGATTCATCGACGCCCTGCAACTGATCGTCCGGCTGGTGAACATCGGCGACGCCAAGTCCCTGGCATGCCATCCGGCCTCGACCACGCACCGCCAGCTCAGTCCCGAAGAGCTCGCCCGCGCCGGGGTCGGTGAAGACATGATCCGCCTGTCCATCGGCATCGAACACATCGACGATATCCTCGATGACCTGCGCCAGGCGCTGGACACCAGCCGCTGAATCCGGTTTCGCCCCCTTCCAACCCGATAAAACCCAAGGAAGCCCCATGTCGCAATACCGTCACACCCCTGCCGGGAGGTCGCCATGCAGATAGGTATCCCCCGCGAGACCCTTCTGGGTGAAACCCGGGTCGCCGCCACACCCGAAACCGTCAAGAAACTGGCCCAGGCGGGCCATCGGATACTGATCGAACGCGGCGCCGGAAAGGCCGCCCGTCATCCCGATGCGGACTACGAAAAGGCGGGTGCCGAACTGGCGGACAACGAGGCCGCCCTGGGCAGCGAACTGGTCCTGAAGGTCCGCCGTCCCCAGGCGGCCGAACTGGGCCGCATGAAATCGGGCACCGTACTGCTCGGCATGCTGGATCCTTTTGACGCCGAGGGCCTTCAGGCCCTGGCGGGTGCCGGCCTGACGGCCTTCGCCCTGGAGGCCGCGCCGCGCACCACCCGCGCACAGAGTCTGGACGTGCTGTCGTCCCAGGCCAACCTGGCCGGCTACAAGGCCGTGCTGCTGGCCACACAATACTATGGCCGCATCTTCCCCATGATGATGACCGCCGCCGGCACCCTGAAGGCGGCCCGCGTGGTCGTCCTGGGCGCGGGCGTGGCCGGCCTGCAGGCCATCGCCACCGCGCGGCGCCTGGGGAGCGTGGTCGAGGCGTCCGACGTCCGCCCCGCCGCGCGCGAACAGGTCGAGTCGCTGGGCGGCAAATTCATCGACGTGCCCTACGAAACCGACGAGGAACGCGAAATCGCGCAAGGCGTCGGCGGCTATGCCCGGCCCATGCCAGCCGCATGGATGGCACGGCAGGCCGCCCTGGTGGCCGAGCGCTGCAAACAGGCCGACATCGTCATCACCACCGCCCTGATCCCCGGACGGCCCGCGCCGACCCTGATCCAGCCGGATACGGTCGCCGCCATGAAACCCGGCTCGGTCATCGTCGATCTGGCCGTGGAGCGCGGCGGCAACTGCCCGCTGTCGGTTCCGGGCGAGGTCGTCGAACACGACGGCGTCACCCTGGTCGGGCTGTCCAACCTGCCCGCGCTGCTGGCGACCGACGCTTCCGCTCTGTATGCGCGCAACCTGCTCGATTTCCTGAAACTCGTCATCGACGCCGAGGGCCGTTTCGCCCTGCCGGCAGACGACGACATCGTCAACGCCTGCCTGGTCTGCAAGGATGGCCAGGTTCTAAGGAGCGCCTGATGGAAGCCGTCAATCCCACCCTGATCAACATCATCATCTTCGTGCTTGCCGTCTATGTCGGCTTCCACGTGGTCTGGAACGTGACTCCCGCGCTGCACACACCGCTGATGGCCGTCACCAACGCCATCTCGGCCATCGTCATCGTCGGCGCCATGCTGGCGACGGGGCTGACCGACGGCGGTCTGGCGCAATCCATGGGCGTTTTCGCCGTGGCCCTGGCCGCGGTGAACGTCTTTGGCGGCTTTCTGGTCACCCAACGCATGCTGGAGATGTTCAAGAAAAAAGAACGCAAGGGAGACCAGGCATGATCTCGGCCAATCTCGTCACCCTGCTCTATCTGGTCGCCTCGGTCTGTTTCATCCAGGCGCTCAAGGGCCTGTCGCACCCGACCACCTCCCGCCGGGGCAATACTTTTGGCATGGTCGGCATGGCGATTGCCATCCTGACCACGGCGGCGCTCATCATCGGACTGGCCCGTGACGGCGCCACGGCCGGCGGCCTGGGGCGCGTCATTCTCGGCCTGCTGATCGGCGGCGCCATCGGCACCGTGCTGGCGCGCAAGGTCCAGATGACCAAAATGCCCGAACTGATCGCCTTCATGCACAGCATGATCGGTCTGGCGGCCGTCGCCATCGCCACCGCGGTCGTCGCCGAGCCGCATGCTTTCGGCATCGCGGCCAACGGGGCGCCCATCCCCACAGGCAACCGGCTGGAATTGTTCATCGGCACTTTCGTGGGCGCTATCACGTTCTCCGGTTCCGTGATCGCCTTCGGCAAGCTCTCGGGCAAGTACAGGTTCCGCCTGTTTCAGGGGGCGCCGGTGGTCTTCCCCAGCCAGCACATGCTGAACCTGCTGCTGGCGATCCTGATGCTGGCCTGCGGCTTCTGGTTCATGGCCACGCAATCCTGGCTGCCCTTCATCCTGATGACCCTCATCGCCTTCCTGCTGGGCGTGCTGATCATCATTCCGATCGGCGGCGCCGACATGCCGGTGGTGATTTCCATGCTGAACAGCTACTCGGGCTGGGCAGCGGCGGGGATCGGCTTCTCGCTGAACAACCCGATGCTGATCATTGCCGGTTCGCTGGTGGGCTCGTCCGGCGCGATCCTGTCCTACATCATGTGCAAGGCTATGAACCGGTCGTTCTTCAACGTGATCCTGGGCGGCGTCGGGGCCGAGGCATCGGACGGGGGCGCCGCGTCCGATGCCCAGCGCAGCGTCAAATCGGGCAGCCCCGACGACGCCGCCTTCCTCATGAGCAACGCCGAGACCGTCACCATCGTCCCGGGCTACGGCCTGGCCGTGGCGCGCGCCCAGCACGCACTGAAAGAACTGGCCGAAAAGCTGTCCTCCCAGGGCGTGACGGTGAAATACGCGATCCATCCGGTGGCCGGCCGCATGCCCGGGCATATGAACGTGCTGCTGGCCGAGGCCGAAGTCCCCTACGACCACGTGTTCGAGATGGAGGACATCAACGGCGAATTCGGCCAGACCGACGTGGTGCTGGTGCTGGGCGCCAACGACGTGGTCAACCCGGCGGCCAAGAACGATCCCAATTCGCCCATCGCCGGAATGCCGATCCTGGAGGCCTACAAGGCCCGCACCGTGATCGTCAACAAACGCTCGATGGCGGCCGGGTATGCCGGTCTGGACAACGAGCTGTTCTACATGGACAAGACCAAGATGGTGTTCGGCGACGCCAAGAACGTCCTGGAGGACATGGTCAAGGCGCTGGAATAGGCCCGACCGCCCGGGAAGGCCTGAGGGCTTTCCCGGGGCCGGAAAGGGCGAGCCGGACCGGGTGCCGCCACGGCGGCACCCGTCGAAGGTCATCCAGCAGGTCAGACGTCCAAGGCATACGCTATAAATATATTGGTTGAATATTTATAGCGCATGTGAAATCATTCTGGCTATCGGGTCCACCCCGGACCCCGACCAGAACACATCATGAACGCTTCTTCCTGTGACGTCGCCATCGTGGGCGGCGGCATCATCGGCCTGAGTTGCGCCCTGTACCTGCGCGAGGCGGGACACGACGTCGTCGTGGTCGAGCCCAACGATCCCGCCAGCGGCGCCAGTCGGGGCAACGCGGGCGCCCTGGCCTTCGCTGAAATCCTGCCCCTGGCCTCTCCACGCATCCTCCGCAAGGCCGTCCGCTGGCTGTTCGACCCACTGGGGCCGCTCAGCCTGCCTCCGGCCTACCTGCCGCGCATCGCGCCCTGGCTGCTGCGCCTGTGGCGGGCCAGCTGGCCCTCACACTACCGCGCCAACATCCAGGCGCAGGCCGCCCTGATCGGTCTGGCCGAGACGGAAATGCTGTCCATGCTGGCCCGCGCCCGGCTGGACGGCCACCTGCGCACCGAAGGCGTGCTGGAAGTCTACGAAGGGGCCACCCGCTTCGACGCCGCCCGGGAAACCGCCCGCGAGCGACTCGCCCACGGCATCGAAAGCCGGCCAGTCCAGGGCGCCGAACTGGCCGAACTGCAGCCCGGCCTGGCCCCCCGCTTCACGCACGGCATGCTGATCCCCCGCTGGCGCAATGTCGATGACCCGCAGACGCTGGCAGTGGATATCGGCCGGCAGGCCCAGGCGCTGGGCGCCCGGCTGCTGCGCCGCAAAGTCCGCGCCATCGAGCCCGCCGCCCACGGCGGCGAGCTGGCGCTGGATGACGGAACCACGCTGGCCGCGCGCCGGATCGTCATCGCCGCCGGCGCCTGGTCGCACCAGCTGAGCCGCCTGCTGGGCGATCCGATCCCGCTGGAAACCGAACGCGGCTACAACACGACCTTGCCGCCGGGCGCGCTGGACCTGCGCCGCCAGATCACGTTCTCCGACCATGGTTTCGTGGTCTCGCCGCTGAGCTGCGGCATCCGGGTCGGCGGCGCCGTCGAACTGGCCGGTCTGAAGCGTCCTCCCGACTACCGTCGCGCCCAGGCCATGCTGGACAAGGCCAAGGCCTTCCTGCCCGCCTTGCGCATCGAAGGCGGCGAGCAGTGGATGGGCTTTCGGCCCAGTCTGCCCGACTCGCTGCCGGTGATCGGTCGCGCCCGCCGCCATCCGGACATGTTCTACGCTTTCGGCCACGGTCATCTGGGGCTGACGCAATCCGCGGCCACCGCCCGCCTGATCCGGGACCTGATCGACGACAAGCCCCCCGCCATCGACCTGACGCCCTACCGACCGGCACGCTTTTTTTGAGGACTCGATATGCATCGCATCGCCATCCTGGATTCCCACACCGGCGGAGAGCCGACCCGGCTGGTGCTGGACGGATTTCCCGACCTGGGCGCGGGCTCCATGGCCGAACGCCGCCGAAAGCTGGCCGAACGGCACGACGACTGGCGCAAGACCGTCATCCTGGAGCCGCGCGGCAATGACGTGCTGGTCGGCGCGCTGTTGTGCGCACCTGTCGATCCAGCGGCCACGGCCGGCGTCATTTTCTTCAACAACACCGGCTATCTGGGCATGTGCGGTCACGGCACCATCGGCCTGCTGGCATCGCTGGCCTGGCTGGGCCGCATCGAGCCGGGCGAACACCGCATCGAGACCCCCGTGGGGACTGTGACCGCCACCCTGCACACCGATGGCTCAGTCAGCGTCCGCAACGTCCCCGCCTATCGCTACCGCAAAGAGGCCGCCGTCGAGGTACCGGGCCACGGCATCGTGCGCGGCGACGTCGCCTGGGGCGGCAACTGGTTCTTCCTGGTAAACGCCCCCGAGCGGGTCAGTCCCGATGCCGACCGCGCCGCGCTGACGGAATATGCCTGGGCCATCTGCCAGGCGCTGGACAGCCAGGGCATCCGGGGACGCAACGACGCCCGCATCGACCATATCGAGTTGTTCGGCGCCGACGAGGATGCCGACAGCCGCAATTTCGTGCTCTGCCCCGGCAAGGCCTATGACCGCTCACCCTGCGGGACCGGCACCAGCGCCAAACTGGCCTGTCTGGCCGCCGACGGCAAGCTCGCCGCGGGACAGGTCTGGCGCCAGTCCAGTATCATTGGCAGTCAATTCCTGGCCAGCTACGAACCGGGCGAACACGGCGAGATCATCCCGACCTTGCGTGGTCACGCCCACATCAGCGGCGAGACCACGCTCATCCTGCAAGACGACGACCCCTTCCGGTGGGGCATCGCATCCTGACCCGGACCGGGACTGTTCACACGCCATGACTTCCTCCTCCCCCACCATCAAGATCCGCGCCACCGAAACGGCCTACGACCGCATCGAGCAGATGATCGCCACGCTGCAACTGGAACCCAACCAGCCGATCGTGGAAAGCGACCTGATCCAGATGACCGGCCTGGGCCGCACGCCCATCCGCGAAGCCCTGATGCGGCTGGTGGCCAGCGGCCTGATCGAGCAGCAGCCCCGCCGCGGACTGCGCGTCAGCGAAATCCGGATCGCCGAACACCTGATCCTGATCGAAACCCGGCGGGTGCTGGAGCGGCTGATCGCCGGGTCGGCGGCCCGCCGCGCCACGGCGGGACAGCGCACCGCGCTGCTGCAATGCGCGCACGACATGACCGAGGCGGCGCGCCAGGGCGATCTGACCGGCTACATGCAGGCCGACCAGGCGCTGGATCGTGTCACGCACGAGGCCAGCCGCAACCCGTATGCGGTCAACGCCATCATTCCGATGATCATCCAGTGCCGGCGCTTCTGGTATGCCTACCAGCACGAGGGCGACCTGGAACGCGGCGCCCGCTGCCATCTGATGCTGGCCGAAGGCATCCACGCCAATGACCCGGAACGCGCCATCGCCGGCGCCGATGCGCTGATGGACTACCTCATGGAATTCACCCACACCGTGATCGAAGGCTGAGGCCGGACGGATCCGAGCGGCAGGCAGCCCGCGAGGCGCAGTGCTAATTCACATACCAGATCGTCTTGACCTGCTGATACTGGTCCAGGGCCTCCAGGCCATTGTCGCGACCGCCAAAGCCGGATTGCTTGTAACCGCCGAAGGGCGTGGTGATGTCGCCTTCCGAGAAGCCATTGACCGACACCGTCCCGGCCTGGATGGCGCGCGCCACACGCTGCGCCCGCCTCACATCGCGGGTGTACAGGGACGCCGCCAGCCCATAGTGGCTGTCATTGGCCAGCTCGATGGCCTCGGCCTCGGTCTCGAAGGTGGACACCGCCAGGATCGGGCCAAAGACCTCTTCGCGGAACAGCCGCGACTCACGCGTGACGCCCTCGAAGATGGTCGGCTCGACATACCAGCCGCTGCCCAGTTCCGCATGGATGCGGCCGCCATGCGCCAGCCGTGCGCCGTCGGCCTGCGCGCCCTCCAGAAAGCCGCGCACCTTGTCGAAATGCGCCCGCTCGACCATGGGACCGATCTGCACGGACTCGTCCGTGGGAAAACCGACCTTCCAGGTCGACAGGCGGGCACGCAAGCGGTCCACCACCGCGTCCTTGACGCTTGCCTGGACGATCAGCCGCGAACCGCAGCTGCAGTTCTCACCCATGTTCCAGAAGGCCGCGGCCAGCACATGATCCACCAGGCCGTCCAGGTCCGCATCGTCGAAAATCACCTGGGGGCTCTTGCCGCCGCATTCCAGGACGACTTCCTTCAGATTGCTCTCGGCGGAATACTTAAGGAAATAACGGCCGACCTCGGTGGACCCGGTGAAGGACACCACATCCACGTCCATATGGCGGCCAAGCGCCTCACCGACGGTTTCGCCCAGGCCGGTCACCAGTTGCAGCGCCGAGGCCGGGACCCCGGCCTCGTGGGCCAGCTGCGTCATGCGATAGGCACTCAGGGAGGTGAGCTCGGCTGGCTTGACGATGACCGAATTGCCCGCGGCCAGCGCGGGCGCGACCTTCCAGGCATACATCTGGGCCGGAAAGTTCCAGGGCAGCACCGCCCCCACCACGCCGATGGGCTCCTTGACGATCAGGCCGGTGGCGGCCGGCCCCGTCGGAGCGATCCGGCCAAAGCACTTGTCGATGGCCTCGGCGTACCAGCGGAACGTGTCCAGCGTGGCCGGCAGGTCCGTGTTCAGGCATTCGGTGATCGGCTTGCCGGCATCGATGCAATCCAGCGCCGCCAGCTCCTCGGCATGGGCCGTCATCAGGTCGGCCCATCCCAGCAGGATGCGCTTGCGCTCGGCGGGGGCGAGCTGCGACCATTCGCCGGACTTGAAGCTGGCGCGCGCCGAGCGCACCGCCAGATCGATGTCGGCGGCGGTGCCCGACTCGATGGCGCCGATCACGCTGTTGTCGATCGGCGTGGTGTTGTCCATCCGGGCGCCCGGCGCGTCATGGCCGGGAATCAGGTGGCCGGCCCACAGACTGCCCGCGCGGGCCTGGGCGAAAATCTGTTCCTTGGTCTGCAGCATGGTGGTCTCCTCAGCCCTGGTAGGCGTCCAGCAGCGCCAGGAAGGCGCGTTCGTTCTGTTCCGTCAGCGGGGCCAGGGGCAGGCGCACCGGACCGGCCTCGACGCCGTGGCGGCGGCAGCCCAGCTTGGCCTTCTGGTTGTAGTCGCCGGACTCCATCGCCAGGATCACCGGGTACATGCCGCTCATCAGGTCGCGGACCTCGTCCCATCGGCCTTCGCCGGCGGCCTTGACCATGGCGGCCTGCTCGCCCGGGAAGACGTTGGCGCCGCCGCTGATCCAGCTGCGCACGCCCCAGAACAGGAAGTCGGCGGCCATGTCGTCCGAACCGCTGATGATCTGGAAGTCAGGGATGCCGGCCTGGATCAGGGCCAGGGCACGGTTGAAGCTGCCGCTGCTTTCCTTGATGCCGACGATGTTGGGGATGCGCGCCAGTTCGATCACCGTGTCCACGGCGATCTGCACGCCCACCCGCGCCGGGAAGTCGTACATGATGATGGGCAGCCTGGTCGCCTGCGCCACTGTCTGGAAATGCTGTGCGATCCCCGCCTGCTCCGGCAGGCTGTAGGGCGGCGTGGACAGCATCAGGCCATCGTAGCCCAGCGCCTCGGCCTGCTGAGCGTTGCGGATGGCCTGGGTGGTGGACAGGGCGTTGATACCTGCGATCGCCGTCACGCGGCCCCGGGTGGCCTCGGCCACCGTGCGCAACACCAGTTCGCGCTCGTCGTCTTCCAGCGCATAGTATTCGCCCGTGGTGCCGCAGGCCACGATACCCGCGACATCGGCCTCGATGAACCGGTCCACCAGCGTGCGCAACGCGTCCACATTGACGCTGCCGTCCGCCGCGAACGGGGTGACGATGGGAACCAGGACTCCTTCGGTTTTCATATACATTCCTAAAAGCGAGAAAGACGGCCCGGACATCCGGGCAGGGACGGGGCGCAGAGCCCCGGAATCGAAATCAGAATCCCACGACGCGCTGGGGCAGCCAGGTGGCCAGGGCCGGGAACAGCGCCACCAGCGCCAGGGTCGCGAACTGGACCAGGATGAAGGGCACCACGCCCTTGCAGACCTGGCCGTATTTCATGTCCGGCGGCGCGATCGACAGCAGGTAGAAGATCGAGGACGCCATGGGCGGGGTCAGGTAGCTGGTCTGGATGACGATGATCACCAGTGCGCCGAACCAGACCGGGTCCACGCCCGCCGCCGTCAGGACGGGCAGGAACAGTGGCACGCAGATCAGCACGTTGGCGGTCCAGTCCAGCACGAAGCCCAGCAGGAACACGATGAACAGGAACAGCGCCAGTGTGCCCGGCACCCCGAGGCCCATGTCGGAGATCAGCCCCTGGATCAGGCGCGAGCCTCCGTTGGCGGCAAAGATCCCCGTGAACATGATACCGCCGGCCACGATCAGCAGGATCATGGCGGAGATCCTCACCGTGATCGCCAGTGATTCCCGCATCACGGCCGGGCTGAACCTGCCGTAGCAGATGCACAGGATCAGCGAGCCGATCGCGCCGACGGCCGCGGCCTCGGTGGGCGAGGCGATGCCGGCCATCAGCGATCCCAGCACGGCCACGATCAACAGCATGGTCGGCAGCAGGCCACTGAGCGTGATCTTCAGCTTTTCCATCACAGGCAGGCGCATGTCCGGATCGTCGGCCCGGGGGCCTTTCCGCGGATCCAGAATGCAGACGGCGACGATGTACAGGACGAACAGCCCCACCATCAGCATGCCGGGGAACAGCAGGGCGGCGAACAGCTCGCCCACCGAGATCTGTGCCAGCGAGGCGTACACCACGGCCACCACCGAGGGCGGGATCATGGTGCCCAGCGAACCGCCCGCGCAAATGGTGCCGGCGATCAGCGAATTGTCATAGCGGAAGCGCTGCATCGCGGGGATGGCCATCAGGCCCACCATGACCTCGACCGCACCCACTACGCCGGCGGCGGCCGCGAACGTGGCCCCCATGGCGATGGTCGCCACGGCCAGGCCGCCGGGCAGCCGCCCCAGCCACAGCTGCATGGTGCGGAACAGGCGCGCGGCGATGCCGGAACGTTCCAGGATCGCGCCCATCAGCACGAACATGGGAATGGCCGACAGGATGTAGTTGGTGGCCGCCGAATACAAGCCGCCGTAGAGCTGGTTGAACACCTGGTCGCCGAAGGCGAACCAGCCCGCGACCAGGGCGGGAATGATGAGGGACAGGGAAACGGGGATGCCCAGGAAGATCAGCAGGAACATCCCCGGGAACATCAGGGCGGCGACGGTCGGATTCATCAGTGTTCCTTCTTGACGTCGGAATCCAGGCCGCAGAAGGCCCGCAGGCCCTCCACCGCCAATTGCAGGGTCAAGGCGGTCAGCCCGATCGCGAAGCACAGGTAGAACGGCCACATCAGTGGCGCCCAGGGGCTGACCGTCTCGACCTCGTGCCGCACCCAGGCCCGCCAGGTGTGCGACACGGCGATCCAGGACAGCATGCCGAAGAACGGTGCCAGGACCAGCAGGTAGGCGACGCCCTGGACGCCGCGGTTGAAGCGGGCGGGCAGGCGGCTGCGCAGCACGTCGATGCGGATGTGCGCGTCTTCCCTCAGGACGTAGGCCACGCCCAGCAGGAAGACGGCGCCGTTGGCCATGTAGGCCACATCGAAGGCCCAGACTGTGGGCGCGTCGAACACGTAGCGGGCGAAGACCTCGTAGATCATGGCCACGGTCAGGACGGCCGCCGCCACGCTGGCCAGCTGGGAGGCGCACCAGGACACGCCGTTCGCGAATCGGGTCAGGGCATTGAGCATCTCGGCCTCGCTGTGCGCGTCGCGGATCAGTCGCGCATCAGGTAGTTGCTTTCGGCCCTCCAGCGCTCGTGGTAAGCCTCGTAGTCGGCCAGCACCTCAGCCATCTCCGGCTTGCCGGCGGCCTTCTGCGCTTCGGCCGTCTTGCGCATCCAGTCGTAGCCCGCGTCGGACAACTGTTTCACGAACTCGGGACTGAGCGTGATGACCTCGTTGCGGCCGGAACGATACTTCTCCATCGCCTTCATGTCGGCGTCATAGAAATAGTCCAGGCTTTGCTCCGTGGTCAGATGGGCGGCCGCTTCGATCAGCGGTTTCAGGTCCGTGGGCACCTTGTCCCAGGTTTCCTGCTTGACGACCACTTCCCACATGAAGGTCGGTTGATGCACGCCCGGCACGACGATGTACCTGGCCGCCTGATGGAAACCTTCGGGCATGTTCGCCGAGGGCGGCGCCCATTCCACCGCGTCCACGCCCTTGCGCTGCAGCAGCGTATAGATCTCGCCCGGCGGCACCACGGTCGGAACGGCGCCGAAATAGTCGCGCATCACCTCGGCCCAGGGGCCGGACGTGCGGTACTTCAGGCCCTTCAGGTCTTCCGCGCCGCGGATGGGCTTGTTGGCGTGGGCCATGATTTCGGAAGACCCGATGCCGACGATCATGGTCTTCAGCCCCTGGCCGGCGCGCAGTTTCTCCAGCTTTTCCTTGCCGCCGCCCTGGTACAGCCAGGCTTTGTAGGCGTCCGGCCCCATGCCACCCGGAAAGCCCGAGAAAATGGCGTTTTCCGGATCCTGGTTGACCAGGTAGCTGGGCGTGGAGTGGCCAGCCTCGACCACGCCGTCGCGCACCGCGTCGAACACTTTCAGGGCCGGCACGATCACCCCGGCGCCGAAGGGCTGGATCTCGACCCGGCCGGACGTGATGATCTTGACGTTGGAGGCGAAGCGCTCCAGGAAGTTCTGGTAGAAGGGCGAGCCTTCGGGCACCGAGGTCGGCACGCGCCAGGTCACGTCGGCCGCGGTCGCGGCGCCCACCGTGCACATCGTGAAGGCCGCCACGGCCAAGGTACGGAAAATCTTCTTCATGGTCTCCCCCTTGAATTGGAATACGCGATGACCGGACCGGAACCGCGCTGCCGCCAGTCTAATATCCAATAAATATATTTACAACATATTGAGGGTAAACACTGATGCCGCCGGCAGGGGCTTGCCTCGCCGGAACATCGGGAAAGACGGACACAGAAAGCGCGCGGGATATGCTAGGCTCCCTTCCATTCACAGGAGCCGCGCCATGCCGACCATGCACATTGAATTGCTCGAGGGCCGCCCCCCCGAAAAGAAGCGCGAACTCGTCCGCGCCCTGAGCGAACGCACCTGCGAAGTCCTGGGCTGTCAGCCGGACTCGGTGGACATCATCCTGACGGAGGTCAGCAAGGACCGCTGGGCCACGGGCGGCGTGTTCTGGTCTGAAAAGAACTGACCCTTTTCGCGGAAACACCCGCGCAGCACGCGAGTCAGGCAAGGGCGGCCCTTGACGGCCGCCGCCGCGGTCGCCGCTACTGGCCGACCAAGCGTTCGACCTTCTGGCGCAGTTCGGGATTCTCGCGCACGGCGCGGCTGATGCCGTTGTATTCGGCGACGCTCATGCCACCCGCCTCGACCTGATCCACCATCTTCTGGTCGGCCTCGACGCGCACCGCCTGCTTGGCCGGCCCGTCCCGAGCGGCCTCCAGCCTGGGCTGGTATTCCGCCGCCACGGCGCTGACCTTGCGCACGGCGGCCGCGTAGCGCTGCAGCTGTTCATCGGTCGGCCGGTCCACGGCCTCGTATACCGTCTGGGCTCCCGCCGGCCGGGACACCGTCAGGGGCCCCGCCAGGCCCAACGCGACGACGGAAGCCGCCAAAAAGCCCCCCACGCTGCGCAGCCCATGGCCGCTTGCTGCCCCCCCAGGGGGGGCGTTTTTTGCCTTGGGACGGTCCGGCGGCAAAAATGCCTTCATCGGCTGATTCATCCTGTACCCCTGCGATGCGTGATCGACCGTTTCATGATCGCGGCGGAGGAGGAACGTTTCAAGTTTCCCGATGTACGGTCCTGTGTCATCATGCCACCAGCCGCCACCGACACCGGGCGTTTTCCGACCCGGCGGGCAGGCGCCCATCCCTACGAAGAGACACACATGGATACGGATTTCTGGTTGCAACGCTGGGAGCAGGGACAAACCGGCTTTCATCAATCCCGCGTCATGCCCTTGCTGCAAAAACACTGGCCCGGGCTCGACCTGCCGGCAGACGCCCGGGTGTTGGTGCCGCTGGCCGGCAAAACCCTGGACATCGCCTGGCTGGCGGAACAGGGCCATCCCGTGCTGGCGGTGGAGCTTTCGCCGATTGCCGTCGAGCAGTTCTTCGAGGAACACAAGCTGCGGCCCGACGTCCAGGCCACGCCCCATGGCACGCTGTATCGCGCCGGCCGGATCGAGTTCCTGTGCGGCGATATTTTCGATCTGGACGCCGCAGTCCTGACCCGCTGCACCGCCTGCTACGACCGCGCGGCGCTGATCGCCCTGACGCCTGAGCTGCGCGCACGCTACGTGCGCCACGTCTACGGCCAGCTCCCTGTCGGCTGTCGCACGTTGCTGCTGACGCTGGATTACCCGCAAGCGGAAATGGACGGGCCGCCGTTTTCTGTGCCCGAAGCCGAAATCAAAACCCTTTACGGTGACCGCTGGCGCATGGAGCGGCTCGAAACCCGCGATGTCCTGGCACAGGAACCCAAATTCGCCGAACGCGGCATATCGCGGATGGACACCAACGTCTTCAGGCTGACGGCCACCTGAATCCGGTCGATCTTTCCGTCCTTTTCATTACAATCAGGTGAAATTCAAGCGGGGTCCGTACATACGGGCCGCGCGCCACATAAAGGAGACACCTGACGTGAAGATCCGCATTCATGCCGCCGCCCTTGCGGCCGCCCTGGCCCTGGCCATCCCGTTCCACGCGCAAGCGCAGATCAAAATCGGCGTCGTGGTGTCCGCCACCGGGCCGACCGCCCTGGTCGGCATTCCGCAGAAAAACACCGTCCCGCTGTTGCCGACCCAGGCGGGCGGGCAGGACATCGAATACATCACGCTGGACGATGCCAGCGATCCGACGCAGACCGTCACGGCCTTCAAGAAACTGATCACCGAGGAACACGTCGATGCCCTGATCGGCCCCACCGGATCACCCAACTCCATGAGCGTGCTGCAGTTCGCGGCGGAATCGGGCACGCCGATGCTGGCGCCCGTGGGCGCGGCCGCCGTGGTGCTGCCCATGACCGAACAGAAAAAGTGGGCCTTCAAGACCACCCAGAACACCGGCATCATCGCCCAGGCCCTGGTCCAGGATATGGTCAAGCGCGGGATCAAGACCGTCGGGTTCATCGGCTTCGCGGACGCCTACGGCGACGACTGGTACAAGGTGTTCAGCCGCATGGCCGCAGACAATGGCCTGAAACTGACCGTGACCGAACGCTATCAGCGTACCGACAGTTCCGTCACCGGCCAGTCCCTGAAGCTGCTGACGGCCAATCCCGATGCCATCCTGATCGCCGGCACAGGCGGTGCCGCCGCCCTGCCCCAGACCACACTGGCGCAACAGGGCTACAAGGGCCGCTTCTACCAGACCCATGGCGCCGCGCTGCCCGCGTTCCTCAAATTCGCGGGCAAATCGGCCGAAGGCACCATCCTGGCGGCCAGCCTGATGCTCGTGCTGCCCGAGATCTCCGACAGCAACCCGTCCAAACCCATCGTCGAGGACTACATCAAGCGCTATCAGGCGATGTACGGCGAAAAGCCGGCCACCTTCGGCGCCAACGTCTATGACGCCGGCCTGCTGCTGCAACACGCCATCCCCATCGCCTTGAAATCCGCCAAGCCGGGCACGCCGGAATTCCGGCGCGCCCTGCGCGATGCCCTGGAACAGACGCACGAACTGGTGGCGACCCAGGGGGTCTACACGATGACCCCGGAGGACCACAGCGGTTTCGACCGGCGCGGACGCGAACTCATCACCGTCAAGGACGGCGCCTGGACGTTGCTGCGCTGAGCAGACCCGGCCCCGCCTGCCTCGCGCGGCCCAGACTCCTCCTGGTCAGGGTCGTGCCAGAATTTTTGCAAATCCTGCCAGCCACTTGTGTCCTGCGCATGCACGCGTACACACTAGAAGCCTGAGAACTTCCAGCAGTACCCACACGAAAGGAGCAGGAGAGGATGGACAAAGTCTATGCAAGTGCCGACGCGGCGCTGGCGGGCCTGGTCAGGGACGGCCAGATGATCGCCGTGGGCGGTTTCGGGCTGTGCGGCATTCCCGAGGCCCTGATTGCCGCGCTGCGGGACTCGGGGGTACGCAACCTGACCTGCATCAGCAACAACGCCGGGGTCGACGGCTTTGGCCTGGGCCAGCTGCTGTCCACCCGCCAGATCAGCAAGATGATCGCCTCCTATGTGGGCGAGAACAAGGAATTCGAACGCCAGTACCTGACGGGCGAGCTGGAGCTGGAATTCACCCCGCAAGGCACGCTGGCCGAAAAGCTGCGGGCCGGCGGCGCCGGCATTCCGGCGTTCTTCACCGCGACGGGGGTGGGCACGGTGGTGGCCGAGGGCAAGGAAACCCGCGAGATCGATGGCCGCACCTACATCATGGAACGCGCCCTGGTGCCGGACGTGTCGCTGGTCAAGGCCTGGAAGGCCGACCGCAGCGGCAATCTGCAATTTCGCCGCACGGCGCGCAAT
>NZ_JBKEAA010000001.1:0-30333 GCF_047971665.1 Castellaniella sp. | reverse complement strand
TGGTATCGAAAGCGCTGCAGCACCGACAGGACGTGCGCGTGGCGCTGCGCCTCGGTGCCGTCGGCGACCTGTGGATCGAGCCCAGCGGTGCCGGCCAGAAATTGTTCCAGGCTCTCCAGGCTGGTGAGCCGTTCGTCGTGCAAGGTCAAGATCATCTCCCGATGATCGACGACCCGCGGCCAAAGCTCCAGACTCATCTGATGTTGGAATCACCAGGCCCCCTTCAGACTCATCTGATATTGGACAGGGCTCAGTCTGGACCTTCAGTCAGCCACGTAGTAGAATGGTTGGCTGACTTGGATACGTTGTCAGGATCCTGATGCGGCGCAGTTCCCTTTTTGGGGGGTGCCTTGCGTCCTTCTGGCTGGCGGTCCCCTATCATCTACCCACGGATTTCACCATGAAAGAAGGCATTCATCCCGAATACCATGAGGTCGTGTTCCTCGACCTGCAGACCGGCAACAAATTCATCTCGCGTTCCTCGCTGACTTCGCGCGAGACCACCGAGATCGACGGCAAGACCTACCCGCTCTTCAAGTGCGACGTGACTTCGGAATCGCATCCCTTCTACACCGGCGCCCAGACACGCATCGTCGAAACCGGCCGTGTGGAAAAATTCCGCGCCCGTTTCGCCCGCACGGCGGGCACGGTCAAAAAATAAGCGCCGCCACGCTGCGCACGCGTGCCAAAAGGCAGCCGTCAGGCTGCCTTTTTCATTTAACATGGGCGCATCCGCCCTCTTTTTTCTGGTGCTCCCCCGGTGCTGTTCCAAGACCTGCGATCGACGCCTGCCCGCCTGACAGCCACCGCTGCAGCCAAGCTGCCCAGACTCTTTCTGCTGTGCGTCGGCCTGATCTATATTCTGGCGGGCCTGTTCTATCGCGACCCCTGGAAGACCGACGACGTCACCAGCCTGGCCACCATGCTCACGGCCCTGTCAGGACAGGATCACGCCTGGCTGCTGCCTCAGGTCGGTCAACTGGCCCAGGCGCAGGACGGACCGCTCGTCACCTGGGTCGGTGCCGCCTGCATCTGGGCGCTGCGCCCTCTGTTCGAGTTTTTCTACAGCCCCCTGAACGCGGCCATCATCGCCTCGCGCGTGCCCAATCTGCTGTGGTTCGCCCTGCTCACCGGCTCGATCTGGTACGGCACCTACCTGCTGGGCCGGCGCCCTGAATCCCAGCCATTGGCCCTGCCTTTCGGCGGCGAACCCAATCCCCGCGACTATGGCCGCATGCTGGCCGACGCGGCGCTGCTGCTGATCGTGGCCACGATCGGCATCATCTGGCGCATGCACGAAACCTCCGAGGTGCCAGCGCTGATCGCGCTTCAGGCCCTGGCGTTCTACGCAGTGGCCCGGATGCTGGATCACCCCGTCTCGGGCGCGATCACCCTGGGCATCGCCCTGGGACTCGCCTTCCTGGCCCGCGGCTGGCTGGGCTGCCTGCCGCTGATCCTGGCCGTGCCCGCCGCCTTTCTGCCCGGCTGCGCCCTGGCGGCCGAGCGCAAATGGCTGAGCGTCAGCGCGCTGATCGCCGTCACGATCATCCTGCTCTGGTGGATTCCCGCCCGGGCTTTCGGCCCGTACTGGACCGAAAGCTGGCAACTCTGGTCGCACAATGCCTTTGACTGGCCCAGCGCCCGCGCCTGGGGCAGCATCCTGCGCGACCTGCCCTGGTTCCTCTGGCCGACCTGGCCGCTGGCCCTGCTGGCGCTGTGGCGCTGGCGCGGATGGTTTCGCGCGCCCCATATCAGCATGCCGTTGGGATTCGCGGTCGGGGCGCTGCTGACGCTGCTGGCCAGCGCCGATCCCTTTGAACCCGAATACGCCACCCTGGCCGTCCCTTGCGCGATCCTGGCGGCCTTCGCCCTGCCGACGCTGCGCCGTGGCGTCATCAATACGCTGGACTGGTTCGCGGTCATGTGCTTTTCGCTGACGGCCGCCACCGTGTGGCTGGGCTGGGTGGCCCTGCAGACCGGTTGGCCCGCCCAGATTGCCGCCAACATCGCCCGCCAGACCCGAGGATTCGAACCCCACGTCGCCTGGCCCGCCACGACCTTTGCCATCCTGGGCACCGTCGCCTGGATCGCCCTGGTGCGCTGGCGCCTGCGCACGCACCCGGCCGGGCTGTGGCGCGGCACAGCGCTGTCGGCCGGCGGTCTGATCACCACCTGGCTGCTGCTGGCCACACTGTGGATGCCCGCACTCGACTTCGTGCGCAGCTACCGCGATGTCTCGGCTTCTCTGGCCGCCGCCCTGGCCCAGCATCGTCAACCGGGCGAATGCATCCGCACACAGAACCTGGGCAACGGCCAGCGGGCGTCGTTCCTGGTCTTCAACGGGATCGAGTTCAGCTTCGACGGCAACTGCCCCTTGCTGCTGCAGCAGCTCAGTCCCCAAAGCCTCGAGGCGGGCCAGGCCTGGATGGCCGACCGCCCTGCGCTCTGGGAGGGCCGCCGCGCCCCCGACCGCCACGAGATGTTCCGGCTGCTGCGCCTGAAACCATAACGTCCCGCCCGGCCCGTTGACGCACGCCATGACCGACGCATCGCATCCCGGCTCACATGCCGCTCCCTGGCGCACCATCCTGCAACAGGCCTGGCCGATCCTGGTCAGCTCCTGGGCGGGCATCATCTTTGCGGTTCTGGACACGGCCATGGTGGGCCACGCCAGCGCCGCCGACCTCCAGGCGATGTCGCTGGGCGCCTCGATCTACATTACGGTTTTCGTCGGCCTGATGGGCGTGGTGCATGCGCTGATCCCCATCATTGCCCAGCATTTCGGCGCCGGGCGCCTGTCTGAGGCGGGACAGGCCTGGGGACAGGGCATCTGGCTGGCCCTGATCCTGTCCGCCCTGGGAGGCTCTTGCCTGCTGTTTCCCGACGCCTGGCTCAGCCTGTCGGGCGAGGTCGCCCCCGATGTCCGCCAGCGCGTGGCGGGCTACCTGGTCGCCCTGGCCCTGGCCCTGCCCTCGGCCCTGCTGTTCCGAACGATCTACGCCACGGCCACAGCCATCTCCCATACCCGTGAGGTCATGGCGATCAACGTCGGCAGCATCGCCTTCAAGCTGCTGTTCAACCTCTGGTTCATCTTTGGCGGCCTGGGACTGCCGGCGATGGGCGCCGTCGGCGCGGGCATTGCGACCCTGGTCGTGAACTGGCTGATGCTCGCGGCCGGTCTCTGGATGATCCGCCATCGGCGGGCCTTTCGCGCCCTGTCCTTGCAACTGGCGCGGCCCCGCTGGACCGACCAGAAGGCGCTGCTGCGCCTGGGGCTGCCCATGGGCGGATCCTATTTGATCGAGGTCTGCGCCTTCAGCTTCATGGCCCTGTTGATCGCGCGCGACGGCCTGTACGTCAGCGGCGCGCAGCAGATCCTGGCCAACCTGATCGCCCTGTCCTACATGCTGCCGATGTCCCTGAGCCTGGCCACCGCGTCATTGACGGCGCAGGCCGTGGGCGCGCACGACCCTTTGCTGGCCCGGCGCATGGGACTGAGCGGCATCGGCCTGGTGGCTCTGGGCGCGGTGCTCACCGGCATGATCCTGATCGCCGGACAGCACGCCATCGTGCGTGCCTACACGGATGAAATCGAGGTCGCCGCGATCGCGCTGACCTTGCTGCAGATCGCGCCCTGGTTTCATTTTTCGGATGCCATGCATTGCATCGGCGCCTATATCCTGCGCGCCTACAAGATCGCCCTGGTGCCGCTGATCCTGCAAGTCTCCGCGCTGACCGGATTGGGCCTGGTCGGCGGCTGGTGGCTGGGCTACGGCCCGGCGGCGGGTGCGCTGGCCCAGGTGACGCACCGGCTGATGCCGGGCGCCCCGGTCGGCGCCGCCACCATGTGGATCATGGCGATGGCCGGACTGCTGCTGTCGGCCCTGCTGCTGTTCGCCTGGTACGGGCGTGTGCTGCGTCAGCAGGGCCGCAGCGCCTGACGCTCAGGCAGGCTGCCCGGTCTCGGCGGCCTGTCCGGATTCGACGGCCACTTCGCCATCCGGCGTCGGTCCGGCATCGTCCGAATCGACCGCAGCGGCCGTGGCCGTCGTCACCAGTTCGACCACCTTGCTGCGCGACAGCACCCCGATGAACTCGCCCTGCTCGCCCGTGACGGCCAGCGGCTCGTGGGTGCGCAACAACCGCGCCAGCACCTCGTCCAGCCCGGCCGTGGCCGGCACGGACGCCATGTCGCTGATATGACGGCAGATGTCCCGCTCGCCCTCTTGCACGGCGCGCTCGGCGTCTTCCCGCATCAGCACACCGGCCAGACGCTTGCCGTCGAGCACCGCGGCGTAGTCGTAATGCCGGGCGGCCAGGCGCTCCAGCGCATGCTCCGGACGCGAGCGCATGGTCAAGGTCAGGGGACGCTCGTTGCAGGCATGGGATGCGTTCAGGACCTTGCCCCGGTTGACGTCCTGCAGGAAGGACTCGATGTAGTCGTTGGCCGGCGACAGCAGGATATCCTCGGGCGTGCCGTCCTGGATCAGCTCGCCATCCTTCAGGATGGCGATCCGGTTGCCCAGACGCAGCGCCTCGTCCAGATCGTGAGTGATGAAGACGATGGTCTTGTTCAGCTTGGCCTGCAAGGTCAGCAGCTGATCCTGCATCTCGTGGCGGATGAGCGGATCCAGCGCGGAAAACGCCTCATCCATCAACAGGATCTCGGCGTCCGTGGCCAGCGCCCGGGCCAGGCCCACGCGCTGCTGCATACCCCCAGAAAGCTGGTGCGGATACTGCGCTTCGAACCCGGACAGGCCAACCTGTTCGAGCCAGTGGCGCGCCCGCTCATTGCGCTCGTCGCGCCGCACGCCCTGCACCGCCAGCCCGTAGGCTGCGTTATCCAGCACCGTGCGATGCGGCAGCAGGCCGAAACGCTGGAACACCATGCTCATCTTGCTCTGGCGGAATCGTTCCAGCTCGCGCGGCTTGAGGCTGACCACGTCCACCCCGTCCACCAGGATCTGGCCGGCGCTGGGCTCGATCAGGCGGTTGAAATGCCGGATGAGCGTCGACTTGCCC
The DNA here is from genome assembly GCF_047971665.1 of Castellaniella sp. GTDB lineage: Bacteria > Pseudomonadota > Gammaproteobacteria > Burkholderiales > Burkholderiaceae_B > Castellaniella. The sequence continues at coordinate 25,311 of NZ_JBKEAA010000001.1, read as the reverse complement.
GAGCCCGACAGCCCCATGATCACATGGATGCGGCCTTCCTCGATGGACAGGCTGATGTCGCGCAGGCCCAGGGTATGACCACTGCGCTCGAGCAGGTCTTCCTTGGACATGCCCTCGCGGGCGGCGTTCAGCCAGCGATCCGGATGCGGTCCGAAGATCTTGTAGATGTTGCGGACTTCTATTTTGCTCATGTCAGTGCCTCCTGACCTGCCAGCGGCGGCCGAAACGCTGCGTGATGCGGTCGAAGATGATGGCCAGCACCACGATCCCCAGACCGGCCAGCAGACCGCGTCCGACCTGCAGACGGTTGATGCCCTGCAGAACCTCGTAGCCCAGCCCGCGCACCCCGATCATGGAGGCGATCACCACCATGGCCAGCGCCATCATGGTGGTCTGGTTGACCCCCGCCATGATGTTGGGCAGCGCCAGCGGCAACTGCACGCCAAAGAGCTGCCGGCTGCGGCTCGCGCCAAAGGCGCGCGAGGCCTCGAGGACCTCCGCATCCACCAGACGAATCCCCAGATCGGTCAGGCGGATGACGGGCGGCACGGCGTAGATCACCGTGGCGAACAAGGCCGCCAGCTTGCCCAGGTTGAACAGCATGACCACCGGAATCAGGTAGACGAAGCTGGGCATGGTCTGCATGATGTCCAGGATCGGCAGCATCACGGCGCGGATCCAGCGAAAGCTGGCCATGGCAATGCCCACGGGAATCCCGATCAATACCGAGAATACCACCGCCACGATCATCAACGACAGGGTCTGCATGGCGGCCTCCCAGAGGCCGATGGCCCCCACCAGGCAAACCAGCAGACCCATGGACAGGCTGAAGCGCCAGGAGCGGCTGCCCAGCCACGCCAGGCCCATGATGATGATCACGATCGCCCACCACGGCGAATGCCGCAGCAGGTTGTCGGACCAGATCAACAGATCCAGCAGCGGCTGGGTCACCGCCCGCAGCACGTCGGAATACTGCGTGACCAGCCCATTGACGAAATCGTCGATGGGCCGTTGCAGATCCCGGGCCGCAATCAGTTCTGGAAACATGCGGGCTCCTTACAGGGCAGCCTTGACACGCTCCGTCACATCGGCTGGCAGCCACTGGGTCCAGACGTCCTGATGGTTCTTCAGGAACCACATGGCGGTCGGCTGGGGCTCGGCCTCGTTCTTTTCCATGTAGGCCATGGCCTGATTCATGACGTCCAGGGGCACCTTGACCTTCGACAGGAAGGCGGTCAGTTTCGGCGCATCCTGGGTGAATCTGGTGGTGACCGCCGTGAACACCGGGTTTTCCGGATAGTCAGAAGCCTGGGGATTCTCGCAATTCGGGTCGGTCAGGCATTTCTGCTTGGCGGCGTCATAGGCCGGCAGCTCGAGCTTGACCAGATCCATGGAGCCCACCAGCGGCGTCGGATACCAGTAGTAGAAAACGACATTTTCCTTGCGCTGGTAGGCGGCCGTCAGCGCGGCCTTCTGGGTCGCGCCGGTGCCGGGCGAGAACAGCGTGAAGGTATCGCCCAGGCCCAGGGCCTTGAACAGATTGGTGCTGACGACCTCGCAACCCCAGCCCGCCGGGCAACCGTAGAAACGGCCCTTGGAGGGTTCCTCGGGATCCTTGAAGGCATCCTTGAATTTGGGCAGGTCGGCGGCTTTTTTCAGCTCGGGCAGACGCTCGGCCGTGTATTTGGGGATGAACCAGGCCTCGCCGCCCATGTAGATGTCGCCGATGCGCTTGACCTTGCCCGAGGCCTCAGCCTTGGTCCAGGGGTCCAGAATGCTGTTCAACCAGATCTCGCTGTTGATGTCCAGATCACCACGCTCGAGCGCGGCCAGCGCCGGCAGGGTTTCCGTGGGCAGGACCTCGGAATCGCAGCCGTAGCCGTTCTTGACGATGAAACGCTCGACTTCGACCAGCACCAGGTTGGATTCCCAGTTCATGCCGCCGAAGCGCATGGGGCGATCGAGTTCGCACTGCGGCGCCTCAGCCGCCTGGGATACCGACGGGACCAGCGACAGGCCCGCCAGGGCCGACGACAGGGCGAGGCCCAGAACGGCACGAGACAGACGGGATGCGCGAGCCGCTGCGGGTGAGGATGAAATAGAGTTGGACATAGATGCCTCCTTTGGGTTACGGAGACGCCGGAAACGCCATGCGTGGCCGACGCCCTGGCTTAGGGGAGGGTGTGCGGAAGACGACCGTGGGCCGCCAATACATACCAGCACTACAAGCGCGTGAGCGCCCAGGACAGACAGGGCCGAAAAACCGATCGCGGCGCCGTCAGATTGGAAGAAAAAGCAACAACTAATAGAGGGGAAACGTCTATTTTACACTCAAAATAACCGAAAATAAAACCGGTTAGCGACACGCACTCTCTGACGGGCCTCGAAAACCGGGGGCCGCCGGGCCGGGCCGGCGCAGGACGCCGGGATCACCGGAACCCCGGAGTCCCGGCCCAGACAGGCCGGTCATCGCAGCCGGTTCAACGCGCCTGGTAGATGTAATCGCGCCGCCAGGGATACGCCTGTCCGTCGGGATAATCCAGCTCATCGGCGCTGCCTGCCGGCCTGGGCTGGGCAATGATCTGATGCAGCGCAATCCAGCCGTGCTCGAACCCCATGGCACAGCCCGCCAGATACATGCGATAGGCGCGCAGCGAGCGCTCGCCCTGAGGTGTGTTCAGGATGGCGCGAGCCTCGTCCAGACGGGATTCGAGCGCATCGCTCCAGGCCCAGAGCGTGCGGGCATAGTGCGGCCGCAGGTTCTCGACATCCAGGTCCTCCAGCCCCGCCTCGGCCAGCGTCTGCTGCACATAATGAATGTGGGACAGCTCGCCACCGGGAAAGATGAATTTCTCGATGAATTCCCCCATGCCGGCGCCCAATTCGCTGTTGTCCAGCCCACCGGCCGTGATGCCGTGATTCAGAATCAGGCCGCCGGGACGCACCAGCCGGCGAAGCTTGGCGAAATAGCCGGTCAGCTGCGTCCGCCCCACATGCTCGAACATGCCGACCGAGGCGATCTTGTCATAGGGTCGGGACTCATCGAGCTTGCGGTAGTCGAGCCGCTCCATGCGCACCCGCCCGGACAGGCCCTTTTCCTGGATCAGTCGGTTGACGTAGGCGTGCTGATTGTTCGACAGCGTAATGCCCGTGACATCGACGTCGTAGTGCTCCGCCGCCCACAGCATCAGCCCACCCCAGCCGCCGCCCACATCGAGAAACCGCTCGCCCGGTTTCAGCGCCAGCTTGCGGCAGATATGGTCGAGCTTGGCCTCCTGGGCCTGCGCGACGGTGAAATCCGGCTCGCGGTAATAGGCGCAGGAATACACCCGGCGCGGGTCCAGCCACAGGGCATAGAAATCGTCCGACAGGTCATAGTGAAATTCGATCTGGCGCGCATCGCGCTCGATCGAATGGTGCCAGACCGACATCAGCCGCTTGATCAGGCTGGTCAACCAGCCCGAGCGGGCAAGATCGACAGGCGACCCCGGCAGAATCCCCGCCGCCAGGCGCATCAGGTCGCGCATGGCGCCGTCGAATTCGAACTTGCCCTCGACATAGTCCTCGCCCAGAACGCCGACCTCGCCTGCCGCGAAATGCGTGAGAACACTCGAATCGCGCACACGCAGGCGGATCGCCGCGTCGGCCGCGCCGACTTTCTGTCCATCCGGCAGATCCATGGAAACCGGCATGGGCAACGCGCCAAGTTTGTTCTCGATGATGGAAGCAATTGCAGTCAACAGAACCTCCCTCAGTCATATAAAGGACCTTGCTATAGTAGCGCTAATTCTCGCTGCCTCAAGCATCCGTTCCTGGCATTTCCAGCGTCCTTTTTCCGCTCTCATGGCCCCCCGTTCTTCCTCACTGCCGATGCCGCCCTGGCTGATCCTGATGGGCGCGCTGGCTGCGCTCGGCCCCCTGGCCATCGACATGTACCTGCCCGCCTTCGGCGCCATGGCGCACGACCTGGGCGTCTCTCCAGGACTGGTGGAGCGCACCCTGGCCAGCTACCTGCTGGGCCTGGCCCTGGCCCAGCTGGTCTACGGCCCGCTGGCCGACCGCTATGGCCGCAAGCCGCCGCTGCTGCTCGGCCTGGCCCTGTTCACGGCAGCCTCGATCGCCTGCGCGCTGAGCCGCGACATTGATCACCTGACCCTGTGGCGCGTGATTCAGGCCTTCGGCGGCGCTGCGGGGATGGTGATTCCGCGCGCCGTGATCCGTGATCATCTGGACACGCGCGAGGCTGCTCAGGCACTGTCTCTGCTGATTCTGGTGATGGGCGTGATGCCGATTCTGGCGCCGCTGCTGGGCGGGCAGGCCGTCACGCTGGGTTCCTGGCGCACAGTGTTCTATCTGATGAGTCTGGTCGGCGCCGGCCTGTGGCTGGCCGTGGCGCTGCGCATGCGTGAATCCCTGGATCCCGCGCGTCACGCGCCACTGGCCGTGGGCGTCATTGCCGCCAATTTCCGCCTGCTGCTGACCCATCGGCGCTTCATGGGCTATACCCTGGCAGGCGGCTTCGGTTCGGGCGGCCTGTTCGCCTATATTTCAGGCTCGCCCCAGGTTTTCATCTCGATCTATGGCATCGACCCGCGCTGGTTCGGCCTGCTGTTCGGCCTGAACGCCGCCGCGCTGATCGTGGCCTCGCAGATCAGCGCACGCCTGTTGAATCGTCATCTGCCGATCCGCCTGCTGGCCCACGCCCAGAACACGCTGGTGCTGATGACGCTCTGCGCGCTGGCGCTGACCCTGCTGGACTGGATCACCCTGCCCTTGCTGATGCTGTGCCTGATGGGTTTCATGGCCAGCCAGGGCTTCGTCGGCCCCAATGCCGCTGCCCTGGCGCTGGCCGAGCAGGGACCGCGGCTGGGCACGGCCTCGGCACTGATGGGCGCCTTGCAGATGTTCTGCGGCGCCTTGGCCGGCTTTGCCGTCAGCACCTGGCATACCGGCACACCCCTGCCGTTGACCGCCGTGCTGGCGCTTTGCGCGATCCTGTCGTGGCTTTCTGGCCGCATCGCCATGCAACAGACCTTGCAGCCTGCTTGATTCATATGATCATTTCAGTATAGAATGCAAGGCTTTCCAGATAGACACATAGAGGTGAGACCATGGCACGCGTATGCCAAGTAACCGGCAAAGGCCCGATGGTGGGCAACAACGTCTCGCACGCAAACAATAAAACCAAGCGTCGTTTCCTGCCCAACCTGCAATCGCGCCGGTTCTGGGTCGAGTCCGAAAACCGCTGGGTGCGCCTGCGCGTATCCACCAAAGCCCTGCGCACCATCGACAAGAACGGCATCGACGCCGTCCTGGCCGACCTGCGTGCCCGTGGCGAACTGGCCTGATCGGCCGCGCATAGGAGCACATCATGGCTAAAGGCATCCGCGAGAAAATCAAGCTCGAGTCGACCGCCGGCACGGGTCATTTCTACACCACGACCAAAAACAAGCGCAACATGCCGGAAAAGATGCTGATCAAGAAATTTGATCCGGTCGCGCGCAAGCATGTCGACTACAAGGAAACCAAGCTGAAATAATCCGGGGTCACCTCTCCCGGACCGTCTCACCGGTTTCCACAAGATCCCCGCCGCCGAGCGGGGATTTTTTTGCCCCGACGCCGCCCGGGGCCACCCCCCGGGCGGCAGCCCGCAATCCGGGGCGGCGCGAAGCCCATGACCCTCTATAATGTCGGGCTGGCCCTTTCCACTCCCATTTCCCAGACAGATCCATGCAGGAACGCTATCTTCCGAACCAGGTCGAAACCGAAGCCCAGGCCCATTGGCGCGCGGGCGACGTCTACCGCGTCACCGAACACGCCACCCGGCCGGACGGCTCGCCCAAACCCAAGTTCTACGCCTGCTCGATGCTGCCCTACCCCAGCGGCAAGCTCCACATGGGCCATGTGCGCAACTACACCATCAACGACATGATGACCCGCCAGTTGCGCATGCGCGGATACAACGTCCTCATGCCCATGGGCTGGGATGCCTTTGGCATGCCGGCCGAAAACGCCGCCATGAAATCCGGCGTCCCGCCGGCCAAATGGACCTACGACAACATCGCCTACATGAAAAAGCAGATGCAGGCGATGGGGCTGGCGATCGACTGGTCACGCGAGATGTGCGCCTGCGACCCCGCCTACTACAAATGGAACCAGTGGCTGTTCCTCAAGATGCTCGAAAAGGGCATTGCCTACCGCAAGACCCAGACCGTCAACTGGGATCCCGTCGACCAGACCGTGCTGGCCAACGAGCAGGTCATCGACGGCCGCGGCTGGCGTTCGGGCGCGCTCGTGGAAAAACGCGAGATCCCCGGCTACTACCTGCGCATCACCGACTACGCGCAGGAATTGCTCGATACCCTGGAAGACGGCCTGCCCGGCTGGCCCGAGCGCGTGCGCCTGATGCAGGAAAACTGGATCGGCCGCAGCGAAGGCGTGCGCTTTGCCTTCCGGCACGACATCCGCGATGCCGACGGCGTCCTGATCCAGGACGGTCTGATGCATGTTTTCACGACCCGCGCCGACACCATCATGGGCGTCACCTTCTGCGCCATCGCGCCCGAACACCCGCTGGCCGTCCATGCGGCGCGTGACAATCCCGCGCTGGCGACCTTCATCGAGGCCGCCCGGCAGGGCGGCACCACCGAGGCCGAGCTGGCCACGCGCGAAAAAGAAGGCCTGCCCACGGGCTTGTCCGTCCGCCACCCGCTGACCGGCGAGGCCGTGCCCGTCTGGGTGGGTAACTATGTGCTCATGAGCTACGGCGATGGCGCCGTCATGGGCGTGCCCGCGCACGACGAACGCGATTTCGCCTTCGCGCTCAAATACGACCTGCCCATCCGCCAGGTCATCGCCACCGAAGGCAAGACCTATTCCACCGAATCCTGGCAGGACTGGTACGGCGACAAACAGATCGGCCGCACCATCCAGTCCGGAAAATACGACAACCTGACCACCGCCGAGGCCATCCAGGCCGTGGCCGCCGACCTCCAGGCCCTGGGGCTGGGAGAACTGCGCACCACCTGGCGCCTGCGCGACTGGGGCATTTCCCGCCAGCGTTACTGGGGGACGCCAATCCCCATCATCCATTGTGATGACTGCGGCCCGGTGCCGGTCCCCGAAAAGGACCTGCCCGTGGTGCTGCCCGAGGATCTCGTGCCCGATGGCACCGGCAACCCGCTGGCCAAGCACGAAAGCTTCCTGGCCTGCCAGTGCCCGTCATGCGACAAGCCGGCCCGGCGCGAAACCGACACCATGGACACCTTCATCGACTCGTCCTGGTATTTCATGCGCTACACCTCGCCGGGCAACGACCAGGCCATGGTCGATGCCCGCAACGACTACTGGATGCCGATGGATCAGTACATCGGCGGCATCGAGCACGCCGTGCTGCACCTGCTGTACGCACGGTTCTGGACCCGGGTGATGCGCACCCTGGGCCTGCTGGATTTCTCCGAGCCCTTCACCCGGCTGCTGTGCCAGGGCATGGTGCTCAACCATATCTACTCGCGCAAGAATGCCCGGGGCGGCATCGAGTATTTCTGGCCCGATCAGATCGAAAACGTCACGGACGAAAAGGGCGGCATCATCGGCGCACGCCTGAAATCCGACGGCTCAACCGTGGACTATGGCGGCATCGGCACCATGTCCAAGTCCAAGAACAACGGCGTCGATCCGCAATCCCTGATCGATGGCCTGGGCGCCGACACCGCCCGCCTGTTCGTCATGTTCGCCAGCCCCCCGGAGCAGACCCTGGAATGGTCGGACTCCGGCGTCGAGGGCGCGCACCGGTTCCTGCGTCGCCTGTGGAGCTTCTGCCACAGTCGTCACGACGACATCCTGCGACACGCCGCTGCCCCGGTTGCCGGCGACGCGCTGGACGAGGCCGCCGCCGGGCTGCGCCGCCAGATCCACGGCCTGCTGCGCCAGGCCGATTACGACTACCAGCGCATTCAGTACAACACCGTCGTCTCCACGGCCATGAAAATGCTCAACACGCTGGAAACAGCCGCTCAGGCGGGAGTGACCGGCCCGTCACTGGCCGAGTCCGCCTCCATCCTGCTGCGCGTCCTGTATCCCGTGGTGCCGCACGTCACCTGGCAACTGTGGCGCGAGCTGGGCCTGGCCGATGCGCTGGGCGACCTGCTCGATGCGCCCTGGCCCGAGGTCGACGAGTCCGCGCTGGTGACCGACATGATCGAACTGGTGCTGCAGGTCAACGGCAAGGTCCGCGGCCAGTTGAGCGTCCCGCAAGCGGCCGACAGACCCGCCATCGAAGCCATGGCCCGCATGCACGAAGCCGTTGGTCGTTTCCTCGAAGGCCGCGAACCCAAACGGGTCGTGGTCGTGCCGGGCCGGCTGGTCAACGTTGTCGGATGATGCCCATGGCCTCCTTCTCCTTCCTGTCGCGCAGTCCGCGCCTCGTGCTGGCCGGTTTGCTTCTGCTGGTTCTGAGCGCCTGCGGCTTTCATCTGAAGGGGGCCGCCCCGCTGCCCTTCCAGACGATCTACACCAACATCAACCTGGACTCCGAATTCGGGGCCCGTCTGCGTCGCACCATCCTCGCAAACTCGCCCGGCACCCGGTTCACCACCCGTCGCCAGGACGCGGATGTCTACCTGCACCAGATGGCCGACTCCCAGGACCTGCGCCAACTGTCCCTGGATGCCGATGGCCGGGTCGAGGAATATGAGCTGAACCTGACCCTGCGCTTCGAGTTGCTGGGCCGCGACAACCATATCCTGCTGCCCCCGACCACCCTGCACAGCGTGCGCGAACTGCCCTACAACGACCGCATCATCCAGGCCAAGGAAGGCGAATTCGAACGCACCTTCAAGGACATGCGCAACAGCCTGATCGACCAGATCCTGCGCCGTATGAGCTCTCCCGAGGTCCAAGAGGCCTACGCTCAAGCCTCCGAACGGCCCATCGCGCCAGAATCGGACGACGCCGTGCTCAACGCCGTCCCTCCGGCCGGTCCGACCTCGATCCGGCCCTAGCATGGACGGGCGCTAGACCATGGGACGCACGTCGGCCGCGGACCGCCTGACCGAATACTACGCCGGCACACAGGAACTCCCTCCCTGCACAGTCCTGAGTGGCGATGAGATTCTGCTGCTGACCGAGGCGGCCGATGCCTACCGCGCCGCCGCGACCCGCCTGGGCTGCGCCGAACGCACTCACCTGGTGATGGACGCCCGCAGCGACTGGAGCACGGCGCTGGCCGCTTCGCAGAACACCTCGCTGTTTGGCGACCTGCGCCTGCTGGAAATCAGCCTGCCCACCGGCAAGCCCGGCAAGACCGGCGCCGATACCCTGCAAAAACTGGCCTCGATGGCCGGCGACGGCGACCTGCCGGATTTACGCATCCTGATCCGCCTGCCGCAACTGGACCGCACCACCCAGCAGAGCAAATGGGCCCAGACCCTCAAAGCCCGTACCGTCTGGACCGATATTGCGTCCATTTCACGCCCGATGCTGCCGGACTGGATCGCCGCGCGCCTGCAGCGCCAGGGGCACACCGCAGACACCGAAACCCTGGCCTGGCTGACCGACAAAGTCGAGGGCAATCTGCTGGCCGCCCACCAGGAACTGCAAAAACTCGCGCTGCTGCACCCTGCCGGCGCCCTCAGCCTGGAACAAGTCCAGGCTGCCGTCCTGAACGTCGCCCGCTACAATCTCTATGATCTGCGCGACGCCATGTTGCTGGGTCAGGCTGCCCGGGCGCTGACGGTGCTGCGCGGACTGCAGGCCGAGGGCGAGGCCCTGCTGCTGGTCCTCTGGGCCGTCGGTGAGGAAATCCGCATCCTGATGCGCCTGGCGCCCCATGCCCACAGCGGCCTGGACGCGGCGCTGCGGTCCCAGCGCATGTTCGGGGCACGTGAAAAGCTGGCGCGTCAGGCACTGGCGCGTGTGCCCGCCGCCGCCTGGCCGCTGGCGCTGCGCCACGCGCACGAGATCGACCGCATCATCAAGGGCCTCCCGGTCGATGGCCTGCTCCAGGACCCCTGGGACGAACTGGCGCGGCTGGTGATGCGCATCGCCACCGCCGGTTCGCCCCGGCGCTGAACACGGCACGGTTTTTTACAGGTACGACATGAACGACACCGCCTCCCGATTTTCCATGCAGACACTGGGCCGCCAGGCCCGCCAGGCCGCGCGCCTGCTGCGATCGGCCTCCGGCGCCGTCAAGGCCGGCGCGCTGCTGGCCATGGCCGATAGCCTGCATGCCCGCCGGGCCTGGCTGCAGGCCGAGAACGAACGCGACCTGCGCACCGCCGCCGATCGCGGTCTGGATGCGCCGATGCTGAACCGTCTGCAGCTGTCCGACCGGGCGCTGGACCTGATGATCGAAGGCCTGCGCCAGATCGCCGCCATGCCCGACCCCATCGGCAGCCTCAGCGAAACCACCACCCGGCCCAACGGCATGCGCGTGGCCCGCATGCGCGTGCCGCTGGGCGTGATCGGCATCATCTACGAATCCCGGCCGAATGTGACCATCGACGCGGCCGCCCTGTGCCTGAAATCAGGCAATGCCACCATCCTGCGCGGCGGCAGCGAGGCCTTTCATTCCAACCGCGCCCTGGGGACGATCATCCGGGCGGGTCTCGAGACCGCGGGCCTGCCCGCGCACGCGGTGCAGGTCGTGGGCACCACCGACCGCGCCGTCGTGGGCGAGATGATCACCCACCCGGAATGGATCGACGTCATCATCCCGCGCGGCGGCAAGAGCCTGATCGCCCGCCTGGCCGACGAATCGCGCGTACCCCTGATCAAGCACCTGGAAGGCAACTGTCATGTCTATGTGGACAGGGCGGCCGACCTGGATCGCGCCCTGGACATCGCCATTAACGCCAAGACCTACCGGACCGGGATCTGCGGCGCCATGGAGACACTGCTGGTTCACGCGGATGTGGCGGCCGACTGGTTGCCGCGCGCGGGCGCCCGGTTCGCCGAATCGGGTGTCGAGCTGCGCGCCTGCCCGCGCGCAGCTTCGCTGCTGCCCGGAGCCATCCCCGCCACGGAGGAGGACTGGGCCACGGAATTCCATGCCCCCATCCTGGCCGTGCGCGTGGTGGACTCCCTGGACGAAGCCATGGATCACATCGCCCGCTACAGCTCCGAGCATACCGAGTCCATCATCACCGAGGACCTGGCTGCCGCCCAGCGATTCCAGCGCGAGGTCGACTCCAGTTCGGTCTACGTCAACCTGCCCACCTGTTTCGCCGACGGCTACGAATACGGCCTGGGCGCGGAAATCGGCATTTCCACCAACCGCCTGCATGCCCGTGGCCCGGTCGGGCTGGAAGGCCTGACCATCCAGAAATGGGTACTGACGGGCGAAGGTCAGTTGCGGGGCTGATCCCCGCACGCCGAAAGGATCATCCTCATGCCGTGGGTCAAGGTTTTTCACATTCTGTTCGTCACCTCCTGGTTTGCCGGGTTGTTCTATCTGCCGCGCATCTATGTCAACCTGGCTCAGGCCGACGACCCGGTCGCGCGCGCCACGCTGCTGGGCATGGCCCAGCGGCTGTACCGGTTCATGACCCCGCTCGGCGCGCTGGCCCTGGTGCTGGGCCTGTGGCTGTGGCTGGGCTACGGCATTGGGCAGGGACAAGGCTGGATGCACGCCAAGTTGCTGGTCGTCGTCTGTCTGCTGGCCTTTCACCTGGCCTGTCGCCATCACCTGCGCGCCCTGACCGCCGGCACCAGCCGGCATTCCCATCGCTACTTCCGCTGGTTCAACGAGATCCCGGTTCTGCTGCTGTTGCTGATCCTGATCCTGGTGGTCGTCAAACCTTTCTGATCATCCATGAGCGACTCCACGACACGCAAACCGCTCGGCCTGAAGAAAAAGGCTGCCGGAACCCACCCCGAATCCGGCGACAAGCCCCGCCAACGATCAGGGGCCCGCGCGCGCCAGGCCGCCTTGCAGGCACTGGCACGGCAGCCACGCGCGGACGAACCCCGCCAGCCGCACGCGGAGGCCGAGAGCCAGCGCCCTGGCGCCCGGACAGGCAAACCCCGCCCGGACGACGACGCCGGCCGTCCCCGGACCCGGACCGCGCCATCGCGCTCGGACCGGCCGGCCGATCGACCGCCCCGGCGCCCGGCATCCGAGGCGCCGCAGACCGCGCGGCCACGCGCACAGGCTCCCGACCGGGAACGTCCGCGCAGGGAGCCCTCCGGCCCGGACCGCCCGCAAGAGACGGACAAGCCCCGCATCCAGCGCCTGCCCCGTACCCCCCGCCAGCCCCGCCAGCCCCGCCACGCCGAGACATTCCAGATCTTTGCCCCCTGCCCGCATGGCCTGGAAGAGGCGCTGGCGCTGGAACTGCAAGCCCTGGGCTACGAGGCCGTCCGCGCGGGCCGGGCCGGCTGCCACTTCCAGGCCGACTGGACCGGCGTACTGCGCGCCAACCTGTTTTCCCGGCTGGCGACCCGGATCCTGGTCCAGGCCGCCCAGGCCGAAATCCAGACCGAGGACGACATCCTCACCCTGGCGCGCGATACCGAGTGGGAACGCTGGTTCGGGCCGGAGCAATCCCTGCGTGTCGACACCTCGGCCATCCGCAGCCCCATGCGCAGCCTGCAATACTGCAATCTGCGAGCCAAGGACGGGATCTGCGACCGCCTGCGCGAGCGCGAAGGCGCGCGTCCCGACATCGATACGGTCCGCCCGGATGCCCGAGTCCACCTGTTTCTCGATGCGCAACACGCCACGCTGTATCTCGACGTCTCGGGAGAATCCCTGTTCAAGCGCGGCTGGCGGCTGGACAAAGGAGAGGCGCCCCTGCGCGAGAACCTGGCCGCCGGCCTGCTGGCCCTGTCCGGCTGGCCGCCTGACACGCCCCTGCTGGATCCTTTTTGCGGCAGCGGCACCCTGCTGATCGAGGCCGCCTGGATCGCCCTGGGGGTGCCCCCGGGCATCTGGCGTCCCTTCAGCTTCGAGCGCCTGCGCACGCACGATGCCCGCTTGTGGCGTGATCTGAAGGAAGACGCCCGCGCACGGGTCGCCCCGCGCCTGGAGCAGCCCCTGGTGGGCTGCGACATTCAGCCGGGCGCCATCGAAGCGGCGCGCGCCAATGCCGAGCGCGCCCATCTGAGTCCGGACACCATCCGTTTCGAGGCCTGCGACGCACGTCGGATGCCGTCGCCGGCCGAGGCCGGCTGGATCGTCACCAATCCACCCTATGGCGAACGACTCGCGGACGAAGACATCACACTGTGGCCGGAGTGGGCCAGCTGGCTGAAACGTCACTACGGCGGCTGGCAGCTCAACGTCATCACCAGCGACCTCGACCTGCCGGGCAGGATGCGGCTGAAGGCCCGGCGGCGCCACCCCCTGCACAACGGCGCCCTGGATTGCCGGTTATTCCAGTTCGACCTGGTGTCGGCCAGCTACCGGAACCCAAAAGACTTGCATTTGGACTAGGGTTTTCCCTATAATAGGGTTAACCCGAGCGAAACGCTCTTTCTAACGCAAAGAGGCTTGCTATGAACACGATGCAAAATCTTGATATCCGCCTGACCGACTCACTGGAGCGCCAGCTGCTGCAAGAGGCGATCGAAGCCCAGCAGGACTATGCCCTGGACCGCGCCATCAAGCGCCTGTTCCAGAAGGTCGCCGGTTTCTTCAAGGCCCCCGAAGGCCGCGTGAACCCCGCGGTCAGCACCGCCCACTGATCTCCGCCGTCGGCCGGATCCTCGGGCTGCCCCATTGGGCAGCCCTTGTTTTTGGCCTTGAGGCCATGGCCTCCCGCCCGGCATTGAGACGCTCCGTTTTCAGCGATAATGGAGAGTTTTCAAGACCCACTGCCACGCCATGTCTGTTCCAGTACCGGCTGTCCCCACCGCGCCGCCACGCCTGCGCCGCTTTGCCTGCATGATGTACGAAGGCGTGCTGCTCTTTGGCGTGGTGTTCCTGGCGGGCTACCTGTTCGACACCTTGACCCAGAGCCGCAGCGGCCTGATGTTCCGTCATGGCCGCCAGGTTTTCCTGTTCCTGGCTATCGGGGTCTATTTCCTGGCCTGCTGGCGGCGGGGCGGTCAGACCCTGCCCATGAAGACCTGGAACATCCGCCTCACGGACCGGGGCGGCCACGCATTGCGTGGATCGCGCATGCTGCTACGTTACCTGCTGCTCTGGCCGCTGCCGCTGCTCACGGCCCTGGCGATTGCCGGACTGTCGCATGCGACCGGCTGGTCGTCGATCGACCTGCTGATCGTATGCGCCCCATTCTCGATCTTTCTCTGGACCTGGATCGATCCGCAGGGCCAGTTCCTGCATGACCGGCTGCTGGGCACTGAGTTGCACGACCTGCGCGCCACTGTCCCCTGAACCGACGCCCGACCGCGCACCTCCGGATACTTCCCGCATGAACGATACACTGAAAAAATACCTGACCGCCGACCGGAGCACCCGGATCCAGGCCTTGCGGCTGACCCAGGCCTGGCAAACCGGACTGGCGCATCAGGACCTGCCGCCGGTCCTCGTCGGCCTGCTCGGCGAACTGGTCGCAGCCAGTGCGTTGCTGGCAGGCAACATCAAGTTCGACGGCTCGGTCATTTTGCAATTGCAGGGCAACGGCCCCGTGCGCCTGGTCATGGTCGAATGCACCTCGACACTGGATCTGCGCGCCACCGCACATCTGCGCGAAGGCGCCTGCCCGCCTCCGGACGCCACCCTGCAGGACCTGCTCAATCCTGACGGGCAGGGACGATTCATGGTGATGCTCGACCCATCGACCCGCCAGGCAGGCGCCACGCCCTACCAGGGCATCGTGCCCCTCGAAGGAGACACAGTCGCCGCCATCCTGGAACACTACATGAAGCACTCGGAGCAACTGGATACCCAGCTCTGGCTGGCGGCCGATGCTCAGGCCTGCGCCGGACTGCTGTTGCAACGCATGCCCGGTGAATCATCACCTTCGGGCACGCCGACCCGCGCCGAAGACACCGAGTCGTCCTGGACGCACTGCACCACGCTGGCCGAGACGCTGAAACACGAGGAACTGCGCACCACCGACGCCGACACCCTGATCCGCAGGCTGTTCTGGGAGGACGACCTGCTGGTCTTTCCCGAGCAGACCGTGCGCTGGCACTGCCCCTGCAGCCGCGAGCGGGTCGCCAACATGCTGCGCACACTGGGACGCGAAGAAGTCGAGGACATCCTGGCCGAGCAGGGTCACGTGCACATCGACTGCAATTTCTGCGGCCAGCCCTATGATTTCGACGCGGTCGATTGCGCGGCCCTGTTCACCGACAGCACCGACTCCCTGCACGCGCCCGGTTCCGACATGCTGCACTGAAAACGCCGCACAGCCTTGCCTGTGATTCCGTGACGCCGGAGTCACAGCGCAATTGCCACACTACCCCGGCGGGCGGGAGGTCGCCATACTGCAAGGCATGTCGCCTCTTCGTCCCTCCCCTTCCGGTTTCCGCCTCATCCAGGTCGTCCGCCTCCGGCCGGAGCCGCGCCGCTGCTTGTCTCGCCGCATCTCCCGGCATGCTTTTCCCTGCGCCTCCCGCAGCGCCATCCTCCATGCCTCCCGCAGCGCCCAACACGGCGCAGGAATGGCCGGATTCCTGCTCGCCTGCATCCCCATCCTGACCCTGGGCCTGGGAGGCGTAGAGGCCGCGCACTGGGCCGGCCTGCGTCAGACGCTCAGCCTGGCCCTGATGCAAGCCGCACGGGCGGGTGTCACGCAGCAGGCCCGCCCGCAAGTGATTGCCCGCGCCTTCGAGCACGGACTGCGCATGCTCTACCCGGATGCCCAAGCAGCGAACCGCGCGCTGCACGCACAGCGCCGCGCCCTGGGCACCCCCTGGCGGATCCGCATCGTCCTACCGTCTCGCCAGGCTTTTCAGGATCATGCCGACCCCGATCTCCGGGGGCCGCGCGATCACCCTGGTCAGCCGCTGATCCGCAATGACTACCAGGCCCGGCAGCATGCCCTGAGGCTGGCGCAAGGCTGGCCCGCCGGACGCGGCCCCCGGTCGGGCCTGACCATCTATGAAGCCAACACGCTGGTCCTGGACCTGTGGTGGCCTCACCGCCCTCTGATGCCGGGCGTGGCGGCCCTCATACGCGCCCTGGCGCCCCTGGCGGGCGATCCCGCCCAAGCCCGCCTCATGACGGCAGGCTACCTGCCTTTTCGACGCCGGGTCAGTGTCACCATGCAATCGCATCCGGCTGCCTGGCCGGATCTCGCGGATGGCCGCATCCATCACGGCACCGCGCCCGGCGCCAGCCCCGGGCCCGATAGCGCACCTCCCGACACGGCGGATATCCCCGAAAAGACACCAGCCGGCGAGAACGAGTTGCCGACGGCACCCGCCCCCGGGCAGGATCCCGACACACCACAGCAAGATCCCGACCTGTCGTCCTCGAACCCCGATCTGCCGCCGTCGGAGCCCGGCGCACCGCCGCAGGATCCCGCTTCCGACCCGGGCACCACATCTGAACCTCAGACAGCGGCCCCTGGTGAAACCGCCCCAGGGAACGATCCGGTCAACGCAACGTCACCATCTTGTCCATGAGACGGTCCCCCGCCTTGACCAGCACATCCCGGGCCGCCAGCGCGTACTTGTCGGGATCCGCATGCACCACAAACTCACGGGTCTGATTCGTCCCGCGCCCCGTCATGGTGGACAACAGGTTCAACGCCGTCTCCACGCCCACGGCGACGCCGGTGCTTGTGTCTTCGATCATGGCAAAGGCGATTTCAGAGCCGATCGGCTGACCCAGGGTCAGCGAACCGATCTTGTCGCTGAATGTCCCGCCCTGGCCACTGCCGATGCCCAACACCCCCCGATCCACGGACATGAGCTGGCCGACCTGGAGCGTACTGCCCATGAGGCTCTCTGTGCCTCCCGCACCCGCAAAATCAACCAGATATGAGACATAGACCACGGGAATGCCAGTGGTCTCGCCGAATTTGCCGACCGCGCCCAGGGGATTGGAATACCCGAAACCTCCCGTGAATTTCGGCACATCGGTCCTGAATATCGCCTGTTTGGGTCCGATGGCGCTCGGCGAGTAGTATGTGGCCACGCCATAGGAGGACAACAGGCCGGATTGATCATCCTCGTAAGGGAAAGCGTATTCCTTGACACCGGCATAGGCGGCATGACCCGTAAAGACCTCCCGGGAGACGACCTCGTAGCCCCGGGCGGCAAGCGCCTTGACGAAATCCTCGTAGGCCTGATCCGTGATCCGCTGGCGCACGTCCGGCGTGATGCCCTCAAGTTTGACCAGACCGGTTGAGCGCCCTCCGAAATTGGGTCCAAAGGACACGCTCTGGCCCTTTTTCTGCAGGCGCTTGCTGTCATTGAAGCCGATCTTGAATCCCCCCACCACGAGCCGGCCCGCGCCGGCAAATGCCTTGGGCGTCTGCACCTCGACATCGGCCGATTTCGCCAGCCCCAGAAAACCACCTGACCGACTCTCGGCCTTCATGACCCCTTCTTGTGAAGTGACCGCACAGCCAGCCAGGAACAGCGCCAGAACAGTCGCTGCCAAACCTCTCAGGATATGCTGCATTCTGATTCCCCTTGTTATTGATTCTTTTGTCTTTTTCAAGCCGCATGACGGCCATTGCCCAGGACGAGCCCGCGCAACTTATTGAAACGTAGGAATCAATTTATTTCAGAACGGAAAAACCCTGATTGCAGCAAATGCACCAATCCGTGACGACTCCGTCCGGTGCGAACGCGGACACCGATGTCGAGCTACATCTGGACGACACTATGGCTTGGGCAGGATCTGGACGAAGTACTCGCCTTCCCGGATCATGTTCAACTCACCCCGGGCACGCTCCTCGATCGCGGAACTGCCGGTCTTGAGATCCTGGACTTCAGCCTGCAGCGCATTGTTGCGCGCGGTCAGGGCTTCGTTTTCCTCGGTCTCGGTCTGGACCTGCGCCTGCAGATCGCGCAGGCTGAGCCAGCCGCCCTTGCCCCACCACAGCGGATACTGTGTTGCCAGGGTCAGTGCCAGCAGGACCAGGCTCAGCAGGCGCATGGAAAAATCCTAACGCAGGTTATAGAAAGCCGATACACCGGGATAGGAGGCAACCTCGGCCAGTTCTTCCTCGATACGCAGCAACTGGTTGTATTTTGCCATCCGGTCCGAACGCGACAGGGAGCCGGTCTTGATCTGCATGGCATTGGTGGCCACGGCGATATCGGCGATGGTGGAGTCTTCCGTTTCGCCGGAGCGGTGCGAAATCACAGCCGTATAACCCGCGCGCTTGGCCATCTCGATGGCGGCGAAGGTCTCCGTCAGGGTGCCGATCTGGTTGATCTTGATGAGGATCGAATTGGCAATCCCCTGCTGGATGCCTTTTTGCAGGATCTTGGTGTTGGTGACGAACAAGTCATCGCCCACCAGCTGCACTTTGCGGCCCAGCTGCTCGGTCAGGAGCTTCCAGCCTTCCCAATCGTCCTCGGCCATGCCGTCCTCGATGGAGACGATGGGATACTTGTCGCACCAGGAGGCCAGCAGATTGGCGAAATCCTGAGAGCTCAAGGCAATACCACCCTCGCCGGCCAGATGATATCGACCATCGCGGTAGAACTCGGAGCTGGCGCAGTCCAGGCCCAGCACCACCTGGGACCCGGCCTCGTAACCGGCCTCGCCGATGGCCTTCAGGATCAGTTCGATGGCGGCCTCATGGTTGGCCACGTTGGGCGCGAAGCCGCCCTCGTCGCCGACCGCCGTGGACATGCCGGAGGCACCGATGATCTTTTTCAGCGCGTGGAAAACCTCGGCCCCCATGCGCAGCGCCTCGCGGAAGCTGGCGGCCCCCACGGGCAGGATCATGAATTCCTGCAGGTCCAGGGTATTGTTGGCGTGCGCGCCGCCATTGATGACGTTCATCATCGGCACCGGCATCTGCATCGGACCGCTGCCACCGAAATAGCGGTACAGCGACAGGCCGGCATCATCGGCGGCGGCGCGGGCCACCGCCATGCTGGCGGCCAGAATCGCGTTGGCGCCCAGGCGGCTCTTGTCGTCGGTGCCGTCCAGGTCGATCAGGGTGCGGTCGATGAAAGTCTGTTCCTGGGCATCCAGGCCCATCAGGGCTTCGGAGATTTCGGTGTTGATGTGCTCGACGGCGCGCAACACCCCTTTGCCCAGATAACGGGCCTTGTCGCCATCGCGCAACTCGATCGCCTCGCGCGCGCCGGTGGAGGCGCCCGACGGCACCGCCGCCCGGCCCATGGCGCCTGATTCGAGCAGCACGTCGCATTCCACTGTGGGGTTGCCGCGCGAATCGAGGATTTCGCGTCCGATGATGTCTACGATTGCACTCATGATCTGACAGTCCTGCCTGTAGTAGGTAAAAGAGAGAATCCTGGCATTTTAACGGGGGGGCCGAGGTGCCAGTCTACCCTGGGACGCCGTGCCGCCGCACACGGCGCTGTTTATAGTCACTATTCAGCGGCTCACAAGCCGCCATCGCGCAACATGCCCGACTGCTTGACGCAGCGATCCAGCTCGGCCAGACATTCCAGAAGACCGCGCATCCTGTCCAGCGGCACCGCATTCGGGCCATCGGACAGCGCCTGCTCGGGATCCGGGTGGGTTTCCATGAACACACCTGCCACGCCCGCCGCAACGGCTGCCCGCGCCAGCACCGGGACGAATTCGCGCTGACCGCCCGAATGCGTCCCCTGGCCGCCCGGCAACTGGACGGAATGCGTGGCGTCGAACACCACCGGGCAGTCCGTGCCGCGCATGATCGCCAGGGAGCGCATGTCGGACACCAGATTGTGGTAACCAAAGGAAGCGCCCCGCTCACAGACCAGAATGTTGCTGCCATCGCCGCCCGCCTCCAGCGCTGCCGCGCGCGCCTTGGTCACGACCTGGACCATGTCCTCGGGCGCCAGGAACTGGCCCTTCTTGATGTTGACGGGCTTGAGGGTCGCGGCACATGCCTGGATGAAATCCGTCTGGCGGCACAGGAAAGCCGGCGTCTGCAGAACATCGACCACCGCCGCGACCTCGCGGACCTGACCGGTTTCATGCACATCGGTCAACACCGGTACGCCCAGCTGCCGGCGCACATCATCGAGGATTTTCAGGCCTTCTTCGATGCCCGGTCCCCGGAATGACTTGCCGGAACTGCGGTTGGCCTTGTCGAAAGAGCTTTTGTAGATGAAGGGAATCTCCAGCGCCCGGGTCATTTCCTGCAGGATGCCGGCGGTTTCGAAAGCCAGCTCACGCGACTCGATGACGCAGGGGCCTGCAATCAGGAACAGAGGATGCTCAATGCCAGCCTGGAAATGACACAACTGCATGGGGGCTCCTTGAACGGTGCGGACGGACTCAGGCCTTTTCCGCCTGGGTGCTTTCGGCCCGGGGCGCATCCGTCCGGGACTGTTGCGACTGGCGCTGCTGATAAGCCAGCGCGGCCTGGATATAGCCGGTGAACAGCGGGTGCCCATCGCGCGGCGTCGAGGTGAATTCCGGGTGGAACTGCACCCCCATGAACCACGGATGCGAGGGAATCTCCATAATTTCAGGCAGGTTTTCCGTCGGCGTGCGGGCACTGATCACCAGACCGGCCTCCTCCAGGCGATGGACGTAGACATTGTTGACCTCATAGCGGTGGCGATGACGCTCGTTGACCTGCGCGCCATAGATCTCGTAGGCGCGGGTCCCCTGCTTGACGGGGCAGCGCTGTGCGCCCTTGCGCATCGTCCCGCCCAGGTCGGACGAGGCATCGCGCTTTTCGACCTTGCCTTCGCGATCCTGCCATTCCGTGATCAGCGCCACCACGGGATGCGCCGCCGAAGGATCGAATTCCGTGCTGTTGGCCCCGCCCAGGCCCGCGACATGGCGGGCGAATTCCACCACGGCCAGTTGCATGCCCAGGCAGATGCCCAGATAGGGAATGCCATGTTCGCGCGCATAGCAGATAGCCTTGATCTTGCCTTCGGTGCCGCGCTTGCCGAACCCTCCCGGCACCAGAATGGCATCCAGGCCGGCCAGGCAGGCTGTGCCCCGGCTCTCGATTTCCTCGGAGTCCAGGTATTCGATATGCACCCGGGCATGCGTATGGATGCCCGCATGAACCAGAGCCTCGGACAATGACTTGTAGGATTCGGTCAGGTCGACGTATTTGCCCACCATGCCGATGGTGACGGATTCGCTGGGGTTTTCGAGATCATGCACCAGGCGGTCCCAGACCGTCAGATCCGCCGGCGGCGGCGTCAGGGCCAACGCATCGCAGACGAGGCTGTCGAGCCCCTGCCGATGCAGCATGGCGGGAATCTTGTAGATGGAGTCCGCGTCCCAGACCGAGATCACGGCATCCAGAGGGACATTGGAGAACATCGAGATCTTGGCGCGCTCGTCATCGGGCACCGGGCGATCGGCGCGGCACAGCAGCGCATTGGGGTAGATGCCGATTTCGCGCAGTTTTTGCACCGAGTGCTGCGTCGGCTTGGTCTTGAGCTCACCGGCCGAGGCAATGAAAGGCACCAGCGTCAGATGCACGAAGGCGCACTGATTGCGTCCCAGGCGCAGGCTCATCTGACGCGCGGCCTCCAGGAAGGGCAGCGATTCGATGTCGCCGACCGTGCCGCCGATCTCGACGATGGCCACATCGGCCTGCCCGTCGAAGGCCGCCTTGGCGCCCCGCGCGATGAAATCCTGGATCTCGTTGGTGATATGCGGAATGACCTGGACGGTCTTGCCCAGGTAGTCGCCCCGGCGCTCCTTGCGCAGCACCGATTCGTAGATCTGGCCGGTCGTGAAATTGTTGACCTTGCGCATCCGGGCCGACACGAAGCGTTCGTAGTGTCCCAGATCCAGATCGGTTTCTGCCCCATCCTCGGTGACGAAGACCTCACCATGCTGAAAGGGGCTCATGGTGCCGGGATCCACATTGATGTAGGGATCCAGCTTCAGCATCGTGACCCGCAGCCCGCGGGATTCCAGAATCGCGGCCAGGGAGGCCGCGGCAATGCCCTTGCCCAGGGAAGAGACCACTCCCCCCGTGACGAATACGTATTTGGTCATTTCGGATAGGTGCCCGGTGTGAACGGGCGCAGCGGGAAATTGAGATTATAACCATGCAATCCTGGCGATCGGGAGGCCTTTTTGCCGCACAGGAACCGCTCCGGCGCGCTTTACCACGCCGTCTGACTCGCCTACCATGGTTCGATCCCCATCATGGAATCCCGGGAGGACACCATGACCCGATTGACCGCCAAGGACTTCGCACCGGAACTGCTCGAACTCTATGACTTTTACGCGCACGGGATCATCGACCGGCGCGAATTTCTCAACCGGGCATCCCGCTTCGCCGTCGCCGGCCTGAGCGCCGCCGGCCTGCTGGCCGCCCTTTCCCCCGATTACGCACTGGCCGAACAGGTCTCTTTCAACGATCCGGACATTTTCGCCGAATACCTCACCTACCCCTCTCCCCGGGGCAACGGCCCGGTCCGCGCCTACCTGGTGCGGCCCGCCAGGGCGACAGCCCATGTCCCCGGCGTCGTGGTCGTTCATGAGAACCGGGGTCTGAACCCCTACATCGAGGACGTCGCGCGGCGTCTGGCCAAAGCCGGTTTCATGGCGCTGGCGCCCGACGGCCTGAGTTCCAGGGGCGGCTATCCGGGCAACGACGACGAGGGACGCGAACTGCAACGGCAGGTCGATCCGGCAAAGCTGATGAACGATTTCTTCGCCGCTCTCGAATTCCTGCCGACCCTGGCCGGCTCGACGGGCAAGGTCGGCATCATCGGCTTTTGTTACGGCGGCGGGGTGGCCAACGCGGCCGCCGTCGCCTACCCTGAGCTGGCGGCCGCCGTGCCGTTCTACGGCATGCAGCCACGCCCCGAGGATGTCCCCCGGATCCAGGCGCCCCTGCTGCTGCACTATGCCGGACTGGATGCCCGTGTGAATGCCGGCTGGCCAGCCTACGAAGCCGCCCTGAAAGTCCATGGCAAGACCTACGAGGCGCACCTCTATCCAGGCGTGAATCACGGCTTTCACAATGATTCGACCCCGCGCTACGACAAGGATGCGGCCGAACTGGCCTGGCGCCGCAGCATCGCGTGGTTCAGACGTTACCTGGCGCAGTTACTCATCGCAGCGCCTGAAGGTCGCTGCCCTGATCTCAGAGGAACAGAATCATGAATAAGCGCATCGTAGACGGTACTGAGGTCGAAGCCAGCTCGGGCAACGTATTCACCGATCCGAGATTGCCTGAACCGCCTCGGTGCGCGCCAACAACCAGTCCCGCGCCGCGCCGTCCACCAGCGGCAGCAGACGTTCGCGCACCCGGACATGGTAGGCGTCCAGCCACGCGATCTCATCGGCGGACAAGCGCTCGCGCAGGATGCAACGCGTATCGATGGGGCACAGGGTGACCGTCTCGAATTCCAGGAAAACGCCAAAATCGGTCCGTTCGGCCGGCACGGCCAACACCAGATTCTCGATGCGGATCCCCCATTGCCCGTCACGGTACAGGCCAGGTTCATTGGAAGTCAGCATGCCGGCCTTCATCCCCTGGTGCGGCCGGGCATGCCCTCGCACGGAAATCGACTGAGGGCCTTCATGGACATTCAGGAAATAGCCCACGCCATGCCCCGTGCCATGACCGTAGTCCAGCCCCCGGCGCCACAGCGGCATGCGCGCCAGCGTGTCCAGCACGGAGGACGGCGTGTCCTCCGGGAAACGCGCCCGGGCCAGGGCGATATGGGCCTGCAACACCGTCGTGTAGTCGGCGCACTGTTCGGTCGTGGGCGTGCCGACGGGCACGACCCGGGTAATGTCGGTGGTGCCCCCCAGATACTGCCCGCCGGAATCGATCAGCAGCAGACCATCGCCCCGGATTTCCGCGTGGGATGACGCCGTGGCGCGGTAGTGCGGCATGGCGCCATTGGCATTGAAACCGGCAATGGTGGCGAAGCTCAGGCTGACAAAACCCGGACGTCGGGCGCGCATCGCCGACAGCCGGATGTCGACATCGATTTCCGTGATCCGTTCGCCCGCCGCAAGCGCCGCCTCGAACCAGGCGAAAAACTCGCACAGCGCCGCGCCGTCCTGGACCATGGACTGGCGGATGTGATCGGTTTCATCGGCATTCTTGACAGATTTCAGCAACTGGGACGGATTCAACACCTCGATCCGCTGCGCTTCGGGTGCTGCCGACAGGGTGCCCGCCGTCACCCGCGCCGGATCCACCAGCAGCGCGGCATCAGCCGGCAAGGCGGCCAGATCGGTCGCCAACGCCGGGTAATCGCGCAATTCCACGCCATCGGCCGCCAGCCGCGCGGCCAATTCGTGATCGATCTTGCCAGGGGCGACATACAGCCGCACGCGATCCGCGTCGAGCAGCGCGTGCGCCAGGAAAACCGGGTTGTAATCCACGTCGGCGCCACGCAGATTCAAGAGCCAGGCAATATCGTCCAACGAAGACAACAGATGCCAGGCAGCGCCGTGTTCATGCATGGCGGCCCGCACGGCCGCCAGATTGTCAGCCCGCGCACGGCACGCATACGGCGGCAAGTGCTCGAAAACCACCGCACCGGGCAAAGCCGGCCGATCGGCCCAGACATCGCCAACCGGGTCCTGATCCAGCACCAGATTCATGCCAGCGGCATCCAGACCCGCACGCCAGCGCTGGGCCGCCGCCAGATCCAGAACCCGTCCGTCGACCGCGACCCGG
The DNA here is from genome assembly GCF_047971665.1 of Castellaniella sp. Classification (GTDB taxonomy): domain Bacteria; phylum Pseudomonadota; class Gammaproteobacteria; order Burkholderiales; family Burkholderiaceae_B; genus Castellaniella. Next base: position 622 of record NZ_JBKEAA010000001.1, on the reverse strand, counting down.
GCCCCGGGCGCCAGATGCGCGAGAACCCAGTCCAGCGCATCCGGCACATCGGGCGCGCCGGCCCGCATCAGGGTGATGCCCGATCCCCGCAACTGGGCCTCGGCCTGAACCCAGTAACGGCTGTCGGTCCACAGGCCGGCAAAATCCGCCGTGACCAGCAGGCTGCCCGCCGAGCCGTCGAAACCTGACAGCCAGGCGCGTGCGGCCCAGTGCTCGGGCAGATATTCCGACAGGTGCGGATCGGCCGTCGGCACCAGGCAGGCTTGCAAACCGCCTTGCGCCAGCCGCCCGCCCAGGGCGACGATGCGATCGGCGGGCGTCGCCAGGGGATGCTGCTGGGTCACGGCGGGTTCCTTCAGGCGACGGCGGACACGTCCAGTCTGGCGGAGGTCTTGGCGCGGATTTCGTCGACCGTCACGCCCGGTGCCAGCTCGGTCAGCCGCAAGCCGTCGTCGGTGACTTCCATCACGCCCAGGTCGGTGATGATCAGATTCACCACCCCCACCCCGGTCAGCGGCAGCGTGCACTCGGGCAACAGCTTCAGGGACTCCGTGCCGTCCTTGGCGCGGGCGACGTGTTCCATCAGCACCACCACCTTGCCCACACCCGCCACCAGGTCCAT